>CAJQQE010000033.1 GCA_905480395.1 uncultured Phycisphaerales bacterium
CTCTCCGAGGTCGACGTAGAGCGAGATATACGCACCCATGCCGATCAGCGCGAATGCGGACTTGAGGGTGAGGGCGAGCCAGGTGCCGAGCCCTCCGATTGTGCCCCAGAGCGGGCCCAAACTCCGATCGAGGAAAAAGTACGTCCCGCCCGCCTTGGGCATGGCCGTCGCGAGCTCAACGATGCAGAGAGTCGGGGCGACCATGATCGCGGCTGCGATCAGGTAACTCAGAATGACTGCTGGGCCTGCCTGTTGGTAGGCAAGACCCGGCAAAAGGAAGAAACCCGCACTGAGCGTGGTTCCGATCGCGACGGCGAAGACGCCGAAGAGATTCAGTTCTTTCTTGAGTTTCGACGGGGTGCTCGGCGCGTTCTGGGTTTCAGACATCGACTCGGTTTCCGATGGTTGCTCAATCAATGATGCGGCCCGGGACCCATCGAGCCGAGTCTACCTGAACCCTTGCTCATCGATCGGACCTCCACCCGTCCCCCGATCGTCCGCCGCTCGCCCGTCTCCCATGGACACGCCGCCCGCCTCCTGCGTATCCTCAGCGTCACATGTTTGATACCCACTGCCATCTCACCTTCGATTGCTTCGACGGGAAAGTAGATCGCGTTCTGGCGGACGCGAAGGCCGCTGGCGTTCGAGGCTGCATCTCAATTGCAACCACCACGGACGGACTCCCGGAACTCACCGCCCTCGCCAACACTCATCCAGAAATCTGGTTCTCATCGGGCATTCATCCGCTGTACAGCGATCGACCGATCGACTGGGACGCCATGCTGCTCGCGGCCCGGCATCCCAAATGTGTGGCATGGGGCGAACTCGGCCTCGATCATCACTACGACCAACCCGATCGCGGCCTTCAGCGCCAGGTCCTCGAAGAACAGCTTGCCAAGATCGAGTCCTGGTCGTCCGAGGGGCTCCAGAAACCGGTGGTGATCCACTGTCGAAAAGCGTTCGAGGATCTCCTCCCGGTATTGCACGCGTCATCCCTGCCCAACGACCGCTTCGTATTTCACTGCTTTACGGGTGACCAAGCCAATGCCCGGGCAGTCCTAGACTTTGGTGGATGGATCTCCTTCACCGGAATCGTCACCTTCGCCAATGCCGCCGAGGTCGCCTCCGCGAGCGACTTGGTCCCTGACGACCGGATCATGGTGGAGACCGATGCCCCCTTTCTCACCCCGGAACCCCATCGAACCACTCGACCCAATGAGCCGAAGTTCGTGGGTTGCACGGCCGCATTTCTCGCCACCCGGCGGGGCCGAGCCCCTGAAGCCTTCGAATCGCTACTGGACCAGAACGCGGCCCGGTTCTTCGATATCGACATCCCCTGATTCTCACCGTCGAAGACCTCGCCTCCAGGGGCTGTCGCACTAGAATCACGAACCATGCCGCTGCCGCAACATCTTCAGGGACTCATGAGCTTCGGTGATCATCTCGAGGAGCTTCGAAAGCGGCTCATCCTCGCGGCGATCGTCCCGCTGCCGTTGGCGGTGTTGCTGTTCTTCTTTGCCGCCTCGATCCGGAGCATCCTGCTCCTGCCAGCCCTGGCGGCCATGGAAGCGAATGGACTCCCCGCAAGACTTCAGGCACTCGGACCGGCCGAGGTCCTGACCACCGATCTGAAACTGAGTTTCATCTTCGCCGCGGTCATCTCCGCGCCCTGGATTCTTTGGCAGAGCTGGAAGTTCGTCGAGCCCGGGCTGTACAACCAAGAAAAACGCTTTGTCTACTTCCTGATCCCGGGAAGCGCCATCCTGACCGCGGCCGGACTCGCCCTCCTGTACTGGGTGATGCTCCCGCTCATGCTGCAGGTGCTGATCTCCTTCGGCGTCCCCGGTCCGGCGGACGCCTTCGGCATTCCCGACTCCGGCGCCCGCATCGTCGAATCCAGCAGTGAAGGATTCCCAGTCTTCCCCGTTCTCGAGGATCCCCCGACGAATCCCGCACCGGGCCAGGCGTGGATCGAACCTTCAACCCGCACGCTGGTCGTCGTGGTACCGACCAGTCTCGACGCCACAACCTTCGAACTGCTCTCCGTACCGCTCAGCCGCGCGGGCACGATCTCTCAGGAGTTCCGTCTCGGCGAGTACATCGGCTTCGTGCTCACCCTCGCACTGGCGGTCACCGTGGCCTTCCAGATGCCGCTGGTGATTCTTCTTCTCGGTTGGGCGGGAATCGCGGATCGGAAGTTCCTCACTTCAAATCGTCGTTACGCCGTTCTCGTCTGCGCCGTCCTCGGCGCGATTCTCACGCCGGCGGACGTGGTGAGCATGATTCTGCTCTTTATCCCGCTCTATCTTCTCTACGAACTCGGCATCTTTCTGCTTCTGGTGGCTCCCGCGGATCGCGTGGCCGGTGGCAAGATCGTCTCCTCCACGTTGGGCGATCTGGTCGGCTATGACCGTGATGATTCCCGGACGTCAAACGAGGAAGACCCTGCGGATGACGCGGACGGACGGACGGATCAACCCTCCGGACCCGCACAACCGGAAGCCTCCGATTCAGCGTCCGATCCCGATTCCGATGGTCCAGAGGTGCCCGAAGAGGACGAGACCGATGAGCAGAATGGTCCCGAGGATCCCCGACCGTGACGCGGCATCATCGGACCGCTTCGGCCCGGGGATTCATCGTGAGAGGGACTCGAAAAATCGGTGCCGGCGACCCCATTCGTCGGATCCGAGTTCGCAGGAGACGCTGGATGTCCAGGCTTCGCATCGCATGCAACGATCACCCGGGAGTCGACGACGTCGACGTTCGAATGATGGAACGCGCCATCGAACTCGCCCGAGCCGCGGGCGCCAACGGCGAAGTACCCGTGGGTGCGGTCGTCTATCGAGGCGCCGAGATTCTCGGCGAAGCCGCAAACAACCGCGAGACCTGCTGCGATCCGACTGGCCACGCCGAAATGGTCGCCTTACGAGAAGCGGGAAGCCGACTCGGAAGCTGGCGGCTTGCCGACTGCAGCATGGCCGTGACCCTGGAACCATGCCCGATGTGCGCTGGCGCGCTGGTGAACGCACGACTGAAACGACTCGTCTACGGCGCCTTTGATCCGAAGGCCGGGGCGTGCACTTCGCTCTTTGACATTCCCGGCGATCGCCGACTCAATCATCGAGTCGAGATGATTGGTGGCGTCGAAGAGGCTCGTTGCGCTGAACTTCTCAAGGCCTTCTTCCGACGACGTCGCGCCGAGAAGCGCCACGCCAGTTGAAATTCAACGCGTGGCCAATCCGGCCAAAGTTCACGATCAAAGTTAGGCTGCTCCCGTGATGATTTGCTTCGATCTTGGTGGGGTGCTGGTCCGGATTTGTCGGTCTTGGCCGGAAGGCTGCCGAGAAGCCGGCATTCCGAACCGTGCGCATCAACCAGGACCGGACCATGACGTCCGAAAGACCGAATTAATCACTCGATATCAAACCGGCCGTGTTGACTGCAAAGGTTTTTTTCGCGAGTTGAGCGAGCTCTTCGACGGTGTCTGGTCGCCGCAGGAGATCGCGAAGGTCCACCACGCGTGGATCATCGAACCATACGCCGGCACTGCCGCCCTGATTTCGGAGATTCAAGCCGCGGGAATCCGCACCGCATGCCTCTCCAATACGAGCCACTCCCATTGGGGGCCGCTCCTCGAAGATCCGGCCATCGCGTCACTCGACGTGCACCATGCCTCTCATCTGCTCGGCCTTCACAAGCCTGAGGCGGCCATCTACCGGGCATTCGAAGATGCGGTCGGTCTCTCTGGTAAAGAGATCGTCTTCTTCGATGATTTGAAGGACAACATCACCGCCGCCCGCGCTGCCGACTGGGATGCCATTCAGATCGATCATGCCAGTGAGACCGCCCCGCAAATCCGTTCGGCACTCGAACAACGCGGCGTACTCTGAACTGAGGCCATCTGACATCAACATGATCAACATGACAACATGATCAACTTGATCAACGTCTCAGCCGGCTCGGCGCCATGCCGCCGCCAGCCCAATCAAGACCAGCGGGACCCACGCAAAGAGCGGCATCCAGAGCGAACGCCACGGTGGGATCGGACCACCCACCACCACGTTGAACCGTACCGGCTCCGCCGCGCCTTCCCCATTGGGGTCAATCTCGACGAGCCAGGTCCCCGGACGCTCGACTTCGAAATCTGCCTTGAATTCACCGCCGATCCTCGCGGTCTCAAAGGCCGATCGCATGACCGTCCCGTCTTCATGCCGGAGGATCACCTCGGCCGCGGCGTCGCGAGCACCGATCCAGGCAATCTCGATCGCCCCGACCCGTGGTGATGGTGGGGAGACCACCACCGCGGCTGGTTGCTCTAAACGAGTTCCCGTCCACGCCACAGCGCCGCCATCGGCGGCGGCCATATTCACGGGCATGAGGAGCCACAGCGCCACGGTGGCGAACCACCACCCGCGCGTCTTCGGGCGTCGTTGCTTTGATTGGGTGCGTCGAGTCATGGCATGAACCCCGACGTGCCGCGCATCTCCATCGGCTGGAAGACGATCCAGGCCGTGACCGCCCACAACGTGATCAACACCGCCGCAGACGGAAGCCAGCGACGGGTGATACTTGCGGCCGTGACTCGGTCATTGTTTTCAACCGCGATCGCCCGCCACCCCCACCACGCCACGCCGAGGCTCCCGGCAACGCCGAGCGAGAGAACACCGAGTTCGAGGGGAAGCATCCAGTCGGGCGGAGGCACGCAACAACTCATGATTCGATCCGGCAGACGTTGGCTCAGACCGAGATCATGCGTCACTCGGACCATGGACGCCTCCGCGGTCGGCCAGCCGGTGACCAAATGGAAACCGAAGTGAACGACCCACATCGCCGCCCCCAGCGGCGCGGCGGCCAGTCCCGCGCGGGTCAGTCGCGCTGGTCGAGACGCCGATGAATCGCCGATCGCCGCCAGCGACAGCACCCCGAGACCAAGCAAGATCGAGACCACGACGAACACCGCCGCGACCAGCGTGCGGTATTCGTTTCCGGAAATCTCGTCGAGCACTCCAACCACTGGCCCGGTCATCCCCGCGGCGTTCACGATTCCGCCGACGGTGAGTACCGCGAGCAACACCCCGAAGTCGAGCCGACGGGAGAGCCGCCCGATGCCACTGCGCCACCCGGCCTCGGCCAGATCCAATCCGGGTACCTGCCGAACCAGCCCAACGTTGTCGTGTGGGCACGCCGTCACGCAGTCGAGGCAGAACGTGCAGTCGAGGTTGCCCGATTTACTCGGTATCAAGAGGTCAAGACCGCAACCGGGACCACGTGGTCCGCCCGCCAGACAGTCGTGCGTCGTGCAGGTCGTACACCGATCCGGATCGATCGCCGCGACCGTCCGCGTCGAGATCGTCGACAACGCCATCTGATACTGCCCCACCGGGCAGACGTAACGGCAGAAGGAAGCGCCTTCGAACAGCAGATCGACCGCCGTTGCCGCACCGACGAGTCCGATGATGAGCATCGCGGTCGCCAGCGGACTGTCCCACAGATCAAAGGCCTCGTAGGCGACCAACCAGACGACCACCAGTCCGACGGCCAACCACTTCGAGCGGAATCGTCGTGGCCACCGCCATCGTGGCGAGATCCAACGCCGAAGAACCGAACGCGGCGCGATCAACGGACACGCGAAGCACGCGACGTTTCCGAGAACCAACAACAACACCACCGTCACGCCGCGCCAGTGCGTCCAGGGCAGCGTGCCGGCAAGATTCATCGGCGATTCGTCGGGGCCGAGCATTCCATCGAGGGCGATGACCACGGCGCCCGCCAGGGTCGCGAGTCGGATCCCCAGCCGAAAGGCCGGCGAGCGGAGCAACCGGCCGAGCATTGGCACCCGAAGCAAGTCACCCCGATCACGATGCGGGGAGAGGACGGGGAGTGAAATCGTTTGCGGAGGATGAACTGTCCGCGGCCGAGCCGCCACCGATGAACCGCCGAGCATCCACCGCACCGTGATCACCATGGCCGGAATCAGATACACCAGATTCCCCGGAACCCACATTAGACCCGCGGCAAGTTGCTGATCAAGCACCGCGTCGATTCCCCGCGCCGCGGCAAGTTTTCCGTACCACGAGTAGACGGGGGCTTCTGCGAACGCCAACGCCGCACTCACCACGGTGTTCACGAGATCCGCTGAGACGAGATAAGGGATTAGCGCGATTCGCGGCCAGGGCGACCGATACGGAAACGGTGCGACCACGGGAAGCCAGAAGACAAGCCCGGCACCCAACATGCTCACGTGCTCGACGAGATGCCAGGTTGGATTCTGAATCGCCAGTTCGTACGCGGCCGGAACGTGCCAGCCGAGGGTCGTCACGGCCATCAATACCCAGCCCACGACTGGATGAACCGCTCGGCGAAACACCGCGCGGAACCAAGGCGCCGCGAAGATCGGTCCGACCACCCCTGACCGCCAGGAACGCGGGAGCCCCATCAACATCGGCATGGCCGGCGCCCCGAACCACCAGAGCGGCGGAACCACCATGGCCAGAAGCATGTGTTGAATCATGTGGGCCGACAACGAACGCTCAGCCGCCGCATCTAATGGCGTCGCGATGGCCACCAGAAGGCCCAGCCAGCCAAGCCCGAACGACCATTGTCTCCACCGCGGAAATCGAGCCGCAGTACGACGGCCGCCGCGAACCAGCCGGCGGCGTCCGATCGAGTAGACGGTGATCGAGACCAGCGCCGCGACCACGGTCCAAGGCGCGCCGGAGACGGCGGCCCCGAGCACTTCGACCGAGGTGGCCAGGCCGAGGTTCATGAGGCGGTCGAACTCCGATCAGCGAATGGCAACGGTATCCGAGTCGAGTTCGGTATCGGCATCAGTATCGGCACCAGTATCGGCCCCAGTATCGGCCCGAGGATCCGCGGTCGGCGATTGATCCCGGCCGGGTTGTCGTTCCATGGCCCCGGGAATGCGTGCGGGAAGCGCGCCGCCATCAAGGGTTGAAAGGAAGGCCACCAGCGCCTCGGTCTCCGCGCTGCTGAGGTTCTTGCCGTAGGCCGGCATGTTTCCCCCACCTTGCTGGATCTGCCGCACCAATTGATCCCAACTCAAGCGGGTCGCGACGTCGTCCAAAGCCGGGCCTCGTTTGCCACCTTCGCCGCCGATGGAATGACAGTTCCGGCACTGGGCGTACTGAAGTTGAATCGCACCCTGCAGTTCAAGCGGACTTCGATGACGGACGTATTCGATTGGCGTCGGAATGGAGGTCCAAGCCTTCATGACCGGACTCCACGGCGAGGTTTCGCCGAGCCAAGTCAGAACCGCCAATGCGGTCACGATGATGCAGAGAATGATCACGGAGATCGGCCGCCGCGACGGTGCCCGCTCGCCACGCGGCGAGAGGAACGGGAGCGCTGCGAGGAACGCGATGCCGACCGGTGGACCAACCAGAATCAGGAAGGTCTCGGTATCCGGCGGAAGCAAGGCGAGCACCGCGAACAACCAGAGAAAGAGGCCATCTGGCCGCGGCGCCACCTCAATGATCGTCGGGCTGGGAACCGGCCCGGGACCGAATGGGCCATACCAGGCCGCCAGTCCGATCAACCCAATCAGCGCCGCACCGCAAAAGACCATGTCTCGCCGCGCTGCATCGGGGAAGAATGGCACCCCGGTCTTCTTGACCCGGCTTTCGTACTCCTCGCGATAGGTCTCAGGCTCGATCGGCTGGCCGACCTTGGGCATCTCGCTGATGCCCCCCTTGAGGACGAGGATCAAATGCAATCCGATCAGGCCGATCGCCGTGCCGGGAAGGATGAAAACGTGCAGGGCGAAGAAGCGACTGAGGGTCGCGCCCGAGATGTCGGGGCCACCGAGTACCACCGATCGCAACCAGTTACCCGCCAAGGGAACCCGATCGACGATGGCCGCACCAATGCCGAGGCCCCAGTAGGCGTTGGCATCCCAACGCATGATCTGACCCGTAAACGCGAGCCCGAGCGTGGTGACGCACAAGGCGACGCCGGCCACCCAGGTCAATTCCCGCGGGAACTTGTAGGTCCCGTGCAGGAAAATCTGCGTCATGTGAATCAACATCATGATGCACATGGCGTTCGAACTCCAGCCGTGAAGGGCTCGGAGCATCCATCCCATCGGGATCTTCTCGTCGATATAGACCAGGCTCTGATACGCCTCGGCGGCACTCGGCACGAACAGGGTCGTCAACAAGACCCCGGTCACCAACTGCACGATGAAGAACATCAGCGTGGCGCTACCGAAGACGTACCACCACTTCGCGCTCCGAGGCACCTTGTGGAACATCGCGTGCTCGGTGACCGCGACCAGACCAGTCCGGTCGTCGACCCACCCCAGCGTTTTTCCGATGACCCCTGAACTCTTCATCTCAGGTGCTCTCCTGGAGGCCAGGCAGACGTCCGGCGAGAATTTCAAAACTGTCGTCTTCGACTCGCCAGATGTACTCGTAAAGGCCACGCGGCGGTGGCCCCGAGGCCCGAGCGCCGTCCTCGTAGTAGACGCCGCCATGACACGGGCACATGAAGAGCCGTGACTGGGCGAACCACTCAACGGGACAACCGAGGTGAGCGCAGGTGACCGCGAATACTTGGAACGTCTGATGATCAATGCACCGCACGTAGCAGACGTTCTGGTTCGTATCGCCGTCGGTCGGGGAGTTCCAAGGATTCGTGAATTTCACGAGGACGGTCTCGCCGACCTTGAAGTTGGTCGCCTTGCCGAGCGCGATCCAGCGATTCGGGTCGCTGGCTTCCGCCGGACCGATCGCCACGCCGACAATCGGAACCGCCGCGAGCCCACCGCCGACGGTGAGCAACGTGGTTCCGGCGGCAAACAAAAATCCTCGGCGGCCGCCGCTCTTCACGGCTTCGCATCCCTCGCAACCACCGGCTTCCGCCGAAGGCGTCGAAGCCGAATCGGCTCCGGTTGACGAGTCGCTGGGTCGTTCACTCATGGTTCACCATCCTCCACTTCCGGTCCCGACGGCCAGGTGTTTCGCTTCGAGGCGAGGTATGCGACAAGATCGGCAACGTCGGCCGCGTCTAGACCCCCGGTGACCTCACCACCATCGGGGCCGCGGAAGGGGCCAGCTGCCCCCGGCATGCCCAGATCTTTGCGGCCGAAGACGATGTTCGACCGCAGATGCTGGTTACTGACCAGGCGCAGATAGAAGGGGTCCGTCACGCTTCCCGCGATGAGCTGGTCGGGGGTCGAACCACGCTGGGTTGGCGCGGCCTGTTCGGCGGGATGGCATGCCGCACACTTCGCGGCAAAGACCGTCGCGCCTCGAGAGACGTCACCCGGCGCATCCGGCGCACGCCAAGGGAGACCAAGCGAGTCGTTTGAAGCATCGCCCTGGGCCCAGGTCACCTGCATTCCCTTAATGAAGTCTCGAATGACCTCGTCAGAAACCCCGCCAATGGCATCGCCACCGAAACCCGGCATCCGACTGCTGGGGACGCCGTTGCGAATCATCGAAAACATGTCACTGTCGGGGACCGCGTTCAAGTACTCGGCATTCCTCATCGGAAGACCCGCGCCCAGTTGTCCGTCGGCGCCGTGGCATCCGGAACATCGCTCTGCCCACATGATCTCGAATCCTGCCGTGGTCGCGACGGAAATGACCGGCGCCGGATTGGGCGGCGGTTTCCCCGGAAGACGATCACAGGCGACGGACCCGACCGTCACTACCGCCAACGACGCGGCGAGCATCAGGTGGAGGCCCTTCAATGTAGACGCCCGTGAATGATGATGACCAAAGCTGAAATCACACCGATTCAAGATTCATCTCCCTCGGTCTGCTCGAAGCCCATTCGATCTTCGAAGGGACGACCGACCTGAAGACGGACTTTCGTTGTTCTGGAAATCACCATGGCACACGCGATTCCGAAGGCGATCTGACTTCCCAGAAACCATGGCCAAGAGATGTACTGCTCAAGAGTCGGATTGACCACTCGCATCGTGGCCCAAGCGATGCCAGTCCAGATGATCGGGGCGATCAATCCGCCCGCCAGCAACGGCCGGCGGGGCATCATCGGAAGTGAGACCACAAAAACCATTCCAACGGAAAGGCTCAGGCAAACGTGGACCCCCACCGCCGTGGCGAACCAAGCTCCGTTGAAGAGCCGAAGTTGTTCCAGCGTTGCCTCGCCCACCGACGGAAGCACGGTGCCAGCGAGGAGATTGATCGGCATCCAAAGACTGCCTTCGTCGATCAAACCCCAACCCGCGGCGACCACCGCCATGGCGACGGCCCCAGCGATCGCGCCCTTAAAACCACTTCGATAGGGATGGATTTCTTCGGGAACCATATTCCGCGGCAACTTCGCAGGGCGAGGCTCGAAGACTGGCGGCGGAAGCACCGCCTCGCAGTCTGCCACCGGAATCGCCTCGACGTTCTCATGCGGGAAGACCTCGCGAAACCAACCGATCAAGCCAACCAACGCGAAGGCCGCACCGACCACACTGACCATCCAGTTCGTGACCAGTCCAGCGAAGATGAACGTCAGACCAAACGCGGCGAGAATCGGCCACGGCGTCGGTTGCGGAATGGCGCGAAGGTATGGCATTTCCATCGGCTCGCGCGGCGCGAGCGCCGCTCGTTCGGCGAGCCGTTGGGCCTTTGATTCTTCATTGTTCGGAGTCGTCATGCCGGGGCTCCCTGCGGGACTCGACCGACGATATAGACCAGCGTGAACACCAGGATCCAGACCACGTCCACGAAGTGCCAGTACCAGGTCGCAATGTCCACACGCTGATGGTCACGGGCCGGGTTGATAAAGCCAAAGAGCGAGAGAATGAAAACGCCGATCAACAGCACGAGTCCGACCAACACATGAAACGCGTGAAAACCAACCAGGGAATAGAAGTTCGTTCCAAAGGCGTTGGACTGGAGGGTCAGCCCCTTGTCCTCGATCAGCCCCCACCACTCGTAGCCCGTGCCGAGGAGAAATTCCAAACCGAGCAGAATGGTCACCGCCAGCCAGAGTCGGAACGCACCCATCGCACCCCGAGCCAGTGACCGGACCGCCAAGACCACGGTGATGCTGGAACTGAGCAGGCAGACGCTGTTGATGAGTACGAGATTGAGCTCGAGGCAATCAAGCGGCTGTGGCCCGTCGGGGCTCTTTCCGATGTAGTAGAGGTAGGTCACCAGGAAGGCGCTGAAGAACGCACTTTCCATGAAGATCAAAGACGCCATACCGACCTTCGCTCGCGAGAGCGGCGCGGTCAGACGAACGTTGCTCGTCGTTGCGTTCAAAGCGGTCATTCGCAACCCTTCCTTTGCAGTCGGGGATCACTCGTAGTGTGCATCAGGATCCTCCGGGTGCTTGCGGTCCCAGAGCGGGCGGGCGCTGGTACAGGTTGGAATGCGGTCAAAGTTCCATTCGGGGGGCGGGCTGGAAGTTGACCATTCGAGTGTCCAGGCATCCCACGGATCATCTCCCGCCACCTCACCCTTTCGAAGGCTGCGGACAACGTTCCACAAGAAGATGGCAACGCCAGCCATCTGGACCGGAACCCCGATCGAACTGATCAGATTCCAGATCTCCCAACCGCGATCTACTTCGTAGGTGTAGATCCGCCGCGGCATGCCTAAGGCACCCGAGACGTGCATGGGCATGAAGGTCAGCGTGAATCCGATGAAGAGCAGCCAGAAGGTCCACTTTCCAAGCCGCTCGTCGAGAAGCCGGCCAGTCGCCTTGGGGAACCAGTAGAACAATGCTCCAAAGATTCCGAACACCGTCCCACCGAAGAGGACGTAATGGAAGTGACCGACCACGAAGTAGCTGTCGGACAACTGCCAGTCCAGGGGGACCGTTGCCAGCATGATGCCGGTGAGGCCTCCGATGACGAACATTGCAACGAAGCCGGTGACGAAGAGCATCGGGGTCGTGAACTGAAGCCGTCCACCCCACATGGTGCCCAGCCAGTTAAAGATCTTGATCCCAGTCGGAACCGAGATGAGGAAGGTCGTCGCCCCGAAGAAGGAGTCGAGTACCGGCCCCAGCCCAACCACGAACATGTGGTGCGCCCAAACGCCCAGCGATATGAAACCAATGCCAACGGTCGCGGCCACCATCAATGGATAACCGAAGATCACCTTCCGACTAAACGTCGGCATGATCTCGCTCACGAATCCGAAGGCGGGCAGGATCAGGATGTAGACCTCGGGATGACCAAAGAACCAGAACAGATGTTGCCAGAGAATCGCAGACCCTTGCGTCTCAGGATCGAAGAAGTGCGCTCCGAGGGTTCGATCGAGGAGGAGCATCGACTGGGCGGCGGTGAGAATCGGTATCGCCACCAGAACCAAGAACGCGACGACCAGCATCATCCAGGCGATCATCGGCATTCGCATCAACTTCATGCCCGGACAACGCATGCAAAGGATGGTCGCGATGAAGTTGATCGCGGTGGTCATACTTCCGAAGCCACTGACCAGAATTCCCAGGATCCAGTAGTCGGTGCTGTTACCGCGGCTAAAGGTTCGACTGGTGAGCGGCGCGTAGGCGAACCAACCGACATCGGGCGCGGTGCCCGCCCCGTAGAGCCCGTCGGCACCGACGTAGCTGAAGTAGAGGAGCAGCCCGCCAAAGATGAAGAGCCAGAATCCAAAGGCATTCAGCCTCGGAAAGGCCATGTCGCGGGCCCCCACCATGAGGGGGATCAGATAGTTGCCAAAACCAAGCAGAATCGGCATCCCGACCAGAAACACCATGGTGGTGCCATGCATCGTGAAAAGCTGATTGAAGGTCGCGGGGTCGACGACGTTGTTTCCCGCCTGGGCCAACTGGAGCCGCATGAACGCGGCTTCGATGCCTCCGACGAGGAAGAAAATCAGGCCGGCTCCGATGTACATCATCGCCAGCTTTTTGTGATCAACGGAGATTGCCCATTGCATCACCAATTCCCAGAAGCGACCGCGCGGAGACGGCCCGGGGAGGGGTGCGAGACTGGAATGTCCTGAGCCAATGGTCATGTCGGGACCTTCACGTCAATGCAGGGTCATGAGATAGTCGGTGACCGCGTCGAGTTCCGGCGGGTCGAGTTTGAGCGACGGCATGTTGCAGCCGGGTTTCAGTTGATTCGGATCGTCAATCCACGCTCGCAGATTGTCCCGGTCGAGCGGGATGAAACCGGAACCGATGGTGTCCCGGCTCGCGAGATGAGTGAGGTTCGGACCGAACATTCCATCACTCAAGCCATCAATGGTATGGCAGTTGAGACAGGCGTACTCGGCAAACACCCTCCGGCCCGCATCGACCGACGCGTCGACGACCGCGGGCTTCCGCTGGTGATCGAGCCAAGTCTCAAACTCGGCTGGCTCGTCGGCGTAGACCCGGATCAGCATGTGAGCATGCTGGGTTCCGCAGTACTCGGCGCATTGCCCGAGGAAAATGCCCTTCCGATCGGCCGAAAACCACGTGTAGTTGGTGTGACCCGGAATCAGGTCCATTTTCCCCGCCAGCCTCGGCACCCAGAAACTGTGAATGACGTCAGCGGACTCCAGCCGAAGCCAGATCGGTCGGCCGACCGGCACGTGCATCTCGTTTGCCGTGATCACCTCGCCATCAGGTCCCGGGTAGCGGAACTCCCACCACCACTGATGGCCGATCGCCACGACCTCCATTGAGTTCTCAGGTGGCGTCGTGATGTCAATGTCACGCAGCGTACGGATGGTGACCATTGTGAGCACAAAGACGATGATCGAAGGGATCACCGTCCAGGCGATCTCGATGGGAATGCTGCCATAAATCTGAACGGGTTCGGCCGAGGCTTCGCTGTCAGGTCGGCTCGCGACCCGTCGAGCACGAATACCTCGGAAGATCGCCACCACGAGAAATCCCTGCACGACCACGAAGATCACGATGCAGATTCCGAACACGAGATAACTAAGATCTCGGATCTGCCGCGATGGCGGAGACTCTGGAGCGAAGATCCCGGTGACTCCGGCGCCGGACACCGGTGGGGCATCGGGGTCACAAATGACCAGACGAGCGTCCATCTCCGCGACCGATTCCTTCATGGTGTACGGCGGCGGCGCTGCAGACGGGATGGGCGGCGCGGGCGGAGGCGCCGTGACCTGAGCCGTCGATGCGAAAGCCTCCACCGGACCTCCAGGCAAGCTCGGGCCTGCGAGGAAAATCCACGCGACAAAAGCGATCGTGATTGCAGATCGAACTCCGAACAATCCAGATCGTCCTTTCCAGAGGCTTGAAACGGTCCCGGCGGGATGGCGGAATATATCACGTCGCCTCGAAGCCCGAATCTGAAGGGGAACTAAATCTCGATCCGAGGCATCGCCGGGTCAAACGAATCGGAAGCATCTCACCGTTCTGGGCGGAGAACCAAGATCGTGGCCGTCCAAGTCATGCTCGTGGCTCATTCTGCGTCGGGAAGGCACTTTGATCGCGCCGATCGCGGCGATGGGCTTCGACGCCTTCATCTCCGATGACTTCCCGAAGCACCACGGTGGCATATGACCCACGAGGCAGATCGAAGGCGACCCGAACATAGGTCCCGTGTTGATCGAAACCGGAATCGAGTTCGAGGTCGGTGATTCTGACTCGATATGGCCGACGAGTGCCCTTGAAATCGAGATCGCCTTGCGCGAAATCGTCCGCTTCGACGTCAGCCACGCCAAACGCATTTCGCTCGGCATCCAAGACCACGCCGGTCGCCTGGGGCATGCCCGGGCCGATGATCGGTCCGGCCGGTGAAATCTCCCAAGAATCCACCCGAGCCTGCTGGTCCTCTGCCGCCAACATCGCCGCGTCGGCGAGGAATGACTTGCGACTCTCGTGGCGAAAAGCAACGTCGCCCAACTGAAGTTGATCGAGCGTCCCCGCCTCGAGACGTTCCTCAAGCAGATGATTGAAAATCGAAGATTGAAGCGCGCTGACCCAGAACGTCCTCATCTGCCGTGAGACGGTTCGAAATGCATCGGCCGACGACTGGCCCTTGGCGATGGCGCGAGCCATGCTGCGTTCGGCAACGTCCCGCCGTCCCCAGCCCTTCAACGCCTCGTCGAAACGACCGGCATCGAAGGCCTCACGCTGAGATCGCTGGTGGGCCGGAAACCAAGAACCCGAGGCACCGAGCATCTCCGCGGCCAGTCCGTCCCAATCGCTTCGAAGGACCAGCGCGCCGAGCCGGTGGGTATTCCGGCGGTACCCAAAACGCTGGGTCCCGTAGTGATTGGGCACGCCTCGGTGCTCAAGCTCCTTCATCGCGCGCCAGACCTGCGGCGCCTGAAGTGGATCGAGATCGCGAATACGAATGGAGAATCGATTCCCCTTGAGATGGCCGCGACGAAGCTTGTTGGTGTGCCAGTCCGCCCAGACGATCTGAATTCTCGAATCTTCGAGCGCGGTCGCGGCCTGGGCGGGCGGCCCACCCCGCCCCGGCAAGTGGATCGAAAAAGTCTGACTGGTCATGGCGACCCGGTCCTTCATTCCGGCCGCACCGATGGCCGCCTCCTTCACATTGAAGTGCCGACGCAGCCGATCGAGAAGTTCCGTGTGGGCGAGCCCTGTCTTCTGCACTCGGATGTAGAGATGTTCACCCTCACCGGTTGGCTCGTACAACGGGAGTTCATCCACGATGAAATCTTCGTCACGTAACTTGATGCGACCCGCCAGCAACGGCGATTCGAGCAACCGTCCCTTCGGCATCGGATCACCGAGCACACCTGGAGCGCCCTGCGGCGCGACGTGGAGATCTTCACTGGGAACGTCGTTCAACCAAACTCCTGTTCACTATCGTCGTCCCGCTCTTCCTCACCGAAGTCGGGCATCCATCCGGGATGTTCGGGCGGTTGATTTCCGCTGATTGGCTCACTCGAGGCCTCTTCCAGCACCGACTCCTCGACGAAGATCGGAATGCCTGCGGCCGCGCCCAACGCGATCGCATCGGACGGACGAGCGTCGATTTCGATCAGATCTTCGTCCTGACGGACCACGATTTTGGCGAAGAAAGTTCCTTCTTCGAGGGTGTGAATCACGATCTGAACGAGTTCTCCACCCAGCAGCGAAATGGTGTTCTCGAGCAGGTCGTGGGTTTGCGGCCGCGGCACCGCCGCCTTTCGGAGGCGGCGTTCAATCGCGAACGCTTCCGGCAGACCGATCGCGATCGGGAACAGGCGGTCGCCGTTCTCCTCTTGGAGCGTGACGAACTGGGAGTCCGCCATCTCTCGGATCAGCAATCGGGCGAGCGTCACCTTCACGAGCATCGATCGGACTCCGGTTGAAACCGTCCGGTGGATGATCGAAAGCCGACCCATCACGTGGACGTGGAGACACAGTCTATACCGACGATCAACCTCGAATCACTCGAAAGAGGCTCCGGCCCCGAGATACCACGCCGCGTTGCTCGTGCGGCGCTTCTCTTCGAAGTGCTGTCGAATCCTGGCTGACCAATCTGGCGTATCGATCCCATTCGACCGGTACCAGTCATGCATCACCCGGTCGTAATCATCGATGGCGGCAAGAATATCCTCGTCTTCCGGATAACGATCATCAAAGAGCACCGCATCGGTCTTGAGCCGAGGACGACGCTCCGGATCCTGATCGGGCCGTCCAACGCAGAGCCCAAAAAGGGGCCAGACCCCCTCCGGCGTCCGAAGGACTTTATGAACGGCTGGAAGGTCCTCCCGCAAGCCTCCGATGTAACAAGTTCCGTAACCCATCGATTCGAACGCAATCACCATGTTCTGCGCAAAGAGCGTCGCATCGATCACTGCCAGCATGAATCCCTCGAGGTTCGGCTGGTAATCAGTGCCCTCGCGGGCGGCCAGCAGCCGGTGGCGACGAGTATCTCCACAGATCGCCAGGAAGAGTGGACTACTTGCGACCTTGGCTTGACCACCGGTGAGCGGGACCAGCGCCGCGCGAACGGCGGGGTCCTTCACTCGGATCGCGCTATACCCTTGAATGTTCGAACTGGTCGCGGCCTGCTGGCCCGCTTCCACGGCGCGAAGAAGATCTTCTTCGGGAACCGGATCAGGTTTGAAACGACGGATGGAACGATGGGAGCGCAATACGTCAATGGCGTCGGTCATGAAGCTCAGATTCCAAGGGTGGCGAAAGTACCGCCCTGAACGATAGACCGAGGATCAAAGCCATGTCGGCGCTCGGTCTACTCGAGGACATCCGAGGACATCCGAGGACATGACATGACACGCCTTGCCATGCAAGTGACATTGCCCTCTTGTGGGGATTCACCGTTTTGGATGGTGCCTCAGGAGCGGCGAGTGAAAATCAACCCGTCCAGTCGATAAACAGCAGCCCGAGATCGGTGCCGTTGATCTGGCAGTCCAGGTTGATGTCACCATCGCAGACGTCTTCGCAATCACCGCCGCAGGGGCCCCAGCCCGACAGCAGGATTCCGAAGTCTTCGCCGTCGACTCGGCCGTCGTGGTTGAGATCTCCGGGAGCCGGTGGAGTTGGATCAAGCGAAAGCACCGCGGCTTCAATATCGAGACGTCCGCTCCCGGTGAGTTGATCGAAACCGATCGACTCGACATCCACCGCATTCACTCGGAGCATGACCTTGGCGGTGATTGGATCGAGATCGGGGTCGACCGCCTTCATCAAGGCGACGGCACCGCTCACGAATGGGGTCGCCATGCTGGTTCCGCTCTTGTACCCGTAGTTCGACGTATTCGTGCAGGAATAGACGCGCCAGCCCGGTGCCGCGAGATCGACTTCCGGTCCCGAACTCGACGAAGGCCAATGCTCGTCTCGATTGTCGGTCGCTGCGACCGCGATGGTCTCTGGAAATCTCGCCGGTGCCTGCACGTCATTGGCCTGCCCGGTGTTTCCGGTCGCCGCGACTTGAATCACGCCAGCGGCGTCTGCGTAGGCAACTGCATCCGCCAACGCCTGCGTTCCCACGTTGTACTGGAGGCTCATATTGAGGATATCGGCACCGTGATCGACGGCCCAGACGATTCCCTCTGCGACCCAACTCTCGACGCCCGAACATCCATCGGTCACCACGACCGGCATGATGCGAGTTCGCCAAGCCACGCCCGCGATGCCCTGCTCGTTGTCACCCTCGGCCGCGAGGATGCCGGCGACGTGCGTCCCATGACTACTGCATTCGTCGGCAAACTGGTCGTTGCCGTCCGGGACGTTCCAGCCAGGCAGCAACCGCGTTTCGTACTCCTCATGGAAGCTCAGACCGGCGTCGAGGACCGCAACCACCACGTCGGATGAGCCGATCGACCAGTTCCAGGCCGGAATCACGTTGACGTCAGCACCGATCACACCATCCTGACCCGACACGTTCTGCCCGACGTTGTGGACGCCGTACTGACTCAGGATCCAGGTGTCATTCGGAGGTGAGGCGACTCCGCCCATTCCATCGATCTCGATCGACTCGATCGGCCCGCCAATGGCGACGAGCGGAGACAGATCTGCGACGACCTTGGCAGCGGCGGCGGCGGTTGGAAACTCTGCGATGTAATACCGGTCGAGCCGGTGGTTCGAGGCGGCGACCGGGTCGGCCGGGGGAATCGTGAATAAGTTTCTGAGGTCCACGATGCCACTCGCGGAGAGTTCGTCCCGGACGATCCGGGCCGAGACGAGATCCTCGATGGCGAGCCGACGCTTCGCCGGATCCGGCACCAACCAGAACCCCCCATCTCGATCACTGAAGATCCTCAGTTCAGGGGTCCCTCGGATGATCACCCGAGTCGACTCGCCGATTTCGACGACCGGTTCGATCGCCGTGGCGGTGCCCGTGAGGGCGACTGCGGTGGTCAAGAGCGTGGCGGCGAAGAACCGTGTGGATCGCATCTGGAGTGTCCAATGAGAATTGCCCGCTGGTCATCTTCTCATCGTCGACGACCAATACAAAGAGAGTAGCCCACCCTTCTGGCGAAGACGATTTCTAGGCGGGTTCTTTTTTAAACGCCGAGTTCTCCGCGACGGTTCATAACGATTAATCAAAAGATGACGGTTTGTAAGGTTCTCGGACGCGACCAGTCGACTCTCATTGTTCGACGGAGGATCAAGCCCCGTTTCGGCGAGGCGAGTTTCGCGACGAATACTTTCCTTCCACCATCGAACCCGTTACCCTGCTCCTGCGTCTGATCATCAATTAATCCATTCATCCGCTGAATGGATACTTCCCTCCCCTTTTGTCGGCAAGCCACACTTATGACGACTCGACCCCACTTCTTCACCTCAGAATCCGTGTCGATGGGCCACCCCGACAAGCTGGCCGATCAGATCTCCGACGCCATCCTCGATGCCATGATCGCCGTCGATCCGAACTGCCGGGTGGCATGCGAAACCATGGTGACCACCGGTATGGCGGTCATCGCCGGCGAAGTGACGTGCGATGGATACGTCGAGATCGCGGAGATCGTCCGACGGACTGCGGAAGAGATTGGTTACGACGACGCGGCCAAGGGACTCGATGGGCGGAGTTGTGCCGTCCTGGTCTCGCTCGATCAGCAGAGCCCGGACATCAATCAGGGTGTCGACCGACACAAGGCCGGTGGCGACGCCTCGGAACAAGGCGCCGGTGACCAGGGCCTGATGTTCGGCTTCGCATGCCGTGAGACCGAATCATTCATGCCACTGCCGATCGACCTCTCCCACAAACTGGTCGCGCGTCAGGCCGAAGTCCGGCGCGAAAACGTGATCTTGCATCTTCGACCCGACGCCAAGAGCCAGGTCACCGTGGAATACGACGAAGGAAAGCCCGTCGCCGTCCGAACCGTGGTGCTCTCAACCCAACACGGACCGCAATGGAATGGCGCCGACAAGCAAGCTGAATTGAAGGCCGCGATCATCCAGCACGTCATCAAGCCAATGTTGGGTGACTGGTGGAACGATGACATCATGGTTCACGTCAATCCGACCGGAAAATTCGAGCTCGGTGGACCTCACGGCGACTGCGGGCTCACTGGCCGGAAGATCATCGTCGATACCTACGGCGGCCGCGGCCGCCACGGTGGTGGTGCCTTCAGCGGCAAGGACCCGTCGAAGGTCGACCGTTCCGCGGCGTACATGGCTCGCTACATCGCGAAGAACATCGTCGCCGCTGAGCTCGCCGAGGAATGCGAAGTACAGCTGAGCTACGCCATCGGCGTCGCCAAGCCGACATCCGTCCTCGTCGATACCAACGGCACCTCGACCATCGACGAAGCGGCCATCGAGAAGATCGTTGGCGACCATTTCGACCTGACCCCCGCCGGGATCATTCGTGAATTGGATCTGCTCAAGCCGATCTATCGCATCACCGCGGCCCATGGCCACTTTGGACGAGAACCGGGCGAAGGCGGCCCGGGAACGTTCACTTGGGAGCGGACGGACAAGGCGGCGGCCCTCAAGAGCGCAGCTGATGCGGTATCGACGGTATCCTCCTGATCCCTATGAATGATCGACGAACTCGCGGTAGCCGACCGAGCGGACAATCCAAACGAAGCCAAGTGCCTCCTCCCGTCATCTCGCAGAACGATGCGAGGTATCGGGTACACGAGCGCCTCATCAAGCTGACCCAGCGTTTTCCCGATCTCCCTTTGGGATCGGCGGACACTCGCGGGCTCTCTCCACGAGACGCCGCGTTCGCCCGCGCTCTGGAATCCGCCATCATCGAACGCTGGATCACGCTCGAGACGGTGCTCTCCTCGCAAATCGATCGGCGTTGGCACACTCTCCAACCAGCGGTGCGAGCGGCACTACTCACTGGCGCCGCCGAACTCCTGCTCCTCGACGGCATTCCTGATCACGCGGCGATCAACGAATCGGTCAACCGGGTTCGCCAGAATGTTCATCAAGCCGCCGCAGGACTTGTGAACGCGGTCCTTCGCAAGGTGGCCAGACTTCGGAAGGAAACCCTCCCTGCCGAGCATCCGGATGCCCAGGCCTTCCACGAGCGCCGAGACCTCCTTCCCCTCTCTGATGGCCGAGCGTTGGTCCTCGATCAGCCGATCTTTGCCGAAGAGGAAGTCCTGCGCATTGAGCAACAAACCAGCCATGGCGAAGATCTGGTCGTGCACTGGATCGGCGCCCATGGATTGGCCAAGACCAGAGAACTCTGCCGCCACGACCTGGTCAGGCCCCCGATCTGCATCACCGCCGAAGACCCGGAGGAGATCCGACCGGAAGCCGACGAAGAAGGCCCACTCTCCCCGCACGATCGAGCCGGGTTCTTTGTCTTCAACCCACGCCGAGCGAGCATCGAACGGTTCCTTGAGGCATACCCCAGCAGTCGGGTCCAAGATCCCGCCAGCGCGGAATCCGTCGGGGGGGCCTACGGGTTAAAGCCCAAGCGAATTCTCGATTTCTGCGCCGGACGAGGCACCAAGACCCGCCAACTCGCCCAAGCATTTCCGGACGCGATGATTCTCGCCACCGACGTCGATGCGGTTCGCTACGCCGATCTCGAACGCACTTTTGCAGACCACCCGACCATCGAAGTTCTGCCCCCCGCTCAACTTGGGAAGGCCATTGGCCTCGTTGATCTGCTCGCGCTGGACGTCCCCTGCACGAATACTGGCGTCCTGCCTCGACGACCAGAGGCGAAGTATCGGTTCAGCCGAGAATCTCTGACCTCGATCGCCACGCTTCAACGACGAATCGTTCGCGAGGCCGAGCCGTTTCTCTCTCCCGAAGGCGCGATTCTCTTCTCGACCTGCAGCCTCGAGCCCGCCGAAAATCGTCGAATGGTCGCTTGGATGGAGCGGCGTTTCGGGATGGACTGCCGGAACGCCACCCAGCGATTCCCCTCGGGCCTACCGGGCGATCCGCCCGCCAAGATCCATGATGGGAGTTTCCACGCCGTGCTCCTGAAGTCCAATCGACCCGGAACCGCCGATGCGGACTCCATGGAAGACTCGGAGCTGGATCTGGAACTCCCGGTCCTCAACGATTTTCCGCCCCTTCCCGGTGAATCCACGCCCGATATCGCCTGAGCAAGAAGCCCTGCAGATCCGTTTTTTCCCTGGGCCGCGATTTTCGACCCCGGGGCTGGTACGATCGTCGGATTCTCCCCAGCCTCACCGGCTCGACCCGGCGGAGTCATTCATTGACCATTGACCTCACTTCGATTCTCAAGCCCGAACTCATCAAGGTTCCGCTTGATGGCGACACCAAACGAGCCGTCATCGACGAGCTCTGCGATCTCGTCTGCACATCGAGCTCGGTGACTGATTCTGAGAACTTTCGGAAGACCGTCTGGGAACGAGAAAGTCAACGGTCGACGGGAATCGGCGAAGGACTCGCGATCCCCCATGGAAAATGCCCGGGAGTCCGGGAGATCACCATGGCAATCGGCATCCCGCCTCAGCCCCTCGAATTCGACTCCATCGACGGCGAGTCGGTTCGCTTGGTCGTCCTTCTGGCCAGCCCCGCCGATCGGATCGCCGACCACATTCAGGCCCTCGGTCGAATCAGTAAGTTCATGTCAGATCCGATGGTTCGGTCTCGGGCCTATGCCGCCGACAGCAGTCAGGATCTGTACCAGTTGCTTGCCGGGCTTGATGCCGCGGCCCGCGCCTGATCGAGACTCCATCTTCTCCCGCTTCTCACGCTTCTCACTGCCCGACCCTCGCGATCCCGCATGCCGATTGGCGCGGGACGAGCGAAGTCGCCCGAGAAACTTCTCGAGGGCTCCGGCGCTCTGGGTTCTCAGGACGAGTTCGGACCATCAGGACCCATCTGCGGACCCAGCGGCGGCGTCGGCACTGACGTCGGAAGGGTCGGACGATCACCAACCGCTTGGCCGCCCGCCGCTTCCCAGAGTCGAATCGACTCGGCCAGCTCGACCTCCGCCAGATCTCGTTTCTGACGTTCGTTCAAGAGGATCGCGAACTGGTATCGCAACTGCCAATCCCCGCCGGCCAGTCGCACCGCTTCTCGCATCGCAACCTCGGCCCGATCGAAATCGCCCGTCTTCGCTCGCGCGAGCGCCAAGGCTCGCCACGCGTTCGCATTCTCCGGCTCGATCTCCAAGGTGGCCTCCGTGAGATCGGCACTTTCCGCAATCTCGTTGGGGCTTCCGTGATCGACCAGCAACACGGCCAGTCGGCGCATGGGAAGAAGTTCGTCCGGCATCGCGGCCAGCCCGACCCGTGCTTCGTCGATCGCACTCCGCGCCGTCATTTCTTCGTACCGCCACATGATGCGTTCATCACGAAGTCGCATCCAAGTCGGGTGCTCATCAAGCACCATGCCGTACCACGCGTCGACCTCGGTCGGCTCGATCATCCGCAGCAAGCGACTCCGCGCCATCGCAAGATCTTCGTTCATGCCAAGTCGATCGATGGCATCGTCCAGTTCCGCCATGGCAATCTCGAATCGCCCCTGAACCGATTGCAGCCACGCCTTGCGCACCATGAACATCTCTCGATACGCCGGAATCGGCGACCAGCCGCCATCCCCGATGAATGACGCCCGCCGATACCACTTCAGCGAGGTCTCCGCATTCGCCGACACATCAGCTTCGGGCACGACGTATCCGATGGTGAAGACGACCGAGGGGGGAATCATGACCTTTTCGTCGTATCGGAATGCCATCTGCGCTGCGAAATTAGCCGCACCAGTCCAGGCGGAGAGACCGAGTACCACCGCGGCGAAAACCAGAAAGCCGATCCCGCCCGATTGGAATCGGCCGTCGCGCCGGAGCGGCATCCGATGGAAAGAGACGTTCGGATCGCGAAGCACTCGCCATGCCTTCCAGATGATCCAGGTCCCACAGGCGGCGACGCCGCTCGCGAAGAGCAGCGGCAAGGCATAGGCGCCGCGAATCGAAAGGAGCAAGCCGACCGCGAGCAATGCAAAGACAATCTCCTCCGGCCACGAGAGATCGTACTTCGCGCCGGAGATCGCTTTGGTCGCCTTCTCTTCGGCGTCGACCATGATCGCCGGACGACCGATGCCCAACGAGAGTGCGTCGTTCGGACAGACACTGACACAGTCCATGCACTTCATACATCCCGGATCGACCACCATGCCGAACGCCGCGACTTCTTCATGCACGCGAACGTTGCTGGTACAGACGGCGGTGCAATGACCGCACTGCTCGCAGTCGTCGTTCACTCGGATGCGGACCGGAGAGACCTGCTCCGCGGGCGCAAAGAAGCCGCCATACGGACATGCGTAAGTGCAGTACCCCTTCATACCGAGGAGGTACACGGTCAGGAATCCGCAGATCAGCAGAAAAGGAATCGACATCGCCAGGCCAGGGAAGGTGACCCAGAAGTTCTCGGTGGTGACTTGCCACGACCAGCCAGGCCACGCTGGGATGCCCCCGATCCATGGGGCGATCAGAAATCGATACGCCACCGGCCACACGAACATGTAAAGCGCGAGACCAAGCGGCATCCACACCAAGAGCCGCGATCGAAACGGCTTGGGCCGTAATCCAATCCGCCCGAGGAGGCGACCACAGAAGTCTTGAAGCAGGATCACGTGGCAGCCCCAGCCACAGAAAAATCGGCCGAGAATCAGGGTTGAACCGATCGCGAGCAGGAAAAAGATGAAACCGACTGTGATGACCCCCTCGCGAACGGTCTGAATCGATTCGCTGGGCTCGATGGGCGCAATGGTTGTCCCGACGATCAGCCACTGGATCACATGGACGATCATGAGGGTTTGGACGACCAGAAGGACGGCGAACCGTCGCTTCTCCATCCGGCTCTTCGCCACCGTTCCGCCTGATTGATCACCCAGATTCCCAGATGTCATGACCGGCAGGGATACATCGCCTCTTGAGTTCATGAGAGGATGCTACCGCGGAGGCTTCACTCCCCGCTGGCGAAAAACCGAGAAACGAGAGTCGGCGATCTTCCGCGGGTCATCTATAATTCACAGTCCACCATGTCCGACCAAAAAGACCACTACAACGTCCTGGGAATCGATCGCGGGGCGAGTCCGGAGGCCATCCGGAACGCCCATCGGAAATTGGCGCGGAAATTCCATCCCGACCTCAACAAAGATGAAGGCGCGGCCAAGCAATTCAACGAGATCCAAGCCGCCTACGACGTGCTCTCCGATGTCGAAAAGCGATCCCGCTACGATCGATACGGCCATGCCGGGACCGATGGCCAAGCTCCCGGACAAGGCGGGCCGGGCCCCTGGCAAAACGTTTCATCCGATGACTTCGAGTCGATCTTTGGCGAGTCATTCAGCGGCCGATCACGCCGTGGTGGTGGATTCAGCGGATTTGGCGGATTCGGTGATGGCATGGGCGGCGAACGTCCGGCCGGTCCCACCAAGGGAAGAGACCTCGAGCACGCCCTCGAAGTTGGCTTCGCGGCCGCGGCATTTGGAGGTTCGGAGACCATTCGAATCGCCGGCCCAGACGGCACCCCAACGTCCATCGACGTCCGCGTGCCAGCCGGCATACAAACCGGAAGCACCTTAAGGGTTCGGGACAAGGGTCTTCCCGGATCCGGCGGTGGACCGAACGGCGATCTCTTGCTTCAGATCAAGGTGGGTCTTCATCCGTGGTTCACCCGCGAGGGACTCAACCTGAGCCTCATGGTTCCCATCACGGTCGCGGAAGCCATCCTCGGCGGCGAGGTGATGGTGCCGCTCATGAAGGGGACGGCCACCCTGAAGATTCCTCCGGGCGTTCGAAGCGGGTCAAAGCTCCGCCTCAAGGGAAAGGGCGTGGTCGACTCGAAAGACCGAGCCGGCGATCTCTACGCGGTCTTGGAGATCGTGGCGCCAAAGGCCGATGATCTTTCGGAAGACGATCGCAAGGCCCTCGCGTCGATCGCGAACAATCTGCCCAATCCACGGTCGCTCGTCTCCTGGGCGGGCGAGATCCCGGACGCCTGAATCTAGACCGTCATCCACGATTTTCACTCGTCGAAACGCACTTCACCCTCATGCCCAACATCGTCCCCGAACCCGGACCGAGTACTCGCCGTCGCAGTGGTTCGTCGGCTCGTCGACGCGCCGCGGCGGATATCGCGTCGGCCACCCTCACTCAGGGCATGATTCGACCGGATGATCCGGCCCGCGACGGGGTTCGACTGGGGATGGTCGCCTTTGTGACCATGGCCTCCGGAATCGGCATCCTCGCGCTCGGCGCGGTCGCTGAACGCGCTGGCATCGAGCGATGGCTCGGTATGGGCGAAATGTTCCGACCAATCGGGAAGACCTTTGTGACCGGCGCTCGAATGCCCGGCGCCATGCTTCGTGCGTTGTACGAAGCTGGCGTGGTCGAGCCGCTCTTCTTCGCCGCGGCCATGGCACTCTTGATCCCGCCCATCGCCGGCATCGTCGCCTCGAGGCCGGCTCGTCCCGGACTTGCCCCACCGAAGCCCGCGGCCCGAATTGCCGCCGGCATTGCGGCCACCCTCGTGGTCGCGGCCGATCTCGGCATCGTCAGTGTCGCCACATTGACCCGCCGATTGACCTTCGACGATGTGGTGCTCGGAGATTCCGCGTGGGTGGATGCGGTCCGTGACGTCGCCGCCGCAGATACCGTCGCCGCCATCCTCGCCATTCTTTTGGCAATCTTGATCTTTCGAATGCCGCTGGACCGTTGGGTCCGCGGACTCGTCGGGACCATCAGCATCGCCACCGCCGTGCTGCTGACCGGGGCCGCGGCCGCCAGTGCCGGAACCCTCGACTTTCTCGAGAGCCCGCGACCGGTCATCACCACCGATCTCGCCGGGGCGGGGATAGCGAAGCTCGACGTCGCCCGAACCATGGACGGCGGAATCGCCGTGCTCGGACCGATCGATTCAGATGGCTCCAATCAAGTCCGCTCCTCGACAGTCTCACCGCAGCGGTCGGTGATACCGAGTGATCAAGGATTCTTCGTGATCGAATCCATGACGATCACCGAGCTCCTGACCACCGATTCGTCGGGTCTCTAGACGCCACCTGATCCGCGGCCGTATCGGTCGATCGCTTGCGTGACGGCGCGATGCACGACAAACGGTTCGTCGATGGCTTCCCAGAGCGCATCCAACGTGCCGGTTCCCGCCGTGGCAAACGCGACGGTACCGAGACCGAACGCTCGCTCTCGTACCAGTTGCAGCACCGATGTCTGCTGAATTCGATCGAGCCTTGCTTCGAATACGTCGACTTGAAAGATCCCACGCCGCCGAATGACCCTTCGATCCGTGAGCACATAGAGACGGTTCATCCAGTCCAAGAACTGCCAGACCAACCGAATTCCGGCGAGCACCAGACCGAGCCCAAAGGCCTGGGATTCAGTCCACCCCGCCCACGGAAAACTCGATGCCCAGGCCAACGCGAAGACTATTCCCGCAATGACGCCGAGGGCGCCAATCGACCAGAGGCTGACCATCCAGAGGCTGGGGCGGATCACCATCAGGACGGTCTCGCCGTCGGCGACCAATGATGACACGATGAACGGCTGATTCTCGACCGCGAGGATGGCGTCGGCTTCTCCGCTGAAGGGCAATCGCGTTTCGTCCTCATCAATCCCCGAGGCTTCGGTCACTTGACCGCCTCCGGTTTGAGGATCCCGATGTACGGAAGATTGCGATAAAGGCCGTCGTAATCAAGGCCATATCCGACCACGAAGGCGTCGGGGATTTCGAATCCGATCAGGTCGGGGCGGAGGTCGACTTCATACCGCGAGGGTTTCGCCAGCAGGACACAGATTGTGACGCTCGCCGCACCCCGTTCTCTGACCAGACCATCAAGCAGGCTGAGCGTGTTACCGGTGTCAAAGATGTCATCTACCAGAACGACGTGGCGGCCCGCCATGTCTTCGGGAACCGCACCGCGAATCGTGGCCCCCCGCGATTCGGTGGTCGCACCGGCGTAACTGGAGACCGTGACCACATCGAGCCGCATTTTCTGCGGGAGATGTCGAATCAGGTCCGCGGTGAATACCAGACTCCCGGTGAGCACCGGCACCAGAACCACTGGCTCGTCGCGCTGGGCCATCGGCGCCAGCCGCCGGCCGAGCTCCAAGGCAATCTCTTCGACGCGTCGAGCGATCGAATCAGCGTCGAGCAGAATCTCTGCGAGGTCTTCCTGCATGGTCTGTCCAGTCTTCTTCGAATACCGAATACTTCAAAATTCACGCCGTGGCATGAACGTGACTTTACCGTCCAAAAGAGGTCGCACGTCGTCAGGCACGGAGCATCGCGAAAAGTCGATCTCGAACATCCTTGGCATCGGCCTG
Source organism: uncultured Phycisphaerales bacterium (assembly GCA_905480395.1). Classification (GTDB taxonomy): domain Bacteria; phylum Planctomycetota; class Phycisphaerae; order Phycisphaerales; family SM1A02; genus UBA12014. The sequence goes on from CAJQQE010000033.1 coordinate 28,121, forward strand.
GCCCCCGGACGCCTTCATCACCGCTCCCACCAGCCGTCCAATCGCGGCATCTTTGCCATTTCGAACATCCTCGGCGGCCTGCGGCTGGGCGACCACTGCTTCCGCGAGCCATTGCTCAATCGCTCCCTCGTCACGGACCGCGAGGAGATCGTTCGCCTCCGCGAGTGCCGCCACGGACTGCGGCGACTCCGACGCGAGTTGGAGCAACCGATCAATCGACTGGGTCGGAATCTCACCCGACCGTCGCAAGCCGAGCAATTCCCCCACCTGTTCTGCGGTGATCCCGATCTCGTGGGCCACGACGCCCGACTCGTTCGCCCGCTTGGCCATCTGGTTCAACAGCAGCTTCGCGCTCTCGTGGCCGGCCGCTTTCAGGCTCGGCGGATTCGACGCGGCGAGCTGGGCATCAACCGTCCGTTCAAAGAAACGGCAGAGACCTTGATCGTCGATCAAGGCGAAAGCATCCTTGTCCGGCAGACCAAAATCATCGCGGTACCGAGATCGCCGCGCGATCGGAAGTTCGGGAATCGACGCCCGAATCTGATCCTTCCAGGCTTCGTCCATCTCCACGGGCACCAGATCGGGCTCCGGGAAATATCGGTAATCGTGGGCATCTTCCTTCTCTCGCTGCAGCACGGTCACCAGACGTTCGTCATCCCAGCCTCGCGTCTGCTTCATTCCCATGCCCATGACTCGGCCCGTCGAAAGAAACTCGTCGAGTTGCCGTTCGGTCTCATGGCGAATCGCACCATCCACGGCTCGAAAACTGTTGAGGTTCTTAATTTCGATTATTGGCGTTCGAAACTCCCGACCGTCGGTGGTATCGATCACGAGGTTGATGTTGGGCTCGAAACGCATGTGGCCCTTCTGCATGACCCCTTGGGTCACCCCGAGAAATCGGCAGATGGAACGAAGTTCCCGAGCGAAGGTCACCACGTCTTCGGCACAATCGAAATCGGGTTCGGTCACGATTTCGAGCAGCGGCGTACCGGCTCGGTTGAGATCCACCAGGCTTCCGGAGTATCGAATGCCACCGGGAAGCTCGTGACTGAGTTTTCCCGTGTCCTCCTCAAGATGGGCTCGGGTAATTCCGATCCGGCGTATCCCCCCGTTGGCGTCGGGACTCACCGACGGAATATCGACCGCACCGTCGAAACACAACGGGAGGTCGTACTGACTGATCTGGTAGCCCTTGGGCAGATCCGGATAGGCGTAGTTTTTTCGATCCCACTTGGCATGCGCCGCGATGGAGCACCCCAAGGCCATGCCCACCATCGCCGACATCTCGACCGCGCGGCGGTTCATGACCGGCAGACTGCCGGGCAAAGCCGCCACGAGGGGATCGACCAGGGTGTTGGGTTCGGCGTCCTCAAACTCCGGACAAGCCGGATTCCCCGCTCGAGTGAACATTTTCGAGCGAGTGGACAACTCAACGTGGATCTCCAAACCGACGATGAGTCGGGTGGAGGCGATATCGTTTCTGGTGAGGCCGGTGGTCATGCGGCCATCATTCTACGGATCCCGCCAACTTCCACAGTGCAAGGCAGTCGAATCGCCGTCCCCGGAGCCAGCCGATGTCCCATCAATCTCTTCAGACCCGACGCCAGTGCCTCGCCGCCATCGGCGGCATCGTCATCGTTGGCTCGCTGCTGGCGATACCTGCCGATGGATCAAACACCGCGCCCGGAATCCCAGGCCCCGTCACTCAGGCCTCCGGCATCTCGCAGGACCTGCTCCAACCCAAACGACTCTACAACCGGATCGGCCGATCCATCCCAGTGGTGCTTTCCCTCCGGGGTCGCACCGAGGCGCCCGAGGCGGGTTTCGATCTACTGCTGATCGACGCCGACGGCACCGTGCTTGACAGTGCCAATGGCGGCCAGCCCGGCGAGTTCGATCTGCTCACCACGCTCCCCGCGATCACGGAACTGCAACGGGCCGCCCGGGTCCAGGTGATCGCCGACGGCATGGCGACGGGTACGCCGCTGGTCGTCCAACCGATGATCGGCCGAACCCCGGTGCGGACCACCCGTGACTTCCGACCTGGCACCGACACCCGCTATACCCGGGTCCTCGGATTCGGCGACACAGTGCTCGACCCCGACGATGCGGAAGACGTGGCGAAGTTGGAGAAGATGAAACTCTCGCCGGACTGGGATCCGGGCGAGCCGCCAGTCCTGACCGGGTTTCGGATCTATCCCGACCGCGATGTCCGGGTGGAAACCGACGCCGGGCGGATTCTCGTCGGGCTCGCCCCCGAGTCAGCGCCGAACACCGCGTGGAATTTCCGGCATCTCGCCGCCAACGGTTTCTACGACGACACCACGTTCCACCGCGTGGTTCACTTCGACCGCACCGGACGCCGTTTCGTCATCCAAGGCGGCGATCCCAGCGGCACCGGCGAAGGCAGCGCGGGCTGGGATCTTCCGATGGAGAATTCCACGCTTTCCCACGACCTCGGGGTCATCTCGATGGCACGGGCCGATCATCCCGACAGTGCGGGGAGTCAGTTCTTCTTCTGCCTCTCGCGAGAAGGGACGGCTCGCCTCGACGGGCAGTACTGCGCCTTTGGATATGCCGTCAAAGGCGCGGAGACGATCGCAAAGACGGCGGACGTGGAGATCGAAGACGTCGCCGCAGGCAAACCGACCACCCCGCCGAGCATCACCCGAATGAGCCTGGTCCCCGCCCCCCCGCAAGATCCCGGGACCGCGCGATCCGATCGCCGGATCACCGAGTGGTGGACTCCCGAAGTGAAAGACACCAGCGACGAACGACGCTCGAGATAGTCCGCAACCCACCGACGACAAACAACGACCGCCCCTTCGAATGCCTTGGCACTCGAAGGGGCGGTTTGGGTCGTCTCGGGTGATCGGTTGCCCGATCGATTACCCGGTCGGAGGGTCGACGGGTCAGGCGGTTGCGACGGCCTTGATGCCACCGGTCATGCGAGGCATGTCACCGGTGGGGAAACCGTTGCCGTCCTTGTCGACGTTGGCGATTGCTTGGACCACGTCGAGGCCGTCGATCACCTTGCCGAAGGCGGTGTAGTCACCGTCGAGGTGCTGACAGCCACCGCGGCTCAGGCAGATGAAGAACTGACTCCCCGCACTGTTGGGGTCGCCGGAACGTGCCATCGATAGAACGCCTTCTTCGTGCTCGCGAGCGTTGAACTCCGCGTCGACGTTGTAGCCGGGACCACCGGTGCCGGGCGTGCCGTTGGCACCTTCCTTGGTGTTCGGGCAGCCACCCTGAATCACGAAGTTGTCGAGGATGCGATGAAAACCAAGGCCGTCGTAGAAGCCTTTTCCGCCGAGGTCGAGCATGTTCTTCACATGGCCGGGGGCGACGTCGTCCCACAACTCGACGGTGATGGTGCCCTTGTCGGTTTCAATCGTTGCTTGGGGGTAGGCCACGGTGATCTCCTGGTTCGAATGATTTGAAATGGCGAGTCGGAAAGGATACCAGCGCCGAGCGTCCACATTCCGTCGCGAGCGACATCTGAGCGGCTCAGGGACCGATACTCCGACCTTCCATGGTCCGCTGCACGGCCGTCGGGAGAAGGTAGTTCCGCCCCTGGAAGATCGTGACCACCCCACTGAGGAGGACCGGTGCTCCGATCCCGGACTGTCTGGTGCGGCGAATGAGCCGTTCAAGCTCCAGACAGGGAAGGAGATCGAGACTGACCGCATCGCCCTTCCGGCCGTTGCCCTCGAGGACGAATCGCCAGATCCCGCTTCCGGGATCGCGGACCACCTGGCCTCGGCGTTGGACGAATCGAGTTCCGGCCCGAAGCGACGCGGTCTCCGCGGGCGGAGCCGCGAGCACGTCAAGACTTCTGGGAACCGCACCGATTCTCGCTTCCAGTCGGGCATCAATCTCGCTGGCAAAATCTCGTTCTTCCGAGTCGACCGCGGGGTCGGTGGCGCTCGTGCCATCCGTCCCACCCTCCGGGGCGGCTTCTTGATCCGTCAATACTGTTTCGTCGATGCGGGTGAGTGGAACAATCGCCTCTGGGAGAAGAAAGTTCCGCCCTTGGAAGACCAACACCTTGCCGCTGACTTCGTAGACGCCCGCGATCGGATTGCCTCGTTTTGCCGTTGATTGCACCGACTCCAAGCGAACCAGATCGTCGAGTCCGCGACTCGGCAACAGGATCAGTTCCCGCCGGATTCCCCCGGTCGCCGTGGCGAGCGGCGAATAAAGGTGCACGCCGAGCCGAGCATCGCGTTCGATCTCACCCTCGACTTTGACGAGGAAGCCCCCTTCTCGAAGCAGCGGCGCCCGTCGAACAATGCCCACGTCGCTCGGCATGATCACGCGTCGAGTTGGCAGTGGTGGCGCCGATTCAGATGGCGCCGACGATTCCGGAGTGGCCGGTGGCTCCGAATTCGCTGGTGGTTCCAGCGATGCCTCCGCCGTAGACAGAAGCCCGATCATGCCGATCAAAGGAAGACAACGGTGCAGACGAGTCGTGATCATGCCCGGATGCTACGACGAATCGTCGCGTTCCGGCTGGACTTGGGTCTGAACCGGGCCCTCAGACCGAGCCGCCGCTCACCAAACCTTGCGAATCGGGGATTCCGACCGGCGGCCTCCCGATGTTCATCCGATATACTTTGGACCCGTTGGCCGAGTACCCAAGTGGCCTAAGGGAACGGATTGCAAATCCGTGATTCGTGGGTTCGAATCCCACCTCGGCCTTGAGACGACGCCCGCCTTTCCCGGCGGGCGTTGTCCATTTCATGGCCGAATGCTCGGTGCAGTCACGCCGAACGTCAGCAATGGCGTCTTGCGGCGGATGTCACTTCACGATGCCCCAGCTTGCCAACAGCAGGCCGAGGTCGCTTCCATTCACCACACCATTCCGGTCGAGATCACCGCCACAGTCGTCACACGGTCCCCAGTCGCCGATCTGGAGTCCGAGATCCGCGCCGTTGACGATTCCATCGCCGTTGATGTCCGCCGACCTGGCCGGCTTCGGTCCCAATTCGACGATGAGCTTCGGAAGCATCGTGACGGCGGGGTTTTCGCGACTCGTGATCTTGCAGGCGGTCTTTTCGACGGATTCGTCCCCGATCATGATCCAACCGTCGTTCGGCTCACCATCGATCCAGGATCGGACGTCCGCCGCGAGCCCGGGACCCTCGATGAAGTACGGCCCGGTTCCGACGATCTCCGCCGAGCCGCTGGCTTCGGCGACGAAGTCACCACCGGGAGCGTCCCATGGTTCGGTGGGAAAGAACCGGTAGCCCCAGGTCGCATCGCCCGTGGCGGCCGGCGCGCCGCTCCCGCCCGGGGAGAACGACGAGGACTCACCCCAGTCGGCGAGGCTCCGATGAAACGAGATCGGTACTGGAAACTCGGCGTCCTGAGGGCGACGGATCACCTGGATCCGGACCTTCGCAGAGATCACGAATGCATCGGCCGGAATGCCGGAAACATCGAATCGGATCAATGAACGTAACAGGGTGTTCGCCTCGACTTGATCCCCCGGATCGGTGCGTCGACCGACGAAGAGCGCCGTGCCCGCACCGGACGAGAGATCGTCGGCGACCGGGCCGAACATCGCCGTGTCTCGGTCGGCGACGACCTCGTACGTGTCGGCGACGGCAACAGTTGATGCAAGGGAGATCGTGAGTGATGCGGTGGCGAACAGGATTTTGAATCGCATGGATGTGGTGTCCGATGGTGCTTCGAGCGGTTGAATCCGTCGGGTGAAGACGCGTGAAGCATAACCTCGAGACGGACCCGGGTAAACGAGTGTTTCGATACCACGCCCGGCGAGTATTCATCCCGCGCCCGAAGAAACCGAGATTCACATCGTTCGAAGGCCGCCACGGCGATCGCTCGACCGGCGAGTCGTCGATTCGCGATTCGCGATTCGCTCAGGGCGTCCACTGCCCCAACAGGACGCCGACATCGAAACCAGCGACGAGGCCGTCCCCGTTGAAATCCGCCGCACATCCGGCGCAGTCACCCCACGACGCCAGCAGGATTCCGAGATCGGCGGCGGTCACCCGGTCGTCGCCGTTCAAGTCTGCGTCAGGCTCCGGCATCGGCCCCGGACGCGCCAGCAGCCACGCGACCACTTCCTCCGCGAACCGCGTTCCAAACGGCGGGTTGTGACCAGCGCCAGGAACCGTCCAGAGCTCGGCAGACCCGCCCGTCGCACACGTCGAGGCGAAGACCGAGATCGTCGACTCCGCACCACCACCTGGAACGAGATCGATCTCGCCTTGTCGAGGATCCGGTGAGTCGCCGCATCCATTGTCCGCCGCGACGTAACGCTGCGTATCCACGGCAGACGGGTAGCAGCCACCCGACACGAAACAGCCACCGCCGTAGAGCACCACCAAGTCGAGCGTTCCGTGCACCTGCAGAACGTGGACCGGCGTCTCGAGCGTGCAGGCGTCGGCGTCCAGATAGGTCGCCGAGGCAAGCGTGGCGATTCCGGCGAAGAGCCCGTCGTGTTCGCAGATCATGCGGTGCGCCATGAATCCGCCGTTGGAGTGGCCCACCAGGTGAATGCGACGCGGATCGATCGCATAGGCGCCCCCGACGACGTCGACGAGTCCGCGGAGGTAGCCGGAATCATCCGGCGCCTGGTTGAAGATGTCGCAGCAGGCGTCAGTGGCGTTCCAGTACCGCTGGCCGGTGAAATTGCGCCGACCGTTCGGAAGACAGAGGATGAACCGCTGGGCATCGACCTGTGAGGAGAGCTGCAGGTAGGCCTCCTCGATCTCGCCCGAGTAGGCGTAGGCATGCAGCAGAATGATCAGCGGAAGCGGCTCCGAGGGATCGAAGTCCGATGGCCGAACCACCCGAACATCACCTCGGCCCGCATCGACGTACTCCGTTTCGGCGGCGACGGCGGCAGCGAAGGGCATCAAGAAGACGAGGAGAAGCGATGCGCCCGTGATGAACCGCCAACATCGAGATCTTCGAGCCTTCAGCAAGAGTGGACTCCAGAGGACTCCAACCACGCGGTGAAATCCGAACCGAACGATTCACGCTGGATCGAAGTGGAATCGGATCTTCGAGATCATCCGGTCCAGTAGGTGAGCAACAGACCGATATCGGCACCGTTGACGACCCCATTGCCGTCGAGGTCCTCGGGGCAACCTCGGCAGTTTCCCCAAGCGATGAGCAGCAGACCGAAGTCGGCGCCGTTGACCAGTCCATCACCATTAAAGTCGCCGGGAATATCGCCGGAGCCTTCTTCATAGGTGACGGTGAGCGTCGGGCGGAACGACGAGTTTCCATTCTGTCGACTCGCGATCTGCCGCACCGTCCGAAGTTCTGTCACCGGGGCCGTCATCACCCAGCCGAAGTTCTCGCCGCCATCAACCCATCGCTGCACGTCGATCGTCAGTCCGTCACCCGTGAAGACGTAGGATCCGTTTTCGTTGACGATGGTCGTCCCACTCGCCGTCGGCGTGAAGTCGCCGCCAGGATTTGACCAGTTCACATTTGGGTAGATCGCTTGGTACCAGGTGGCATCACCCGATTGCGACGGCGCCCCGGCACCACCGTTCGAGGAGGACCCGCCTTCGCCCCACTGGTTCAGGCACTCGTGCAATTCAAAGAGCAGGTTGATCGGAGGCTGCGGTGGTGATCTGGTGACCTGCATCCTCATGGTGACTTCGAGAATGTTCGACCCTTCGGGAATCGCCGAGACGTCGAAGCGAAGGACGGCCCGGCGTTCCCAGTGGTCGTTCTCCGCGTAATTCACTCGCCCCGCATAAAGCGATGGGCCCACGCCGGACGAGGTCTCCCCAGAGTTCGACTGAAAGAGCGTGTTGTCGAGATCGGCGACGACAATCAGTTCTTCCGCGTTCGTTGCAGCCGTTAGTGGCATCGACAGCGCGGCAAAGATCAATAAAGAAGCGGGTCGAAATTCAAACACGCGCGGACTCCGGTCTAAGGGGAAAAAGAAGAATTTCATCTTTCGGGCACTTAAAACTACAACCAATGCCAAATCTCTACCCCAAACTCTTCGAAAAAAATGAAAACAGGTTTCAAAGAACGCCGGTTCTCGTTCCCGGACTTACCCGGTCCAGTTCACCAGCAGCAAGCCGAGATCAGCCCCATTGACCACGCCGTTGTCATCGAGGTCCTCCGGACAGCCCCGGCATGCCCCCCACGCTGCCAAAAGCAGCCCGACGTCGGCACCATCGACCAGCCCATCGCTATTGAAGTCTCCCGGGATTCCCGGGGGACCGGCGTCGTAGGCAATGGTCAGCTTCGGGCGAACGGCGGCGTCTGGATGCTGTCGACTCCCGAACCGCCGGACCGTCTGGGGCGAATCTTCTTCACCGATCATGACCCAGCCAAAGTTTCCCGCGGGATCGACGATCCAAGCCTGGACGTCCTCCGCGAGCCCCAATTCGCCGACCGAGTAGTCGCCAATGCCGTTGACCGAGAACACGGCACTCGGAATTGGTAGGAAATCACCGCCGGGCGTCTTCCAAGATTCACTCGCGAAGAACGTGAAGAACCAAGTCGCATCACCAGTTTGCGCCGGCGCCCCGATCCCCCCGGAGCTGCTCGACCCCGACTCTCCCCAGCCACTCAAGCAGCGATGTAATGCGCACTGGCGGAGTTGATTATTTGGCGATTTGGTCACGCTCAAATCGAGCGTGGCGGAAACAATGGACGCGTCGGAGGGGATCGCGGAGAGGTCGAATCGCAGCAGACCTCGGCGAAGGAGATTCGGCTTCCCAAGATTGCCCGTCCGCCCGGTGAAGAAGTGCTCACCTGCTCCATTGCTCAGGTCGTTGTCCGTCGAGCCGATCAACGTGTTGTCTCGATCGGGATACAACTCGATCACCACCGGCGGGAATCCGCCGGCGACGGTCGTCACGAGGATGACACTCATCGAGATGAAGAAAAGATTCCGTCGATGCATGGGCGAGCAATCCAACCCGTCTAAGTCGATTTCAAATGACCCAATGCCAGAGCGGATGACTCAACCCGTCCAGTATCCCAACAGCAAACCCAGGTCAGCGCCATTGATCGCGCCGCTTCCATCAAGATCCTCGGGGCACCCCGCGCACCGGCCCCAAGCCCCAAGCAACAAACCAAGATCAGCGCCATTCACGAAACCGTCGTCGTTGAAATCTCCGGGCACCACGCCACCATCACCGACCGTGATTTCCAGTCGAACCGTGAGGTATTGGGTGGTCTCACCGGGAATGTCTTCATCGGTCGTCTGAATCGTGACATCGGCGGCATGTTCGCCATCGTCGGCACCGTCGGAATTGAAAGCGAATCGGAGGTTTCCGGATCTCGAGGCAACCACGCTTCCCAATCCCTCCCAAAGAAAGAAACCATTGCCCAGACCGCTCGCGGCGTCGAGGTCGAGACTCGACTGCATGGCATCCCAACCAAGGTTGTAGACGGGAACGTCGATAAAGATGATGCCGGAGTTCGCTTGGGCCTCAGCCTGTACGACCTGGTCGACGACGAGTGATTTGCCACTCCAAGACGGTACGGCCGGACGCACCGCGAATCCCGATGTTTGAATTTCATAGGAAGGCTGCGACACGCCGCCACTGGTTGCTTCGACCTCCACCACGGCGGAGAACTCCCCGGTCATACCCTCCGCGAGCGAGAAAACCTGCGAGTCAAAGCTCGGCAACAACGGCGCCAGCCCCGACCCGCCACCGATCAGCACGCCGTCCCCGGTGGCCACGTATTCGAGCGGCGAGGACGCGTCAGGGGTTGAGACCACCCTGACGTTGGCAACCAACAGCGTGACCGAATCACTTCCGCCGCTCACGACTCGACCGAGCGAATCTCCGAGAACACAAGACAGGATTCCTGGGATCCGGAAGTCCGTGATGACGGGAATGTGATCACTCGCCTCGAAGAGTGCATCGGCGAGCGAGTTCGAGCGAGCGACTTGGCCCGGGTAGTACGAGTTGTTTCCGGTGTTGATGGCGATGTCGTAGTGATTTCCGTCGTTCCCCAACGATCGACACGTCTCCGACATAAAGGAGAAACTGTCCTCGTCGAGCATGGCATCCGTGAACAACTGAAAATCGAAGCGATCATCCATTCCGCCACCGACGAGGGAACCACCCGAAAGTCGTGGGCTCTGTGAATGTTTGATGGCATTCCCGCTTCCGCCCCAGGAACTGGTTCCGTACGGATCGTTGGCTCGCCCGCGTCCGGACGAAAGAAACACCGCGTATGCGGGTTCGTTATTGCTATAGAGATTGAAGTCACCGGCGTAGATGATGTTCGAGCCGACCGGTAGCAAATCGGCATCGGCCCGAATCGCCACCGCGCCCTGCCGACGAGTCTCGGCGTCGGAGGAAGAATTGCTCGCCTTGAGATGACCGCCGTACACCCAGATCACCCCCGCATCATCAGCTGATCCGTTGAGCCGCAACTGCCAGCGATCCGTATTCCGACCGGCTCCAGTCGGGATGTCACGGTGCCCATCCTCGATCTCAACAAAGAGGTCCGCCCGGTAAAGGAGCATCTGCGCTCCTCCCGACCCGTTCTCCGAACTGCCCACCGTGAACGTCGCCGTGGCGTATTCGTAATTCGGAATTCCCGCCTGCACGAGGTTCTCGATGGCGAGTCTCGAAGACGCCGTCACTTCCTGCAACACGATGATCGACGGTGCCGCCGCGAAACCAGGTTGATCATCCGCGGCGGCCGCGGCGAAGACCTCCTCGATGGCCACTGGATCTCCGTTTAAACGGGCGACGTTCCAATTCATCACCCGCACCTGTGCGTGGGCGGAAGCCGTGAGGAGCACAGAGACCAACAAGAGCAACAGTGGCCCGGCGGCTCGGGCGGTTCCCCGGGGCGTCATGAGACCCATGCTCAGATGGGCGCGGAGGCTGGTGATCAGTGGGCGACGGGAAGATGCCGTCGAAGATGCCTTGGACTCGCTGATGCCGTATCGCAACTTGCTTACTCCGATAAGTAACTCGCGGCGGCTTCGAAAAAAGCGACACCGTCCGATCGATCTTACGACCGGACGGTGGAATGTCGATCTGAACCCTCAGATTGGAGTGGGTTTCTTAAATCAACGGCCTTTAGGGTCCGTTATGCGGCTCGCGGACCGTCATCACCTTGGTCAAAGAGCCCTAGGCAGTCGAGTTCGCGAGCGAGGACTTCCATGCGACGAGATGCTTCATCAGCCGCCCGGAGCACACTTTCGACATCGACCTTCGAATGGTCGCCCTGCAGTGACCGAAAAGGAAGTGTCTCGGCGACCTCGGAATCGAGCAAACGGAGTTCTTCCGATTTCCGATCGTCAACCAGTCGCCAGCCTTTGGGGATCTTAACTTGATGCATGAAAAAGTCCTTTCGAGGGCGTTCGGCAACACATTCGGCCACCCTCTGAAAGAGACATCGGCCGCTGGGAGAGCCGACTTTCGCAACCTTTACCAAGGAGCTGACGAAGGGCGGTGATTACCCCATGCCCTCCGCATCCCCTCCCCGATCATCACCGCCTGAAGCGAGACTTCTCGGACTTGCCGGATCAAACTGCTCCCCGCTCACATCGCGAATTCGGTGCCGCCATCCGCCTCAGCCTCCTCAAAGACCCGCTTGGCCCGAGTGAGTACGAGGTAGAGAAGCCCAACCAAGAGCAATGAGCCTGCGAGGGCCGCGCCGGCAATCATGGCGGTAAAGGTCAGCACCTCGGCCGAAACAGCGCCCCCGATCAGAGAGGCGTAGCCACCTTCCTGACTTCCCTTCTGTTGGCCGTTCAGGGAAGCTCGCGCCCCATCATCACGACGCGGCGCCTGCCGAGCAGATTCCGAGGCCATCGTCATCGCAACCGCATCAAGGGTTGGCGCGAGTAATCGTCGGTCCGCGCCGGTGAGCACCAGTCGAAGACGACCAGGCCCGTCGGATTCGAAGCTCAGATCATCGATCAACATGGACGCGACGGCCGGCTCACCGCCCGAGGGTTCGATTCCTCGTGCCGCGAGACGCTTGGAGACGACCTGCACGAATGCCGGATCGGTCGCCAGTGCCTCATGCCATTCGGTCCATGACTCTGACTTGGAGGTGGAAAGCGTTTTTCCGTCACGCGGCGTGGCCCGCAGTTCAACACTCGCCGCACCAGAGATCGGAACCAATTCCTGCACGCCGAACCAGCTTCCGACCGAACACAACACCGCCAGGATCATCACCCAGCCAGCGGTCGTCATCGATCTCGACCGAGCCCAGCGACGAATCATTTGTTGCTCGCTCTTGGATAAAAAATCCCGCACCTGTGAAAGTTCCTTGCGCTGCGACTCAAGCCGCTGCAACTCTTGGAAGGATGGATTGGATCCGCGCTCTCCCCCCTTTGAACGAATCGCTTTGCGAACCGCGAGGAGCCGAGACTTCCGAAGCTCTAGATGCCGAGCCGCGTCGCCGACTCGTTCGGCTTTGGCGCGGAGCCGTTTCGCCATCTCTTGGGCCTGACCCTTGTCATTGGTCATTGAAAGCGCCGTCTCCAGCTCGTCGCTTCGGCGTTCGGCGCGACGACATCGTTCCTTCACTGTTTCGTGTCGCTCTCGAGGCACGGACGGTCCATCGCTTGATTCTGCGTCGGCTTGAAGACGGGCAATCTCTGCAAGTAACGGAGCGGTCGCCTCCTGGATAGCGTTTTCAAGCGCCGATGCATCAAAACCGCCTCCGGATTCGAGTTCGTGAATTCGCGCTTCGAGGGGAGCTCGTGCTTCCGCGATGGCGGCCTCGAGAGACTCCGGATCCGCGCCTTCGGCCCGAGCCCGCTCGAGGGCGGAATCTAACTCGGCAATTTTCGCTTCAAACGTGTCGCGGATTTTTGCCACTGCGTTGGTCGCGTCGGCGCCGTCATCAGTCAACCTTGATTCGAGTCTTTCAATCGTCTCCTGCTGCTGAGCCAGCAAGGCGATGGCGGCGGTTCCCCGTTCAAGCCGCGGCGCCTGTTCTGAGATTGCCTGGGCAAGCTCGGTGAGCTTCTCGCCCGCCAGTTGAAGTTGTCGCTGGTCCTCGGCGATCGTCGCTTCAAGCGTTTCCACGTTCCCGCGGGCCATGGCGAGCTCTGATTCGATTTCCACGGTCCGGCTGGTCGCTTCGCCAAGCGATGCCTCTGCACTCGCGTTGGCGGCATCAAGTTCCGTACATCTCGACTCAAGCTGGGACACCGTCTCCAACAGTTTCACCTGGTCCGCCTCAGCCGTCGCACCAATCATTCGAAGCGATTCCAGTTCGCCGCGGGAAGCCGCTAGCTCGGCCTGAGCGGATTCAAGGTCACCACCCACCGACTCCAATGCACTGCGATGCCGTTCGATCGTCTCTTCGGCCGTGTTCATCGCCTGTTGATGAGAGGCACCCTGCGCCTCGAATGATTCCGTGAGCTGACGATACGCTTCTTCCAGTTCATCGAGCCTCGCAATAGCGGCTTCCGCCGCCGTCGATCGATCGACGAACGCGTTCTCCCGAACTTCGATCTCGTCGCGAAGAGCGTCGAGCGCTCCACGCTCTTCCGTGATCGTCTGCTCGCGGTCCGCGATTTCCGTGGCCAAAGCATCTAAAGCCGAACGGTCGGTCGCCACTTCGGCGCGTGCCGTTTCAATATCTCGCTTTGAATTCTCGATCTCTTTCGCACTCTCTAAGCAGCGCGTCTCTCGCTCTTCAAGAGTCGTTCGGAGACCGTCGATCTCCACCTGCTCCTCACTCAAGGAAGACCGCGCCGCGTCGAGCGCCGCCGCAGCCTCTTCGACCTCACAACGGCGGGCCTCAAACGCATTCTCGGCGTCATCCACTCTTCGCTGTCGTTCGGCGAGATCTTCGAACTCAGTCTCTTGGCGACTCTGGACATCCCGAATCCTCGTGAGATGACGTTCCACGTCCTCGATCAACGAAAGCACGTCCCCACTCGCAGAACGCGGCGGAGCCGAGGCTTCGGACGACAAAGACTTACCAGTGTCAGGATCTTGGGAGATATTCTGTTCGGTTTGATCGTGTTCCATGCTGTTGTTCCACGCTTCCTCAACGACTCGGACCGACCGGCAGCAACCATCGCCGGTCAAATTGAAAATTTTCCGTATGCGATAAAAATCGGCCTTTTGGAGGGCCGACTGGAGCACTCCTTCCGAAGGAACGGACCAGAGAGCCTCGAAGGGGACTCACAATCGCGCCATGAGGTCCGAAAACCTATTCGAATCCGAAATACCCGCGTGATCGAACCATGTCTTGGTCCTCTCAGATGACCGTTCCGTTCTGCCTACAATGCCTCTCTATGATCAACGACGTCGCCAACACGGTCGCCCCGATCCGCTTCTTCGACCCTGCACTCCAGGCGATCGGTGAGAAAGTGATTGAGGGAAGCAGGCTCTCCCTCGAGGAGGGCGCGGTCCTCTACGAGACTCGCGATGTTCACGGTGTCTGTCGGCTTGCGGATCTCGTACGGCGCCGTATGCATGGACGGGTCGCGTACTACAACGTGAACCGCCACATCAACTACTCGAACATCTGTGCCCTGAGTTGTTCTTTCTGCGCCTTCCATCGAAAGAAGGATCAAGACGGCGCGTATGAGATGTCCGTGGAACAGGTCACTCAAGAGGCCATCAAAGCAGAAGAAGCCGGGGCAACCGAACTCCACATCGTTGGTGGTCTGCATCCTTGGCTCGATTTTTCGTACTACACCTCGATGCTCTCTTCAATTCGCGAAGCGGCACCCTCGCTCCATCTAAAATCCTTCACGGCCGTGGAGATCGTCCACCTCCAACGAATCTCCAAGCGCGGCAAGGAGGGATACGAAGGAATGAAATCGGTCCTTCGAGATCTTCGCGACGCGGGACTTGGTTCGCTCCCGGGGGGCGGCGCCGAGGTGTTCGACGACCGGGCGCACGACACGGCTTTCAAAGGCAAAATCCGTGGCGACCAATGGCTCGATGTCCATCGGGCCGCGCACGAGGTAGGCCTCAATACCAACGCCACCATGTTGTACGGGCACGTCGAGGGGCGTCCTGAACGCCTCGTTCACATGGACCTCTTACGCAAGCAGCAAGATGTGACACTCCAGAACTGGGCCGCCACGCAGGGGATTTCCACTCCGGGCAGCCCCGAGCAGGTGACGCTCACTGGACCGGCGGAGTCCTACCCGAATCATCGGCTTCCCATGCCTGGCCAGGCCGGACTTGAAACCGGGTACTTCCAGACCATCATTCCGCTTCCCTTCTTCCCTGACGGCAGCGGACTGGAACAACTCCCCGGTCCGTCAGGCCTCGAGAATCTCCGAACCCTCGCCATCGCACGGCTCATGCTCGACAATATTCCGCATGCCAAGGCATTCTGGATCATGCAGACGCTTGGCATGGCTCAGTTAATGCTCGACGCCGGCGCCAACGACCTTGACGGGACGGTCGTCTGGTACGACATCACTCACCTCGAAGGCGCCACCACCCATCAGGAGACGACCACCAACGATCTCCGACGGGCCGCGGAGGAAGCCGGATACGAGGCCGTCGAACGCGATACGTTGTATCGACGGGTGAATCGAAATGGTTCGAAGTGGTCGCTGGCCCCGGAAGTCGCCCTCCGCTGACCAGAATCGATTCCAACCTCACTCAACGGCGACATCCCGACCCAAGGCCCAACCAATCTCTGGCATTCCAAACGCCTTGGCAGTGGCGAGAAACACCACCGCACCAACCACGGCGAGGCTGGAAAGTTGGACGAGTGCCGAGATCCAGCCGCCAGAGATCGCTTCAAACGGAATCGTGTTCATCGAGACCACGACCGCGGCAAGCATCGCCGCCGTGCAAACCACCGTCTTGAGCACGCTCCCCACCACCAGACGATCCGCCAGCTTCCCCGAACGCGAGGCGAGCACCCGACCAAGGATGACCGATTGGATCATCGCGCAGATCGCAGTACTCCACGCCAGCCCCGCCACGCCAAGCGGCGTCGTAAAAACAAGGGTTAGGTTCAGCGCGAGATTGAGCATGACCATTCCGATGGCGATTCGGACCGGGGTCATTGGCTCGCGGCGAGCGTAGAAAGCCCGCACCAGAATGTGATTGATCGAGTAACTCCAGATCGCCACGGCGTACCCGAGTAATACGAACGCCACGAGTTCAACGTCCTTGGCATCAAACGCCATCCCTTCGTAGACCACCGCCACAAAGGGCCGACGGACCACGGCGATGCCCAGGCTGGCGGGTAGCCCGATGAACATCGCAAGTCGAAGGCCACGACGAAGGGTTGCGGCAAAACGCGACGGGTCATCTTTCTCTCTGGACAGTTGCGGAAAAATCGCGGTCGCGACCGCGATGCCAAAGACTCCGAGCGGAAACTCATAAAGTCGCTGGGCATAGCCGAGCGTGGCCATCGCAGTATCTTGAAGCGGATACGGATATCCCAGAATCGTCGGCCCCACGATCGTCGGCCAACTGGCGATGAGCCCGTCGAGGAACGTATTGAGCTGCAACACGCCCAAACCGAGGATCATCGGGAGCGCCTGGAAGACCACACGGTGAAAACTCAACCGCGCCCGCCGCTCCGCCTGTCGAGACGCGATCACGCTGGCGTCGGAAGGAGGCGTGGTCCGTCGCACCTCCCAGAGCGTCCAGATCGCCTGAGCAACCCCCGCAAAGACCACACCCCACCCGACGATGCCGATCGTCGAACCATCGACCGTCCCATCGCCCATCCACCACGCGATGAGTACGGCGATCACCAAAGACAGATTGAGAAGGATCGGCGCCGCCGCTGCTGGTGCGAAACGGCCGCGAACTTGTAAGACCGCACCAGCCACCGCGGTCAGACACACCAGCGGCATGTACGGAAGCGTGATCGCGAGAAGCCCAAGGCCGAGATCCCCGTCCTCGGCAGGAATGATGGCGATGATCAATTCGCCGATCACCACCAGCGCGGAAAGAAACAACCCGACTCGGGCCAAGATCATCGCGGCCAATCGGGAGGCCGCTCGGGGATCCTTCTCTTCGAGGCGAGTCTGCTCCGGCACCAAGGCGGCAGTCAACGCACCCTCTCCGAAGAGGCGACGAAAGAGGTTCGGAACCAGAAATGCGAAACCAAAAGCACTTGCGGCGTCAGAGACGCCGATGAGTCGGCCGAAACAAGCCTCTCGTGCGAGCCCTCCGAAACGACTAAAAACGGTGAGAATGGTGACGGTGATCGCGTGCCGCTCGAATCCGCGAGCCGCTGGCTTCGGGGCCGAGTCAGCCATCGAGATCGGACTCGGCGGAAGTTGCCGTCGGGCCAGAAACTTCCGATGCCCCACGGTCACTTTCGATTGGCACCAGGCGATAGGCGATTCGACTCATCGCTGGATCAAGTTCATTTCGAACCACCCGAACCTGACACCGTCGACCGCGCTTCGTGAAAAAACAGACCGCGGTCGATCCGGTGGCAGTCGGCCCCAGAGATACCCAGCCACCATTCTGGAATCTGGTCTCCAGCGCTTCGAGCCGTCGGCTCGGATCGTCCACGGTGCCTGCAAAGACCGTGTTCAGTCGAACCAGCCGTCCACCCTCGCGCTCCACATCAGTGGTGACCCTCGCCACCGTGTCCGAAGGCACTGGGAGGTCGCTGTCGAGCACAAATGCTTTCGGGGTCGAACATCCCATGGGCACGAGACTCAGCACCGCGAATACCGCGATGAGGTGGAACGAGGATCGAAGCGGTGAAAGGTTCATGCGTCTGCATGTTCCTCGCTGTGGGACTTCTCTGCAATGCCCGCCGGCTGAGGATCCAAAATGAACTCCTCGCCGCATTCTGGGCATCGCCCCTCACCGGCCTCCGCAGGCAGACCGCGGAGATCATGGCGACATCGGAGGCACTCCACCCCGTATCGCCACGCAATCAATGCCAGCCGCCTTCGTGATCGGTACACCACGAACGCACCGACGAGCCCAAGAATCGTGGCGTCAATCATCATTTCGAAATTCAGGCCCAGTGCGTCGTATCGTCGCAAAGCACCGCCGAGCCATTCGACCGACGAGGACAGTCTCAGCGCCACGAAGTACATGCCTGCGATCGCTGCCGCCGTTGCGATCGACCATCCGGTCGCGATGAAAGCCGCCCGCCGGGCTGGGATCTCTCGATCCACCACCGAGACTTCGGGCGTGCCACAGCAGGAACACGGATCACCGGGATCGGCCACCAGACAATAGAGGCAACGCGACTCGCGTTGGATCCGCGCCCAGGCATGACGACGTCCCGCCTCGAGGGCCGCGATGAGCCCCGCGATCGCCCCAGCGGCGGCACCGACCACCACCAACGTCACTGGCCCAACCACCGGGTTACGGCCCACCACCGCGAGAAATGTGCCACCGATCATCGCGCCCAGCACCGTCGCGACACCAAGATGAAGCCAGTTGGTTCCGGTCGCGACCAGCAGACGCAGCCCCGACATCGCTCGTTGTTGTTGCGACTTGAACCACTCAGGGCCGGTTCGAGAGGGGCTCAAGGCGGCAACCCACGCCGCCGCGACCAGAATCCCGCAAGCATCCGCCACCAGATCAAGGCGGTCAAAGGTCCGGCCGATCCCCGGAATCTCCTGCGTCACCTCATCAAAGACGGCAAGCCCCATCATCACGATGATCGCCATCCCATTTGTCGAGGCGATCCCGGAGATCCGCAGCATGACCGTGACCACAGCGAAGGCGAGGAAGTGGAGGATCTTGTCAGGACCGTCGCCCGGAACCCCGATGGCCAGCTTCGGATAGTGCGTGCCAGCCAGCAGGACCAATATCGAGAGGATGGCCATGCCACGCCGCCACCGCAGTGACCACCATCCCGGCGAGCCCTGCGGCATCGGTCTCATGTGGCGTGAATCGTGAGATGGCGACTCGGGTCTCATGAATCAGGGTCTGAAGATCTGGGTTCGGCGGTCGCCTGACCCGCCACCGAAGCATCGGCACTCGGTGGCGTCGCCTCTGGACCCGTCTTCGTCTCCACCGTCGAATCATCCGCCCCGCGTTCCCAGCTTGCAATGAATCGCTGGGCGAGTTTTCGATAGTCGATGGCACCGGGACACCACGGTGCGTAGTCGAAAATTGACTGACCGAAACTCGGCGCCTCCGCGAGTTTGATGTTCCGGCGAATGGCGGGCCGCAAGACCGTCGCGCCATCCCAGGGAAGGCCGCTTCCCTTCGCTTCGGCAAGGAACGAGTCAATCTCGCCGACCACTTCCCGGCCATGCATGCTCTGGGTCTCGTGCATGCAGAGAACAATGCCGCCGACCTTGAGTTTTGGGTTCACCTGTGCCGAGACCAATCGCACCGTTTCGAGGAGTTTCCCAACTCCTTGAAGGGCTAGGAAATGCGCTTGCATCGGAATGACCACCTCATCCACCGCCGCCAGCGCATTGAGCGTCAGAAGTCCGAGGCTCGGCGGGCAATCCAGAATGATGTAATCGAAGCGATCGAGAAGTGGCTCCAATCGGCGTCGAAGAAGATCATTCCGCTCGGGGAGGCTTGCAAGCTCGGATTCCGCCGCCGCAAGATCGACGGACGCGGGGATGATCCAGAGTTTCTCGCGAACCTGAACCAGGGCATCCTCAATGTCGGCCTCCGGATCGACCAACAAGTCGTAGACCGTGGTTCCAACCGTCTCGCCGTCGACACCGACATGCAGCGAGAGATGAGCCTGTGGATCGAGATCGATCGCGAGTACCCGTCGACCTTCTTCCGCGATCCCCGCGGCCAAATTACAGCTTGTCGTGGTCTTCCCCACTCCACCTTTCTGATTCAATAACGCGGTCCGTCGCGGGCGACGAGACGTGGATACAGGGTGGACGTCGGTGGAGTCGAGCATTGGTCCGAGTGTATCCGCAGGCCACCGAAAAGGCGGATCGACATCCGTGGTTTCGGGATCGTCGAGCCCCAAGAGCCCTGTTTTTCGGCGGCCTACGGGGCTGAGGGAAGTACCCTCGGTGCCTGGTTCCAGTCATTGATGCTGAACGCGAGCGGGATGATGTCCCGACGCCAGACGGGCACCGAAATTCCCGCGTGCTGCCGATAGGCTCCAGGGCCATCGCGGCGGATCCCCACCAGGACGCTTCCCCGGCCTCCTCCCGAAATCGCATCCACCAGCCATGCCTCCGGGAGCAACACCGAGCAACGCCAACGGTCCGTAAAGGACCTGACTTCCACCGCCAGCGAGGGGTCCGCCACCCCAGCGAGACGCTTCCAGTCACCGTTGGAGTCGACCTGAAGGACCCCGGCGGGCCGGCGTTGATCGCCCACTTGGACAAAGAGGCGATCATCGTTCGTCGATGCGATGAGATGCCGAGCTTCGATGAAGAGTTCCCACCGCCCATTTCGGCGCCGCAGTACCGCCTGGGTGGAATCCAATGGCGCCGTCGCCTGTACGAATCCTCCGTCGACGCTCGCAAGCGTTCGGGGCAGGATGAATGTTCCAAACGATGCCCCCGGGGGACGGACAGGAATCGCCCGCGGGCCGAAAGGAAGCCGAACCGAGCGACCACCGTGTCGCAAGTCGAGTACTTCGTCGGTCGGCATCTCCCCTTCGCCAAGGTCTGGCCGGTCGATCTCATGACGGGAGATTGAATGGGGTGGCGCGATCAGGGCAATCTCCGCGGGGTCAGTTTCCCACGCCGCAAGAATCACCAATTCACCATCCGTCGGATTCATCAGATCAACTTCAACCCGATCTCCACCTGCCGACATTTCGATCGCGATAAAAGAAGGTCTCGCGTCCAGCCAAGACAAGCCCGCCTGGACTGCATCTGCTGGCGTGCGGGCCGGGTCCAGCAGCAGTGATCGCAAACCGGCGAGCCCCCGCTGATCGGTGGGCCAGGCGGCGACCATTCGGTCGTTCACCGGCCGCGTGGCATCCTTGACGGCGGCGGTGAGCCGTTCACTGATCTCGCTTGCCGTTCCGGGGCTGCTGGTCCCCACACGGCGCAACGCGCACCGCCACTCCGCGGCAATGGACTCTGCCAGCCGAATCGAAATGTCGTCGGGAAGCTGAGACTCGGGCGGTCGGCCATCCTGCAGATCCGCCAGCAGTCGCCACCGAAACCACTCCAGGGGATCATTGAGCACTGGGTCGGCGTCGGGTCCACGACTCAGGACCATTGGCGCATCGGGTGACTGCTCCGGCGGCCCATCCAACCAGACCGGCGACCACGCCGTACCCAATATTGCAATAGCGCCGTCGGCATCCTCAGGGATTGGCAACAACGCGATCGGGATCCCTGGCAACGGCTCCATTGGCCCGATCGGTGCCTGGAGCATTTGGACGCCGGTTCTTGGCGAGGTCCAGGAAGGGTTTTCGACCAGCCGATGAACGATCCAAGCCACATCGGCCTCGGCTTGCGACCCTCCGATCGTCGCCTGAATCTTGGTCGGCCAGGCGATCGGGGTCTTTGGAATCCGAAGCGGAATCAGGAGATCGACGCCTCGAATGGCGGTCGGGGACACGGCGCCGATGGTGACTTCTGAAACTTCATCCTGAGCGGCAAACACAATCTGGCCACTGCCCAAGAACAGTACGAACCCGCACCACCACATCAACAGGACCGAGAACCGAAGCTGCGGGTGCATCACTGACTCCCCCGTCCGGCGCGACCGTTCGTTGCAGGATGATTCTCGTCGACCTGCCACGAATCGACTCATCGCCAAATGAGCATCCGTCGAAGCCACCCCTGAGGCCGGGGGAAACAACATGTTCGATATTTCGGGGGTGCTTTTCATAGAAACTCGGGCAGAGACTGCCCCATGCTATCGAAGCCAGACGATTGATCGTCGATGGACTGTCCCCACCATGCCCTCCCCGAAGGAGGCCAGCCCATGATCCACACGGACCATCAGGGCGGCACGACCTTCTCGATCCATGCGCCCAACGCCGACCTCGTGGAATTTACGGGCGATTTCAATGGGCATCGGGAACGCACCCTTGCCATGCGACGAGGGCCAGATGGCGAATGGATGATTCGTCTGCACCCAGGGCTGAGCTGTGATCTCTACCGATTCAGAATTGATGGCCGCTTTGTCCTCGATCCGGACCATGCTCATGCTATTCGTTGCCGGGATGGCATTGAAAGGACGATCTGCCCTTCCTCTGGAGAAAACCATGGTCGTTCTGGCGCCTCGAGAATCGCGTGATACCAATGTTGATCTTGCGAACCGGTCGAGGGTTGCCATCGCTTTTCGGTAGGCTCTCCACCATGACGTCCCAAACATGTCAACAAGTCGTTTTTCGCCTCGGTAGATTCAGCATGGCAGCCCTGACCGCCATCATGCTCGCCGGGTGCGATCCATCGCCGAGTACCACGCCTGATCCCGCTTCGGACAATGCTCCGATCGAATCGACCACCGCCGAGCCCAGACGGGGCTACGAGATTCCAATTCCCATGATGGAGTATTGGGAAGGCACTCAAGTTCCCAAGTACACCTACGAGATGCGATTCGATGCTGATGGCAAGCTTCATCGCAACGGATGGGCGCAGGCTTTCTACAGCAGTGGCAATCTTGAGCGAGAAGGCTCATACAAATTCAACCCGACCGCAGCGCAAAGTGACCGAGTCGGCCTTTGGACCTACTACGATCCCGACGGTTCGGTCAACCGAACTGAAGACCGAGCGGGCGAGCCAATTTGGACCGCCGCTGATCAGCGGATCAGCGCTCCCGGAACCGCGCCGTGAGCCAAATCCACGTCAACCAGAACGACCGAAGCGCCCTCGACCTCGCGACCTCCTTCCTCGACCAACTTCGAACCCGGCGGAGCGTTCGTACCTTCAGTGACCGCGCGGTGCCGCAGGACGTCATCGAGACGCTGATCGCCACTGCCGGAACCGCCCCAAGTGGCGCGAACAAACAACCTTGGCGATTCGTCGCCGTGCAAGACGCCGAATTGAAGCGGCGTATCCGAGTGGCCGCCGAGCTGGAGGAAACGAAACTCTACGAATCTCGCGCGAACGAAGCATGGCTCAAGGACCTCGCGCCCCTCGGTACAAACTCGAACAAGCCGTTTCTGGAACAAGCCCCCTGGCTGGTCGTGGTGTTCAAACTCACTCGGGACGACATGCCGGATCGAGAAACCGATCAGGTCTACTACGTCAACGAATCGGTCGGAATCGCCACCGGCATGTTTCTGGCCGCAGCTCAGATCGCCGGACTCTCAACGCTGACCCACACGCCGAGTCCGATGAAGTTTCTCGGCGAATTGCTGGGACGCCCGGACCACGAGCGAGCCTACATGGTGATACCCGTCGGCTACCCGGCGGAAGATGCCAAGAGCCCTGACCTCGAGCGAAAATCGCTCGACCAAATCATGGTCGTGGACGCGGGACATCGGCCCAACGCGAATGATTCGACTCGATCTCTCCCGTCGTCGATGGCGCCGCGTTCCTGAGCCCACGCCGTTTGATCGCGTTGGTGAACGACGCTGCCAGTGATCGCATGCGATCACGTCGATACGACGGATCTGCAAAGAAACGGGACGGCGCCGATGACGCGGCCCGATCGGTGATTCCGGTCGGTTGGTTCGTCGATTTGGCCAGCGGGCGCGGTTCCACCAGATTCTCATCGGACTCAGTCACGTGACTGGGCCTGGCAACCGCGGCGACTCGATATCCGGCGCCATATCCAAATCGCCCGAGACGATCGCCCGGTGTGGCCGTCACGACCCATGCTTCATCTGGTGCCACCCGTGGTGCGAACCCTTCAGCGGGCGATGGTCCGCGGCCTGGATCGAGGGGATCAACTGGAAGAAGACGTCCATGCCCAACCTCGCCGGCGAGTGGCACGCCACCGATCACGAAGGTTGTGGAGGCCGGAATATCTGGCATCAGGCCTTCCTTGCTTTGCATGTAAATCGATTGTTGGAACGTCGCCACCAGCCCACCGTCGGCCCGCATGAACCCACCGCCGGGCCGCTCGAAACACTGTCGATATCCGCTTGGCAACTGCAGTCCTAGATTGATCCATCGCATCCCGCCATCGAGTGGTCCGCGATCAGCAATTCCCTGCTCGACGGGCTTGAGATCAAGTGACAGAACCTGATCTGGCTGATATCGCCGAGGCGATGATGACGATGATGGCGATGATGACGATGATGACGAGGATCGACCCGTTGCCTTCGAATTGGGCATGGCCCCCAAGTAACGAGGCGCCGTCTCATCGGATGACGGCGTGGGTCCAGGGTCGGCGGCCGGCGGGCTCTGCTGGCCTCGCCCATGCACGGTCGGGATCAGAACCCCGGCGGTGAGAATCGCTGAGAAGAAGACCAAGCACCGCGGCCGGATCGATGGGATGGGAGATTCGTTGATCACACTCTCATCATCGGCCCGCATCCGGTAGCCACTCAAGTCAGATCGCAAGCGGTTGCCAAGCTCTCCGCCATCAACCCCCCGAGGGCTGCCAGGAGAGGATGCGGCTGGATTCAACGGGCATCTGGTGGCGAATTCCCTCCGTGTCGACGATCCCCAAATGCTCCAGAGGCGCGAGCGACTCAAGGGTGCCGACGACTCGCCGGTCGCCGGATTCCACCTCGACCCGGCACCCCGTCGGAGCATGTTCAGCCGAGAATCGGGCGGCGATCTCCGCCGGCTCCCAATCGAGGGCTTCGGAGATGCGAGCCGGAAGCGCCTCGAGCAGGTCGATCCGACGAGTGGTCACCCCGGGCGCGAGTTCCTCAATCGCCATGGCGTGAATCCCCGGGGGCCAGGTTCTGCGGTGCACGTTGACTCCGATGCCGATCACGGCGATTCCATCGGTTGCCTCGACCAGGATGCCGGCGATCTTTGCCCCGCTCGCGACCTCGACGACGTCATTGGGAAATTTCATTCCCAGCGATGGCCTCACGTCTGGAGGAATCGCGGCACGAATCACCTCTAACACCGCGAGCCCCGAGGCCAGCGAAAGCGTCGCCGGATCCTGCATCGAAACCGCGAGACTGATCGCGATACCGGCGCCTTCATCGTCGATCCAGATTCGACCAAGTCGACCGCGACCAGCCGACTGACGGCCGGCTGTCACGACCGCGCCTCGGCCTGCCATCCGCGCGACATCCTGCGTCGAGTCACATTTTGCGAGCACTCGGACCAAACTCGCGTCGAATCTGGTTTCTCGACACGAAGCCTCCAGTCGACAAGGCCAGTCGGCGATCTCGGCAAGTATCTTCGGGCCGAGATCGCTCATTCGATGTCGAGGCCGAAGTCGATCTGAACCGCAGAGTGGGTGATGGCGCCGACCGCGATCCGATCAACCCCGGTCTCCGCGACGGCGCGAACCGTCTCGAGTGTGATCCCGCCGGAAGCTTCGAGACAGAGGCCTCGTCGGCGCTGATTCCTCGCTTCGACGGCTTCCCGCATCGTGGCGAGTTCCATGTTGTCCAACAGCACGATGTCGATGATCCCGGACGGAAGTCCAAGAATGGCGTCGAGTTGCTCAAGCCGATCGACCTCGATCTCGATGAATCGCGGACGCATCTGTTCCCGGCATGCCATGGCCGCCGCCTCAATCGCGTCGACGTAGTCGTCTCCCAGTCCGGCAATGTGGTTGTCTTTCACCAATACCGCGTCGTAGAGGCCAATGCGATGGAGCACGCCGCCACCGGACCGAACCGCATATTTCTCGATCTTCCGAAGGCCGGGCGTCGTCTTTCGGGTATCCACGATCACCGCGCCGGTCCCCGTCACGGCGTCCACGAAGCGCGCGGTCATGGTCGCCACGCCCGAAGCACGCCCCAGCAGATTGAGCAACGTGCGTTCCACCGGGAGGATCGCGGCCAGTGGGCCACGAAACTCCATCACCCGCGTTCCAGGTTCGACTCGATCACCATCGACGGCGAGTGGCTCAGATTCGATGGTCCCCGCGGCCCGCGACGCAATACGGCGAACGATGGGAAGACCGCAGAGAACACCGTGTTGGCGGGACCTGAGTTCGGCCCGAACCTGGACATCGGGGCTGATGAATGCCGAAGTCGTGAGATCCCCAACTTCCCCAAAATCTTCGGCGAGCCATTGGTCGATCGCGGGATCAAGCCCCGGTGAGACGAGGTGGTCGAACAAATCACCTAGCTGACAGTCACCGTATGGCTCCAATCGGTTGTTTTGTTGATCTGTCACGTCGTTGGAATCCCGAGCAATTGAAGGAGTACCCATTTTGGGCATTCGAAAGGAACCTATTCAGGGGCGTGCGGTGATCGAGTGGCCATCGTACGATCGAAATGGATCGCTCACGTGGCCTTTTCGGGCCTCGTTCCCGCAAAGGAGATTAGATGACCATCTTCCAGAAAATTCTCGATGGCGAGATCCCCTGCCACCGGGTCTACGAGGACGATCACGTCCTCGCCTTCCTCGACGTCTCGCCGCTGAGTCGAGGTCACGTCCTGGTGATCCCGAAAGAAGCCCGGGCCACGCTGGGCGAACTCTCGGATCAATCCGCCGCCGCGATCGGGCGGGTGCTTCCTCGGCTCTGCCGGGCGATCTGCGCCGCCACGGGGGCCACCGACTACAACGTTCTTCAGAACAACGGGTCGGCCGCCCATCAAGCAGTCATGCACGTGCACTTCCACATCATTCCTCGGATGAACGAGCAGGGACTCGGGATTAACTGGTCCGCCGGAAGCCTGGAAAAGGACGCCGCTGAACTGGCGGCGTCCATCACCACGGCGACGACTGCATGACTTGATGACCGGCTGACCGACCAATCGACGACCCTCATTCCCCCACGAACCTGAGCAACCCCCACCGCTCTGGGACATGCATGTTGATCTCCCATTGCGGCGTCCAGGTCCAGTTGTACTCGGGACGGCCTTCGATCTTCCGATAGGCCGCATCGACCACTTCCAGATCCCATTCGACCCGAGAGAAGTTGATCCGCCACGTCTCACCGATGCGGGGGCTGATATTCCGTTGGTGTTCTGTGATCGGGGGCAGTGACCAACGCGTCCCGTCAGCACGGGTCGAGGGCGGCTTCAGATCGGCAAAGGGAATCGCCAGCTCGACGGTCCAACCGCGATCTCGATCAGCTGGATCGTTGATGGTCCCATCGGTGTGAATCGCAAACTTCAGATTCGAGGTGTCCCAGCCATGCTCGGCAGGACCGCCCGATCGGTAGGGACGATGCAGGAAGAGATCGAAGATCGTGCCCAGCACGTTGATCTCAATCTCGTAGTACTCGTTTCCATCACCATCCGGATCGATAAACACCTCGAAGTCGTGCTCATGGAAGACGATCATGTCCCGTTGGTCGTAGGTAGCCCAGAGGTCAGGCTCCTCCATCGTGCAGCCAACGTAGAGATGAGTCTCATCCCACAGCATCTTGACCCGGGTCCGAAACTTGGGATCTGGCCGTTCGGCCCCTTCGATATCCCGAAATTCCTCGGTCCAGGAGGCAAGGCGCCAGATGCCTGCGTTGAGATCTCCTGCGAATTCCGGGGGGCTCGGTGCCCGAACGCAGGCGTACTCCAGCGGCGGATGTTCCACGACGACGGTGGGGCTCGCGATAGAAGATGGCGGACCTGAGCAGGCCGTTCCCAAGAGGGCCACCAGCGTCAGGAGACCTCCCAAGATTGGACGGATTTGTTGTTGGTTCGGCATTGCCGCACGGTAACCCACCGCAACGTGCCATGCGATGGCAAGACCCGTTGGTTTTCTTCGTGACGGAACCTCATGTGAATACAGTACTTACGGACTTCTCGCGATCAAAGAAAGCGAATCGTCCTTGCATTTCCAAGAGCGGAGGCCATGATTGGAGCGGACTTCTTGACACTCACCGCCCCGACTCCGGGGTGGTTGGGCTCTTGAGGTGACGAGTGAGGAAAAAGGGAAATCTTGGCGTTGATCAGCGGTCTGGAGTGAGGGCTTCAGACTGAAGGATCCGATGCGATCGGTTTGGGAACCCGTCGTGCCGTCCGGCTGATCAGAAGTCCGAATCTGAATATTCGGTCGACAGACGTCATTTGGTTCTCTTTTCCCGCCCGCTCCTCGACCATCGGAAGTCCCTTGAACTCGAACGCTGACCCGAATCACGACCAATCATTCATGCATGATCATGATGGAATCTGTTCACCCTCGTCCACCACGGTCGAGCCGTGGCACAACGACCCTCCGCCCGCTGGAAATCTGGATCCAGAGTTGGCACGCTTTATCGAGCCACTCGATTCTCGAGTTCGCGAGATGGCTCGACCTTCGAGCATCTTGGCCGCCCTTCAGGCAGAGAAACTGGTCAAGACCTGCGATTTTGCCGACACATCGATGCTCAAGGGCCTTCGAATCGTCGGGCAGATTCCAGGTGGGCTCGACCGCCCGCAGCCGAGTCGACCATCCCGTGACCAAGGAGAAGAGTCCATGGACACCTGCCAGATTGAAACGACTCGGAGGTCGACCACCAGTCGGGCTTGGATGATTCTGAGACCAGCTTCAAACAAGTAACCCACTGAGCGGCAAACGAGCCGACGAGACGCCCGTTTTCGAATGGGCGTCTTCCTTTTTTGTACCAACCGGTCGGCGTTGCTTCCATTGCACGGCACGTTGCGTGGGACTTGGAACGTCAGCTTGCCCCAGTCAGACTCCGAAATCAAGCCATGACCTATGGCCGCTGCAGGCGCCCGGAAATGCACCCGCACACCCGCCCTTCACCGTTGACCTTGCGGGTCCCCAGCCGCCGACTTTCAAGGGCTTCCAGCCAGTCATCACAATCACCTCAACCCAAATCCGAACGCCCCTCCTCCTTTGAGCGGCTCGAGTAACTTCTAGCCGACGCATCGTGACGTGACGACCCGAATCACAAGTTCAGGCCGCCAAACAAAATAAGACAACCCCTCGGCTGCAGAAGCAGCCAAGGGGTTGGAAGGTCCTTATTGACCTAAGCCTACGAACTGATCCTGATGGGATCAGCCGTTGCGTCGACGTCGACCGGCAAGACCGGCGAGACCGAGCAGGGCGAGGGCGCCCGGGGCGGGAACATTGACAATGAAACCGGCCTGCTGGCCGGGAGTGCCAAGACCCTGGTTCCAAGTGACTTCGAGCGTCGAACCAGTGAGGTCGAAGCTGCCGTCGTAGGCGAAGCGGCCGACGAACACACCGAGGCCAGCGGCACCATTGCCAACAGCGCCGTTGAGGCTCGGGGGGCTACCGTTGTACCAACCGGCGAGGTCGCCGGGGTATGCAGCACCGTTGCCACCAAAGTTCGGGTCAAGACCCGTACCGGAGCCGGCACCAGGTGCCTGAGCAGGCTCGAGGTCAAAGCCCATGCCGCCGATGGTGACGAACGAATCCGCGTAGCGAAGAGCTTCGGTGTCGAAGATCGAACCGAGGTTGGTGGGGGTCCAGCCAACGCCGGTCGCGCTCTGGAAGTAGTTGACCTGACCATCGAAAGCCATGTTCAAGTTGTAGACATTGAGTGCGACATCTGCAGCATCGTTGCTGGTCAGGTAGAGGTCCTTCACGTCAACCGTCACCATCGCTCCACCGAAGTCTTCGGCGGTGACGACGTAATCGACGGTCACAGCGCCGGTGATCTCGGCGGATGCACCAGCGGCAATGATGGTGGCGACACTGGCGCCAATAATGAGTGAACTTCGCATTTCTATACTTCTCCTTAAGAAGATATTGGGAACAAATTCTGCCACGAGGAACTTAAAAGAGGGGAGTCGTGGCTTCACCCCTGGCCAGAGATTTCCCCCGGAATAGAACCAAGTTTGAAAGTGGTTTCAATCGGAGAGGCAGAACCAACCGACCAAATCCGAATCCTCGTTCTCACAAAAGAGCGAGGATCCTCTTTCAACTCAACTGATTCCTTTGCACCGAGACGTTTCCGAAGATCAGTCCCAAAGATCAAGAATCAGATCGACTTCTTCTTCTGATTTGCGGGAGGGCACTTCTCGCAAGGTCGAAGACGCGGCCGATTTCCGTCAACTCCGTCACCGGTGATCAAGACGGTTTTGGAGTCAGGTCCATCCTCTACTTTCTGAATTCAAAATCAAGACTTCTCTCCCAGACTCGCTGAAAATAAACCAGATTCCCGAGTCGACTTCATAGGTTATAGGACTATATGGCTTCGCCAAGTCCCCCGCGAGCCTCCTCTTATTGACCCATGAGGGCTATCTCACCCGAAAAAGCCAAAATACAGCTGCGTCGCGATTTATCGGACTGCTACTCAAAAGGGCTCAGAAGCCGACGATGCTCGCGGGCTTCGAGTTCTCTTGTGACGACGCCGTCAGTCGAGCGGGAAGCCTGAAGATCCAGCGCGACCGAATGAGAGAACCGCTTGGGCGGCAAGCCACGCCACCGGGACCCGGAACGGTGAACGACTGACGTCGTCCCGTCCCACCTGCTCGCAGATTGCGATGAGTGAGGATTCACCACCGTACTCACCGCAGATCCCGAGCTTCAACTTCGGCTTCCTGCAGTCGTTGCACGCGATGCCCATGAGCCGGCCCATTTCACCGAGTTTGTCCTGGACTTGACGGCCCTATGCAAAACAATAGGAACGGAGGGCTCGAGACCGTTCCGCCGAACACCGTTTCTGGAGATTTCACCATTGACCCCGAAGATCTCGATGCGGCGAGCCAGCATCACCACCTTTTCGATCGTGGCGATCAGTAGCGCTGCCGCCAATGCCGATATCACCGGCGCATTTTCGTTCGACTCGATCAGCATGGCCGACCAGTTCGGCGGCGGTCAAGTCCCCGTGTTCGTTCAGGATCTCTACTTCATCTCGAACAATCCCGATGATGTGGTGCTCGCGGCTTTCGATCTGTTGCTCGAACCCACCGCCCAGATCGACTACTACCAGGCACCGCTCGGCTACGGATGGAACCCCGGAAACATCGGCAGCATCTTTGATACGGAATCGGTTCGCCGCGCCGATTCGTTCGTGACGATCGGTGGCTTCGGCAGCGACGCTTCGACGCCGCTCCAGATCCCGGGAGCCGGTGACACCACCCAGCTCGATTCGAACTTCGGTGGGCCGGAGACCTCATTTCCGGGGACGGCTGCGGGCTGGTTCAACGCCTCCCCGCCGACGCTGGCCGGCGCCGTTCACGACACGCCGCTGGGGACCTTGGGCACGTTCGTCGGGCGATTTTCATATGTGGGGGATCCATGGGACTCTCCGCTCTACAAGTCCAGAATCTCCGCGTCATGGAATCAGGGAATCGGAACGCCAGGTGACTCCGCCTCGTTCCTGATCAACTGGATCCCCTCCCCCGCCACCCTCGGCCTTTTCGCCCTTGCCGGACTGCGGAACTCGTCCCGACGCCGAATCTGAGTTCGAACCCCCCCCCGGCCAATCGAAGATCCCACGCAAAAGAACCGCGGAAGGCGACGAGGTCGCCTTCCGCGGATTCGAATCGAAGATGGCCTCCGGAAAAGGCCTGCGGCGGGTCAGAGGACCGCTTGGGCGGCGGCGAGCCTCGCCACCGGGACCCGGAACGGTGAACAGCTGACGTAGTCCAATCCCACCTGCTCGCAGAATGCGATGGACGAAGGTTCACCACCGTGCTCACCGCAGATCCCAAGCTTCAACTTCGGCTTGGTCATCCGGCCTTCCTGACACGCGATTTCTACCAGCCGGCCGACGCCCGTGACATCGATGGCCTGGAACGGATCCTTCTCGAGGATCTCTCGGCTGACGTATTCCGGGAGGAATACGCCGGCGTCATCTCGGCTGTAGCCGAAGGCCATTTGCGTGAGGTCATTGGTCCCGAAGCTGAAGAAGTCCGCGACTTCGGCAATATCACCGGCGGTGAGCGCCGCTCGGGGAATTTCGATCATCGTCCCGACGGGGATCGACAACTTCCCGGAGTACTTCTTTTCCTTCTTGACCACTGCAATGGTTTCGAGGATCAACTCACGAAGAATCTCAAGCTCGCGACGCGTGCCGATCAGCGGCACCATGATCTCTGGCATCGCCTTGATGCCCTTCTTGAGGCACTGGATCGTTGCTTCTGTGATCGCTCTGGCCTGCATTTTCGCGATCTCCGGATAGGTGATCGCGAGCCGGCAACCACGATGCCCGAGCATCGGATTCATCTCATGGAGCATGGACACCCGACGACGGACCTCTGAGAGTGGCACCCCAAGGTCCTTGGCCATCGCCTTCTGCGAGTCTGCTTCATGCGGCAGGAACTCATGGAGAGGCGGATCAAGCAACCGCACGGTCACGGGAAGCCCCTTCATCGCGGTGAAAATGCCTGCGAAGTCTTTCCGCTGGTACGGAAGCAACTTCTTCAGGGCCTTCTCTCGGTTGACCATCGTCCCCGCGAGGATCATCTCCCGCATCGCCTTGATGCGATCACCCTCGAAGAACATATGCTCGGTTCGGCAAAGCCCGATTCCGATCGCCCCGAACTCCCGAGCTCGCTTGGCATCCTGAGGGGTGTCGGCATTGGTCCGAACTCCCATTCTGGCCACGCCATCCGCCCACTTGAGCACGGTCGCGAGATCACCCGAGACCTTGCTTGGGATCACCCGTTCGATCTCACCGACCATGACCTCGCCAGTTGAACCATCGATCGAGAGCACTGACTTTCGACCGTATGTCTTCCCGCCGACGGTGATTCGACCCTTCGCGGCGTCGATCGAGATGTCGCCCGCTCCGGCGACGCAGCATTTGCCCCAACCGCGAGCGACCACTGCCGCATGACTCGTCATACCACCCGTGGAGGTGAGGATCCCGGCCGCACTGTGCATGCCATCGACGTCCTCCGGTGAGGTCTCTTTCCGCACCAGAAGAACCTGCTCACCAGCGAGGGCACGCTCAACGGCCTCTTCCGCGGTGAACGCCAGCCCTCCGCTGGCGGCTCCGGGTGACGCTGGAAGACCCTTCGCGATCGTCTCCGCGGCAGCCTTGCTCTTTCCCTGAAAACTGGGAAGCAGGAGCTGCGTGAGATCATTCGCCGGAATCCGCTTGAGCGCCGTCTTCCGGTCGATCAACTTCTCCTTCACCATGTCCACGGCCATCTTCACTGAGGCGGCACCCGTTCGCTTTCCGTTCCGAGTCTGGAGCATGTAGAGCGTGCCACGCTCGATCGTGAATTCGATGTCCTGCATGTCCTTGTAGTGCTTCTCAAGCTTGATTCGGATTCGACCGAGTTCCTTGGCAACCCGAGCGTTCCAGCGGCTCATGGCCGCCAGTGGCTCTGGCGTTCGAATTCCGGCGACCACGTCCTCACCCTGAGCATTGATCAGGAACTCGCCGTAGAAGACGTTCTTTCCGGTCGAAGGGTCGCGGGTGAACGCGACACCAGTTCCCGAATCCTCACCCATGTTCCCGAACACCATTGCCTGTACGTTCACCGCCGTGCCGTTGAGCCCGGAGATCTCGTTGATTCGTCGATAGGAATTCGCTCGATCGCTGTTCCAACTGCGGAACACCGCCTCGACGGCCAGTTCCAACTGTTTGTAGGGATCCGTTGGAAAAGCGGCGCCCACATGCTGGCGATACACCGCCTTGTAGGCCTGGCAAAGTTCACGCAGTCCTTCGGCCGGAACATCGGTGTCCTCGGTGACTCCAAGCCCCTTCTTGATGCGATCGAACGCGGCTTCGAAGTGATGATGATCAACACCCATCACCACGTCGCCGTACATGTTGATCAGCCGGCGATAGGCATCCCACGCAAAGCGTTCGTTGCCGGTCAGTTCTGCGAGCCCGACCACGGACTTGTCGTTCAATCCCAGATTGAGCACCGTGTCCATCATTCCAGGCATCGACACGGCAGCCCCGGATCGAACCGAGACGAGCAGTGGATCAGTGGTCGATCCGAACTTCTTTCCGGTCTCCATCTCGAGCTTCCGGATGTTCTTCCGGATCTGGTCCGAAAGCCCCCCCGGAAATCGACCACCGATGTCGTAATAAGCGGCGCAGGTATCGGTGGTGATCGTGAATCCAGCCGGAACCGGGAGGCCGATCGAAGTCATGTCGGCGAGGTTTGCACCCTTTCCGCCGAGCAACGTCTTCTGTGATGCCTTGCCCTCGGTTCGTGAACCGCCGAAGAAGTAAACCATCTTCTTGGCTCGAGTCGTCGTCTTCTGGGAGGCGGTCGAACGACCGCGGGTCTTCTTGGTGGTGGCCATCGGGTCTAGAGTCCGTCGCTGCGTGATTCCCCACTCGGCGGAACCACAAGGAATAAGGAGCGGAATTGTAACTGCCCGGAGGAAGATGGGCGGTCGTGAGCTCGAAACGGGTAGCCTGATCAGTCGACCATGAGCATCGATTCCACCATCAACTCAGTCCCCGCCCTGCCCAGTCGCATCGACCCCGAGTGCTTGCTCGCCGCCTGGCCCTGTGACCGACGACTGGCGATGCTCGCATCGCATGGTGGAGGGCCATTCGGCAGATTCACCTTCGCCGCTTCCCCGGTCTCGGAACTCGAGCTCCGGGGTTCTGGAACAATCCAACGGCTTCGATCCGAACTCGCAAACGCCGGGTCGACCAGCAAGACCGAGCCACTCCCCACCGGGCGGGGGTACTTCGTGATGCTGAGTTACGACCTCTTCCGACATCTGGAACCGACCGCGATATCGAATCGGCCCCCGACCGATGATCGCGATTGGCCGGACGCCATTCTTCTTCGATGCGAAGGCGGAATCCTCCAGACCGAGCAAGGGACACGCCTCTGCGGAGACCTTTCGGTGATTCCTACCTTGAACCCCCGCGAACTTCCTCGTCCGAAGATCGGCCCACTGCGAGGAGACCTGGCGGCCGACGAGTATCAGCGTGGCGTCGCGAGCGTGATCGATCACGTGCACGCCGGAGACTGCTTCCAGGCGAACCTCGCCCAGAGATTCGGGGCGGAATTCAGCGGTTCGATCAGGAGTCTCGCGGCGACGGCCTTCGAAGTCGCGGCCCCTCGTTACGGCGCCGTGCTCGAATGCGGTCCCGGCAGATCGATCGTCTCGCTCAGCCCCGAGCTTTTCCTTGAAACTCGCCCCGGGCCGGATGGCGTTCGGGTTCGGACCCGTCCCATCAAGGGAACCCGACCGTCCGATCGGACGGTTGACGAGCTCGCGAGAAGCGAAAAGGACGCCGCCGAACTGAACATGATCATCGACCTGATGCGCAACGATCTCGGCCGTGTCTGCCGCATCGGATCAATCGAGGTCAGCCAGCCGAGGTCAATCGAGACGCATCCCACCGTTCATCACGGCATCGCGGAAGTCTCGGGCATCCTTCGCCCCGAGCTCGATATTGCGGACCTGATTCTGGCCGCATTCCCGCCAGGCTCGGTCACCGGGGCGCCGAAGATTCAGGCGATGCGGATCATCGACCAACTGGAGCCAGTTCGACGTGGACCGTACTGCGGGGCCATCGGTTGGATCGACGATTCAGGATTTTCCGTGCTCAACGTCGCGATCCGTACGATCACCGCGACTGGTACGCGGGGATCCGCGCCGGATGAGATCGACGGCCGGCTTGATTACCACGCGGGATGCGGAATCGTCGCGGAATCAAATCCCCGCGACGAATACTTAGAGAGCCTCGATAAGGCGGAGGTATTCCGACGTACGATCGAGCGACTGCCGACCAACGACCAACGCCCGCCCCAAACCGACGCCGAAGTCCCGATACCAAGAACTTAGCCTGGTCGACCAGCGTCCCGCTGATCGCGTGCCTGGCGTTGCAATTCCTGCTGCTGCTCGATGTAACCGAGGATTTGGCTGGCAACCATTGACTGATGCGGCAGGTTGAAACTGAAATCGAAGGCGATTCCGACGTAGGTTTGTTGCGAGGAATCGATGTGCGTATGCACCACCTTGCCCGACGCGCAGACTGGAATCGGAATCTCCGGTTCCAGCGAGAGCCGCAGCCAGAAAATCCGGTGCCGTCCGACCGCCGCGGCATTGTCATGATTCACGATCAGGCCAACACCACCCCCACCGAGATTCGCCAGCTCCGCCGTAAACATTGGCCCGACCACGGGCATCACGGCATCCGAGAAGAGATCCTCGCCTGAAATCGACTCGCCCGACTTCCATGCTTCAAACGCCAGTTCGGTGGCTCGCTCAGCGGGGATCACCGACTTGGGATCGAGCAACGGCCAGATCTCCACATTCGGGAGCGTGACCGCCTGGGTATCCACCCGAATGCGGCGGCGTGTCGACCGACTCACCTCGGTCGGCATGGCCAGTCGAAGGCCGGGTGCATACCCAGCCTTGCCTCCAACGACGTCACCGAGAATTGTGGTCCGAAACGTCCAACGATTCTGACCGATGGCAATCGCCCCGACCAATTCGATGCCCGCTTCAATCTGAACCTCACGACCCAGCGTGATTGGCCGCTCGACCATGATCTCGTCTGTAGTGAGATCGAGGACTCGAACCCGCCAGACCAGATCCGGCCCTTTCGCATGAAGCGATGGATCGGTCTCTCCGCGATCTGGATGAGCGATCGCAAACTCGATGGCACCACCTCGCTCGTGGATCTGCTCGAGAAGACGTCGCCAATCATGAGTTCTGCTTCTGGATGCCGGCACGCCGAGCGCTCGCTTTCGCATTTGCGGCGGCCTTCCGAAGAAGTTCGCCAGGACATCCCGGGGACACGGTCCGTTCAGAATGACGGATGCCCAACCAGGCTTACTTTCTGTCTACCGATCTCATCGACCTTTCCGGTCGATCGAAGCCACCGAGGAATCGAGTTCGGACCGGAAGTGTAGGCGCCTCGACCTCCAAATCCCCACCAACGGAACGATCCGACGCGAATTAGAACGCCGACCCGCTTTTTATGTCCGATAGAGTGGATCGCTCATGAGGTCTCATGCAAATGGACGACCATGGAAGCCCCCGGATCATGCCCGCCGACCGTCAATCCCGCCAAGACCGCGGCATCATTCAGTTCGGCCATCGACCAGATCCGAAGCACCCGCTCGTCGGGCCGAAGTTCCTCGCTTTCCGGATCCACCTCGTCCCCGGTTCGTAGGACGAACTCCGGCTCTCCAGCAATCCAGATCATCTGCATTGAGCCATCCTCGGAGATCCCCTCACCCCAATTTCCCGCCGACAACTCCGCCCATGAGGTGAAGGGGAAATCGTCGTAGAGAAGAATCCCGTCAGTATTGAGCCGGCCCGCCAGGGCCTGAAAAAGTTCACGAAGCGTGCTCGGCTCCCGAATCAGGGCAAGCGTGTTTCCAAGAAGAAGAATGGCATCGAAGGGACCCGCGGGAAGCAGGCTGCAACCGGCGGCCGATGAAAAGTCACCCACCACGAAAGTCGCCTTCGCATCCGTGGATTTCTCAAAGGCAGGCCGATGGTTCGCCATTCGATCGACGCCAATCACCTCATGGCCGGCCAGACACAGATGACCGGCGATTCGGCCGGAACCGCAGCCCAGATCCAGCACCCGAGCCGGCCCGCACATCAACCGGGACTTCACGCCCTGTACCTGTGCAAGGGTCTCCGCTTCGTCGTAGGGAGATTGATCCGAATCCGAATGACGACTCATTGCAGACCACCTTTCGCCATGGTTCGTAATTGAGCAACCGAGTCCGACACCGATCGACGTGCCGATGCATCGAGTCGACGACTGCCAAATCGAACCTCGTAGAAGATCTCGACCAGTGGCCTGGCCGCTTCGGCGACGTCCGGCCGAACCCGCAGGACCGCATCCAGATGTTTCATCGGCGGGGTTGATTCCGGCTTCGCGCAACCCGCGGCCGCGAATGCATCAAGAACATCGAGGTAAAACGCTGCCTCTCGAATTCTGCCGTTCGGCAGATCCTTCCCGGCATGCAACACCTGCCGAATCCGGCGTCGCCTTCGTAACTGAGCCACGATCGCGATGACCGCGAGACCCATCGCCAGCGCGACAGTCCCGAGCCAGATGTACCCCGCGGGACCGAGTTGGAAGTACCGATTCACCTTCCGCGAGATTGCCTTCGCATCCTCAAGAATGCCCCATCCTCCGGACCCCACAAATTCACCAAAGCGATCGGCCAGCGTGGCCTGAGTCGTGCCATCAAAAGTGACGAATCGGCTCGTCCAGAGAAAGTCCGCACGATCGTAAAGCCAACGCCAGTCGTCGGCCCAGCTCCGTCGCCCCGCCTGCAGTTCGTCAAGGACTTCGCTACTCGTGGGATCAAATTCTCGCCACGACCACCGGCCGGTCCGAACCTCGACCCAGGCGTGGGCATTCGATTCCCGAACGATGTACCGACCGATGGCATCGTCGTATTCCACCGCCACGAATCCCGTAATCACCCGGCATTCGATTCCCATGGACTGGCACAAGCCCGCCAAACCGGACGCGAAGTACTCGCAATGCCCGAATCGGTATTCGGTGAGAAAGGCAAGAATCGGATCCACACCACGACGCTGCACGAACCGACGAAGGTCGAGCGTGTATCGAAAATCTTCGCCCCGGAGATACTTTGTAAAAATCTCAGCCATCTGCCGATTCCGACGCCAACGGTTGGCTTCGTCCGCATCGGCGCCATTGCCGGTCGCGATCAGCGGCTCAAGGAGTGCGGGCGCCTCCTCCCTGAGAATCCGCTCCGCCTCTTCGCGTACCCCCGGAACATTGAAGACCGGCGGGCGGACCGGAGGGATCGCATCGCCAGCGATCGACTCGATGGCCTCGGGCGACGGGTTCGGATCGATCAATAGTCGGTAGGTGGTGAATCGATCCAGCTCTCCAGTGACCGTATCCTCGAGTTCCAGATCGGCTGGTTCGATCGTGAACGTCCGTGGTTGATCACATGCGATCGCCAGCGGCGCCCACCGAGCAAACACCCGCGAGGTTGCCAGCGATCTCATGGTCACGGTCTGGGTGTACAAACCACGACTGATCTCCGCAGCACCCAGGGAAACGAACACATCGGGATCACCGCTGGTGGTCACGGTACGGAGATACCGCCGGCCGACGGAACTCATCCATCGGCGGTCGGCGCTACTCCAACGGTCAAGCACGGCGCCACGAAGTCGAAGCGGCTGTGGCCACTGAATGGGGACTCCCTGAGGGTCAGCCCATTCCACAGTGAACACTTCGCGATTGCTCTGCTCGATTTGATCATTCCGGGTCAGATCCACTTCCGCGGTAAATCCGGTCCTCGAGCCCAAGGCCGCCCCACCAGCGTCGATTTTCCGCGGGAAGATCAGGAAGACGCCAGTCGCCAGCACACAGGCGACCACGGTGCATCCAACGACCAGTCCGCGGAACTGACCGATCGGCGATCGTCCCGAAGCGGCCTCGACCGGGGGCACTGGGAGATCAGCGATCAGATCACGTCGTTCCGCTCGAGCGTCGTCGAGTCCCGATTGCAGGCGATTCAGCATGATCACCTGAACGGTGTGGAGCGAAAAGACGACGACCACCAAACCGAAGAGGAACTGGAAGGAATAGAGACAGGCGCCCACCACGGCGACCACGGAAAGGAGGATGACCTGCCGATCCTCGCGGGCTGATCGACGACCAAAGAGTCGGAGCACGGCAAGGCAGCACCCGAGTCGCCCCACCAATGCCATGGCCGACGCCGGGTCCGGATTTCCCAAGAAAGACAGGATGGACCAGCCGAAGAAGATCGCGGCCAAAATGGTCGTCGCCCAGATCGGCAGGTAGCGGCCGCGAGGACCGTCGCTGACATAGCCGCTGGCCAGCGCCGCGGCCCCCAGAATGAACAAGAGTTCAAAATTCTGTAACGCCACCGCATAGGCCGTGACCGCGAGAAGGACTTCGATCCGAAGATGGCGACGATATCGAGACAGCGGTGTCATGCGGCCGCCCCCGCATCGCCTGAATCATGACGGCTGGCTTCCGGAGACACCGTGGTCCAAGCACGTAACTCTGCCGGATGCTGCGCAAACTCCGCGAGATTCGCGGGAAGAAGATGCCAGGCTCCGTGATGACCAAGCGTGGGATCGACCCGGTCGACGTGGATGACGACGACCGAAGCCACGTTGGGCGGCGGAATCGCGATGTTTCCTTCGAGACGCTCTGCATCAAGGTCGACCGCCGCGAGTTGGGCCTGCAACCGACCGAGGTGCCGGCGTCCACCTCGCATTGGAAGGTCGGGCATGGCAATTCCAGCTAACCGAAGCCCCACCTCGACACCAAGATTGATCGAGGTTTCCGCGATTGATGCCGCGAAACTGATGGCCTCCTCCTCACGCTCACGATGATCCGCCCCGGCCAGAAGCCGCAGTTGCGCTGTTGGGCGTCGCAGATCAACCACGAGAATCAACCTCGGCGGAGAAGGCATGGCCCTTTGAATCACCACCGGCGAGCGGTCCGGACGAACACGTTTCCACGCGACGGAACGCACGCTGTCTCCGGGCCGATACTCGCGCAGCCCCGCATACTCGCCAATCGACCCGGTTCCTGGCCCGGAGCGTCCGCCTCCAATTCCCCCACCCAGAAGCGACTCGATCGCGCGCTCGCGGATCCGACAGGTTCGAGGGAAGACGAGTGTCTCGAGCTCGGTTCCGATCGTCACCGACTTTCCAATGAGGCCGAACGGAAAACTGGACCGGGCTTCGAGCCGGTTGAACTTCATCCGGCCTCGGCGCCTCGGCACAAAGACGGCCTCCGCGTGGACCGTCTCGCCTGGCCCCGCATGCATGACCCAAGCGGATGCGGACGCGGCGAAGGTCGTCCAGTCGGATGAATCATCCTGACCGGACGGAATCTCGCGAATCCGAACATCAAAGAGCGGGATGAACCGGCTTCCACCCTGAATGGCATAGCGAACGATCATCGGGCGATCGACCCGGCCGTTCATTGGATCAAGCCGTCTCATCGAGATTCGAAACAACGCCCCACCACTGATGATCCCGCTGAGCACGATGAGCCCGAGCAA
This sequence comes from uncultured Phycisphaerales bacterium, assembly GCA_905480395.1. Taxonomy (GTDB): domain Bacteria; phylum Planctomycetota; class Phycisphaerae; order Phycisphaerales; family SM1A02; genus UBA12014. The sequence goes on from CAJQQE010000033.1 coordinate 68,858, forward strand.
GAGTCCGAAGATCCAAACCAGCAGATTGTTCGGACGAATCGTGGCCGCGAATCCCACGAGCAGCGTGACTGCCAAGTAGAGAAACCCGGCCAGATTCAGGTGGTAGCGGTAGCGCATGGTTCGATGCTCTCTCAGGACCTCGGGGCCCGCGCGAGCCCACCCCGGAAGCTCAACGATAAATGGCGGAGTCCTTCGGAATACGGATGTCAAAAGAATCCAGTTCCCGCTGGGCCTCGTTGTTCAAAGAACTCCCGTTGCGACCACTTCCTGGATCGACCACCACCAGCAGCCTCACAGAATCCGCATCAAACGGAAGGCTAAAGACGTTCGCCGCGTAGTTGGCCCCAGCCATGTTCGCGTTTAACTCCCACTTCTCTTCGAGGAAACCAACGCCGAATTCGCTGATGGCGAGGCGAAGGTCACCGTTGCCCCCACTGCTTGCCGTTGCGACGGTCTTTCGTCCGAGCGTGTCGGGATCACGAATTGCCTCCACTCGAACGCCGGGCGTCCCGCGATCCTTGAGTCGAGGGTCGTCCTTGTCGACGAGTTCGATGGAGTTGTAGGCCCCGACCACGGCTTTTCCGGTTAGCACGTAGCCACCACAGCCACCGAACCCGCTCACGATCAGCAGGGCCGCCAAGGTCATGAGGCTCGAGGAACCAAGAGACCTCATTCGGAAAGCACGGAAAAAGAGAGTTGTTCGCATCACGGGATCCTGTTTGAGATTGGGAGTCGGCGGGTTGCCGCGACCGCACACCTTCGATTGATGCGGTCAGGTTAGCACGGTGGCCAAGACTGCCACGATCGCCAGGAACAGCATGATCAGGCCAACCGCGGTTCCTGCCACCCGTACGACGGTGTTGAATCGCCGCATTCCGGCCATGCCCTTCAGAATCGATCGCACGTCATCGGGAGGGGTACCGACATCGACCGTATCCCAGTCGATGTGCGAGGCCATGGCGGCTCGATTCTCCAGGAGCCGACGCGCCTCATCGCCTGCGGCCTCTGAGACTTGCACCGTCCAGTCCGGCGGCGTCGCCTCGTGATCTTTCTCGACCAAGGAAGGGACGCCCTCGTCGGCGAGGATCATCCGAATCGCATCCATTTCAGTTCGATGTGGCGCCCGGGCCACCACGACCGGTGGCCGCCCAAGTGGATCGTCCTCAGGATGATGAAACCCCGGTTCGCCTTGTGTCATTGATCACCTCTCGCCGGGGCATCGTTCACGAAGCCCAACGGGTCGATCGCGTCCTCGGGCCCGATCGCATGATCACCTTGAACCAGCCGCCATCCATCCAAATCCGCCGACTGAAAATCGATGGACGTACCGGCCGTTCGCCCATCCAACGTGGCCCGCAGGAGGCGACCGCGCCCACCGCTCTCGGCGGCGCGTTCGACCTGCAACCACGCATGTTCGACCCGACCTTGGGAATCCGCCCCCAGCGGAACACCTGCCAAGAGGACGACGTCGGGCCCCGCGGCTTGATGAGCCTCGACGGCCGACGCCCAACTCCGGCGAGCCACTGCTGATGCTCGTGACGTCGAGGCGTCGCTTCGATAGACCGCCGCGTCCGGCCGGGCAAAGTGCGCCACGGCATTCTGCGGCCAGGTCCAGACGCGTTTGAAGCTGCCCTTTGGCTCGATGTCGCAGATCGCGGCTCGCCGAGCCTGCAGGGGATTCGGCGTCTCTTGCGAGAGGGCCGCTCGGTCCGCCTCACTGCCCAAACTCTCAGGATCGAGCGTCTCGATAATCTCCCGCCAAGGAATGAGCGCGACGTCGATTCCCGGACCGACCGGATACGGAATCTCCGGAGCCGCCGGACCATCTTCAAGGAGCAAACCAGCCAGAGCATCGATGAGCTTTGAGGCGGCGGCCGCATCCCGGCCAGGCACTTCCAGCATTTCAAGTTCGGGGAGGCCGCAACGAAGAAGACCACGCGTAAAGAGCCAGACCGTGCCCTCTGTGAGGTTCTCCGAGCTCGACACTGCTTGAACCCGCCAGAGCACGTCCTCCGGAGGACCGAATTCGAGATCTGAGAGATCACGATCGATCTCCGCCCGATCAAACCACCGGCCGGTCGCGCCGTCGAGCATCGCGATGGCCTCTGGACGCCACGCGGCGACCATGGCAAGCCGGCCCCAGATCATCCGGGGGTCTTCACCGTCGAGCAGCGACTCCACAACGATGGTGAATTTCGATCTGGCAACCGAATCGGCAAGACCCGGCGGCACTTCGTCCATCCGCTTGGTTCGCTCGCAGGAGATCAGGACCGGGGTCAACTGTTCTGGGAGTCGGACCAGCACCGACCAAGGGTGCTTCTCATCTGCCGAAGGAAGAAACTCCATGACCTCCACGGTCGCGCCGAGTCTCGACGCGAGCGCCGCCAGAAAATCTTCTAAGTCTGGCGGCTCGTCGACGGCATGCGGCGCGACCAAAATCGCCGGCCACGGTTCCGCGAGACGCCAAGCAGGATGCACGGACCGTGAGTTCATCAATTCGCCACCACATTCACGAGCTTACCGGGGACCACCACGACTTTTCGCACGGTCTTTCCTTCGATCAACGCCTTGATGCGTTCGTCGGCGAGCGCCGCAGTCTCGAGCGTTTTCGCATCGGCATCGGCGGCGACCGTGATCCGGCTTCGAACTTTCCCGAGCACCTGGACCGGGATCTCGATCGACTCGTCCTGAAGCATGGCCGGATCGAACGCCGGCCAACTCCTCGTGACGACACTCCCCCGTGAACCACCCTCGGCCTCGAGGCGAGCGTTGATTTCCTCGCCGAAGTGCGGTGCGAAAGGCGAAAGCACCAAGTTGAACCGCTGGAGTTGATCTGCGGTCACCCCGACCCCGGTCGCAATATTGACGAACTCGATCATCGCGGCAATAGCGGTGTTGAACGACAATCGCTCGACGTCTTCACCGACCTTCGCGATGGTGCGATGAAGCGCACGCTCGACCTGCTCGTCAGGCGTCTCCCTCAAGCGGAGCACACCCGTCGCCTCGTCAATCGCAAGCCGCCAGGCCCGCTGCAGGAATCGGTAAACGCCAACGATATCCCGCGTATTCCAAGGCTTCGAGGCTTCCAGCGGCCCCATGGCCATCTCGTAGAGCCGGAAGGTATCAGCCCCGTACTCGGCGATGACGTCGTCAGGATTGATCACGTTGCGGAGCGATTTAGACATTTTCGCCACGATGCGTTCGACGGCTTCGCCGGTTGCAATCTCGATCGGCGTTTCATTCTCGCGTTCCTCGACCTCGTCGACGGGAACCAGCGAACCGTCCGGTCGTTTGAACGCAAAACTGGTGATCATTCCCTGATGGAAGAGACGCCCCACCGGTTCGGGCGTGGAGACTTCACCGAGGTCGAAGAGGATCTTGTGCCAGAAGCGGGCGTAAAGAAGATGCAGTACAGCGTGTTCCGCGCCACCCACATAGAGATCGACGCCGCCGACGTGATGTCGCGTCGCATCGAACGATTCCTCGCCCGGGGAGCAAGATCGCTCACCCTTGGCCGCATCGCGATCGGAAAGCATCCAATACGCCTCCGCCTCCTTCGACGCGAATCGATTGGTGTTTCCCGGATCGCAGTAGCGAAGGTAGTACCAACATGAGCCCGCCCAACCCGGCATCGTGTTGATCTCGCGTCGCACGGGAGTGTCCGCGGGAAGTACCGCAGGATCGACTCCAGCCGCGGCCGCTGTCGTCCGTACCCAATCGACGGCCTTTCCAAGCGGCGGGGTTGGAACATCACTCTCGATGGGTTCGTAATCCTCGAGATCCGGAAGCAGAACCGGCAGTGCCGTCTCCGCCACTGGATAGTGGTTCCCCGCATCGTCGAAGACCACCGGAAACGGCTCGCCCCAGTATCGCTGCCGGCTAAACAGCCAATCACGAAGTTTGAAGTTCGTCCGACGACGACCTTGACGACCCGATTCCAGCCAGTCGATGATCGTCACCTTCGCCGCCGATGTATCGAGCCCGTCAAGGCTGAGACCTTCACGCTCGCTGTTCACCGCGATACCGTCGCCCCCGCGGGCCGATTCCCAATCGTCGCAGTCGCTTGCGGTGGTCCCTACTTCAGCGACAACCTGACGAATCGGAAGCCCGAACGTGCGAGCGAATTCAAAGTCGCGTTGATCATGGGCGGGGACGGCCATAATCGCCCCGGTTCCGTAGCCGGCGAGAACGTAGTCGGCGGTCCAAATCGGAATCCGCTCGTCGGTGGCGGGATTGTTCGCATATCGCCCGGTAAAGACACCGGTCTTTTCTTTCGAATCCGCCATGCGATCGACATCGGCGCGATTCCTCGCCGCGGCCACGTACGCCGTGATCACCGGATCGGCATCCGCCGCAATCACTTCGTCGACCAGCGGGTGCTCCGGTGCGACCACCATGTAGGTCGCGCCGAAAAGCGTGTCGGGCCGAGTGGTGAAGACGTCAAGCGATTCCACTCGACCTTCGACTTCAAATTTCACCAGGGCGCCCTCGCTGCGACCGATCCACTCGCGTTGCATGATTCGAGTGGATTCCGGCCACTTGATGAAATCAAGATCATCGAGGAGCCGCTGGGCATACGAGGTGATGCGGAACATCCACTGGCGGAGTGGTTTTCGGGTGACCGGATGATCACCACGCTCGCTTCGCCCGCCAATCACCTCTTCGTTGGCCAGAACCGTCCCGAGCTTGGGGCACCAGTTGACCGTCTGCTCCCCGAGATAGGCGAGTCGTTGATCATCGAGATACCGACGCCGAGCGTCGGCGTCCATGCTCGACCAGTCGATCGGATCACCCTCGGCGTCGGTTGGAGTTCGACTGCCATCATCGAGGCCGCGTTCGAGTTCTGCGATCGGCCGAGCTTGCTTTCGCTCGGGATCGAACCATGATCCGTATGCCTTGAGCCAGATCCACTGGGTCCAGCGGTAGTAATCCGGATCGATCGTCGCGAATTCCCGTGACCAGTCGTAACTAAATCCAAATCGCTTCAACTGCCGGCGAAAATTGTCCATCGCAGCCTGAGTTGTTTCTCGCGGATGAACACCAGTTCGGACCGCATACTGTTCGGCGGGGAGGCCGAAGGCATCGAACCCCATGGGATGGAGGACGTTGAAGCCCCGCATTCGCTTGTAGCGACACAGAATGTCGGTGGCGGTGTAACCCTCGGGATGCCCCACGTGCAGGCCAGCGCCCGATGGGTAAGGGAACATGTCGAGGCAATAAAACTTCGGCTTCGACGCGTCGAAATCTTGATCGCCGGGATTCGGTGTTCGATAGGCATCAGTCTGATCCCAGACGTCCTGCCAACGCTCTTCGATCTCGATTGCCATCCGCGCGTCGTAGCGGCTTCGATGGGCTTCTTCTTGACCGTCGGCGGCGGGCCGGTCGGCGTCCGGGGGAGGGGGCATCGATACTGCTCCGGGAATGCTCGATCGGGGAGGAACCGCTGAACAAAACGGGATTCGGATGATTCGGATGATACGGATGATACGGAAGGGACGGAAGCCACGACGGATACGAAGCCCGACGGATACGAAGCCCGACCGGGATTCATCCGGACCGACGATTCAATTTCGGACTGGTTGAGAATCGTCTCGATCAGCCGACGGGAATGCCGGCATCCTGCCGTTGTTTTCGGAGTACTTCGAGGTACTTCATCGTCTCGCCCACGAGGTAGAAGCTCCCAGTCACACAGATGAGGTCTTCACGGCTCACGGCTCTGGCGGCCAGTTCAAGGGCGTCCTTGACGGTCGGCGAGGTCTGACACATCTTTCCACTTCGCTCCATGAACCGACGTCGCAGATCTTCAGGTTCCGCCGCTCGCGAGTTCTTCGACGACTTCGTGAAGATGACCTTGTCCGCTCCAAGGCTGATTCGATCCAAGAGCGCATCGATGTCCTTGTCCTGTGTACATCCGAAGATGCAGACCATTGAGTCGTAGGGCACGTGTGCCCCAACACATCGCATCAACGCCGTCAGCGCGTCGGGATTGTGGGCGCCATCGACCAGAATTCGCGGACGTTTCCAGACCAGTTGCATTCGACCGGGGATCTGTGTCTCGACGAGCCCCTCGGTCACTACGGACTCGGGGCATTCGAATCCAATCGACTTCAGATGGTCGACCGCCGCGAGTGCGAGCCCACAGTTGAACGCCTGATGCTCACCGGGAAGCGGCACTGGAAGATGCTCAAGCCGGCTCGTCTCCGTGTAGAGACAGACGCGGTTGTGAGGGCCGAGTTCGACGGTCGAGCAGAATCGGTTGCTGAACTCGATCTCCTTGTTGACCACGCGAATCGTCGTTCCAAGTTCTTCCGCCTTCTCACGAAGCACGCGATCGGCATCCGGCTGCTGTTCTCGAGTGATCACCGGGATTCCGGGCTTGATGATTCCGGCCTTCTCGATCGCGATCTTCTCGATCGTCTTCCCGAGAATGCGTGTGTGATCGAGTTGGATCTCGGTGATGACGCACAAGACCGGCATGAGCACGTTGGTGGAGTCAAGCCGTCCTCCGAGTCCGGTTTCGATGATCGCAATATCCACTGCTTGGGAGGCGAAGTGCATGAATGCAATCGCGGTGATCGCTTCGAAGAATGTCGGTTGCTCACCGATCTTCACCGCGGCTCTGGCGATGGTCTTCATCGACTCTACGAAGTCGTTCTTCGTAATTCGCTGGCCGTTGATCGTGACGCGTTCACGCATATCCATGAGATGCGGACTGGTGAATTCACCCACGCCGTATCCGCACTTGCGAAGCATGGCGCTCATCATCGCGATCGTCGATCCCTTGCCGTTGGTTCCCGCCACGTGGACCGCCCGGAACTGATCCTGGGGGTCTCCCAGCGCTGCCAAGAGCGCTCGCATTCGGTCGAGTTTGAAGTCGCCGTCCTCGTCGTACCGAACGACCCGCTGTCGTTCCACGTCCGTCAACTCGAGCAGCCACTTGACCGCAGAGTGATAGGTACCGATCCGCGCGGCGGGATCGGTCAACTCGGCCGGATCGGCCTTGGATTCGGCGACCGCCGCAACAGGCTTCTTGCTTGCAGCTTTGGACGTGGCAGCAGTTGATTTCTTAGACAAGCTCTTCCTAGCGGTTGGTTTCGCAGTCGTTGACGGCGTTTTGGAGGTCACTTCGGATTCGGCGCCGGCCGTCTTGGCCCCGACATCCTCTGACGTCCTGTCAGAGGGGGTGGTGCGGCTTTCTGGCCGCTTCCCGGAGGATTCGCCGCCACCGCGACGCGCTTTTTTTGCAGGCATTAGGAGAGTGTAGCGATCAGGCTTGCGAGGATCAAATGATTGATCGCAACTTCCGTGTTATCAGTAGTTTACGAGTATCCAGCCTTGGTCAGTGACGCGATCTAAAAAGATGCATCGCATTTCCGCCGCCAAGGTCGATCTCACCACCGGGGGCCTGCAGCAGGAGACGGCCAGCGGTCCCGAGAACCGCCAATCGCTGGCGTCGTTCCTCGGGCAGAATCAGCAGCAGGGTGCGGGCCGCGATGGCTTGCCGAAGCCGATCGAGATACGCCGTGTCCATATTGCGAATCGCATTCTCGGTCAATTGCACGAACGCTTCATCTTCCGCATCGCCCCCAAGGGGCCAGTTGGAATCCACCGCATCAATCGTCACATCTCGTTCGACTTTGTAGAGATGGAGATACTTGAAGGCTTCTCCGGTCAGATTGCAGACGACCTGCTCCGCGCCGAGGCCCCGAAACTTCCGGACGAATCGATGGGCGTCCGGTCGAACCGTTGATGCGTAGAGCTTGATGGCGTCCAGCTCACGGCTCTCCACCTTGAATCGTCGCTTCAGGAATTCCTCGAAGAGTTCACTCGCAATCCCTCTCATTCGAGCGATTCCCGGATAGAGCACGATCACCAGCGATCGACGATCGATCGCGGAACGCAGCAGGCGACACTCGGTGCTCTCCCGGCCGAGTTGCAGGAATCCCCCCCGGAGTCCACTCTCGTGATCTTTCTCGTCGAAGACCTCGCCGCCGGACGCGGGCGTGATCTCGAGTATTGATCGCCCACTCCCGTCCGGATCCAAAGCCCAACCCGTGCGTTCGAGATTGACCACCGTGACGCTACCGTCCGGGGTGCCCCGGATAAAGCTCCGGGAGGAACGATCGACGCCGCCAGGGGTTCCGGCGGTGTTTCCGTCCTTACGGCCAAATTTGAGAAAATCGAACATCGCTTCGTTTCTGACTCTTCGAGATGCGAAAAACGCGTGACGAATTGTAACGTCTCGAACCGGGACGCCCACGAAGAGGACATCAGGGCCAAGGGTGTTTCGGATACCGCCGTCGGAGTTCCTTCCGAATCGCCGGGTAGGCGTTCGTCCAGAACCCCGCGAGGTCATCGGTGACCTGGACCGGCCGCCGATTCGGGGCCAAGATCTCCAGCACAATGGGAACCCGCCCCCCCGCGACGGTCGGAGTCGACGCGACGCCGAGAAGATCGCCGATTCGGGCCGACCCTCGAGGAGGCTCTCCTCGCCGCCAGGTGAGACCAACGGATCTTCCCGGGCCAAGTGGGAGACGAGTCGGCGCCATGCGTTCTACGAAGTCGAGTTGCGCCCATTCGAGCCCGGAGCGAACGATCTCCAGCGTCCGCCCCGCTCCCGGAAGATCCGTCAGCCGATGCCGATGACCCACGATCTCCGCTCGAAGCACCTGCAGGTCATCCCGCTCGAATGGCGAGATTCCTTCATCTGGGAACCAGGTCGCAACGTGCTCGACTCGAGCGATAAACGCATCAACATCCTCTGTCCATCCCGGGATCGAGGCATCTCCGCGTTCGATGGCTCCAAGTAAGCACGCCGCCGCGGCCGCTCGACCGTCGGCGGCGACACTCGAGCGCGACTCGTCGATCCGAACGCCATCGAGCGTTCGGGACGTCACCTTTTCGACCAGTCCACGGTCTCGGTCGAACGCGAAATCGACCTCCTGACCGAGGCGTTCGCCGAGTGTCTTGACCACAAAGGACTCTTCCAGCGGCGTTGCAAAATCAATGATGGTGGTCCCTCGACCACGATTCTCAGCGCCGCGGATCGATGCGGCGCTCAGGAATCCTGCTTCGCGGACCATGCTGGTTCGTGACAAGACCACGTTGCGTCGGCCGGGAAGGGTGCACTCATCCCGGGTCGAATCACGGCGATGCGCGATCCGATCGGGGAATGCCGCCACCAATGCCGGTCCGATCGCACTCGGGTTGCCTTCGGCTTCGTCCCCGATGATCCGACGCAGGTCTCGCGCAGAGCGAGCGGCGTCTGCCAACACCCCGCCATTTCGACCTGGCCCACCAGAATCACCCCGCATGAGAAACCTCGCCCGAGCGATCAGATCGCTCCGCGGGTCTCCGGCCTTCAAGAAACCTCGGAGCGTCGCCGCGGGAACATTCTGTGCCACGTCTCGTTCACCAAGGATCGCGCCGCATGCCGCCGCAAGCCGTCCCCCACCTCGGCGACTTGCTTCGAGCAGAAACCGCCCGACCCGCGGTGGCACCGGCATCTTGGCAATTCGTCGGCCGTCCGCGGTCACCACTTCATCTCGGACCGCATCGATCGATTCGAGCACGGATCGAGCATGTGTGGCGGCTTCGACACTCGGCAGATCTAACCAAGGGAACGACTGTGGATCGAAGCCGGAAGCCGCCAGTTGAAGAAACGGTCCCGAGAGATCCGCGCGAACCATCGCTGGTTCACTGTGCAGAGGACGTCGAAGGAACTCCGACTCCGTATACAGACGGACGCACCGTCCCGGACGAACGCGACCGGCTCGGCCGGCCCGCTGCGTCGCCGAAGATCGATCAACCGGCTCGGTGACCAGTCGATCAAGATCGCGTTCTCGATCGAACCGAGCGACTCTGGCACGGCCGGAGTCGATCACCGTGGTCACGCGAGGAATGGTGATCGACGTTTCTGCGATGTTGGTCGCGACCACGATTCTCCTGGGCCCCCCGGTTGCCACCGCGGCATCCTGGGCGGCCGGAGAGAGTCCACCGTGCAGCGGTACGACCTGACAGCTCGGGGCCATGCGGCGACAGGCTTCCACCGTTCGGTCGATCTCGAATCTGCCCGGCATGAAAATGAGAACATCGCCCGAGTCTTCTCGGTGAGCCATCACTTCCCGCACGGCCTCCGCAGCCAGTTCCCAGAGTGGATCCGCCGAGGGCGCCCGACGATGACTGATCTCCACCGGATGGAGTCGGCTTTCGATCTCGATCACCCGTGCCCCGAGCGTCTCGGCGAGCGACGCTGAATCCAACGTCGCACTGGTCACCAGCATCCGGGCGCCGCGGGCTCGAAGCAATCCGAAGAGAAGATCGGCGTCGATGGACCGTTCGTGAAATTCGTCGAGCACCACAAGGTCATCCGGGCGAGGGCCACCGTCGCCCAGCAGTCGCCGCAAGAGAAGCCCCTCGGTCAGGTAACAGAGCCGGGTCTTCGGTCCCTCGCGACGTTCCGCGCGGGTCGCAAAGCCAACTTCATGCCCAATCGTGGACCCGCGAATCTCCGCGACCCTCGTTGCCAGCATGCGTGCCGCGAGCCGTCGTGGCTGCGTGACGAGGAGGCGTCCTCCAATCTGGTCGAGGAGTGCCGCCGGAAGCGCCGTGCTTTTTCCGGTTCCCGGCGGCGCGACGACAATGACGGACTCGTTTCGAGCGAGGGCCGCCAACGTCTCAGGAACGGCTTCCAAGGCGGGAAGCGGATCCGACGAATCGCTCATGCGCCAGGAGGTTTCGCGATGTGCACCCGAAGATCATCGAGAAAACGGATGATCTGGCCTTGCTCCCGAGGCGTGCTCGCCGAATCGACATCGCTCTGCCAGAATCCGATGAAACGTTCCGCGGCCCGGCCATCGAGCTCTGGGATCCGATCCGAGTCACGCTCGCGGGTCATGTCTTCACGGCCCTGGCTGCGAAGCTCCGCGGCCCGCTCTTCGTCAGATCGGGCGCCTGCGTTCTGTCCCATCATCTCCTCGGCCTTGCGTTGCCATCCGGCCATCCAGCCATCGAGGAATTTTCCGCGATCGGCTTCCGAAACGGCGAAGTAGCCTTCGGCCCCTTCGAGAAGCACATCTTTGACCAAGATTCTGGCGTTCTGACGCATCTGTTCACGGGTCGGCCCAGTGATTCCGGCGAGAAAGGCTGCCGCCGAAGCGGATTCGTCTTGCGCGAACCCCTGAAATCGGCCTGCAAACTCCGCCAGATATCGCATCCGCTCCTCAAGACTCAGATTATTGAAATCATCGAGCGCGAGATAGCCCAGAACGTCGTCCACGGGTGAGTCAAAGATGCTCGGTGGTGGCCGCCATCTGGAGCCCAGCCACCAAACCACGACCAGCAGGAGAAGAACTCCGGCGACCGTCGCGATCCCCGCCGTGGCGACGGTTCGCTCCCGACCACTGATGAGTTGCTCAATCCGGTACCGAACCGATTCGTAGCCTTCGACGAGTCCAGTCATCCGCCTCCCTCCATCTCAGAAAACGCTTCTCTCATCTGCGCGACGCTTCCATCCGTGAACAAGGCGTTTCTTGGAATGAGGTCGCCAACCGGATGCCGGTCCTGACTGTCGATGAGTAAAGGAAGTCGCCGGCCAGATTCGTGAACGAAGACACCCATGAGTTCTCTCGACTCAATATTGCGACGAAGCAACTCGAGTTGAGTTGGGTTCCAGTCCGGATTTTCAAGATAGGGAAGCAGCGCCTGCCCCACCGCGATCTGAATCTGCGGCGAGTATCGAAGGAGCCCGGGCACATAGAGGTAACTGGTTCCGGTCACGGTGCTTTCGGGGTCGACATCCGCGCCGCAGATCCAGCAGGCACAGTCCTTGTCGAGGTAGCCGTCCAGAACCTCTGGGAGGCCACCTTCCGTCTCGTCCCCGATCACCGCCGGAAGGGGCTCACAGGAGGGGATCCGATCGTTGATATTGGCTCGATAGGCGGAGAGTGCCAGACCAATCTCGCGAAGCGTCGTTCGGCATCCCGTCGCCCGCGCCTCGGCACGCATTCCTCGCAACATCGGGACGGAGACGCCGACCAGGACGGTGATGATCCCAAGGACCACGAGCGTCTCGATCAGGGTAAATCCTGGCCCTCGGCGATTCGGGTTGATTCGAGCAGAATTCATCTTGGACCTTTCCAGAGCCGACCCGCTAAAGCCCGCATGGACCTGTACCGGAGACCAGCGTCCCGGTTTCTCCCGTCGTTCCCACCAGAACCTCGAACGGACAAACCCCGAAAACGGACTTCGCGAGGTATCACGGGCGGATTCGACCATCCATGACTCGCTTCTCCAAGATCCTACGGGATGCCGTCAGGATGTCGAGGCGGATTCGTGGTCGGCGGCAAACATCGCATCGATGAAGGCATCCGGGTCGAACGGCTGGACGTCTTCCACTCGTTCTCCGACCCCCACGAGTTTGACGGGGACTTTGAGGGCATCTCGAATCGCCACCACGATGCCGCCCCGCGCCGTCCCATCGAGTTTGGCGAGGAAAATCCCGGTCACGCCGACCGCTTCCCCAAAGACGGTTGCCTGCTGGAGACCGTTCTGCCCACTGGTCGCATCAAGCACCAGCAATACTTCGTGAGGGGCGCCGGGAATCTTGCGGGCGATTACTTCTCGGATCTTGACGAGCTGCCGCATCAGATTCGCTTCAACGTGGAGGCGGCCAGCCGTGTCAATCAACAACACATCCGCTTTGCGAGCGAGGGTCGCATCCACCGCATCGAAGACCACGGCCGCGGGGTCAGCACCGGCGGCGCCGCGAATCAAGTCGACACCGAGCCGATCCGCCCAAGTCGCGAGTTGTTCGACGGCTCCGGCACGGAAGGTATCGGCCGCGGCCAGAACGACGCTTCGTCCTTCAGCACGAAGGGTGTGCGCGATCTTTGCGACGCTGGTGGTCTTACCGACCCCGTTCACCCCGACTACGAGAACCACGGTTGGTGATGGGTCCGCAACCGCGATCTCAACCGGGGCATCATCCCAACGTCGCTTCAAACGCGACTTCAGGAATTCGATCGCATCCTCGCCCTTCTCCAACTCACCTTTTTTGACCGCCTCTCGAAGTTCGCCGACGATTTCCGTGGTCGCCTTCACGCCGACATCGGCGCCGATCAAACTTGCTTCGATCTCGTCGATGAGTTCATCATCGAGCCGACGGCCCGCGAGGAGAGATCGGAGACCGGAACCAAGGACCGATCGAGTGCGAGCCAACCCCTGACGAACCGCTTGCGCCGCCTTCCTGAAGAATCTCACGGCGCCGCCTCGCGCATCACGCGATCCAACAGGGCATTGACAAACCCGGGCGACTTTTCGCCACCGAATTCTTTCGCGAGTTCAACGGCCTCGTTGATGGCGGCCTTGGCCGGGGTGTCGCCGTGCCTGATCTCGTAGCAGGCGAGGCGAAGGAGATTTCGATCCACCATCGGTTGTCGATGAATCGGCCAATCCGGCGAGAATCGCTGGATCAGCTCGTCGCTCTCTTCCCGAAATTCCCAGGCCATGGTTGCCAGCGCGAAGCCTTTCTCCTGACTACCAGCAGCAGCGGCAGATCCCTCAAGCGATCCTCGGACCGTCTCGTGATCGTCCGCTGCTCCAGCGTCAAACTGGTACATCGCCTGAAGGGCACATCGGCGAGCGTCGCGATCGATTCTCATGAAACAGCTCCGTCCCGGCCATGTCGAATGGCCGCACCAACTCGAAATGCCGCGATCGCAGCCTGCATGGCCTCGATGCCCTTATGACCGCGGGCCCCTCCCGATCGAGCCCGCGCCTGATCGAGATTTTGACAAGTGATGACCCCGAAGGCCGCGGGGCGACCGTGGCGGCTCGAAAGCGTGGCAAGCTGGTTGGCAACGGCGGAGTTGATCCACGCGTCATGGCTGGTCTCGCCTCGAATCACGCACCCAAGGCAGATGACCGCGTCGAAACGACCGGTCTCCAAGGCCACGGAGGCCAACCCCGCGAGTTCGAAGGCTCCCGGACAGTCGAAGACCTCCAGATGCCCCGGATCGCCACCGGCCTCGATAAAGGCGGTTCGAGCCCCGATTTCCAACGCACTGGTGATTTCAACGTGGTACCTACTCACCAAAACGGCCACTCGGAGTCCGGTGGCGTCGGCGGAGATCGTGTCGGATACGGTCATCAGTGAAAATCCGTGTTTTGGCCGCCGATGATGGATTGCCACCGATCAGCCGAGGACCGTGCATCGTACGGCAACCCGGCCTCATCGGTAGCATCGACACCGATGCAACGGCTTGCCGAGAAACTCCTGACCGCCTTCCAACTGACCCGGCTCTCGCTGGTCTTTGGTGCCATCGCCGATGTGTGGTTCATCGTCATCTACACCCGGAGTGACACCCGGTACGACCTGCTCCCCGCGTTCGAGATGCCGCTGGCGATCGATCTGGTCACGGCCGCCCTCCTCGCCGTGGGGCTGTTCGCGTTCGCCACCAGCCTCAATGACCTTCTAGATCTTCGACATGATGCGGCCTTCAGCCCATCCCGGCCCCTCCCGGCGGGCAGGATTCGAGCCGGGCAAGCCGTGGTGATCACGATCGGCGCTCTTCTACTGGCCATCGCGGCCGCCATCCCCTTCGGAACGGGTGGCCTCGTACTCGCCGTGCTCGCGGCCACCGCGGCGCTCTTCTATAACGCCACCGGCAAGTACCTCCCGGCGATCGGCGTGATCACCGCGGGCTTGGTGCACGTGGCGCACATGTTGGTCCCGAATCACGAGATGGTCTTCATGCTGCCGGTCTGGCTGATTTTCACGCATGTTCTGGTGACGTCGGTCATTGGCTATCAACTCGAGGGAAAACGCCCACAACTCACCCTGCTGGGATACCTGGGAATCCTGATGGGATGGGTCTTCTGGTCGGTCGTGATCCTCGGCTTGGGGGTTCAAAGAGATCCGATGGGGTATTTCCTGCCCGGCGAACTCGGCCTCGAAACCTTGGTCTGGCCGATCCTCGCGGTGATCGCATTCATCGCGATCGCTTGGTGGAAAGTCGGCCCGGTCAAAGGGCCCCACGGTGCCGAGAAACTCCGGCGCTACGCCGCCATGTGGCACGGCGTCTATGCGGTGGCTTGGTTCGCGGCGGTCGGGCTCTGGCAGGCCACCATCCTGATGACGGTCTTCACAATCGTGGGAATTGCGACCATGACCCTGCTCAAGGAACTCACGTCGACGGACCCGGGCATGGTCGGGTATCGAGTCTGAGTTGAGATGCCCCGAATCGCATGAATCGATGGAATCCAGCCCCGAACCGATGCGATCGGTAGCATCTCCATCAACGATGCTCTATTCCACCTTCATCGCGGTATTCGGAAGCATCCTGATCAGCGGAATCTCCGCCGCGGCCACCGAAGGCCGCATCGATCAGGATGATCAGAATGCGATTCCATCCACCCGCAAAGTCCAAATCGACGGATCAAGTCTCGGCGGCTTCGTGCTACCGATTCTCCCCGTCCAACATGATTTGGAGATCGACGCCGGCCAGGTCAACGACTGGACCGTGGACGACACCAAGCGGCTCTATCTGAAACGGGACGTCGAGATCACCCTCGGGACCTATGCGTTTCGATCGGACGAAGCCCTGATCTGGATCAATCGGCTTCCGACTGCCGACGGGATCGTGACCCAAGTCGCGTTCTGGTTCCCCGAGGTCTCGGAGCCGACCCGCCGTGCGGGACTGGGCGCCTCCGGCCGAGATGTGCTGGTCACCGCCACGATCTCCGGCGCGGTCAAGTTGCAGACCGTGCTTCTGAATGAGGCACCCGTTCGCAACCGCACCGTGCTTCGCGGCGAGCAACGCCTTTCGCAGTACTTGAAGACCCTGGTGACGCAACCGCTTCCCCGGCTGGGGAACAGACTTGACGTGCAGATCCCTCCCGGACCTCCGAAACCCATCCTCGAACCCGGCGGGAAGATCGTCCGCCAACGCCCCGCAGCCACCGGACTCGGTCCGAGCGAGATTGAACTTCCGACTTCTGGCAGCGGCGAAGTCCCGATCTTCGATCCGAGAGGACTCGTCTCGTTCAACGCGAATGAAGTGATCATCGACCAGGATCGTGACGCCGTCATCGTGCTCGGTTCGGTGGTCATTGACTACGACGGCGCGAATACCGGCGAAGATCTTCGTCGACTCTCACTGGTCGCCGAGCGTGGCGTGGTGTTCCTGAATCCAGGAACGATCCGCGGCCTCCGCGAAGGCACCGCCACCGTTCAAGCCGAATCGATCACCGGTATTTTCCTGGAAGGTGCCGTCCGCGCCAGTGACGGTAATTACACCCTCCGAGGGTCGAGTATTTATTACGACCTGCCCAACAATCAAGCGGTCATCATGGATGCGGTCCTTCGAACCTACTCCCGTCGCGGACGAGTGCTTCCCGTCTACGCTCGGGCGGAAGAAATGCGGCAACTCGCCTCCGACCAATGGAAGGCCGATCGGGCGACGATCTCGACCAGCGAGTTCTTCCAACCGCACCTTTCGATCGGACTCGAGCGGGTCACCGTGACCGAGCGGCCGGATGCCGAGGGTGAAACCACCACGTGGGTCAAGGGTGATGGGCTCACCATGAACGCCGGTGGTATTCCTTTCTTTTACTGGCCAGGATTCGAGGGCACCGCCGAACAACCTCCGCTCAAAGGCGTGAACTCGGGCTATCAGGCTGACAAGGGATTCGGAATCGGAACCACCTGGGATTTCTTTCAGCTCCTCGGTCTGGCCGAACCCAACTGGGTCGCCGCGGAACTGCTCATCGACGGCTTCGAGAAGCGCGGTCCCGCCGTCGGGCTGGACCTGGATCTATCGGGTGTCGGCGGAATTGCCGGTTCGGGCTCGTTGGCCCTCTACGGCCTCTACGACTTCGGCGGTACCGATCGCACGACTTCCGGCCGCGATGTCGAGATCGATCAAGAACTCCGTGGCGAGGCCGTGGGCGAGTATCGAGCCGTTCTCTCGGCAGATCTCTACCTCGAAGCCCAGCTGTCCTACCTTTCCGATCAGACTTGGGCCACGTCGTGGCGGAGTCGCCAGTACAACAACCGCCGCGAGTACGAGTCGTCCCTCTACCTGGACTACAGCCCCGACAACACCTCGCTGTCGTTTCTGGGGAACGCCGAGCTGAATGACTTCATCTCGAACGGATGGCTGATCGCCAGTCAGCCGTATCAGGTCGAGAAGCTTCCTGAGCTCGTGTACGACCGCGAGGGTGACGACCTCTTTGACACCATCACTTGGTCGAGTACCTACAGCGCCTCCAGTATGCGGCTCATGCCTACCGCCGGATCCGCCGAAACGCTCGGCGTCAAGAAGCAGGCCTTCGCGACCAACGACGCCTCGGCCACGGTGAGTTCGCTCTACGAGGGCGTTGGCTACAACGACGATCTCGTCCAGCGATTTCATACCCGTCAGGAATTCGCCTTGCCGATTTCTGGGAAGGGTTGGACTGTGTCGCCATTCGTCTTTGGGCGGTTCACCGGTTACATGAACGGGAACTGGGACGAGTATCGGGAAATGCAGGGAATTGATCAGGACCTCGACGAATACCGGGTCATGCTCGGCGGCGGCGCGCGGGCGAGCACCAAGTTCGTCGAGATTCACAACGACGCGAGAAGCGACTTTTTCGATGTCCATCGCCTCCGACACATCATCGAACCCAACGCAACGCTCTGGTACGGATGGGACAGCCTGCCCACTGGCGCGTTCCCGATCTACGATCAACGAGTCGAAGGCGCCACCGGCGGCACGGCCGCGCAGATCGGAATTCGAGAGACCCTACAGACCCAACGCGGTGGTCCGGGCAACCGGGAGTCCGTCGACTTTCTGATTCTCGATTACGGCGCTGTGTTCAACGATGGCGCCGACGACTTTCAACGTTCTTCCGCCATCCAGCCGAGCCTCGCACCACTGACCCAATACAACCCATATTCCTGGGTCCAGTCCCCGTATCCCCAGTTCTACAGCTGGGAACCCGAACTAAGCCAATGGGGAAACCACGCCTACGGAAGCGCCATTTGGCAGTTGAGTAGCACGTTCACTCTTGCCGGTTCAGGACTGTTCGGATGGGAAAGTCGGGAGGTCGTCGATCTCACCTCCGGTTCTCCGGAGATCCGAACCATCAACGGGCTACTCCGGGGATCGGTGGGGGTCGAGATGACGCATAACCCTGATACCAGCACCTATCTGGAGTATCGCTTCCTCGGAGCCACCGATGACGAACTGCTTCAGGCCGGACTCCGCTATCGAATCGGCCGCCTCTACCAGATGGCCATCTCGCCACAGTACGACCTGAACCGCGGAGAATTCCGAGCCGCCACCGCCTCGATCGTCCGGACGCTTCCCGACTTCAACTTCAGGATGACTGTCGGCTACAACCTGATCCGCGACGAGACGATCTTCGGTTTCGGAATCGCCGTTCCACCGACGCCCGGCGTGGGATTCCCGACGTATTGAAACTGCAAGAGTCGGAATCGAGGCTCAATCGCGCAGATGCGCCTCGCCGAGCGCCGTGAGTTTCCGACCCCGTGGCGTCCGCGAAAGAAAACCGATTTGCAGAAGATAGGGCTCGACGATGTCTTCGAGCGTTCCCGCGTCCCCACCCATCGTCGCCGCGATCGCTTCGAGCCCTGCCGGGCCGCCGTCGTAGACGTCCGCCAGGACACGAAGATATTTTCGATCGATCTCATCGAGACCAAGATCGTCAACCCCCTCAAGTTTGAGGGCCGCGGTCACGGCCGGCGCATCGATCGCACCCGTCCCTCGGACCTCCGCAAAGTCGCGGACACGGCGAAGCAGTCGCAGCGCGACCCGCGGGGTGCCGCGACTGCGTTCGGAGATCGCATCAAATCCACTCTCCGCCACCGCGGGAATACCCATACGGCTCACGGCTCGCTTGAGAATCTCGACCAGATCGTCATGCGGGTAGTACTCAAGATGATGGGTGATACCGAAGCGAGCCCGCAGTGGCTGAGTCAGCATTCCGGCGCGGGTGGTCGCCCCGATCAGCGTGAACGGCTTCAAGGTGAGCGTGATGACCTTGGCGTGCATCCCGCTGTCGACCGTGAAGTCGACCTTAAAGTCTTCCATCGCGGGATAGATGTACTCTTCGACCGCCGGTGGCAGCCGGTGAATCTCATCAATGAAAAGGACGTCCCCTTCGCCGAGCTTGGTGAGCGTGCCGACCAAGTCCGTCGCCTTGTTCAAGGCCGGTCCACTGGTGACCCACGCCGTCGATCCCATCTCGTTCGCGATCACGTGGGCCAGCGTGGTCTTCCCGAGTCCGGGCGGGCCGTGCAAGAGCACATGCTCCATGGATTCGCCGCGTGCCTTCACGGCCTCCATCGCGATGGAGAGTCGCTCGACCAAGGCCGCCTGGCCGACGTAATCTTCGAGGGTCTTGGGGCGAACCGCCGCTCCGGGAGGGGTGGACGGGGTGGGGGCTTCGGGTCCGGAGTGTTTCTCCCCACCTTGCGATTCCCCGGAGACGATTCGCTCTCGTGCCATGACCGCATCATCGGGGCAATGAGTGATCGACGCCAGTCCCCGACACATCGATCCGGTGATCTTCCGTCGATCTGAGCCCGAATTCCTAGAACGTGGTCGAGACGGGCTCGCGTGCCGTGGATTCGACTTCAAAGAAACCCTCGATCTGGAATCCAAAAAGATTGGCCACGATGTTCGATGGAACCGTGGTGCAAAGCTGATTCATCTCTCGAACATTGCCGTTGTAGAAACGCCGGCCAGCGGCGATCCGATCCTCAGTGTTGGCCAACTCTTCCTGTAAGGCCCTGAAATTCGCATCGGCCTTGAGGTCCGGATAGGCCTCTGCCACCGCCATCAACTGCCCCAGCCCCGAAACCAAAGCCTGCTCATCCCCGCTCTGTCGATCGGGACGCCCCTGATTGGCCTGCGCGTGATTCCGAAGTTCGACCACGCGTTCGAGGGTTTCCCGCTCGTGCGTTGCATACCCCTTCACCGTCGAGACCAGATTGGGAATGAGGTCGTATCGCCGCTTGAGTTCGACGTCGACATCGGACCAACTCTCCTTGAGATGCTGACGAACCGAGACCAAGCGGTTGTAGGTGACCGCCAGCCAGATCAAAAGAACCAACAGAACAAAGCCGCCAATGAGGAGACTGGGAATCATGTGCGTTCTCTCTTTACAGCCGCTTGGTCGGCCATTGTTTTCGCAAGGTGCCGGGGCCAGCAATCGAGAAAGTCACCGGACCAATCAAGTTGCCGCCCAAACTCCTCGGTATCCCAACGGCCCTTGCCGTCTGAGATGCAAATGAACTCGCCATCGATCTCGAACGCGGGCGGCGAGGTCGACATGATGAACTCCATCATCCGCGGATCAATCAGATCGTAGGCAAATCGCTTGTCGTCGCTGGAGACGTGATACGCCTTACTAAACTCGATACTCTCGAAATCGATGTCGTCGAATCCGAGCACGCCTTTGAGCCGATCGAAAATGCCCTCTCGCCGAA
Organism: uncultured Phycisphaerales bacterium; assembly: GCA_905480395.1. Taxonomy (GTDB): domain Bacteria; phylum Planctomycetota; class Phycisphaerae; order Phycisphaerales; family SM1A02; genus UBA12014. The sequence goes on from CAJQQE010000033.1 coordinate 89,355, forward strand.
CGATGGTCTCCGGTCCGACCCCGAATGGATTCCAAACGATCAGGTAACTGAATTTGACCGTCACGGTCCGACGGTTTTTGCCCGACCCCCGCTGCTCACGAAACCGAAAATCTCCGGTTCGAACCCGAATCGATCGTTCCGCAATCGTGATCGTCCCTTCCATGGTGTTCAGCGCGGCCCGGGAATGCCCCCGCCGGAACATTCCGAACCGGGCGAACCGATCGTCATGCGCTGAATCGTGGTCTTTGGTGTAGCTGAGACCTCGATTGACCGCGAACGCTTGGAGCGCCGCACGCCGCTTTTCCGCCTGTCGGTAGGCGAACACCATGCCCGCGACGACGAACCCCAGAACCACAATGACCAGAATCACTTCCATGTTTCAACGCTCGGGGGTGTCATGCTGCGGCGACCACTCACCGGATCAGGTCGATGATCTTCTCGCACGCCTTCAACGTCGACCCAGAAGGACCGGGCGAACCATGCTTCCTTCATCCAACGATCATGGTTGATCAGAATTCGACCTTGGGTGCCTGCTTGACCGCGGCCGCTTCGCTCGCGTCGAGTTCGAAGAAGTCCTTCTCGGTGAATCCAAAGACGCCGGCGATGAGATTCGACGGGAAGACCTTCGTCGCCTCGTTGTACTGATTCACCGTGCGGTTGTAATGCTGGCGGGCGAAACCAATCTTGTTCTCGGTGCTGGTCAGTTCTTCCTGCAGTTGGAGAAAGTTCGTATTCGCCTTGAGATCCGGGTATGCCTCGGCGACCACCATCAACTTTCCGAGCGCCTGGGTCAACATGCCCTCGGCACCGCTCTGCGCGGAGACTCCGCTGGCGCTGGTGGCGGCGGCCCGAGCCGCGGTCACCGCTTCGAAGGTGCCGGACTCATGCGAGGCGTAACCCTTGACCGAATTCACGAGATTTGGAATCAGATCGTGCCTTCGCTTGAGTTGGACGTCGATGTCACTCCAAGAATTCTCGACGCCGAGTTTTTTCCGCTGGAGCCCGTTGTAGAGCCCGATCACGAAAAGCGCGACGAGAACGAGCAGGCCTAAGACGACCAAGAGAGGGATGAGAAGCGCCATCGTCATGAGAAGCTCCGAACTGGGGAAAGCCCCGGAAGGGGTATCGAACAAGATTTCCGAATGAGACCGTTTCCACTATTTTCTGGGCGGTGCCGGACGTCACTCGAACGAAGATAGCCAATCCTGCGGCTCGGACACGTCTGATCAACTCCAGAAACGGACATGCCGCTCAAGAAAATGGCGTCGCTCGCCGCTCCACCGCGGAAAGGAACGCGGAAAAATCGAGATAGTCCGGTCTCACCTCGACGGCCCCCGCCGCCAGCAGCATGGCCGCTCGCTCCCCGCCGCCAAGGCCGACGAATCCGATACCCAGCTGATTTGTGGCCGCCACATCCCAGCGACCATCCCCGATATAGACGACTCGATCGATCACCTCGCTCGTGGTCGTGGCCGCCCTTTCGATCGCGGCGCTGATGATTTCCTCGCGAGGATGTGCGTCATCACCATGGGCGGCAGGGATCTCCGCATCAGAAATGCCCGCCGCCTTCAACTTCAGACGGGCTGTGGTTCTCCAGCCCCCGGTCGCAATGGCCACATTCCAGCCGGCATCTTTCAGCCGAGCAAAAACCGTCGTCGCCCCAGGCACCGGTTGAAAAAGCCCGGGGTCGGAATGAAGGGAACCTTCCACCTGACGAATAAAAGCGTCCCGGACCAGATGAACCGTTGCTTCAGTTGGCGGAAGATCGGTGCGGGTGGAGATCAACTCCATGGCAATCGCCTCGTCGGTCGAGTGGCCGTAATGGCCCCAATCGGTCTCGATCGACTCGAGCCCGAGGACTTCGTGGGCCGCTTTGACCCAGCAGGCGTCATCGACTTCGCTGGTGAGCGCCAACGTTCCGTCGAGATCAAAAACGACCAGTCCATTCATTATTGACTCCAGTTGACTGCTTGGATCCACCAGCGTACCCGCCCTGTTCAGACACTGAAACACCGAGTTCCGAGGCGTTTCGATTCACACTCACCCGCGTCTGCTTCGTATCATGCCGGTCATGACCGATACGAGCACCGCCACACCTCGGAAGAACGCCCGAATGGGATTCGCGCCGGTGCAGAATCGCGTCGTCGTCACGATGCGCTCGATTTCGAATCGACTCAATCGAATCCTCGCCACCAAGTATGGACGAACGCTGAATTTTCATCTGGACTGCGAGTACCCGAAGGCCGGCGGAACCTGGTTCGGCAAGATGGCCTCGGAAGTGATGCAGATCCCCTACCCCGAGCACAACATCTTCCCCATCGGATGCGCGTGCGTTCTTCACAACCACTGGCCCTGGCGGAAAGGGCTCGATCACGCGTGGTACCTCCGCCGAGATGGCCGCGATGTGATGGTGTCCTTTTACTTTCATCGGATGCGGGAACTTCAGGCCGGAAATCCCACCGTGGTCCGCCGCTTCGGCCAGGTCTACGACCAGCTCTTTGGCGCTGGCTATGACCCCGACGACACCCGACGGAATCTCGGTCCATTCATCGAACACGAATTCAAGAATCCTCGCGACTCGCCCCGAAACTGGCGGGACCACCTCATGGAATGGCACGACGGCGGACGCGGACGTCCTGGCGTCGTCTACCTGAGCTACGAAGAACTCGTCGCCGACACCGCGGGAACGCTCACCTCGTCGATCGAACGACTCACCGGAAATCGCCCGGACGACTGGGTGGTCCAACAGGTTGTCGAGAAATATTCGATGGCCCGGCAGACTGGCGGCCGCAAAGCCGGCGAGGAAGATCGTGGATCTTTTATACGTAAGGGCGTTGCGGGAGATTGGGTGAATCACTTTGGCCCCACCGCGGCCCGAAGATTTAATGACCTTGCCGGCGACGCCTTGGTCGCCGTGGGGTATGAAGAAGATCGAGACTGGGTCACCCGATACGATCTGCAGGACTGACCTGTCGGTCCGATCGCGTCGTCTCCAACGGAGCCCCGCCACGTCCACGACCAATTCCATTTCATCCTGCCCAAAACTGGTGAGCCGCATGGCTCCCTTGTGGTTGTGCCTGACGTTCGTGACCTTGGGGATTGTCCAGTCCGCAGATGCCCAGGTCTCCATGGCAGAACGACGACAACTCGAACTTGCCCTCCGATCCCTCTACGAACCGTCCGCGATGGACGAAGCGAGCATCAGGGGCCTGGCAGACGAGCTTGGCATCGAGGACGACGAAGCAGTCTCGACCGCCATCGCTTCCTACCAGCAAGCCTGGGAGCCTTTGCTCCAAGGCCCGATCAAGGTCATTCGCGAACGCTGGGGGGCGTGTTTTTCCATCGATCCGCAAACCGGTCGGATCAAGACGAGTTTCACCCCGGAACTCACCACCCTTCTCAATGCTCGAGGCGAAGCGTTCCGCGCCGCGGATGCCGCAGACGAGGCGGTCTTTGATCGACTCCGAATCGCCAAGCGCGGCGAGACGATCAAGGGTGATCAATCCGTGGCGACGGTGCGGCAAAGGAGAAAACGCCGGCGAACGCTTCTGGGCTTTCCGGATCGCCTTCCCGGCACCTCGATCGAGGCCGCCGACCTCTTCACGTCCGTCGCCGCCAATCCCGAACTGCTCGACGCCGTGCTCCCCACCCTCGACGAGTGGGAGATCGCTGTGGACAGAGCGCTGGCGAACCGATGGTCGAGACTCGAAGCCATTGAGCGCATGAGGGCGGAACTCGAAGTCGAACTGGGGCCTGGATGGCAACGGCTGATGCGGGGTGCGGAACGTGCCAGACTCGAGGCGGAATTCAAAGCCCTGGATGACGCCATGGTGGCGACCGAGATTCCACGGCGGAGAATCAACGCCGAAATGGTGGCAAGCCTCGCCCGAAGGTTGCCGCCGCTGGTATTTCTACAGATCATCCGCCGCCACCACGAACTTGCACACCCCGCGTTATTCGTGGAAGACCAACGCCTCGATCGATTGATCTTCGAGGTCCTCGAATCCAGTGACCTCGACGAACGATCAAAAAAGGACGTCGAATCCCTTCTGGCCGCCACCGCCGAGCGCCTCAATCGACTGGGTGTCGACGCGGCGCGACAAGCGGATCTCACGCTCCAATCGCAGTTCCAGCACGTCGGCGACACCATCCCCTTCTCCAATCTTGCCGATGGCCCGAGCATCAATGACGACATCGATGCGGTGCAGGACGAGATCGACCTTCTCGACCTGGTTCTCAAGCGAAGAAAAGAATTCGATCAACTGGTAAGGCCGCTGGCGGGGTTAGGCGAGCAGATCGACCTTCGGGTTCGGAACCATCGTGCTGCCACGGCCGCCCTGAATCGACGCGACGAATGGTCACGGGCGCGACTTCGAGAGACCCTCGAAGATCTTCAGTTGATTCGAGAACGTCCCTTGTGGATCGACCCTGAGGACCGTGACGATTCGAGCCTCGACCTTCCATGATCAAACCGATCAAAACAATCCAACCGAACGACCCGAACGAATCGAATGAAGGGACCAAGCCGAAGGGGATCTCGGCCGCGGATCGCGCCGCACGTGCCTTTCGAAAACGGTTCGGGATGGAACCCGCGCAGGTGGCGTCCGCCCCTGGCCGCGTGAATCTCATCGGAGAGCACGTCGATTACACCGAAGGCATCGTGCTTCCCTTCGCCATCGACCCGCGAGCAGCCATCGCGATCGGACCGAGTACCGACCACCAATCGACCTTCGTGGCCGAGGACCTCGCGGCTTCCGTGACTTACCCCGGGCCACCGAGCGTGGTTCCCGATCCGTCGCCAGCACATCGATTCGCGAATCATCTGCTCGGCGTGCTGCACGCCGCCGGCGGAACGGACGGACGAACGCTCAATATTCTGGTCGCCAGTGACATCCCCATCGGTGCCGGCCTCTCGTCGAGCGCCGCGGTAGAGGTCGCGCTGGGTGCCGCACTCGCGGCGTGGCTGGACCGCCCCACCAATCCCCACGCCCTCGCGCGACAGGCGCAAATCGCCGAACACGACTTCGTTGGCACGCCCTGCGGGATCATGGACATGCTGATCTCCGCCGCAGGAATCGCGGGGCATGCAATCCGAATCGACTGCCGCGATCTCCAACTGACGCCGGTGGCCATGCCGCGGCCCGAAGAAGCCGAGGTACTCATCGTGGATAGTGGCGTCACCCATCGCCTCTCGGACGGCGGCTACGCCGATCGGCGGGCCTCGTGCGAACGGGTCCAGACGATCCTCGCTGGCTCCCTCCGAGATGCCTCACTCGAGTCGCTTTGCGACTCCAGAATCTCCGACCGAGACCGGACGCGGGCCACGCACGTCATCGAAGAAAATGCCAGGGTCAACGCCGCGGTCGCCGCCCTCGAGACCGGCGATCTCTCTCTGCTGGGCGAGATTCTGCTCGACGGGCATCGATCGCTTCGCCAACTCTTTGAAGTCTCGATCCCCGAACTGGACTGCATTGTGGATACCGCCGCCGAACTCCGCGGCGATGGCTGTTTCGGCGCTCGCATGACGGGGGGAGGATTCGGGGGAAGCGCTCTTCTTCTGGTTGCCACCACCGCGGTGGAGTCCGTTCGCAAGACGGTGGAACAGCGGTTCGCCTCCACCTACGGCCGGACCCCAACATCGATGACGGTGCGGGCCTGTCAGGGCGTTCGCATCGAGTCATGACCATCGCCGAGAAGCGATTTACTTCGTGGCTGATGGCAACGAAAAACAAATCGGGCGTTGGTAGAGGCGAAGAGGAACGCCGAGACTGTCTTGTGGTTCAGACTGCCGATTCCACACCGTGAAGAACTGGCGGCGCGGCACCAAACATCGTCAGCGAGGTCGCCATCGGGTGCCGGATCGACTGAAATCTCCCCATACCAGCCGACCATCGAGACTGCGGAATGGCCAATCGCACGTGAAACATGTCGTCGGCCTTCGGGAGAGTTCGTATCCTGTGACATCTACTGAAAAATCGCTCTGACCGAGTTCTTCGTACTGGATCGTCTCCATGCCAATCACCGAACCACTGCGAGTCGCTGGGCAACACAGTGCCCAATCGTCTGTTTTCAACCCCTTGAATATGGCCGACATGATCAAAGTGTTCCACCTGCTCAGCATGATCGCCCTCGCCGTGATTCTCATCGGTTGTGGTGACTCGACGACCAAACCGATCTCGCCTGTCGCCCCATTGACCATGCTTGACCAGGGGCCACTGTTCGCGACCGCGGAAACCGATCGCGGCACATTCCGCTTCAAACTTCGCCCCGATCGCGCCCCGATCAGTTGCGCGAACTTCGTCAATCTCGTACAGCGCGGGTACTTCGAAGATCTTTCGTTCTATCGACACTCGCGGGTCATCCGACAGGTCGGAAATCCCTTCAACGACGAGAACGAGCGGTACTACCCTGGCTATTCGATCGCACCGGAGTTCGCCGCGGATCTCAAGTTTGACCGAGGCGGCATGGTGGCCATGGTTCGACTCGGGGACGATCCGACCGCGATGGTGAGATCCAACGAATTCTTCGTCACCACCAAACCACAGAGTGAACGCTACACGTTCAAGTACCCAATTTTCGGCGAAGTCGTGGAGGGGCAGGACGTGGTCATTGGACTGTTAGAGGACGACATGCTTCGTCGAATCACGATCGAGGGTGATCCCACGCCCTTGCTAGAAGT
>CAJQQE010000034.1 GCA_905480395.1 uncultured Phycisphaerales bacterium
CCGTCCACCGGTCGGGCATCAAGCCCGTGAATCAGATACCCACGATCTTCAATCTCATCGAGACTCACAAAGGCGGTCTCGGTCTTGATCCCACCGTCCAGAGTCAGGAAGAGGGCGGTATCACCGATGTAACGGAAGTCCACTTGCGTCTTGTACCCCGCCCCAAGATCTCCCCATCCCTCAGTGGTTGGGTTGATCGTTTCGCCCGCGTTGGAATCGACCATGTACACCGACCGCGCGGGGAATCGAATCTGCGGTCTCGAATACCACTGCGAGTCGGGCCCACTGATTCTGAACCAATCGTTGGCGGCGAAGTAACCCGGTTGGCCGACTTCAGAGCTTCTCGCTCCGTCGCCAAATGGGGTGGCTTCTGATCCACCGACCGTGGTTTTCATCGCCACAGTGCTTCGGAGGATGTTCTTGAAGCCGATATCAGATTCGAAAACCACCCGGTCGGGGGCGTCGTATCGATAGTTGTAGCCTTCTGGATTCGATCCAGCCTCAAACGGAATGAGGATGCCGTTGGCACTGAGATCGGTATACGTCCAAAGAATGTCCGCCCAAGATCCGACGTTCTCGAAACTCCCCAACGGGAAGTTCCCACCGTCGCTCGGTCCGACCAGCGGGGAAATACCCGCGGGGCTGTCCTGACGGATTTTCCCGGCGTAACTCGACTGTCGGTAGTCAAAGCTAGACGGCACGATGAACTCGCGGTTGTCGGTTGAGTAGTCCGTCATCAACATGAAGATCTGACGAAGGTTGTTCTCGCTCGTGACCTGTTTTGCCGTTCGATTCACCGTTCCAAGGCCGGGAAGCAGAATCGCCAACAGCACCACGATGATCCCGACCACGGTCAAGATCTCGACCAGGGTCATGCCACGATTTTTCTTGATTACTCGCACGCGAATCTCCGGAATATCACTTGGTTGGGCGATCGCCGCCTGAATAATCGACGATACCCGTCAGAACCGTCGGGCGTCGATACCGGCACCTGAAAGATGCCATGAATTCCAGTTCGACGCGCTCATCGAGGCCTCGACGGCCCCGAAGTGCTCGACGGCCGGTCTTCCGGACACCAAGAAGGGCTTTCATTCATCCGCAGGACGCCCCGTCCGGTTCCCCGGTTTTGGCCGGAAATCACCGTGCCAACGGGCCAGGAAGACCCTTTCCTGACCAATCAGTCGAACCAGCCCCCCGAGAAGCCGAATGCCGGGTCGATCAACCCATACTCATGGTCATGAGGAATTCACCATTGCTCTTGGTCTTGACGAGCCTCGACCGCAGTAACTCCATCGCCTCGACAACGTTCATGTCCGAGACGACTTTTCGAAGGCGGGTGATGAGTTCGAGCTCCTTCGGATCAAGAAGCAACTCTTCCCGCCGAGTTCCGCTCGCGGCAATGTCGATCGCCGGGTAGACCCGCTTCTCAACCAGCTTTCGATCGAGATGGAGTTCGGCGTTACCCGTTCCCTTGAACTCCTCAAAGATCACTTCGTCGGCCCGGCTGCCGGTATCCACCAGCGCCGTGGCAATGATGGTCAGCGATCCGCCGTCCTCAATGTTTCGAGCCGAACCGAAGAATTTCTTTGGCTTGATCAGCGCCGCGTTATCCACGCCGCCGGAACCGATCTTTCCAGATCCCGACATGCCGTTGTTATAGCCACGGGCAAGTCGCGTGATTGAGTCGAGCAGGATAACCACGTGGTCCCCAAACTCCACCATGCGTCGTGCTTTCTCCATCACGATTTCCGAGACGGCGATGTGCCGCGTGGCTTCTTCATCGAACGTACTCGCGACGACCTCAACGGTGTCGGGCGTGTTTCGCTTGAAGTCGGTGACTTCTTCCGGACGTTCATCGATCAACATCACGATGACGTGCGCCTCGGGATGATTCTTAGCGATCGCATTGGTGACTTGCTGGAGAATGACCGTCTTACCCGTCCGGGGCGGCGCCACCACCAGTGCGCGCTGCCCAAAGCCCAGCGGCGTGACCATGTCGATGATCCGCGGCTCGAGCCGAGTGGGTTCATCAGCCAATTCAAGCCGAATTCGTCGATCTGGGTGGAGCGGCGTGAGATTCTCAAAGGTCGGAAGATCATGGAGAACCTTGGGATCTCGTCCGTTGACTTCCTCGACTCGAAGCATCGCAAAGTATGTTTCTGCCTCCTTCGGCGGCCTGATCAGGCCCTTGATAACCATGCCGCGGCGAAGTCCGAAGCGACGAATCTGGCTCGGGCTGACGTAGACGTCATCGGCGCAGGGGAGGTAGCTGTACTCAGCACTCCGCAGGAAACCAAATCCTTCCGGCATCACTTCGAGCGTGCCTTCGGCCATCATCAGGCCAGCTTTCTCGGCCCGCTTCCGAAGGATCTCGAACACCAACTTCTGCTTAGGCAGAACGCCGGCATCTTCAATCTTCTCTTTCTTCGCGAGCTTCAAGAGTGCCGGATTGGTCAACTTCTGAAGTTTCGCGAGATCAAGGTCGCTCTTCTTCGCGAGGTTGTATCGCTCCTGTAGCTCTTCCTCGAGTTCGGCAGCCTCCAACTCCAGCTGCTCATCGGTCGGAACCGAACCGGGAGCCAGCGTGATCGAAGGGGCGCTTGGACCGTGGGAGGAGGAACTACCGCCGGGCTTGCGGCGACGACGTCTGGACTTGCTTGTCATGGTTGGAACAACCTGATGGAGGGTGGCCTGCGACGGTCAAAGATGAGACCGGGGTGCCGTGGGGATCCGCGGGGTCATCCCATGGGATCTTCGAGCACGGCTCGAAAGGCGACACGTTGTGAGGGGCGGGAAGCGACAGGGCGTTCCCGTGCAGAACTATAATGAACGGACTGGAGCCGCAGGTCAAGCGAAAGAGACGGATCCTCTCCCCAGAAGTGGCCGCGAGCGGACGACCGGGCATCCAAAGGTCGATCTGGTCTCAGGTTTCAGCCTTTAAAATCGGCAACCCACCGATACCGTGCGGGCCGGCCAGACGGAAATCGAACACCCTGTTGATCGATGCGAGCGGCGAGGACTCGGTGGTCGGGGAGCTCACGCGTCAACCGGCAGATTCGACCGCTGACGGCGGCGGGGTCAGGCGGTCGACCGACGAACCCGAAATCGATCGTTTGGTCATGATCCGGCCGACCGGCAGACGAGATCCCCCCGTTCGGGGTGGTGCCGGTTGGTGATCTGCAGACCAGGCGTGCTGGCGGCCGCCGCGAGTCCGTTTGAATCGGCGACTCCCCTCGCCCTCAACCTCGTCGACGGCGATGGACGCGATTTCGACCTGGAAGGGCTCGAACGTTGCTCCGGGTTCCACGAAGGCCTCGGAATTGATGGCGTCGGAATCGGACATCAAACATGCTTGCGCGGTGGCCGACGTCACGAGAGAGGCTTTCAACCCGCTCGATCAGGACCCTTGAAAACGGGCGACGATCGATTCGAGCGCCACCCTGACGCGTTCGGCGAGCTCGGCTCGCCCAAGATCATTGGAAATCACGTCGGTCGCCTTGGACCGCTTCTCATCGATGGGAAACTGCGCCGCCTCGCGTCTTTCCAGTTCAGCTCGATTCCACCCGCGTCCTTCTTGAACGTGACTGAGACGAACTCCCCACGGCGCGTCGACGAAAATCACGGCATCGCATTCCACATCAAGCCCCGCCTCGAAGAGCAACGGGGCGTCGATCACCAACGCGGTCGCATCATCCGGCGCCGCGGCAAAAGTCTGCTGGCGGCGTTCGTGCACTTGGGGATGGACGAGCCGCTCGAGACGAACGCGAGCGTCTTTATCGGAGAAGATCCGACTCGCGATGGCCGATCGATCTGCCAGCCCGTCTTCGTCAATCACTTCATCCCCCCACCAGGCTCGCAGCGCCGCGAGGACCTCAGGGTTCGCCAGGACCGCTCGCGCATCCCGGTCGGAGTCGCTGACCACGCTTCCCAACTCCCGAAGGATCGTGGCCACCGTGCTCTTGCCAGCCCCGACCCCACCAGTGAGTCCAATGGTTGGAACGTTCCGCGAGTTGGTGCGAGGTTCGTTGGTCATTCCACGATCCGGGTCCAGGTGGTGCCGTCCGGGCCATCCTTGATGGCGACCCCGAGGTTCGAAAGTTCATCACGAATGGCGTCGGCCGCCGCCCAATCTTTGTTGGCCTTAGCCTCCGCTCGAGCCGCAATATGAGACTCAATCGTCGTCGCAAGATCGTTGTCTGCGTCCGGTTCAATTGCGGTATTCCGATCGAGAACACCGAGGATTTCGTCCATCTTCCGGAGGGCGGCACGTTCGGTGGCCGCCCGCGCAGCGTCGCCCGAGACCGCTGCATCATCCAATCGACTCACGTTCACGGCCTCGCTGAGTACCCCAATCGCCCGGGCCAGATGCAGGTCGTCACTGACCGCCTCGGTGAATCCTCCGAGCGCCGCTTCGAGCGGACCGGGCCCTTCCCCGGGAACGACGCGTCCCGCCGCGAGTTGCTCGTCGAGTCGGCACCAACGGTCAATCATCCGACCGCAGTCCCGAAGGCCTTGCAGCGTGAAGTTGGCATTCTGACGGTAATGCGTTCGGACCAGTTCAAGCCGGAGGGCGGCCGGCGTCGCACCCTTCGCGAGAATATCTCGCACGGTGAAGAAGTTGCCCTTGGACTTTGACATCTTCTCGCCTTCGACGACGAGGTGTCGGGTGTGAAACCAGTACCGCGCAAACCGTTCCGCCCCGGAGGCGGCGCGACTCTGCGCGATCTCGCACTCGTGGTGGGGAAAGATGTTGTCTTCGCCACCGGAATGAAGGTCAATCTGCCCGGCGTGTTCGCCTTCCGAAGGCGCCAGCAGACCCTGTGCCATCGCACTGCACTCGAGGTGCCATCCGGGATATCCCTCGCCCCACGGACTCGCCCATCGCATCAGATGCGATGGGTCAGGCTTCCAAAGCAAGAAGTCGGCGGGGTTTCGCTTCGCCGCCTGGTTTGTGGCGCTGACTCTTCCGCCTTGGCCTTCGCGAAGCGCCTCGATGGAGTTGCCGCTCAGACGACCGTAGTCGGGGAAACTCGCCACCGAAAAGTAGACGGCGCCGTCGCCACCGACATACGCGTTCTCTCCTTCAATAAGACGCTCGATCAATGCAATCATTTCGGGCACCCATCGAGTCGGGCGGGGCATCAATGCGGGTTCGGTATCCGCATCCTCAACGACTTTGAGCCCCAACAGTCGTGCATCCTCTACGAATGCGGCCGCGTAAAAATCGGCAATCGCTCCCGGATCACCCGGGTCGAGTTCCACGCCGTCAGGAAGCGACCCTGATTTCTTTGCCTCCAGCAGCCGCTTGCCCGCCACCGCCATTTTGTCCTCGCCACCGCCATCGGCCACCGCATCGTCGGTCATGTGACCCACGTCGGTGATATTCATCACGTGCCGCACATCATGACCGAGAAACTCCAGCGTCCTTCGGAGCACATCGGCATTCAGGAAAGACCGAAAGTTGCCGATGTGTGCATAGTCGTAGACCGTTGGGCCGCAGGTGTAGAAAGTCACCGGGCCATTGGGATCAAGCGGACTGAAATCGACCAAGCGTCGCTCAAGAGTGTCGTGGAGTCGAAGGGGCATCAACCGTTCCGATTTGGTTCGAGGAGTCGGGGCGGGATCACGGCCGAAACGACGGCCGTGGGTCCCGAAGGCGTATCCTACGACCTCGCGATCCAGTTCCGGAGCCGGAGACGCTCGCCAGATGCACATCACCATCGTGCTGGGACCATTCAAGCCACCCCCGCCCGCGCCCAGCGGCGCCATCGAGAAGGTGTGGTGGCGGCTGGCTGCGACGTTCGCCCGCCGAGGGCACCCCACCACGGTGGTCGGGCCGGATCACCCCGATCTGCCGCAGGGCGACTCGATCGATGGCGTGAAATTTCTTCGTCTCCCCCTGCTGGACCGAGGCGCGAGCGTCAAGATGGACATCCTTCGGGACTTCGGCTGGTCCAGATCCGCGCGACGCCTCCTTCCCCCGGCCGATGTGACGGTCACGAACTGCTTCTGGCTCCCCTGGATTCTCAGATCGCCCCGTCGCCGTGCCAACGCCGGGGTTGGGGTCTTGAACATGCATGTTCAGCGATTTCCAAAGGGACAAATGTTCCTCTACGGGGGCGTCGATCGGATTTCAACCGTCTCGCAGGCAATCGTCGACGGCATCTCCGGCGAACGCCCGGCGTTGGCCGACCGGATCTCTCTGATCGGTAATCCCGTGGACCTGGACGTTTTTCATCCGGTGGCGCAGTCCCGTGAATCGACCCCTGATTCCCCGATTCGCATCCTCTATACGGGCCGCATTCACCCTGAAAAGGGATTACACCTTCTCGTCGAGGCCTGGCAACGGCTCCTTGGTCGCGGAAGAAACTTCGAACTCCGCCTGGTGGGCCCCGCAGGACAAGGCGATGGCGGCGGCGGGCCCGACTACGTTCGACGGCTCCAGGATCTGGCAAAAGGGGCCGCCTTAGAACTTCCCGGCGGGGTGGCTGACCCGACGGCGCTGGCCAATGAACTTCGGGAAGCCGATCTCTACTGCTATCCGTCGATCGCGGCCCGGGGGGAAGCCTCCCCGGTCGCACCGCTGGAGGCCATGGCCTGCGGGCTGCCCCCCGTGGTCGCGGATCTTCCCCAGTATTCGGCCTACATCCAAGACGGTCAGACCGGACTCGTCTTCACCCGAGGCGATGGAGAGATCAACTCGCTCACCGGGGCGCTCGAACGGCTTTCTGATGATCCTGAGCTCCGTCAACGACTTTCCACGGCGGCGATCACCGCCGCCAGCCGATACGGAATCGAGGAGATCGCAGACGCGTACCTTGCGGATTTTCAGAACTCCGTCGACGAATTGCGGAAAGGACGGCATCGACCGTGAGTACTCGCCCCAAAGATCGACTCCATCGAAAGCAGGCCGATCAGGCCAGTGCGTACGCCAGCCCATGGTCGTTGCGTGAGCGGATTGGCGTCGCCCTCTTCGCCATGGTGTGGATGATCACCTGCCGATGGACGCCGAACCCGCTCAATCGATGGCGCCTTCTGGTGCTCCGCCTCTTTGGTTGCCGGATTCAGGGACGACCGTACGTCGCGGGCTCGTGCCGAATTCGCATCCCGTGGCAACTGAAGCTGGAAGATCGGGCCTGCCTCGGACCCAACAGCGAGGTCTACAACCTCGGCGAGTGCATTCTTCGCGCCCGCTGCACCATCGCCCAAGGCACCTATCTCTGCGGGGGAAGTCATGATCTCTCCGTCTCCGCACTCCCCCTGATCGTGGGTCCGATCGACATCGGCGAGGACGCCTTCATCGGTGCGAAGGCGTTCATCATGCCCGGCGTCACCGTCGGCGAAGGCGCGGTGATCGGTGCGGCCGCGGTGGCGGTACGCGACGCCAAGCCTTGGACCGTGACGGTTGGCAACCCCGGCAGAGAAATTGCCATGCGGAAGTTCGAACGGGCGACGGCGGCAGGGACGGATTCAAGCGAATAATCAGTGGCTGGCTTTGGAAACATCCTCTCGGGTGTTCTCAAGCTCGATGATCTTCAGACGGATCTGGAAGAAGTAGATCCACTTGAGTAGTGCGAACCCAAACCCCGCAAAGCCGTCGAGCAGACCAAATCGAAAAACGTAACTCACCAGGAAGTAGCCGGGCGCCAACCACCACCGGCGAAGCGCGCCGTACTTCCATCGCTGCCGCCTGGTGAAGTAAGACTGACCCCCACCGCCATCTTCCAGCAGCTTGGCATACCGCTTTGCCTCCCACGACGAATATTCGTTGTGCTTGCTGATGTAGGACTCGAGCCCCTTGTAGTCATCATGGTCAATGTGGGACGCGATCTTCCCGGTGGTGCCTTCGAGCACGGGATGCTCGTGCACCTCCATATCGAGATGACTCCACCGTTCCTCGTCGATTCTCTCGTACTCACCGCTACCGGTCCGGATCAACGCTAGTTTCGTGAAGGCGGTGCCATGACGCAGGTAGCGACCCATGAAGTAGTTGTGGTACGAAAGCCACATGCCATCGTGGGTGGTTTCCGGAAGTCGCGTCGCCAACTCGTTGCAGAAGTCTTCTGTGACGTACTCGTCGGCATCGAGGAAGAGGATCCATGGCGTCTCAAATTCGTGATTCCGAAGTACCCAGTTCCGCTTCTTTGGAAACTGCCCGTCCCAGCGGAAGTCGATGACCTCCGCCCCGTGATCGGCCGCAATCTCGCAGGTCCGATCCGTACTCCCAGAGTCAACGACCACGACCTTCGCGAATCGACCGAGCCGGCTCAGACAAGCGGGAAGGTTCTTCTCCTCGTTGAGGACCGGAACGACAACAGTGACTGGAAGATCCTTACAAGGGAGGGCGGGGTCCATCGGCGATGGTTCCCTCGGCGCTCGGTCGAGCCGCAACTCTCGAATCTTCAATGAGATCAGAAACTCATACGCACTGATGAAAAGACTGAATCGAAGCCCCGTAAACCCGTCGAGAAAACCTCGTCGCCAGACGTACATGTAAAGAAAACGGAAGAGCCAAGGAGCCGGAAGAAGATGGTAGATTTTCTGCTTGAACCAACGCCGGCGTTGCAGTGCATTCCCGAAGAAACTCGACTCCAGACCCGATGCTGGCGGGCCCGCCGCTTCCCGGCCGCGGAGAATCTCCTGCGCCTCAAGACTCGAGTAACTGTTGTGCTTCGCGATCGAATGTTCCATGCCACGACGGTCATCGTGGATCATTGGTTCCTTCAGATAGTCGACTTCACCTTCGACCACCATGTGCTCGTGAACCGCTCGGTCTTCGTACTGAGCGGTCCCTCGCTTGAACAACCTCAGGTTCCAACTTGGAAAGTAGCCACAGTTTCGGATCGGGCGATTGAGGAAGTAGAACAATCGATTCAAGTAGAACGCAGACTCGGGGACCTCTTCGACGTCCTTCGCCAGCACGGCTTCAATTTCTAGCCGAAGTTTCGGCGTGACCACCTCATCAGCATCAATGATCAACGTCCAGTCGGCTTCGAACGGGAGGTTGTTGAGCGCCCAATTCTTTTGCGCTGCGTACCCCGCCCAGTCGTGATGAACAAACACCGCGCCGGCTGCCTCCACAATTTCTTGGGTTCGATCGATCGATCCACTGTCTACCACGAAGACGCTCTGCGTCCACCCTTGGAGCGCGTCGAGGCAAAATCCAATATTGGCTTCCTCATTCTTGGTAATGATCAGGACGTCAATCACGCGATCTCCAAGTCTGGGAATCGTCGGGCCATCACCGTACCGCAGGATGCAAATCGATACTTAGACAGGAGAGAGTGCAGTTTCGCCGCCGTACTGGAGAGTCCGACGTAACACTTGAAGCGTCGAGATCGAGACATTTCAACCACTGGAGAATCCGGAGCGAAATCTCGGGGATGAAGGTAGACGACTCCAGGGATTCCTCGGCGATTCAGCGCATCGAAACCGCGATGAATCAGCCAGGTTGGGAAGAGTCGCAGATACCCGCCGCCAGAGAATCCGACTCGCTTCGGTCCGAGTCTCATGAGACTCATCGGAAGCTCAGGCATGGCTCGGCCCGAGGGCGTCGAGGAGAAAAGATGCGGAACCTCGGGACAGGGGTAGCCTCCGTTCTCGCGGGCCACCGGGAATAGGCTGGCGTCGTATCGGAGTCCGGCATCCATTAGGGCATCGAAGGCCCATTCGGTTCCTGGTGTAATTGAAAAACTCGGCGCTCGGAAGGATGTCACGTCAGCCCCGGCCGCATCTTGAATGGTCTTGATCGACCGAGAAAGATCCTCACGAAAAGTAGCCTCGTCGAGATCACACACCTTGCGATGCCAATACGAGTGCGTCCCGATCTCGTGACCCGCCTCCACCACCCGCCGCACCAGTTCGGGGTACCGATCGGCAATCCACCCGAGGAAGTAAAAGGTCGCCGTGGCATTGTGCTCCGCGCAGATTTCGAGGATCTCTTCGGTTCGATGCTCCACGATCGATGGGAAAGAACTCCATCGGTTGGTGTCGGCCACGGCTTCGATCTCGACGAGATGGAACCAGTCCTCGATGTCAAAGCTCAGCGCATTCACCACCGCACCGTCCGAAGTCGGCGGCGTCTCGATGGGAAGTTGCGGTGAGTCTTGAGGCATCAGATCAATCAATCACTGGTCTTTGGGGCGTTGGATCATCGCGTCATGGGGTCATGGAGTCATGGAGTCATGGAAAAATTTCAGAGTCGTGATCGGTGATCCATCAAACGAGCCGGTGACCACCTGAACGGAGTCTCCGAAGGTCCTCGGCGGTGGGCATTGAGAAGTGCGTCGCCTCCTCTGCAAGATTCGGGATCAAGGGCGGATCGCCCGCTTCGATCAGTCCGACACATTCAAGAATCGCTTCCGCCGCCAGATCCTTGGATCGAGCCATGACGTCTTCGAGCGAGTCCCAGGGATTAATGCGGTATCGCTTCTGCACCAGAATTGGTCCGTTGTCGAGCTTCGCATCGACAAAATGAACCGACACGCCGCCTTCCTGCTCTCCATTGGCCAGCGTCCAAAAGCTCGGCATCAGGCCGCGATATCTCGGCAGGAGCGCACCGTGACAATTGACGATTCCCTGGGGCGTTTGTTCTCGGAGCTTTTTCTTGTAGAGCTGGGTTCCGGAGATCGAAAGAATGAACTCGACCTTCTTTTCGCGCAGATGCGATAGAAATGCCTCGCTGTTGACGTCCATCGCTTCCGTGACCTCGACGCCGTACTTTTTTGCGACAGCGCGAACCGAATGACATCGCTTCGTCGATCCCATCCAGTCATTCTCAATCTTGCCAAGAACCTTCTTGATGAGGTACTTTCGAAGCTTCCACTGAAAGTAACCGAATCCGTAGAGCCGCCGCAGATCCATCGCCGTCTGAAAAACCGTGCGCTTCCCCTGGGCGACACTCTGGATGTTCACCCCCGCCGTGGTGTCATGATGATCACGAAGGTACTTATCGAGCACCTTCGGAAGGAGAAATGGCTCGTTCTGAATGAAGACATACTTGATCACGCGTCTTGACTCCCACGGGGTTTTGAATCGTCGGCATCGCCAGAAATTTCTTCAAGGAGTGCTCGCCATGCTGCGAGCCGATGGACTGCGCCGTGTTCTTCGACCAACGCGCCCCTCGCTCGATCACCGGCCTTGTGGCAGGATTCAGGGTCGTCGGCATAACCGCGGATCATTGAAGTTAATGAATCAACATCGCCCTGCCGAACCGAGGCGCCGCACTCGTTCTCGACAATGACTTGCGAAATTTCACTTCGTTGGTCACCGATGAAAAGCGCCGGCCGCCCCGCAGCAAGAATGCCGAAGAGCTTACAGGGAACCATGATTCCCTCCACACCTTCGAGCAGGCTGACCAAGTGGGCGTCCGCCGCACTCAGAAGTTCGTCGAGGCGTTCTCGCGGCTGATACGGCGCGATCACGCACGTCGACTCGAGGCCATGCTCCTGAACGAACCGTTCGACCTCTTCCTTCTTCTTGCCCCCGCCCACGAATGCAAACCGGATTCGATCGTCGTCGCGAAGCGCTTGCGCGGACTGCAAGAAGGTGTTGACGTCATGCCCGATGCCGAAGTTACCCGAGTACATGATCAGCGTTCGGTCGCCGATCTCCCACTCGCGGCGATACGAGTTGGCCTCCCGTGGAACCGGTTTCACTTCCTCCTGATCGCTCCAGACCCCGATCATGCGGATTCGTTCTTCAGGAACACCTTTGCGGCGAACCAGATCGGCCATGCAACGGCCAAGCACCACGTCGGCATCTGCAGCACGAAGGCAAGATCGATTCACAGATTCAAAGAAGCGGCTCGCCAGCGATCCCGATCGCATCACGCCGCAGGCAATTGGAAGATCCGGATAGAGATCCATGACCCAGTAGATGCACTTGGTGCCCTTCACAAGGCGAAGAATTCGGCCCACCATGGCGATAAATGGTGGTGTCGTAAAGCAGATCACCACATCATGTTTCGGAAGCATCAGCGCTTTGGTCATCGCCGCGAGATAAAAGAATGCAAAGTCGGCCACGCGAGCGAGGATGCTCGATTTTCCGAAGAAGGACCGACCGACCCGGTGAATCTGAATGCCATCAACCACCTCATGGGAGGGGAGCGCCGCACCCTTCTGCCCATAGAGCGAACGAGACGCGATCGCCGAAACGTCATGGCCATGTCGCACCAGATCCCGCGCGAGATCATGCCCATGTTGCGCCGTGGCGGCGACATCGGGAAAGAAGACTTGGTTGATCAGGAGCACCCGCATCATTTCAGATCGCCGTCTCTGCCGCGATGATCCGCGACTGGTTCGCTCGATACCACTCGATGGTCTGACGTAATCCGGTCTCGAAGTCCACCTGGGCTTTCCAACCAAGAAGTTTCTCTGCGCGACTGGTATCGAGGCATCGGCGGGGTTGCCCGTCCGGCTTGCTCGGATCCCAACGAATCTCGCCTTCGAAGCCGGAGAGTTTGGCAATCAATTCAACCAGCGACCGAATGGTGATCTCCATGCCAGTACCGAGGTTGACGGGCGTCGGCTCGTCGAGCACTTCGGCAGTGCGAATGAGCCCCTCGGCACAATCATCTGCATAGAGGAACTCGCGACTGGCGGACCCAGTGCCCCAGCATTCGATGTGACCTCGTCCCTCGTCGACCGCCGAGACGCACTTTCGAACCAAGGCCGGGATTACATGGCTGGTGTGGGAATGGAAGTTGTCGAACGGACCGTACAAGTTGACCGGGAGAACGTAGGCGGAGTTCAGGCCGTATTGCCGGCGATATCCGTCGAGCATGACCATGGCCGCTTTTTTGGCGATCCCGTAGGGGGCATTGGTCTCCTCTGGATAGCCAAGCCAGAGATCCTCTTCCTTAAAAGGAACCGGCGTGAACTTGGGGTACGCGCAAATTGTGCCGACCTGAACAAACTTGAACTCGGGATGGGCTTCGATATGAATGCGAGCCTGCTCGATCAGGTTCAAGGACATCGCCATATTGGCAAAGAAGTACCGGCCTGGATTGTCCTGATTCGCGCCGATCCCCCCCACCTCGGCCGCCAAATGCAGGACAAGATCGGGGTCGTGATCCTGATACAGCCGAATCGCCGCCTCCTCATGAATGAGGTCATAGTCCTTCTGCCGCGGAATGACGATCTCTCCCACCCCGCGGTCCTTCAGCGTCTGCTGTACCGCCCGCCCAAGAAAACCGGCTCCACCGGTGATCACGATTTTCCTACCCTGAAGATCCATGACGTCTCCGAAAAGAATGCCCATCGTCGCGCTACGATTCAACCTACTCATCGACCTTCCAAGGGGTCGGGGTCGATGAAACCTGCTGCTCGCGTGCAGAACTTCGGGTTCATGTGAATATCGATCCCGAGGGTGCGGGAACTCCGCAAGCCAGAGTCTCGAAGGGCCGATACTACCCTGCCCGCACACCGTGCGACCCCAGTTTCCTCATGGGCTGGCTTCCTTTCGTTCACCACAGTTTTTGGAGTTTCCGATGCTAGATCAGACACCCCCCCGAGCGCTCCTCACCGGTATCACCGGACAGGATGGCAGTTATCTCGCGGAATTACTCATTGAGAAGGGGTACGAGGTGCACGGCATCATCCGCCGCTCCGCCAGTTTCAATACCGCTCGGATCGATCACATCTATCAGGATCCTCATGATCGAGGCATCCGGCTCAAGCTTCACTATGGCGACCTCTCTGATTCCACCAGCTTAATGCGCTTGGTGCAGGACATTGATCCGCGCGAAGTCTACAACCTGGGCGCTCAGAGCCATGTTCGGGT
>CAJQQE010000035.1 GCA_905480395.1 uncultured Phycisphaerales bacterium
GAGGACTCCGAGGCCAGCGGCGGTATCACCGACTTGGCCATTGAGGCTCGGGGGGCTTCCGTTGTACCAACCGGCAAGGTCGCCGGGGAAGGCAGCATCGTTGCCACCGAAGTTCGGGTCAAGACCCGTACCGGAGCCGGCGCCTGGTGCCTGAACAGGTTCGAGACCAAAGTCGAAGCCACCGATGGTGACGAACGAGTCAGCACGGCGAAGTGCTTCGGTATCGAAGATCGAACCGAGGTTGGTGGGGGTCCAGCCAACGCCGGTCGCGCTCTGGAAGTAGTTGACCTGGCCAGTGGAGACCATGGACATGTTGTAGACGTTGAGGGCCGTGTCAGCGGCGTCGTTGCTGGTCAGGTAGAGATCGGACACGTTGACAGTCACGACGTCTCCACCAAAGTCTTCGGCGGTGACGACGTAGTCGACGGTCATGGCTCCGGTGATGTCAGCGCTCGCTGAAGCAGCGACGGCCAATCCAAGTCCAACGGCCAGGGCGGGAGTGTTCATTTCTTTTCCTCAAGTAATTCAAGATTCTGAGGCGAAAAGATGACGCCACGCTGGCAGCCACAATTCCCTCTCCTAATACCTGAAAGATGGCCTCGCTTTTGAATGAGTCAAGTTCAGGTTCACACTCAGCGGCTTTTTCCCTGCGATGAACCGTTGCGTCCGAGCGCGAAGCGTCGTCATTCATCGATTCAAACGTTGAAATAAGCCCTAGAGAGGTCTAGAAGTGCTTTTTTCTGTTGATGGCGGATCAACCGATCGATGAAAATTACTTTGGTTATCGGGGGTCAGGGGTGTATTTCGTTGGGCAACGCCGCGGTGAGATCGACCATTCTGCCGTGCAAAATCAGCGGTCCGCTCCCCTCGATCCGGACCCGAACGATGGTTCCGAGTAGCTGTTGAGCCTGCTCTCGAGTGGGGACCTGAAAAACCGTGATCAGGTCGCCCGGGGTTCTTCCGGAGACCTGGACGGCATTCTCGGCGGCATCCTCATGCGGCGTCTTTTTTGGTGTGAGCCGGCTACCAAGCGTGATTCGTGGATCCGCGACCGATGGTGCGCTACTGGCCACCGGAGTGCGATTGGTAAGTCGTTCGACCAGGACATCGACTTCTCGTCCGACCCAATTGGCGTGGACCGCGGCGCCGATTTCGGCCTGCAGAACCAGCAGTTCATTGTTTCGCAGTTTCTTGACCTCGAGCGGGACGTCGTCCTCGAATCGAGTGATGGCCGTCGTCCCAGGTCTTGGTGAGTACTTGAAGATGAAGTTGTTCTTGAACGGAACGCGTCGGAGGAGGTCCTTCGTCATCTCAAAATCTTCGTCGGTCTCGGTGGGGAATCCAACGATGATGTCTCCCGCGATCGAGGCATCCGGGAGGATTTCGAGGACCCGATCGGTGAATTCCAGGTACTCCTCGACGGTGTATCCGCGATTCATCAGTTTGAGAATACGATTCGATCCACTCTGGACCGGAACGTGCAGGTACCGGCAGATCCGCGGACGAGTGGCCATCACCTGTAAGACATCGTCTCCGAAGTCCTTGGGATAACTCGTCAGGAACCGGATTCGGGCAAGTTCAGGCACCTCATCGTGGATTCTCGCGAGCAGTTTCGCGAACGTGGTCAGATTCGGGTCTTCGATGGTCTCATTGCGAAATGCCGACAGACCGGGGCCGATCTGGGGTTGCTCGCGACCATCCAAGGTCACCGCAACGCCGTGGGTATAGCGATAGTGATTCACCGTCTGGCCGAGCAGGGTCACCTCGATCACGCCCGATGCCGCGAGGCGACGGCATTCCTCGACGATCGAGTCGGGCGGGCGGTGCACCTCGGCTCCACGGGTATACGGAACGACGCAATAGGTACAAAACTTATTGCACCCACGAGTGATGCGAACGTACGCGCTCCGAACCCCGCTGGTCGCTCGATCTGGATCAAATGCCCGAGCGAGGTCCAGCGTCTCGAGGTCGTCCGCGGAGGCAGACAAGGCGGCCGATCGACGACTGGTGTTGCCTGCCAAGGCCACTCGATCCTCGATATTGTTGGCCAGTGGCGGGTTGACGGCAGTCGTTCGGACCACGTTGTCAATCAGCATGGGGAGTTTGTCGAGCTCACCCGGTCCGCAGAGGAGGTCGATCTGTGGATACCGGCGAAGCATGTCGACGCCATCGCGTTCGGCCATGCACCCCAGAACGCCGAGAATCAGCTTCTCTCCAGCCTTCTTCCGCTTCCCGACGATTCCGACCCGACTGTACGCTTTACTCTCCGCATGCTCCCGCACGCTGCAGGTGTTGAAGAGCAGGACGTCTGCGTGATCTGGTTCGGCGGCGAAGCGATATCCAAGCGACTCAAGATGGCCTCGAACAAGCTCGCTATCGAGTTCGTTCATCTGACATCCAAAGGTCTCGAGGTAGACGGTCTTCAAGGCTTAGATCTTTCGGACAAGTGAAAAGGCGTTCGCGCAGCGAGCAGCGTAGCAGCCGCATTCAACGAACCAGATTTTGAGATGGCGATCGGGACGAGGCGAGGGCGTTATTCTCTCTGAAATCGAGCGTCGCGGCCATTGGAATTCTCTTCGACCGCTCAATTCAGGAGCCGACGGATGACTTTCACGACCGGAGAAATTCTTGCATTGGGAGCGATCGGCTTGGTCTTGGCCGTCATCGTGGGAGCCTATATGGTCATCTCTCGGAAGAGGGGTTGGATGTAACCGCCGGGACTGGCGGTAAAAAGTCGCTCTCATTGGCGAGTCCGGCCGATATCGGTCCCATGCGAGCTGGTCAAATCGTCGCACTTCTGGTGGTCACGCTCTTCGTCTTCGGGGTGGTGATGGTCAACTCCGCCTCGCTTCGTCGGGTGCAGGATCCAGGAAACACGATCCGGCTTGCCGGGCCTGACCACACCTATACGCTCAATGTCCCTGAATCGACCGGACTGGCCGGTCGCCGAGTGGCCGAGACGCTCCTCGGAAAACAGACCCAGTTCGCCGCCATCGCCGTCGTGGCCCTGATCATCGGTGCGTTTGTCCCGGTCGAACGCCTTTCTCGGATGACGGGACTGGTTTCGCCGGTTCCGTGGATTCTGGCAGCCATTCTGTGTTCGCTGCTGCTGACTTTTACGCCTCTGGGTGTGACCATGAACGGTGCACAGCGCTGGATCCGGATCGGACCGCTCCAGTTCCAGCCAAGCGAGTTGGCCAAGTGGGGACTTCCGTTCATCGTGGCCTGGCACTGCGTTCGCCATGCTCCGAGCATGAAGCGATTCACGACGGGGCTCCTTCCACCACTCGTACTGGCCGGGCTCATCTGCGGCCTGATCGCGAAAGAGGACCTTGGAACGGCGGTCCTGATCATGACCGTGACGATCTTGATGCTTCTGGTCGCGGGGGCTCGTTGGTGGCATGTTCTCGGTCTGCTGCCGCTCGGGGTGATTGCTTTCGCCGGGCTCGTCTTGGCCGAGCCTTACCGCGTCCGAAGGATCATGGCATTCTTAGATCCCTTCGCAGACGCGCAGGATTCGGGCTACCAACTGGTTCAGTCGCTGGGATCAATCGTGACCGGCGGCGTCTCCGGAGTTGGTTTTGGAAACTCGCTGCAGAAGAACGGTTACCTGCCGGAGACTCAAACGGACTTCATTTTCGCGATTATCTGTGAAGAACTCGGGGCCTTCGGAGCGGCGATGGTGATCGGGCTCTTCGCCGGTCTGATCGTGGTGGGGGCTCAGATCATCTCGGGCCGTTCGACCCCGGCCGCCAAGGTGCCCGAGGTTTCGGCGCGAGCCGTCCCCCGATTCAGCAGGATCTTGGGGTTCGGAATCGTCCTGACCTTTGGGCTTCAGGTCGCCATCAACCTCTCCGTGGTCACCGGCCTGGCACCGACCAAAGGGATCGCACTTCCCTTGGTGAGCCGAGGCGGCACCGGTTGGATCCTGACGGCGTTCTCGCTCGGGCTTCTCATCGCGATTGATCGACGGGCCTGGCGAATCTCGCGGAAAGCGGGCCTCGATGTCGACGAGCAGGTCAGCCTTCCGAAGTTAGGAACCAAGCCCGCATGACCCTTTCGGCAAGCCCACGCAGGATCATCTTTGCTGGTGGAGGCACGGGCGGAACCGTGGGTCCGGGAATCGCGATCGCAGAACGTCTCCTCGATCTGGAGCCCTCGCTCAAGGTCCTCTTTCTCTGCTCGGACCGAGCCGTCGATCGTAAGTTGCTGGATTCCGGCGGTTGGTCTTGCGTGCCGACCACGGCCCGAAGCCCCGCTTTCCGTCCTCAAGCCGCCTTCGGGTTCGCCCGAGGCTGGATCGAGACCCGTCGGAAAGTCCGTGAGATCCTCGCCGAACCGATTCGATCGCGAGTCGTCGCCCTCGGCGGATTCGTGGCGCCGCCGGTGGTCCGCGAGGCGGTTCATCGTGGTGTGCCGGTCGATCTCCTAAACCTCGACCGTGTGGCTGGGCGTGCCAACCAGTGGATCGCCAAACGAGCCGATCGTATTCTGACGGCGGTCCCCACGGACCTGCCAACTTCCCAATCGCCGACCGGCGTGCCATTGCGACGGAGCGTGCTTCCCCAAGGGTCGGCCGAATCTTGTCGGCTCAGTCTCGGATTGCATCCGGATCGCCCGACCTTGCTGGTCACCGGCGCTTCTCAAGGCGCGCAGTCGATCGACCGATTCCTGCTCGACCTGATCCCACGTCACGGGGATTGGTTTGATGGTTGGCAGGTCCTCCATCTGGCCAGTGAGGATTCGGTGTCTCTACTCACCGAGGAATACGCCGTCGGTGGAATCAAAGCCGTGGTGTTGCCTTTCTTGGATCAAATGGGAGCAGCATGGGGCGGTGCCGATCTTGCCATCACGCGAGGCGGCGCGAGTTCCCTCGCAGAAGTGGCGGCAAGCCGGACTCCTTCGATTGTGATTCCCTATCCGTGGCACGAGGATGAGCACCAACTCGAGAATGCAAAGGAACTCGAACGGGCCGGGGCGGTCGTGATCCTGCGTGATCCCGCAAAGGGCCTTGCGGCCCTGACGGCACTGGAGTCCAGATTGGCGATCCTTCTTCGCACCCCAGATCTTCGTGCCAAGATGCAGGCCTCGTTTCCAGTCATGGAGGGCGACGCGGCCTCCGTCGTCGCCCAGATGCTCCTGCATCCAGCCGAACTGCCGAGCTGACCGTGATGCTTCGGAATGCCGACAAAAAGACCGCCCCGGCAGTTGTTGCGGGGGCGGTCGAGGCCAGATGAGCTCAGCGGGTGATTACTTCGCCTGATGGAGCCAGGCAGCAAGGAGATCGACCGCGGCCTGTGCATCGCTCTTTCGCATCGATTCCGTCACCGTATGGATGTACCGAGTTCCCGCGGTGATGGCGATGCAGCGAGCACCGTCGCCAGATCGTTGGATGGCGGCGCCATCCTGGCCGCCGCGGCCAAGAATGCAGCGTTGGTGGGGGATTCGGTGCTTTCGGGCGACGGCGCAGAATTCATCGACGAGTCGGTAGTCCGCGATCATCGATGAGTCTTGGATCATGACCGCCGCGCCATCACCCTGCTTCGTCACCCGTTCGGTGGTGGGAACGCCGGGGGTGTCGCAACTCAGCGTGACGTCGAGACCGATGCCGTAGTCGGCACCGACCCGATTCGCCGCGATGCCCGCACCCCGGAGTCCGACTTCTTCCTGCACCGTGAAGCCAACCACGATGTCCAGCGCGTGGTTCCCGGCCGCGCCCTTTGCCTTGTCGAGCTTTCGAACCGCCTCGATCGCAGTCCAGCAGGCAAATCGATTGTCGAGCGCCTTGGAGACCACACTCTCGGGTTGATCTAGGAATGGCTCGTGCATTACCACGTAGTCACCAATCTTGACCAGTTTCTGGACCTTGGCCGCGGGCATGCCCAGGTCGATGAAGAACTCTTCGACACCGGGAACCTTGCTCCGATCGGCGGGGCTTGAGATGTGGATTGGCTTGCCGCCCGGATTCATCACGCCGAGGTGGTCGCCGGAATCCGTACAAACCATCACTCGCCGGGAGAACAGGTTTCGAGGGTCAAATCCGCCGGCGGCGTTGACCCATAGGAAACCGTGTTCATCCACGTGTCGAACATAGAACCCAATCTCATCCATGTGTGCGGCGATCAGCACCGTCCCGGCGGATTTGCGACCTCGAGTCTTTCGAGTCGCATTTCGACGGCAGATCAGGGATCCGAGGGGATCGACCTCCATCTCATCGAAGAGTCCGTCGACCTCTTGTTCGATGACCGCTCGAACCCGCTCCTCCCGGCCGGGGATTCCGGGGATCTCACAGAGGCGTTTGAGAAGGTCGATGTTCATGGTCAAGACTCTCCAGGCGTGCTTGGACGGGGTTCGGGTAGAAACGAGGCGATAGGGTAACTTCGATCCGAATCCTTTGATGATTGGTCTCCGATGAGGCCGGGTTTCGCCGTCAGGTTCCGTCACCAGGGGTGCGGGGACTATGATCCGCCTCGTCTCAGTCCACTCCTCGCGGGATCTCGCATGTATCAGTCGCCTTTGGCCGCCGCTCATCTCCTCGTCCTGAATCGCCTCCTCGAGCATCGCCGCGAGGTGGCCGCATCTGCCTCCGAGATTCGAGGGGATCAGGTTGATCGACAGGTCCCGACGAGCGTGGAGTTGGAGACGGTCCCTTGGGGCGTGGTCGAAGAAGGCGGTGAACCGGCTTGTGAAATCGTCCTCGACTTTGGGGAACTGGAAGCCGAATACGCGGCGATTCGAAGAGCGTCGGGAATCTTCGATCGCGTGGACCGTGCGGTGATCGAACTGGTCGGTGCGGATGCCGAGGATCTCCTCGAGCGACTGGTGACGAATGCGTTCGCCGGTCAGGCCGCCGGTGTGGTTCGAGCCTTCCTCTTGGAGCGAACTGGTCGGGTGCTTTCGGATCTGGTGCTGGTCCGGCTTGATGATCGCGTGTTGGTTGAACTGGACCGGACCGACGTCGGTCGGGTCGTCTCGCACCTCAGCGGTTTCGTATTCGCAGAGGACGTGAAGGTTCTCGATCGCGGATCGGATCTTCATCGAATCGACCTTCTTGGTCCGGAGTCGCCCGCGGTCATCGAAGCCGCCTGCGGAAAGTCGCTTCGGGGTGGAGAGGCCATGCAGGTTCAAATCGGCGATCATCCGGTCACCATTTTCGCGTTAGACACGCCGACGAGCTCTCCAGTGGGTGAACCAGGAATCGGTCTGGTGGTCGATCGTGACCGGGCGGAAGCGGTCTGGGAATTGGTCCTCGCGGCGGCGCCAGCGGGACGACGGCCGGTTCGGGCCATCGGCTGGAATGCCTTCAACATCGCGAGACTCGAAGCCGGAACGCCGCTTTTTCACCTCGACTTCGGTCCGGACGCGCTTCCGCATGAAACCGGCGTCTTGGCGGATCGCGTGAGTTTTCGGAAGGGTTGCTATCCCGGTCAAGAAGTGGTCGCTCGCATGGAGAGTCGAGGCAAGTCGAAACGCCGCGTCGTCGGATTGCGGGGAATTGGTGATGCACTCCCGATCACTGGAGCCCAGATCTTTGACGAGACCGAAGGCGTGGGGAGCCAGGTCGGCGTGGTGACCGGAAGCACGATCGCGCCGATGCGCGGTGCGGCCATCATCGCGCTCGCCTCGATTCGAGCCTCTCATGTCGCCGTGGGAACCCGGGTGCTGGTGAATGCCGAAGGCGAGATGGTGCCCGCGGTGGTCACCGCACTCGACTTCGATCTCCCGGAATCGTCCAAGCCAGATCATCCCGAAGGGGCGGCGTCTTGAATCAGAGTCCGGCCGGACCATCCCCTGAAGAGACGGCGTTGCTGTCGGCGCCAAACGGCGAGGTCGTCCTCTTGATCGGCGGGGCGTTGTTGACCCTGCTATTGGTCGCTTTTGTGATCGGGTTGATCGTGACCATTGTTCGCGAAGAGCGAGCAGTCGGCCGAGAAACGGTGAGTTCAAACGCCGGCGACGCGGCAATTCCGGATTCAGACGACGTTCCAGAGGCTCGGAAATGATCGAATCTCGCTTGGTCAGAATCACCGAAGTCGGCCCGCGGGACGGTCTTCAAAACGAGTCGGGGATTGTCCCGGCGACGGAGAAGATCGCGCTGGTCGATGCCCTTGGGAAGGCGGGTTTTCCAGAGATCGAAGTGACGAGTTTCGTCAGCCCGCGGTGGGTTCCCCAGCTTGCCGACGCCGCCGAGGTGATGGCGGGCATTGAACGCCGACCCGGAACCGTGTACTCGGTGCTCTGTCCAAACGAGAAAGGCGTCGAGCGGGCGCTGGCTGCTGATGCGGGGAAGATCTCCATCTTCACGGCGGCCAGTGAGTCCTTCTGTCAGCGGAATCTCAACGCCACGATTGAGGAGTCGATCGAGCGATTCAGGCCGGTGGTGGACGCCGCGCGGGCCGCGAGTCTTCCGCTGCGTGGATACGTGTCATGCGTGGTGGAGTGTCCGTACGAAGGCCTGATCACCCCCGAACAAGTCGGGGAGACGGTTCGACGACTCCTATCGCTGACGGATGGTGACATTGAGATCGCACTCGGCGAGACGCTTGGCGTCGCGGATCCAGATCAGATCGAACAATTGCTGGAGGAGGTCGAGATCGACGTTCCGATCTCGGAGATTGATTTGCATCTTCACGACACCCGTGGAAGGGCGTTGTCGTGCGTCGCTCGGGCGCTCGAATGCGGCGTTCGCGCCTTCGATTCCAGTTGTGCCGGTCTCGGGGGATGTCCGTACGCGCCGGGCGCCAGCGGAAACCTAGCGACCGAAGCACTGCTGGAGTTCCTCCATGCAAACGAGTGGGCGACGGGTGTGGATCGAGCGGCGGTCTTGGAGGCCGCGGCCATCGCGAACCGCATCACCGGTCGCGATTCTGGCGGCTGAGTCAACCGGCGACGGCGGGAAGCGACGATTGTAGATCATCTCTTCGCAGGCGGCACACCGGATCATGATGAACGATGGTCGGTGAGAGCCGCCAGGCGCCCCGCTTGACGAGTCGGTGGACGTGGAGGCCGTCCTCGTTCAGAACCACGCCGAGTGCCGGGCCGGGAACCCCGAAGGCGCCGGTATTGATGATCTCTCTTGAACCGATCCGGCGGATTCCGGCGCGATGCGAGTGTCCCACGATCACCACACGGCTGCGCGGGGCATGTCTTTCCGCGAAGGCATTCACTTTCCTCGGATTGCTAATCCAGAACCGAGTGATGGCCGCCATCTTCCGGGGCTTCCGGAGGACGCCCAGGATAGAGGTGGGCGTTCCGAGATCACCGTGGGCCAGCCACTCTGCGGCCGCCGCTTCGCGGCATGCGTGGAAGATACCGGCGAGGGAATCTCGTTCTTCTTCTTGTTGACTGTTCTCGACTTCGCGGCGTCGATCTCGGATGATCGAGGCGGAGTCGGACCAAGGCGCCAGTGCCGGATCGATGGCATCGCCATGGGTGACGAAGACGGAATCGTCGGCCAGCATCAGGTGTCGGTCGGGCGAGAGTTGTGGGTCATGATTCCCTGACAGAAGCACGAGCCTGGTTCCCGAACGACGGCAACGTTCCCGCAGTGCTTCCAACTCACGGGATGCGGTTTCGGCCCATTGATCGATATGAAGCTCGGCGGCATCTCCATTGATAATCAAGACGGATGCGGCATCCACAAGGGGGGCCACCTCTTCCGCGGTCTCGACCATCCGTGATCGACCGAGATGAAGATCCGAGATGATCAGGACCGGACGCTTGTCTGACAATGGTTCAGGCCTTGTCGGAGGAATTCGAAGAATGGTCGTCACGGCATCGGGACCTGGCACCAGGGCCGAAGGTGATCGCATTTTTGCCGGATCGTTTTGATTCCAGGGCGAGTTGATCGGCATGTCGCAGCAACGAAGGGACGTCGTGACCGTCCCATGGAAACGTGGCGAGCCCGGCAGAAATGCTGAGGGTTCCTGGCGCTTCCACTCCGAGTTTGGGGAATCGGAGATCGCAGACCTGAGCCTGAAATCGATGCGCGATTTGTTCGACCGATTCCGGGGGTGTGGAATGTTCGCCACGAGGTCCTTCGGTATCGCTAAAGATGACCACGAATTCGTCGCCGCCGATCCGGAAGACGTGATCTCCACGGCGAATCGTGGCCCGAAGGAGTGCCACCGTTTCGCACAGGACCTGATCGCCAGCTTCGTGGCCATAGAGATCGTTGTAGGTTTTGAAGTTGTCGATGTCGAACACCATCAACGTCACGATACGACGTTCGCGCCTCGCGGAGCCGAGGGTTTCGAGAAGGACTCGTTCAAAGGCCCGCCGATTGCCCGCGTCGGTGAGTTCGTCCGTCTCGCAGAGTTCCTCGAGGCTTCGGACCTGATGATCTAACGCGAGCCAGTGTCCGAGCCACTCTGCCCATCGGCCGAGATCCTCATCTCCGATCGATGAGGAGACGAGAAGCCCCATGGTGCGTCCCCGATGGAGGATCGGAACGCTCGATCGCGGATCATCGTCGGAGTCGTCCTCGGGCTCGAGAAGATGGACGTCGCGAGTTCCCAAGTGGGACCGAATCATGGCCAGGCACATTGAACGAAGCATGCCATCATCGGCCATGATGCATTCGACCAGATCGACGTCGCCGAGATTCTCCAAGGGCAGCTGGGGTTCCAAAGTTGGCGATGGCGGTTCGGGCTCGTTTTCGAGAATCGCTGGCGGTGTCTGCGGGTGACGGGAGGGATTCTTGTCTTGGATCGACTCATCTGATGAGGTCGGAGGTTCGGTGGGCTCGACCGCGGGGAGTCTGTCACCCAGTGCCCTTCGCAGCCTCGCGAGCGTTGTC
Organism: uncultured Phycisphaerales bacterium; assembly: GCA_905480395.1. Lineage (GTDB taxonomy): Bacteria > Planctomycetota > Phycisphaerae > Phycisphaerales > SM1A02 > UBA12014. The sequence continues at coordinate 10,799 of CAJQQE010000035.1, forward strand.
GGGGTTTCGATCGCATCGTCAAAGCCAGCGGCCAGTGCGGTGTCAATGGCATCCTGACGTCCTGAGGGGACGAGCAGTACGAGTCGAACTCGACCATCCACAATTCGAAACGCTTCGACGATTCGAGTTGCGGTGTACTCCGGAATGGTGATCGGGACGAGAACGGTATGGATACCCGCATCCGCCCGGCAGAGACCGACCATCGCGACGGCTTCGTAAACGTCGTCGACGATCTCGGTGTGATCCAGCGCGATCTCACGAATCAAATCGAGGGTGTTTGATCGGTCGATCCCGCCATCGACGACGAGAATTCGCTCGGCACTTCCGCGGTAGACGTCAGTTTCTATGGGAGCAGGGCGAGTCATGCCGTTGGGGTACCCCCGGAGAGTCCGAGCGTCGGCGGTTCTTCGGGGCCATCTCCGTCGGCGCCTTCGAAGAGGTCCAGAAGATCCTGCATTTCTTCATCCGAGATCGTGGTCAGTTTCGCGGGTTCGCCAGTCGCCGCCGGGCTGGCTTCTTCGGTGAAGGCATCGGGGGGCGGGGACACATCTCCGTTGATCACGACCGAGGGAGATGTTTCGGGCTGATCGAGCTGATCGAGCTGATCATGCTGATCATGCTGGCCAGCGTAGACCTCAATCGCCACCCGTTCGGTGCAGACCCAGATACCGACGCTGGGCAGAATATGGCGGATCGTTTGGAAGAGCGGTGAGAGATCGCGCCAGACGTCTCGATTAACGACCACGAGTACGGTTCGCTCGTCCGCGTCAGGCGACCACTCCGCACGCATTCGTCGACTTCGCTCCAGCGTGGAGAGTCGGGCCAATGCGAGCAGCGGGTGTTCCGCTCGATCCACGGTCGAGGCCGGTTGCTTCAAGAGATTGAGTAACTGTTGAGGGGGGTGTTCGCCGGGGGAGATCAACACCACGCATCGCACGAGCGAGGCGTCGTCGTCGATCTGTCTGGCGGACGTGTGAGGCACTTCGGAGTCTCCCAACTTGAAGTCTAGCACCCGCTTCTTTAAATGCTGATCGAAGTTGTAAACGGAGCTCGGAGGGCGAGAAATTCCTTGAATATCGGAATGCTCGCGGGATCGAACGCCCTCAGCACCGTCCGATTTCGAGGTCAATCTCCGCCCGGTGCGGCGAAAACGGTTCCAGTCGATGACCTCATGGTCGTCGCTCAAGAGGAATCCCCCGCACGACAAGCATCGAGGAGCGACTGAAAAACGGCCATTCCAGTTCGGGGATCGTCGGATCGTTCGGGGTGCCATTGAACGCCGAGCAGGAACTTTCGTTCGGTCGACTCGACGGCTTCGATGACGCCGTCCGGTGCTTCGCCAACGACCGTCAACCGCCCGGGATGATCAAGTGCTTGGATGTGATGACTATGGACGCGTCCAGTGAATCGAGTTCCCGTGACGTCATGAACCGATCCATCGCGATGCTGGTCTGCCGTTTGAAGACGATCCGGAAGATGCTGGTCCAGTCGGCCGCCTGCGTGGAGCCCGAGCATTTGCATTCCGAGGCAGATCCCCAGCACCGGCATCTCGGGATACGAGCATTCGAGTGCATCGAGGAGTTCAAGTTCGAAGGTCTGTCTCACCGGATCGATGAGATTGGCACTGGGGTGGACCGGTTCCCCGAAAGCGGTGGTGTCAGGATCGTCGCCGCCGCTGAAGATGATGCCGTCCAGGCGGGCCAGCACGGCCGGGCCAGAACCCGGAAGTGGGAAGAGTGGAACCGCAATTCCGCCGCACTCGGCGATCGATCGCGCGTATCCGCATCGGAGGCGGGCCTGATCCTTCACGAGGTCGGTGGTGACACCGATGAGTGGGAGATGATGGGTCTTGGGTGTAATGGTGAAAATCTCAAGCCAGAACCTAGGACCGGTCTACGACATCTAGACCGGGGATCGCGTGTGACTTCTGATCTTGGAGATGGCCGTGCCGAAGCACGGTGGACGTATCTTCCCCGAATTCGTTGATATTGCAAGAGAACTTGTTCAAGTGGTGCGATTTCGCTACGCTGTTCTGTTCGTCGCCGCCATGGGGCCGGACCCATCGCGGCTGTCTTCAAAGGGCCCTCCTCAGGTGGGCCACGGACATCCAAGGCAATGGACCGGGGAAACCCCGGGCCCTTCTCACCGGAATCGATCACTTATGAGCCAGTTTCAAGCAGCCCCCACGATCCCCCTCAAGACCGGTACCGACGGCAAAGAGTACGTCGACTACAAGTCAGTTGAGGACCTCCGCAGAATGATGACCCCCAACGGGAAGATCTACACCCGCAAGCGCCTCGACGCCTCGGCTCGAGAGCAGCGGCGGGTTGCTCAGGCCATCAAGCGAGCTCGCTACATGGCCTTGCTTCCCTACACCAGCGCTACGCTCTGAGGGCGAATCGGGCGTTCTCACGGTCTTGTTCATCGAACGGGTCTGACGAAGATTGCCAAATCACGATCGAAAGAAAACGAGAAGAAGCCCTTTGGGCGTCTTCTCGTTTTCTTAGTGTGGCCCCGGTTTCCCTCTAAACCGACCGAATTCGGTCGATCCAGAATCCGCAATCGTTTCAGTGATCCGGCCGACGGCGAATTCTCTTGAGTGCTCGAAGAAGTGCGGATCCGGTGAGTCGCGGGAGTCCGAGCGACCACGTCCAAGCAAGTCGGGTCCAGAGTCGAGATCTGAGGCGACGAAGGCCGGGATCAAGCGGCGCCTCCGCCAGTCCACGCTTCGCCCAGATGAAGGCAGACATGAAACGCCCCTCCTCCATGGCGGCGACGGAGATGTTGTGCATACTGCGAATACAGGTGGGATCCTGTCGAAGCACCCGACGAGAGATCGTGACGCCGCCTGCGATATCCCCCAGCCGATATCGACACACCGCCAGGCGTCGGAGCACTTGGAGATCCTCTGGTTGCTCGACCGCCAGTCGTTCGAAGAGCGGAAGTGATTTTGTGGTCGTTCCGACTTCGAGCAGCATGTCGGCAAGATGGAACGTCTCCTCGAACGTCTCTTCCGGTTGGATTCTGTCGAACGCATCTTCCAGTTGGAGGCGGGCTCTTTCGGGTTCTCCGCACCCAAGGAGCGCTTCCGCAAGGCGTCGGCGGATGAACGGCATGTCCGGGTCAAGTCGGCGAGCAATCTCGAATTCCACCCGAGCCTCGTCGAACCGGCCGAGTGAAAGGGCGGTCAGTCCAAGTTCCCAGTGGGCGGCAAGGTGAGCCGGTTCGATCTCGAGGACTCGTCGAAAACGATCCACCGCTTCCGGGTGCCGATTCAGTCGGACCAAAAGCCGCCCGCAGGCAAGTAGCGACTCGATCGAGGCTGGATTTTCGCGCAGCTCGGCCATATGAAGTTGAAGGGCTCGCTCGGGCTTTCCGGTCGCCCCGAGAATCGAGGCGATGCGAGACCGAAGTCGCGGCATACTCGGGGCTTGTCGCATGGCTTCTCGGTAGCACCAACTCGCGCGATCATATGCGTTGAGTTCGGCCTGCAAATCACCCATCGCCACGAGACAGGAGGGCATCTCTTCGAATGTCTGTTGCGCCAAGAAGTAGGCGATCTCAGCATCTTCGAACCGTTCGAGCCGTTGGAGGGCGGCGATTCGGACGGCATGGATCTGTTCTTCGGCCTCAGGGAATTCGATGGCCCGCTCGGCATGATCAAGGGCTTCTTGGGGCCGGTCGAGTCGGAGGGCGATTTCGGCCGAGGATGCCATCGGTTGAACATCTTCAGGCAGAAGCACGGCCGCTTGACGCATCGAGGCGAGCGCCTCCTCGAGTCGGTCGACAGATTCGAGGACCAGCGCGAGCGCGGCATGCCATTCACCTCGAACGGGATCAATCTCGATGGCCCGCCGGATCTCCGCCTCTGCTTCGGCCCCTCGGCCTCGCGCCAGCAGCAGCTCAGCACGTTCGGCGTGTTCTTCGGCTTGGTGCCAATCGCCCATAGTGGATGATCTCGGAAAGGAGCGGGAGCCGGAATAGGAGAACGGTCGATGAGGGGGATAGACTAAGGGGAATCCAAACGCCGCTCCCAATTGGTCTCGTTTGGGTGGTCCGAGAACTCGGACGAGATTCTGAGCAGGGGTGGAAGATGTGGATTCTTGAAGCCTCTGGTGGGGAGGCGACATTGGAACGAACGAATTTCGATGATGGAAGTATCGACGGAATGCCCTCTGGACCCCCAATTGCAGACCCTCGCCGAGGATGCCGAGGATGCCGAGGAATGACCCGCCCTCTCTTTGGGACGCCTCGCGGTCTCTCGCTGGCCACCATGATTGGTGTGATGCTCAGCGGAAACCTCACCTGCGCCGCGACCTCCAAGTCGACGGAAGCGGCTGAAAGACGTCGTTCTGTGGCGAACGTTGGATTCGACGAGGACGTGTCGTACCTAGTTTCGATTCTCGAGAATACCGCGGTACCTCGGGACCTCCGGGTCGGTGCGGCGAATCGACTTTCCAGACTTGGCTCGCCGGAGGCCGCCGAAGCGATCGGTGAGGCGCTGGAACTCGGATCGGACCTCACTCGCCAAGTGGTTATCGAAGGGATTCGGGCGAGTGATCGTACGACCGAACGAGTGGTGAGCCGGGTGTGCTCGGCGGCCCTCGCCGGCCTCGTCCCCCTCGACGCCGCCGCATTCATCATCGGACGATCCGGGGCGATCGCCATCGATGATCTTGTGGCCCGGCTCGACGAAGAGATCGATCCAAAGCGACGTGAGATCGGGTTCGAACTGCTGGGTCGGATCACTGACCCCGCGGCGGCCCGTTCGCTCGTCGAACTCATGCAGCAGAGCGATCTCCAAACCGTCGATGCCCGCGCGATCGACGCCGCCCTCCGTCGATGGTCAGATTCCAGCTCGTCGCGATCGCCCGCAGGCTGGGAGTCGTGGTGGTCCCGAATGAATATCGACGGGAGCGCTTCGCAAGCCCTCGGCCAGTTGGTCGAGCGGATTGATCGCGAGAATCAGAGGGCGAACGATGCAGAGAGTCGGGCCGCGGGCCTGGCCGAAAGACTTGCAGAACTCCATGCCCGCACGCTCGCCACGCTCAACGAAGAAGATCGAGATGTTCGCATTCTCTCGCTTCTCGTCGACGAAGAAGTCATCCTTCGAGCAGTTGCCATCGCTCAGGTTGAGCGAATACTTCGCAATGGACGAATACTGCCGGACGCGATTCGTGGGGCCTTGTCTCTTTGTCTGGACGATGTCGATCCGACGATTCGAATCACCGCGGGTCGGGTTCTCGATACCGCTGGGGGCGAGGATTTCGGGGCGAAACTCGTTGATTCACTCGCCGACGAGGATGATCCAAAGGTGCTGGCCGCTGGTCTCGAACTTCTTGGCAATCGTCCACAGCCCAAAGTTGTCCCGTTTGCAATCAAGATGCTCGGTCATGCGGACCCTACCGTCGCTCGCTTCAGCGCTCGCGCGCTTGGTGCCGTGGCGATGGCCGGATTGGTGACTGAAGATGAGTTCGTGGCGATTCGCACGGCGATTCCCGCACAGCCCTCATCCATGAACCGTGAGATCGCCCGGCTCGCAGTTCTGGCGGCACAGGATCCCTCGGCTGCTGCGGTCGTTGATCTCTTGGAGGTTGATGATGTGCAGGTCCGGCGAGGTGCTGCGGAAGGCTTCCGGGCCCGTGGTCATCGAGAAGTCCTGCTCGCGCGAGCGACGACTCCAGAAGTGCGTCGAATCGCCTGGCAAGCCTGGGCTGAACCACCGTTCATGGTCGCGAATCTTGAAGCGATTTTGGAACTTCGGCCGGCCGCAGATGTCGACGAATCGAATCTCACAACATGGCAGTCGGCCGTGGCTCGGATCTTCGAAGGAGTTCCGGCCGGCGACGTGGTTCGACTCGATGCGATCCTCGCCGATGATCCCGTGCAGTTCGAGGCCCGCCGCGTCGCGCTGGCGCGGGCGGCAGTTGCGCCGGAGATCTCTCGGGAGCAACGTCTGGCCGCGGCGCGACGGCTCGCCCGTCGGTTGATCGAGACGGGAAGGCCCATCGAAGCTGCGACAGAATTGAAACTGCTCGGCGCGACGGCGGACTCTCCTCTGGGCGACGATCTCTTCGAGGCGCTCCTTCTTGCGGAAGCTTGGGAGGACGCCGCGGGCATTCGCCCGGATGCCGAGGTCTGGGTCAACTTTCTTGAAGGTCGGATCATTGCAGAGCCGGCCATCGCCAAGTTGATTCTTGCCGAGATCGATCGACGTTTCGGGGGCCAACTCAAAGACCCTCAGATCGTGACGGTGGAAGCCGCCCGAGGCGTGCTCGTTGACGCGGCGCCGGGTTCGGAGCGGGATTCGATCGGCGGAGACGCCTGATTCTGGGAGCGGTCCCTGTTGGTGTGGTTCCGCCTCCGTTACCATCCCCGGCTCGCTGGATCACGTTTCGCTCCGTCGTGGCCGAGTTTCCATGGCTTCGCGCGCGACTCAGTTGATTACCCCGCTTTGTCATCCGGTCATTCCATCAAACATCAGGAGTTAGATCATGCCTTCCCCGAAGAAGGGTCCTGCCAAGAGAAGTTTGAGTCAGTCGAGGATCGAACGAGACACGATGGGGGAGATGCCTGTCCCCGCGGATGCCCTATACGGGGCAAGCACGCAGCGTGCGGTGCTGAACTTCCCGGTCTCGGGACGCCCGGTACCTGCGGAAGTGATTGGAGCCTTCGCCGACTTGAAGCGATCCTGTGCGGATGTGAATGGGGACCTCGGCGTGATCCCGAAGAAGATCGCCAAGAGTGTCATGTCGGCGTGCGATGAACTCCAGAGGGGGCTGGACGGCGAAGGTGATCGCGATGCCGCTTGGTGGATGACCCAGTTCCCCGTTGACGTCTATCAAACAGGCTCGGGAACGAGCACCAACATGAACGTCAATGAGGTCCTCGCCAATCTGAGCGCGCTCGCCGCAGGCAAGAAACTCGGGAGCCGAGATCCGGTTCACCCGAATGATCATGTCAATCAGGGGCAGAGCAGCAACGACACATTCCCGACCGCGATGCAGATCGCCGGAGCGGTGATCATCCGTTCGAAACTCATCCCATCGCTTCAGCGTCTTGCGAAGGGGCTTCGAAAGAAGTCAAAGAAGTGGGATCGAGTGGTCAAGACTGGTCGCACGCACCTTCAGGATGCGACGCCCATGCGAGTTGGCCAAGAATTCTCTGGTTTTGCGGCGCAGATCGAATACGGCGTTATCCGTGCAGAACGGGCCATGAAGCGCCTCGCGGAGAATCTCCCCATCGGGGGAACCGCGATCGGAACCGGCATTAACACCCATCACGAATTTGGACGTCGGGTCGCGGCCTCGCTGAAGAAGCGGCATCGGATCGACTTTGCTGAAGCGGCGAATCATTTCGAAGCCCAAGCGACCCGGGATTGCGTGGTGGAAGCTTCCGGTGAGCTCCGCACCATCGCGGTGAGCCTCTCGAAGATCGCCAACGACATCCGCTGGCTCGGATCGGGGCCTCGGTGCGGGATCGGCGAACTCGTGCTTCCCGCCACTCAGCCCGGATCCTCGATCATGCCGGGCAAGGTCAACCCAGTCATTTGTGAGAGTGTGATGCAGGTCGCCTGCCAGGTGGTCGGTCATGACGCCGCCATCACGATGGGAGGTTTCGGCGGAACCGGCTCGCTGCTTCAACTCAACGTGGCGATGCCGATGATGGCTTGGTCGATGATCGATTCGATCAAAATCCTTGCGGGTGCCGCTAGCGTGCTGCAGGAAAAATGCATTGAGGACTTAGCGCTCGATCGCGAGGTCACAGAGGCATTCGTGGAACGAAGCCTGATGATGGGTACGTCGCTGGCGCCCGTGATCGGATACGAGGAAGCGGCGAAGCTTGCGAAGGAAGCGCATGCCCGGAATCTCACCATCCGTGAAATGGCGCTCGAATTGAAAATTCTCGAAGCGACGGCCTTGAACAAGTTTCTTGATCCAGGGACGATGACCGAGCCGGCGGGACGTCCGTCTCCGAGTGCCGGAAAAGGGAAGAGGAAACCCCGATGACCAAAGGCCAACCGACCCAAGAATCCGGCCTTGATCCGGAACTCGTCAATGTCGACATGCACCTCGTTCCTCCCACCCAGCCGGTGACGGGAGTGGTGACTTCCAACGAGATCTGCCTTCGCGGAAAATCTGCGAGTTTCGTCCGGCACGTCTGCGTGGACGTGGGTGGAACGCCACTTGAAGGAGCATTCCGCGCGGGCCAGAGTTTTGGCATCGTTCCTCCGGGGACCACCGAGCACGGCAAGCCGCACAAGGTCCGGCTTTATTCGATCGCATCGCCCACCATCGGGGAAGACGGTCAAGGTCGGATCCTCTCCACCACCTGCAAGCGACTGATCGACGAATACTCACCGCAGTCAGCTTCCGACGATGAGAAGCGGGGGCTTCATCTCGGAGTCTGTTCCAACTACGTGTGCGATTTGGAGCCTGGAACTGAGGTTCAGATCACCGGTCCGGCGGGCAAGCGTTTCGTTCTTCCCAAGGTGCCGGATCGTCACGATTACCTTTTTCTCGCCACCGGGACCGGCATTGCGCCGTTCCGGGGGATGGTCAAGGACTTGCTGGAGGGCCCCGACGGCCCGTGCGAGAGTGAGATTCACCTGGTGATGGGGGCGCCGTATTCCAGCGACCTTCTTTACGACGGCTTCTTCCGAGAGACCGCCGATCGTCACCCGAACTTCCATTATCACACCGTGATCAGTCGGGAGCTCCTTCCGGATGGTCGCCCGCAGGGGTACATTCATCACTACCTCGATCGCGAAGTTCGACTGCACAGTGATCTCTTGATTCGGGATCGCACCCTCGTCTACATCTGCGGGCTGGCGGGCATGCAGACCGGGGTCTTTCAGGCGATGGCAAAGCTCGGCGTTGGTGGTCCCTACTTGAAGGTGCACGAGGAACTCGCTGGCGTGGCGCCCGAGGACTGGGCCGTCGCGGACATCAAACGTCGGGTTCGACCGACTCATCGATGCATGCTTGAGGTCTACTGAGCCCAGACGCCTGGCCATAGACGTGAATAGACGACCGCGGCCTTGCGTCTCCAACGCATGGCCGCGGTCGATTCACGGGGAGATCAAATGTTGGGACTTCCCGGTCTCGAGAAATCAGTCGTACGCCGCGGTGACGGTTGGAAGCTCGATGTTTCGGAGCTTCAAGTTGGTGGTCATCCTGAAGTTTGAAGCCGTGCGATGGCGTTCTGCGAAGAAGAAACTCAGTTCGTAGACTTCGCCATCTTCGAGGCCCAGGCGGTTGAGGTCGACGGTCTGATCAAGCGCGCCGTGCACGCCGCCCAGATCAATGACGAGTTGCCGATTGATATAGACCCAGACGTCGTCGTCTCCTCGGAAAGTAAAGACTTGGGCCCCGTCAGCTTCGTAGGTGAATTCTGTCTGGAGCTCGAAGGTGAAGTGGTAGTTGTGGTCAGGCCCCGATCCGCCCGAGTTGCCGAACAACTCATGATCGATCGGGAAGAACCCACCTCGCTCGACGCTCTGGGGGTCGACATCTGAGTCGAAGACGTAGGAGCCATCAGCTTGACGGTCCAAGGTGACTTCCAAGAGCTTTGATTTGTTGACTCGTGGGTCATCGCGATACCAGAGTCGGAAACTCTCGTCATCCTGGATACCGCCGGAATCGGAGGCGCCCTGGGATCCCGCGGTATCGCCGATGCTGGAATCGAATAGCCGCCAGCAGATGTTCTGCCCATTGGCATTTCGCCATTGGTAGCCGGCCTTGAAACCGGTTCCGGAGAACGCAGGTTTCCCATCAGAATCAAGTTCCGACGCCACATTACCGCAATAGAGGCCGAATCCGCTGGCGGGGCGTCGTTCGAAGTCGGCATGCCCGTTTTCGACGGTTCGTTCCTTGAAGTCGCGAACCACGCCGGTCAGCGTGATCTCAGATGGATCGTCTTCGACGGGCATGGGGGCAGGTTGGAATGCCATGGCGCCGGCGGCGAGCAGGCTGGCGGTGAAAGCAGTGGTGGTCGTGTTGATGAACGTCATGATTGCGGTCCTTTCCGGGGAGCCTCCGCGAATGCGGGGCCTCCGATGGAAGAACACTACGATTCAGTTTTTGTGAATCAAAACCGTGAGTTCGCGATTTGATCGAGATCGGGAGGTCTGTTCGGGCTGGGACATCGCTGCCGGTTGTTCCGCTCAGGTGGTTCTGGGTTCTCACCTTTGCAGCGGAGGAGCTGCGAAAGCCGATGGAACCGACGGACGAGTCAGTATTCGAGCTTCAGGAGGCCATTGGATCATGGACTGTTTTCGCATTGAGGGTGGGCATCGTTTGAGTGGACGGGTCGCGGTGGATGGATCGAAGAACGCGTCGCTTCCGTTAATGGCCGCCGCTCTTCTGAGTGATGGCCCGGTAGATTTTTCCGGCATTCCCGAGCTGAGCGATACCGCCAATATGCGCCGCCTGCTTGAGGAACTCGGTCTCGAGATTTCTCGACCGACGGAGGGCGTGACACGTTTTCGGACCATTGATCCGACGGCGGTACATGCTCGCTACGACATTGTCAGGACGATGCGCGCGAGTATCTGTGTCCTTGGGCCGCTACTCGCCCGACGAGGAAAAGCCGTGGTCTCGATGCCAGGAGGTTGTGCCTTCGGCTCCAGGCCGGTTGACCTTCATCTTCGTGGGCTCGAAGCCCTGGGGGCGAAGGTCACGCTGGAGGGCGGGGATATTCATTGCACGGCCGACCGTCTCCGGGGGACCACCATCTTCCTTGGGGGCCCCTTTGGCTCGACGGTGCTGGGAACCGCGAACATCATGTCGGCGGCGACGGTGGCGAAGGGGACCACGATTATCGAGTCGGCGGCCTGCGAGCCAGAGATCGCCGATCTCGCTCGATTGCTCAATTCGATGGGGGCGAAGATCGAAGGCGCTGGAGGACCCAGGCTCGTCATTCAGGGCGTCGATGAACTCGGGCCGGCCGTTCATCAGGTGATGCCCGACCGGATTGTGGCCGGAACCTATGCCGCCGCCGCCGCGGTCACCAATGGTGACGTGGTCATTGACGATTTTCCATATGACAGTCTGCTCGCCGCGATCGATCGGTTCAACGAGATCGGGGTTCACGTCGAACGTCTTGATCCGGCTCAGGATTCCGGTCGCTGTTCGGTCCGAGTGACCTGCGAAGGAAAACTCCGTCCGACCATCATCACCACCCAGCCGCATCCGGGCTTTCCCACGGATCTGCAAGCTCAGTTCATGACGCTTCTCTGCCTCGCTCGAGGCAACAGCATCATCACCGAAAAAATCTATCCCGAGCGGTTCATGCACGTCTCGGAACTCACCCGAATGGGTGCAAATCTCATTCGGCAAGGGCCCACCGTGATGGTGGTCGGCGGAGGAGAGTTGGTCGGGGCGCCCGTGATGGCGAGTGATCTTCGAGCCTCAGCCTGTCTGGTGATGGCGGGACTCGCCGCCCGCGGTGAAACCATCGTCAACCGCGTCTATCACCTTGATCGAGGGTATGTCCGAATGGAGAAAGCCCTCAATGCGCTGGGGGCCTCGATCGAGCGACTCGATGAGCAGTCGCTTGCAGAGAGCGATTTGATCTCCTCCGAAGCCTGATGGTGAATTGGCCGTTTCAATGATGTCGGTGCATTGCAGCGTGCAGGGCGATCGCGGTCGCCGTGGCCGCGTTGAGAGATCGTTCGTCCGGTCCACCCGGCCCTTCGTCTTCCGGAAGATCGCTCGGTCCTTCGATTCGGACCTGATGCGTACAGGCGGCGAGGGTGGTGGAATCGATTCCGTGTCCCTCGTTTCCGACCACGAGCATGGTTCGAGCGGGAAAGACCGTGTCGCTCAATGGCGTGGCATCGGTGAGGTTCTCTACCGCCACCGACTCGATGGAAGCGAGGGGGCCGAGTTCGCCGCTCGCCTGCGCGAGCGAAGGCACGCGTGCCCAGGGCATTCGAAAGACCTGCCCCATGGAAATCCTGATGCAGCGACGTAGGAGCGGATCGGTACAGGCGTCATCGAGAAGAATCCCCGCCGCCCCGAGTGCGGCGCCGATCCGGAAGATTCCGCCAATGTTGTCCATCGTGGTGAGACCGGCGAGGCCGATCAGGACCGTCGGGCCGTTGGCGGGAATCGATGCGATGAGTTCATCGAGTCCGGGCTCGCGATCCGGGCGGCACCCGATGGCCAGCGCACCTCCATGGAAGTGATATCCGCTCGCCGCGGTCATGAGTTCTTCTTCCGCGATTTGAACCGTGACATCGAACGGCGCGGCAATGGTCGTGAACGCGGCGGCATGTTCGGGAGCGACCAGAAGGCGATCGATTGAGAACCGTCCTCGGCCGACCGCATCTATGAATCGCGAGACAACGCGGGGCGATTCAACGACGAACTTTCCGCCGTCGGCGCGAAGATCCTTATCCCGAGTACGGCGGAAGGGATCTAGACGGTCGTCATCCAGTTCGGTAATTCTGACGGTCACGGTGCGGTTACGGAGGGGGTCGCCCGCGGTTCCTGAATTTCTCGGCGGAGCACTTCGACAAGTCGTTTCAGCATTTTCTCAAGGTCGGCGATCGCGTCCGACAGAGGATCTGAAACAAGCGGTGCAAGATCAGGATTCAACTTCAGCAGGGGCTGATTCAAGGTGGTGAAGCTGTCCAGCCGGCGAGCGGCGTCACGCAGCGTGCTTCCCGCCATCACCGCATCCTGGACGGCTTCAAGGGTCCGACGTCGAGATTCGCTGGAAGAGTCTGGGGATACGAGGATCGCTTCGATCACGATTGGGAGGAGATTGTCGAAGACGAGGACGAGTTGCCCGCCGGCCAGCGTCATTCGGGCCATCGATGGTTCGATGCTCGCGGCGAATTCCGGGAGGAGTTCTTTGGTGGTACCGATGAGGCGACGCGATTCGTCGATGGTAGAGATCAACTCGCGTTGCATGCTTCGTAGTTTGGGTGCGAAATCGTGATCAAGTGCTTGCTCGATGCCTAAGACCTGCGTGTGTATCAAATCCATGTTTTGCTCGACCAGCTTTCCATCCGTGACGAATTGCTGAGTGGCGACATCGATGTCGGTCTCAAGCAACCCCGCAAACTTCTGGGTCTTCAAGATGCCGGACTGAAGGTTCTGAAGGCTCTTCTCGAGCCCCCGACCTTCGGCGATCAGCGCGGCGAATCTTGCTCGCTGGCGATCAACGTCGGAGCCGATTTCAATCTGCAGACCCACCAGAATCGCCTGCAACTTTCGAATCGATATCCCGACGGCGGTCAGCTTCGGAGGGAGGTTGTTTCCCATGCGAGCCAAGGCTTCGTTGATTTCGGTGAGTAATCGACTGTTCTCACGACCAAGCAGCGTGACCGCAGCGCTTCCCGAATCGGCGTCAGTGCGCTTGACCCGGAGTATCCGCTCTTGGTCATCTCGAAAGACCATTCTCGGTGTTCCTGGATCAGAGATCGCAATCGCGGTATTGGTGCCTGCGATACCGGTGCTCTTCGAGATCGTCGCGTCGGCGGCAAGGGGAAGTGCGCTGTCTAGGGCGAAACCCACTCGGATCTCGCTCGGCATTCCGGTCGTTGGATCACGTTCTGTCCTGACGGAAGTAATCGTGCCGCGAGGGGCGCCTCCATAGAGCACCGGGCCTCCAGCCTCGAGCCCACGGCCGCCTGCCGAAAGTGGAATCAACGCGAGATACTCGGTGGTGCTCGTGGCGAAGAGGACGGGAATCCAAGTCAGACCCCACGCCGCGAGGCCTCCAACGACGACCAAAATCGCGCCGGCGGTCTGGAGCTCCTTCGATGTTCGCGTCTTCGCAGCCATGGCGTGGAACCACGTCCCTTCCGATCAGGAATCGTCTTCGGTGTCGCCGATGATCACCGAGAACAGTCGAGATTGGGCACTCTCAAGTCGCTTGAGCGACTCGGCCAGAAAACGTTCGACCGCAATCTGAAGCTTGGGGTCTTGTTCGAGACTCTCTGGGAATTGCTCCATCACGGATTGGAAGCTCTGGGCCGCGACCCGTACCTCGCTCGCGGCGATCGTGAAATCACGAGCCGCGGCAAACAGGTTTTCGTTGCTCAACTCCCCGGGGGAGGGCTTGTAGAGAATGCGCCATGGGCTGCGACGGATCTCGATGGTCGCGAGCTTCATCTCACCGGAGGCCACGAGAATGTCTTGTAGGAACGAGCGAATCGATGGGAGCGAAGCGGCGATCTCCAAATCGACGGTTTGGAGGATCCGCGACATGTCGGTGATGGCGGTCAACCCCTCGTCGAGCGCGTCATCGACCTTGGCCAGCGTTTCATCTTTGAGTCGCTTGGTGATGGCAACGCCATCTTCGGTCATGAGTTCGAGATTCATGATCGCGTCGTCGATGCGACCGGTATTGCGTTTGATCAGCTCGCTGATCAATTGGACGTCCGCACGAAGTTCTTCGGCGGTGGCTTTCGCAGACTGCATGGACGCGTCGAGTCCGGCGGCGGCGGAATCGACAGAGTCGAGCGAGTTGTCGATCTTGCCGCTCCAGCTACCGAAATCCCGCCGCACGTCGCTCATGACGGTCCGCGCGTCGGCGAGTGCGGGCTCGATATCGTTCGTGACCATGGGTTCGATCCGTTGGTCGAGAAACCCGGTCATCGACGAGACGTTCTGCAGAATCTGGCGGGTGGTCACCGCGTTCTGCGAGCCGACCATCGTGGTGAGGAGGCCATCTCCCGGGGTTGCGGGAAAGGTGGCGGTGCCGTCGGTCAGAAGGATCGTGGCTTTCGTACCGTTCATTTTCGTGGGGGCAGAGGTCGTTTGATTCGGCCCCCCGACGGTCGAGATGTTGATCCAGCTTCCGCCTCCAAGAATTGACGCGGTCCGGATGGCGACCGAGTTGCTCCAGAGTTTGATGTCCTCGTCGACTTGGAATTTCACGAATGCCGTTGGGGCGGTTTGGGTTGCGGGGGTCGCATCGGTCGTCGCGGGTGATTCGCTCGTGGATGCCTTGCCTCGGGTCTCCGTGAGTCCGACCAGTTTGATCTCGGTGACGTTTCCACGTACCAAGCCGCCGACCCGAATCTCGGAGCCGATGTTCAGTCCCCCGACCCCGTCGATCAAATCGAACTTGACGGTGTATCGGTTGTAGTTGCCGAGAATCGCCCGCAGCCAGTCGCCGTTGAGGACGACTAGCGTCGCGAAGAATAGAACGAGCGATGCCAGGGTGAAGATCCCCGCCCGCACGTTGTTCCGCCGAAGATCGCTTCCTGTGGCCATTCTGGGAGTATCCCCGGATTCGGGTCGCTTGGCGAATCTGGCCCTGATCGTGGTCAGGCGGAAACCATGGATTCGTTGTCGGGAAACCGCTCGATGGCTCGGAGTAACTGCTCGATCTGCCCCGGAGGTGGCATCGACATCAGGCGTCTACGCAGTGCCGTGACGGTCTTGAGTTCGCGATCACCCATGAGGAGATGCTCCTTCCGAGTTCCACTCGCGGCGAGATTGATGGCCGGAAAGAGCCGGCGTTCGGCGATGGTTCGGTCGAGGATGAGCTCCATGTTCCCGGTGCCCTTGAATTCTTCGAAGATCACCTGGTCGGCCCGGCTGCCCGTATCCACGAGGCAACTCGCGATGATGGTCAGAGAGCCGCCTTCTTCAGCTTTTCGTGCGGCGCCAAAAAGTTGTTTGGGGATCTCCATGGCTCTGGAGTCCAGGCCACCGGACATCGTCCGGCCGCTCTGACGGAAGGACCTGGAGTTGTTGAATGCCCGTCCGAGTCGGGTGATCGAATCGAGAAGCACGACCACGTCCCGCCCCGCTTCGAGTTTTCGTTTGGCCCGTTCGATCGCGAGCATTCCGAGCCTGCAATGGGTGTCCACGTCCATGTCGTTGCTGGAGGCGAGAACCTCGGCGGGGACGTTTCGTCGAAAGTCGGTGACTTCTTCAGGACGTTCATCGATCAAGAGCGCAACCACGTCAACGTCAGGATGGTTGTGCTTGATGCCCATCGCGATCTGTTGAAGCAGAATCGTCTTTCCCGCTTTCGGCGGGGCCACGATCAGGCCGCGGGTTCCGAAGCCAATCGGGCAGAAGAGATCGATGAGGCGGCAGGCGGGTGGGCAGCCCTTGTGTTCGAGCGACAGTCGCGGGGACGGATCAATCGCCGTCAAGTCCTCGAATGCCTTGCGTTGCCCGTAGGTCTCGATCTCGAGCCCTTCGATGCGGAGGATTTTCTCAACGGTTGGTCGAGGTGGTCGACCTCCAGAACGGCGTCCACGTCGTGGTTTCTTCTCGACGACCTCGACTTCCAGTTCTTGCGACGGCCGGAGCGAGAGCTCGTTCAGCAATTCAGTGGGGACGTACGGATCGTCATTGGACTGGACGAGCCCGTCGGCCATCTTGCGGAGCCGGGGTTCGGAGCCCTTAGGAAAATCAAGAATGCCGGTGAAACTCGTCATGCGTTTGGCAACTAGAGTGGCGATCGATGCTTCGTCGGGCGACGGTCGGCTGGATGAATGGAGACGGCTGCGCTTGATGCAGCTGGAATCCTGAAGCCTCTTGAAATGAATCCTCTGGCTTCACGGCGACGTGAAGGAAGAAGTCCAGTGACGAAATGTGGCCTTGCAGTCCGATTCCGCGGAGAAAACGATTCTCGTCGAAGCGTGTTTCAGACTGCGACCTTCGTGGCGTCTCGATACTGCAGGCGAGGACGTCGAGGGGTTCTTCCGCCAGCGTTTGATCGCTGCGGAGTGTTGACGAGTAGAGCAGCCACCCGAAGGGGTGTCAACTGGAGGAACTTGGGCCTCCGCACCAGTCGACGGCGATTCTGGCCGCGAGTGCCGCGTTGGAGATCAGCAGCGAGAGATTGGCCGAGATCGGGTTGAGGTCGACTTCAGAGATCATCGAGGCGAGCAGGAATGGTGTCACCCCCGATCCATCGATGCCTTGGGCCGCGGCTTCAGCAAGCCCGGCATCGACGAGAATATCCATGCGATGGGGATCGACCGCGTCTTCCGTCGGGCAGGGGTTGGCCACGAGGACGCCCGAGGTCTGGCCAAAATCCATCCAATGTCGTCGGCATGCGTTGGCGATTGAGGTCGGGTCGTCGAGTCGATGGGGAACGACTAAGTCATCGCTCAATCCCGCCGTGAAGATCGGGAGGGCATTGGTTCCGAAACCGATCACCGGAACCCCGAGGGTGTCGAGCGCTTCGAGCGTCGCCGGGAGATCGAGAATCACTTTCGCGCCCGAGGCCACCACGAGTACCGGTTCGCTCGCCAACGCTTTCAAGTCGGCAGAGATGTCGGGCCGCTTCGACCAGCCTCGGTGGATGCCGCCGATGCCCCCGGTGGCGAAGATTCGGATCGGCGTCGGCGAGGCCAGTCGACAGGCTCTCATCGACGCCGCGACGGTCGTGCCGGCGGAAGCCCCCCGAGCGGAGAGCGGGCCGAAGTCACGGTTGCTTGCTTTGGCCGCCGTCTTATCAAGGGCAAGCATTTCGAGTTCGCTGGCATCCAGTCCGATCCGCAGCGTTCCATCGATCATCGCGATCACGGCAGGAGTTGCCCCGGCGTGTCGGACGGCCTGATCCAGAAGTTGGACCGACTGGAGATTCAGCGGCGCGTTCTCATCCCATGCTGGCGTGCCACCGATCAGTTCGGCGACCCGACCATCTGCCCGCAGGCAGCCAGGTGCTGGCTGGCCATCGCGAGGAAGCCCGTGGGTCAGTACCGCGGTCTCAAGCCCGACGACCGGTCGCCCCTCGGCTAAGGCTTCTGAAACCTCAGGATGAGTCCTGACAAAATCGGAGTCGGGAATACTCATCGCCTTCGAGTTCGAACCTTGCCCATCATTCGTCGTGCCGGCATCTTGATCGGCACGATGCCGCCGGGGAACGCCGCGTTGTCCTCGGCCTTGACTGGCGGTGCTTCGGTTCGTTTCATCGAGTTTTCTCGATCCTGCACGCGTTTCTCGGCAAGTTCGGTCTCGGCCCTGATGTCTGCGGGTACCGGGCCGGGCTTGAAGTCGTTGTACTCCTGCTGCGGGATCTCGATATTGGCAAGCATCTCGCAGTTGGTCAGCAGATCGCCCTGCATGGGGGTCACCAAGCTCCACGCCACGCCGTCTCGGCCGGCTCGGGCCGTTCGGCCGATTCGGTGAATGTAGACCTCTGGATCTTCGGGGAGGTCATAGTTGATGACGTGGCTGATGCCGTCGACATCGAGGCCGCGGGCCGCAAGATCGCTGGCCACCAGGACGCCCAAGTTGCCGCCTCGGAGTCGATCCATCACCTTGTTGCGTTGGCTCTGGATCATGTCCCCGTGGATGGCGTGGGCATCGATGTTCTTACGGTTCAGGAATTTTGTCACGTCGTCGACGGTGCGTTTGGTCCGACAGAAGACCACCGACAATGCCGGGGTCTCATGCGTCAACAGGTGATGAAGCATGTGCTTCTTGTCCCACGGTTGGACCTTGATCCAACTTTGCGCGACCCTGGAGACTGTGAGGCTCTTCTCCTTGCTGACGATCTTGATCGGATCCTTCATGTAGGAGCGGGCAAGTTTCTCGATTTCGTCGGAGATCGTGGCGCTGACGAAGATCGTCTGGGGGCGCTGCCTCATGCCGCCGAGGATCTTTCGGATGTCGTCGCGGAATCCGATGTCAAGCATCCGATCGACTTCGTCGAGGACCGCCATTCGCACGGTGTCGTACGGAAGCATGCGCCGATCGTGGAGGTCCATGACGCGGCCGGGGGTGCCGACGACGATCTCCGGGCCTCGTTCGAGTTTCGGTGCTTGCGCGGTGATCCGTTGGCCGCCGTAAACGGGAAGCACGGTGAGTGGCGTACCGGCGCCGAGGTCCTTGATCTCACGGGCGACCTGAATCGCGAGTTCGCGAGTCGGGACGAGAACCAAGGCCGCGAAGTGATCGCCGGGCTTGATCATCGAGAGCATCGGAAGACCAAACGCGGCGGTCTTGCCGGTTCCGGTCTTGGCTTGGCCAAGGACGTGTCGGCCGGTGAGCGCCGCGGGGATCAGTGACGATTGGATCTTCGTCGGATGAACGAATCCGCTTGCGGTAATCCCCTTGAGGACGTCTTCAGGGAGTCCCAGATCGGCGAAGGTCTTGGAGGTATCGAACGTCTCCTCGTCCTTGGCTTCTTGGGCCATCGCCTCGGGATCAACCGAAGGCTTGTTCTCTTGGGGTGGGGTCTTGTCCGTCGAAGTCGTCAAAATTGGAACTCGCAGATGCGATTGACCCGGATGTCTTTGATGACCACCGGTGGAATCCGTCGATAGTACCCGCAGCGGAGGCTCCACCGCGACGTCACTGAGTGGTACGTTGCCCGGGTCCCCGGCTTTTTGGACTCTTCATGACGACGACCAGTTCAATTCGGATCGATTTGAATGCTCTTGAGGGGAACCTTGAGGCGGTCGCGACATTGGCCGGTGGTGGAGTGGCAGACTGGAAGCGGGTCTGTGCGGTCGTCAAATCGGACGCCTATGGCCTTGGAGCCCCTCGGATCGCTGGTTCGATGGCTGAGATGGGCATTCGGACATTCGCGGCCTACAGCCCGGAGGAGGCCCTCTCAGTGGCCACCGCGGCTCGAGGGGCGGATGTGCTCGTGCTCATGCCGGTCCACCAGCTCGATCGTGGCGGGGCGGCCATGCACCTGCTGGCCAACGAGAAACTTCATTTCACAGCCCATTCGATCGAGCAAGTCCGAGATCTCGAATTCGAGGCAGCCGAACTCGGCATCGTGCTCCCTTTGCATCTGGAGCTCGATACGGGGATGGGACGCGGAGGATGCGAGGAGCGTGATGCCCTCCAGATTCTCGCCCAGATAAGCCAAAGTCCCCGGCTGCGGCTCGCTGGAGTCATGACCCATCTTCCGGATGCGCTCGACGACGCGGATTCCGCTCGT
Source organism: uncultured Phycisphaerales bacterium (assembly GCA_905480395.1). Lineage (GTDB taxonomy): Bacteria > Planctomycetota > Phycisphaerae > Phycisphaerales > SM1A02 > UBA12014. The sequence continues at coordinate 30,680 of CAJQQE010000035.1, forward strand.
GATCGGGGACGTCGATTCCGATCATTCTTGGAAGCGGCGGGTGATCTGGTTCCCGCCAAAGTCCTGCGTCATGCCGCCGCCACGGCGGCGCTTCACGACTCGACCCTTCGGCTCGACATGGTCCGCGTGGGGCTGGCCTGGACGGGATATCAACCACGAGGGGCCGGTATCACGCCATCTTCGATCAAGCTCCAGCCAGCCATCTCTTGGTGGTCCCGGTTGGTGCAGGTCCGACGACTCTCTGCTGGCCGTTCGATTGGTTACGGCTGTACGACCACCATCGATCGGGACACGATCGCCGGGCTGGTTCCCGTTGGGTACGCCGATGGTCTCCCTTCCAGCCGAACTGGGCCACATCGGCTCGTGGTTCATGGACCGCGGGGCGCCGTCTCAGTTCCCGTCCTCGGTCGAATGAATATGGATCAGTGCGTGGTTGATCTCACAGACGTCGGTCCGGTCGACCCGAATGCCGATGTGGAAATTGTCTCCGCAGATGCGGATTCTCCCGTGGCCTTGCCTCGGGTGGCGGCTCGCTCGGAAGTGATGCCCTACGAACTCCTCTGTGGGCTCTCGGCCCGAATCCCACGAATCATCGTGGCTGGCGGCGTTCGGGCGAAATCGGATCAACCCGCGGGAATCGTGATCGATTCGATCGAGTCCAAGCACAGAATTGGCTTCGGCTGATCGAGCTGGTCGGTTGATTCGAGTGAACATCGTCCCGAAATCGATCGCCGGACCGACGTTGGGAACCTAGCATGTCGCCATATGGTGCACTTGACTGAAAACGAACTCCGCCTTGGGGTCGTCTCCTATCTCAACACGCTTCCGTTGATCGACGGCTTGGAGAAGGCTGAGGGCGTCCGAATCTTCTCCGAGGTTCCGTCGATGCTGGCGGGCATCCTCGAGGCGGGCGAGACAGATCTTTCGCTCTGTTCGGTCATCGATCAGCAACGGGCGGCGGTTCCACTGGCATTGGTTCCGGTGGGGCAGATTGGTTGCGACGGCGCGACCTGGACGGTTCGGCTCTTTTCTCGCCGACCCCTTGCCGAGATCCAAGACGTCGCGTGCGACACAGATAGCCACACCTCCGTCGCACTCCTCCGTGTGCTTCTCTTGGAACAGCAGGGACTCACGCCGACGTTGGTTCCGATTCAAGCTCGAAACACCGCGATGGCCGATTGGCCGGATGTGGTTCTGCTTATCGGCGATAAAGTCGTGCGGTCCGGGCCGAGCGTCGAGACGCATCCTTTTCAGCTCGATCTCGGTGCGGCGTGGCACGAACTCACTGGATTGCCATTCGTCTTCGCCTCTTGGTTCTGCCGTGCCGACATCGACGGTCCCGCCCGTGATCGGGTTCGCCGTCTTGCGATGATCGTCGATCACGCTCGCCGTCGGAACGCGAGGAGAATCCCGAACATTGCACATCAGCACGCTGAAGCGCACGGTTGGCGTGCGGATCAGGCGATCGAGTATCTCAATTCGAGACTTCGATTCGAGTGCACGCCGCGTTCGATCGAGTCGATGCGGGTTTTCTTTGAAGCGGCGGCGAAGATTGACGGGATCTCTGACCCTCAGCCATTTCGAATTGCTGATGACCTGCTGGCCCCCGCATGAGGTCCGCGGACGGATATCGCACCGCAGCCATCGCGCTGGTGCATCGTCAATTTGAATTCGCGAGCACGGAGGTCATTCGCCGTCATCTCTCGAAACTCTTGACGGTTTATCCGGAGTTTGATCCTTCGAGGTCTTATCCGCTCTCGTGGTTCGTCTACCGGATCACCGGCGTCGCGGCGGAGGACAAATCGGTCGAAGACCTCGTGATCTCGGGGGCGGACCTGCTGGCCGATGCGAGCCTCCTGATTCTTCGATTGGCGGCTCGCCTGGGTCCCGAGGCTTTTGAGCCAGAACTCGACATCACGGCGGACGAAATCGCTCGGCAACTTGGCGTCTCTCGTCGCACGGTTCAACGCTGGCGAGCCGCCGGGTTGCCAACGCGACTCGCTCGTTTTCCAAACGGCGGTGCCAAGTCCGTGTGTCGTATTTCCATCTTCAACGCCTTTGTCCTACGGAACGAGGCAAGAATCGAGCGGGCCCGTCGTTCGAGTGCTTCACGCCAACGCGGGAAGGCGAAGGACATCGATGACCAATCCACCGGAGGATCCGATTCCGCCGGGAATGGCGAATTGGTTCAGACGCGATCGGAGTGCCGGCGACCGCCGAGATCTCGTTTGGATCGTGTTCGCGTCGCCACGATGATCGGCCGCGGAGGGCGATGGTTGATTCCGCTGGTCGATCTGGAGGTTCGCGTCGATCGGAGTCGGGCAGTCGTTCGACGCCTTTCCTTGCAGGCTCGCGTCGATGATCTGGGGGTGCTTGAAGCCCCGGCATTCGTCCCGCCGAACCTGGACCGGCCCGAGGCGGCCGAGGTCTTTGGAGTCGCCGGATTACTCGACGGCGAAGCGGACGAATGGTCGCGACTCTCGTTCGCTGATGGGCTGGAAGCAATGCGACGGTCGCTCGGCGTCGAGGACCATGAGATCAACCGCGCCCGCATCGCCGCGATGCACTTTGCAAAAGCCCGGGCTCACCAGGAATACAACGAGATGATGTCTCGACCCGGGCCAATCCGCGAGCGTGACATCGATCGCGTCGAATCAGATCTTCGATGGTGGGGGATGTTGCTGGAGCGGGCCACGATCTCCGGCCTCGGTCCGGGAGTGCAGCGCTTTGAACAGTCGGTTGGTCGGCGGATCGAGCAACTCCCGATTCAGAGGGTGAACGATGCGATTGAGTTGGTGATCAATGGAGTCTCGCACGCGGTTCAGGCGTTCGATCCGACGCGTCGAACCCGTGGGCACAGTCTCGATCGGTTGGTGGGACTCACCGTCTCCCGACAGGTCGCTCGAACGTCGGCGTGGTCGGGGATCACCGGGGCTCGGCGTCGGTCGATCTCTGATTCCATCCCGAGCGTGTCGATGCTCGGGTGTGTGCCGGCACCGGTAAGGAGTCTTCTCGCGCCAGTTCGCTGGTGGCGAATACTCGAGGGGCGTGATCGGTCTGAGATCGAGGCGATGCCTGGCTTTGAAGCCTTTTTGCTTCGATTCGGACTGCAGGCCCCGGGTCGTCCTCGCTCGTTAATCGAGACCGGTCGAGTGATCGGGCTTCCATCCACCCGATGGTCACAGGACGTGCACTCGGTTGCTCGCGAAACTCGCCGGCGTGCGATTCGGTCGCGCTGACGCTTTTCTGAGTCTCCATGCAAACACCGCCGCGAACAAGTTCGCGGCGGTGCATGGTGTTTCTGTTGAACGTTGATGATCTTGATGATCGGGCTGATGCCCGCAAGATCAACGCTTCGAGAACTGGAAGCGTCGACGAGCACCGGGCTGGCCGTACTTCTTGCGTTCCACTTCACGAGCATCGCGGGTCAGGAACCCATTCTCTCGAAGGGCCGGTTCCAGCGAAGGATCGAACTCTCGAAGGGCTCGGGCGACGCCGAGGATGATGGCACCTGACTGGCCCGTGAATCCGCCGCCGTCGGCGTTGACGAAAACGTCGACGCTACCCGCGGTTCCGGTCTTCTCGAGGACCGAGCGGATCGCGTTCTGATCTCGCATTTCGGTGAAGTAGGTATCGAGGGGCTTCTGGCCCTTCTTCGTACCGTGGATGAGAAACTCACCCTTGCCGGCCTTGATTCGCACCCGAGCGACGGCGCTCTTTCGGCGACCGGTGCCACGGAACCAACCGTGGGCATCGGGGCCACGGCTCACGTGGACGGGGACGACCTCGGTCGCGGTTGACTCGACTTCGCCAAGGGTAATGCCCTCGACGGCCGGAATCTCGGCGACTTCAACGGTCTCAGTGTTCTCGGTGTTCTCGGTGTTCTCGGTCATGTTCGATTCGAATCCGGTCTGTAGATCGGTGGGATGCAGAGTGGTTGGCGTCTGATCAGCAAGTAGCTTCGAGAACCACTGGCTTCTGAGCCTGATGAGGATGCTTGTCGCCGGCGTAGATCTTGAGGCGTGATTCCATGTCACGGCCGAGGCGGCCGGTCGGGATCATGCGAACGATTGCTTGCTTCACGAGTCGGGTGGGATCCCGTTCGAGAATTCGGCGATAGGTCTCGACTTTCTGTCCGCTCGGGTAGCCGCTGTAGCGACGGAGCGTCTTGTCATCGAGTTTGTTGCCGGTCATCACGATCTTCGACGCATTGAGGACGATGACGAAGTCACCACTCAAGACGTGCGGGGTGTACTCGGGGCGATGCTTGCCCATGAGAATCGTGGCGATCTGCGTGGCGAAACGACCAAGGATCTTGCCCTCGGCATCAAAGAGATGCCAGCTGGCTTCGATTTCACCTGGTTTCGCGTGGTAGGTCTGGCGGGGCATGTCGGGGGCCCGTTCGGCTGAGTGGTGGCATGAACACGAAGAACACGAAGATGATCCAACGAACATAGGATCACGCCCGGAACGCGGGCACTCGGTCGGCTCCAGCTGAGGATCCGATCGAGAATCGCCAAGAATAGCCGTCCACCGTTCGCTGTCAAGGTCTCACCATGCCGATGAAGCCCAGACTCCTCTCGAAATCGACTCATGAACAACCCATCAACCCCACCCCAAGACGTCCCGGAATCAACCATGAAGAGCGTTGAAAAACAGGCTTCAAGTGGCCGATATAGCACTTTTGGCCTCATTTCAGCGTGGGTGGTCATCGTGCTGGCGATCGTACTCTGGACGAGCAAGAGCGTCTTTCTGGAGATGGCCCAAGACAGCAGCGAAATCTCGGAATCCGACCCGGAGTCGAATTCGATCCCGGACGGCCTTCTGATCTCGGTTCAGGACGAGTTGATCGGTCAGATCGCCTTTGGCGTCTTCTCCCTGACCGGCGATCCCAACTCCGTGCTTCAAGCGACGCCGATTCAATCGATTGGGCCGGCCGGAGAAATCTCCTACGCGATTCTGCTTGGTTCGATCTCAGGGCCAGAGGAAGGTCTCGCCGCGCTCTCGAAGATCACCCAGACTGAGCAACCACTCTTCGAACTGCTCTTGCCCGCGGCCAAGGCGGCCCTTCAGGCCGCGGTGGATGGGACCCCAGTCGACGCGTCGACGTCTGCAATTTTGGAGGAGCGACTCGGCTGGTTCGGTCGACTCGCGACGGATCTTCCCGATTCGGCGGCGATGGCGGCCATGTCGGAGTCGAGTCAGACTTCGATGATGCTGCTGATCGCGTTCCTCTCGGTCTTTGCGATCGGCGGTCTGATTGGTGGCGCCGTCCTACTCGTGATGTTGGTCTTCAGTCTTCTTGGTCGACTTCCAAACCGGATCCGTCCGGTCGGCGCTCACGGCATTTACGCCGAGACCTTCGCGATCTGGCTCCTGCTCTTCTTTGTCCTGCAGATCTCCGTGGGTCTACTGATGCCCGCAGATGGACCGATGCTGCTTTCGAGCATCGGCATCTTCTTCCTGAGTCTCGCCGCGCTGGCTTGGCCGGTGGTGCGAGGCATTCCCTTCGCACAGGTGCGACAAGACATCGGATTGCACGGTGGGGGTGGCATCCGGGAGATTCCTTTTGGCATCCTCACCTGGATGATGGCGGTTCCGCTTCTGGCGGTCGGCGCATTGGTGACGTTAGGACTCTCGGTTCTGATTGAGAGCCTGACTGGTCAGGCGCCGACGCCCTCGCATCCGGCGCAACAGGCAGCCGTCGGCGCGGGCGCATGGAAGATCATCCAGCTTTATGTTCTCGCCTGTGTGGCCGCGCCAATCGTCGAAGAGACGATGTTTCGAGGCGTCTTCCTGACGCATCTCCGTGGTGCGATGAGCCGCTGGGCGACGCCGATCGCCATCACGCTTTCGGCGTTGATCTCCAGCGTGATCTTCGCGGCCATCCATCCGCAGGGGTTCGTCTTTATCCCGCCGCTGGCCGGCTTGGCGATCGGATTCTGCATTGCCAGGGAGCTCAGGGGGTCTTTGATCGCTCCGATGATCGCTCATGGGTTCAGCAACGCACTTGTGATGACAATTAATGTGGTTCTGTTCGCCGGATGAGTGGGGGCGATCTCAGACGGGGGTGTTACCATTGGTGGACTCTCCGAGCGAGAAGTTTTCCGCGGCAAACTCAGGACATGGGGCTCGACTCATGCAAATCATGCAAATCATGCAAATGATGCCAATGATGAAGACAGCACGAGCGTCATCCCAGAACCACGGGCTTCCGACGATCCTCTTCGTCAGCGTGATCCTGCTATCCGCGATTTCGATCAGGGCGACGGCCTCCCCCATCGTCGACGACAAGGGCCACGGGCAGGTGATTGATCGAACCGGCATCGACTTCCACCCCGAGCACCATGGGAAGTTGGATCCAATCCTCTTCTTTCAGCGACTCGCGGAACGCTACCGAGCGATCGATGGGTACGTCGAGGAGACCGAGGTCGAGCAAGTCATCAACGATCCGGCGACCGACGATCCGCCGATCCGAACCCGCACCAGAGTTCGGGCAGAAGTCTCCAACGCGAATCTCCGCGTGGAGCGCCCCGGCGTCCTCGATGATTTTGCCAGAGCCCTGATTCCTCCGGCAGCGGGCGCTGCCGAACGTGATCTCTGGCTGCTGCCGCACCTCCGTCTGAGATTCAGTGGGGCACCGCTCGCGCAATTTCGGAAGACTGGCAAGTCGGGATTTCGAGCGGCCGAAGCGGATCGCGTGATGGTGGAGGATCGAGAGATGGTCCGCGTCCAACTTCGCTCGGGCGGTGAAGGGAAGTCCGGATTCTCTGATGCGACTTTTAGCCTTTTCGTTGATCCCGAGCGAATGCTCGTGGAACGAGTGGAAGGCGAGGAATGGCTTCCGGGCGGGATCAGGCAGCAGACCACGCTTCGCATCGAATCGATGCAACTTCGGGATGACCAATACGTCGCCGAACCGCTTCCAGAACCGGCTCCCGAATCTCGTGAGCCCTCAGATCTGGGGCGGCCGATGAGCCTCGACACGGTCTCGCCTCCGTCCCTTGAAGAGGGCGATCAGTCGTCCGATGAATCGGCGGACGTGCCCAAAGGCCGCATCGAACCATCACCACTACCCACGGAGCCGATTTCACCCGCTCTGCCCGGTATTCCCCAGACGATCAGTCTCGGCGGTTGAGTGGTGTTGAGCCCTGCCGGCGAAGGCTGGCCTCGTGATGGCCATGAGTTTCAAAGCCTCGAAGCCGTTCGCTCTTCAAGATACCGTTGTGATTTTGGTTCCAAGATGACGCCGACTGCGGGCCTCGTCGGTTGGGCTGGTCGTCCGGCATCCTGTTTCGGTCGCGTCGGGTGGGATCGCTGATCGCCGTGAAACATCTACTGGAGTTCGACCGTCCAATAGGCCTCGTCCATGAACGCCTTCCAGGATTCGTACTTGCCGCTTCCCAGTCGCACCGTGATGGCAGGATTCCGGCTCGGCCGGATTGGTTTTCGCACCAAGCGCATGCCGGCCTGGACCGGGGTTCGTCCGCCCTTGCGGGCATTGCATCGGACACAGGCGCACACGAGATTTGTCCAACTGTTCTCGCCACCCTGGACTCGGGGCATCACGTGGTCGAGTGTGAGCTCACGCGTCGAGAAGGATCGTCCGCAGTACTGGCAGCGGCTCCCATCACGCGCATAAATGTTTCTTCGGTTGAGTTTGACCGTTCGCTGTGGACGTTTGTCGTAGTCGAAGAGCCGGATGATCTTGGGAACCGCCAGCGTCACTCGGGTGGTTCGAACCCACTCGTGATGATCGGGCTCGAACTCGTGTTGTAGTTCTGCAATGTCGGCCCACGTCTCGAAGTCATAATTTCGGTAGTGGCCATTCTCAACCGCGATCACTTCCGCGATGTTCTTGATCAGAAGTGTGAAGGCCCGGCGAGCGTCCACGACGCGAATCGCGGAGTACATCCGGTTGAGGACGAGTACTTTGGCATCAAGTCCGGCATCGAGTCCGGGGTTGATTCCTGCATCTAGGGCCATCGTCATCCTGACGCTCCTCCGATCCGGGCTCGAATCTGACGGTGCATGCCGTCCATTCAAGGTCCGTGGGGGCCGTCGCGGTTTCGCCGCGACAATTGAACAGGGGAAAAAACCGGCTCCGCCGACTTTTTAATAATACCCCACTCCGGTGGCCAAGGGCCAGAACGATGTCCAAGCAGACTTAGGATGCGATGGAACGGTGCCTTGAAGCACGACTCGGTCGTTGTTTCAGGACCTCGCGCGATGGCAGCCAACGAGATGGTCGTCGATCAAACCCATGGACTGCATGAAGGCGTGGGCGGAGACTGGGCCGATGAAGCGGAAGCCTCGAGCCTTGAGTGCCTTCGCGAGTCGCCGGCTTTCCACCGTCTCGGTGGCGAGGTCGCTGGGGGTGGCGGGGCGATCTCGCCGGGCCTTGGCAGGGGGCGCGAATGACCAGATGAAGGTGGAGAATGTCCCGAGATCGTCGAATTCCTTGATCACGGCGCGAGCATTGCCGCAGACGGCTTCGATTTTGCCTCGGTGCCGGATGACGCCTGGGCGATCGAGCACCGCAAGCCGGTCCTCATCGGTCCACGTCGCCAGCTGTGCGGGTTCGAATCCGTCGAAGGCAATGCGAAGATCATCGCGCCGGCGGAGGATCGTGATCCAGCTCAATCCTGCCTGCATCCCCTCGAGGCAGAGCTTCTCGAAGAGGGCCCGACCGTTCCGTTCGGGCACGCCCCATTCTTCGTCGTGATAGCGGCAGTAGAGGGGGTCGTTGCCGCACCACGGACATCGCACCGGATCTGGCACCCCGCTCAACGGAAGTCGCCGTGTCGCCAACTGGTCACCGTGGCGAGGTCGCGGGCCGCGACCACCACCGGCGTCGACGCCGGGAGTCTGGTGTTGATCGCGTCCATGATGAGTTCGGCAGGCAGGACGCCGTCCCCGAGGGGAGTGGCGACCATCGACTCGTCATCTTCAGGGTCGCCATTGGCCGCGGCGGCCGCATCAGTGAGAAGCAGAAGATCAGCGCGAGGAACCATCGACTCGAGGATTCGGATGAAGTGATCCTCCGCATCCGCCAGCATCGAGGGGAGCAGGAGGTCCACGGGGGCGAGTGCGAGTCCGAACGGTTCGCCTTCGCGCCGGCGGAGGAAGTCCAGCGTTCCTTGGGGGTCACTCAGCACGTGGCGGGCATGGGGCCGGAAGCAGAGTCGGTTGCCCGACGCCGAGAGCGGTTCGCGAATCGCATCGCAGAAGGACTCAAATTTTTCGTGTCCGACCGACATCCAGGTGCGCGGGTCATCACCGAAGAGCTCGTCGGCCAGGGTGCCGCTCCACGCCACCAGCAGGTCGCCGGGAAGATCAACAAGGCCAAACCAATCGTCGGCGAGGGGATTTCCGGGCAGGATCGAGGCGATGGCCTCGCCGGGAGTTCCGTGCGGGACGATCAGATCGCAGACCGCATCGGGGATGCCGATTGACCGGGCGGTGGTGGTATCAAGGGTGGTGCACAGGCGCATCGGCGATCTCCCAATCAATGGAGGGGACGTGATTGGATCGGCGTGATGACCACCGGCACGTCGAAACGGGATCGCCGGTCAGCGGCCTCGATAGACGCACGAACTCGAACAGGTCTCGCGAATCCGTACTTCGCTGAGCAGTGGTAGTTCGGGTGCAATCCGCCGCCAGATCCATCGGGCCAGCATCTCGCTGGTCGGATTCTCAAGCCCTTCGATTTCGTTCAGGCATCGATGGTCGAGTGCCTCTTCGATCGGCTTGATGGCGGCCTTGATCGTGCCAAAGTCCATCAGATAGCCGGACTCCTCGGGCACCTCTCCCTCGACGACGATTTCGACGTGAAAGGAGTGCCCGTGGAGCCGGCGACACTTATGGTCTTCAGGAAACGTCGGCAGCCAGTGGGCTGCTTCGAATCCAAACGACTTGCTCAGCGAGACCTGCATGAGTAAAAGGCGATCAGCCTTCGTTGACCCACTTGAGGCCGCGGCGGCGGTCGCGAAGACGGCGAGCCTTACCGATGCGATCTCGGAGGAAGTAGAGCTTGGCACGACGGGCGTCACCATGTCGAACCACTTCGATCTTGGCGATACGGGGGCTGTGCATGGGGAAGATGCGTTCCACGCCCTCGTTCGCGACGATGCGTCGGACGGTGATGGTGCGGTTGACCCCACGACCCTTCACGCCGATCAACACGCCCTGAAAGATCTGGACGCGTTCCTTTTCGCCTTCGACAATGAGATAGTGGACGTCGATGGTGTCACCCACGGAAAATTCCGGGAAGGTGTCCTTCGGCTTCAACTGGTCGGCTACGACTGATTCAACAAATTCTGTGCGATTCATGATTCCGAATCTCCCGGGCCGTCGCCCGTTTGTTCCCCTTGAGCGGGAATTCCGCCGTCGGGTTGCCGCGACTTGGAACGGTCTCTGCCGTCCAGGGGTCGCGGTGTTTGGTCAAGAAGGTCAGGGCGCCGCCGTTGCGTACGCTCGACCGATTGTTTACGTCGCCAGTCAGCGATCGCACCGTGATCGCCGCTGAGCAGCACATCGGGAACTTCCCGATCGTGCCAAGTGCGGGGCCGGGTGAAGTGCGGGCAGTCCAGAAGCGGACGGCCCGAGTCATCCCGGGTGGAGAACGAGTCTTCGGCTGCGGAATTCGCATGCCCGAGAACCCCTGGAAGCAGTCGAACGAGGGCGTCGATCAGCACCATCGCCGGCAGTTCACCGCCGGAGACGACGTAGTCGCCGATCGAGATCTCAAGCGGATTGAGTTCATCAATCACCCGCTCGTCGATCCCCTCGTAGTGTCCGGCGATGAGGAGGAGGCGGGGCTCGGTCGCCAACTCCTCGACCCGAGCCTGGGTCAATGGCTCGCCCTGTGGTGTCAACAGCACTCGACGGGCGGGCGATGTCTCCATCGCCTCGACCGCGTGTACCGCATCACACAAGGGTTCGCACATCATCACCATGCCAGGGCCTCCGCCAAACGGTCGATCATCTACCGTGCGATGCTTGTCCTTGGTCCAGTCGCGAAGATCGTGAAGTTGATACTCCACGGCTCCGGAGGCTGTTGCTCTTCCCGGCATGCTGGTCGCGAGAACTTCGCGGAACATGTCGGGAAAGAGCGTTAGGACGTCGATGCGCATCGGAATCCGATCAACGTTGCTTCACCGCAACCGAGGAGCAATCACTCCGCGGCCGACTCCATGGAAACCGGCCGGTCCGAGTCGATGAGCGCCGTGTGATGCGGGCCCGGCTTCGGATCAATGCCGTTCTTCTTCAATAGTGCCGCGACTGTTTCGCTGGGCTGAGCGCCGACCGAAAGCCAGTAGTGGATGCGACCGGCCTTGAGGTTGATGGTCTTTTCCGGATCAGTGGTGATCGGATCGAACCAACCCAGAGCTTCGATGACTCGGCCATCACGGGGGGAACGTTTGTCCATCGCACCGATGCGATAGAACGGACGGCGGATGCGACCCATCCGCTTCATGCGCAGAACAACCATGAGAGGTATCCTCGCTGGCGTGGTCCTCGTCTCCCCCGCATCACATGATGCGAGTGGTTGGAGATCGGGCGACTCGTTGGGAACCCGGACGGGTCTCGTGCGAGGCGGCCTTTGGCCCACGGGGGCGAATCGGAGATTGTAGGGCAATCGGTGGCGAGGTCAATGCACGGGGGCGAATTGCCCATTTGGGCACTGAATCGACCAATCAGCCTCCGCCCATGATGATGCCTTGGACAAGGCCGACCCAAAGGAGGGCCACATTGTCGATTGACCGATAGGCCACCTGACCCATTGGCGTGATCCAGAACACGATCACGAAGAATGCCAGTCCGAACATCGACGCGTTGGGATGGAGGAGGAGCCGGGCGTATCCGCTGGAGAACGACCCGAGAATCCGTGAGCCATCCAACGGTGGGATCGGAATCAGGTTGAGGGCCAGAAGCACGAGATTCAACCAGCCCCCGGTGTAACAAAACTCGAAGGCGCGGGCCCCCCAAGATGGGGGATTTTCGCTGCCCAGCACGCTCCCACTGATGATGCCAGCGGCGGTGAGCAGAATGACCGCGAGCACCAGGTTCACCGCCGGCCCGGCGACCGCCACGATCGCATCGCCCCAGCGTCGATGACGGAAGTTGCTGGGCGTGACCGGCATCAGCCCCCAGGCAAATCCGATGAGCAGGAAGGCAATGATGCTGGTGCTTCCCATGTGGACGAGGGGATTGATCGTCATGCGGCCGAGCCGTCGAGGCGTGTCATCGCCCTCCCACAACGCCGCCCAGCCGTGGCCGAGCTCGTGGAGGCTAATCGACACGATCACCCAGAAAATCCAAGACGCAAGTTGAACGACCTGGCCTTGTTGCCACAGGTCTGCGATCCACCATCCGCTGGTCATGTCGTGGGTTCCTTGCGCTTTTCGAGAAGGCGAATGCCTTCAATAACGAGATTCGAGTCGATGCCCTTGACCATATCCCACAGCGTGAGCAGGGCGATGGAGACTGCGGTCAACGCCTCCATCTCCACGCCGGTTCGGGCGGTAATCGTGGTGGTCGCGGTCACTTGGAGGCGATTCGCGGCGGTTCGGTCGAATGCCACGGCGACCGAATCGAGTGGGAGGGTGTGACAGAGCGGGATGAGTGCGTCGCAGCGTTTGGCGGCCTGAATCCCGGCGATTCGTGCCACCGCCAGCGCTTCGCCTTTCGGGAGATCGCCAACCATGACCCGGTCCAGGGTCGTCTCGGCGGCGACGAGGAAGCCACTGGCAATGGCCGTTCGTCGAAGCGGCGGCTTGTGGCCAACGTCGACCATCCGGGCAGCACCGGCGGCATCGAGGTGGGTGAGTTCAGCGTCGTTGGAGGCCATGAGACTTCGGAGTATCGCAGGTTCAGCGTGGTCCGACGGGCCTCATGCGAGGAAGGTGGTCTTTCCATTGCAGACGGTCGCCAGGCGGGAAGATCACTCGATCGTGTTTTCTTCCGGTCCCGGAAGGTGCGTGACGCGACCGCGGAAGGCGGTGAGCCGCACGGTGGGGGTCTCGGTGGTCCAGTCGAGGGCGGCAGGGTCGCGGTCGAGGACCACGAGATCGGCGGGATCGCCGATCTCGAGCGCTACCGGCGGCAGGCCGAGGGCGGCGCGGGCATTCGTGGTGTACGCACGAATCGCGGTGGCGACGTCGACGGTGCGGGTGCCGGGAACCACGCGGCCGTGGCGGTCTTGGCCGGTGACCGCCACACGGATGCCTTCGATCGGATCGGGATTCTCGATCGGCCAGTCGCTTCCGAAGGAAAGGGTTCCGCCGGCGTCGTGGATCGCTCGGAAGGGGAAGAACGCGTCGAAGCGTTCGGCTCCCAGCGAGTGTTCGACCGTCGTTCCATCGTCGAGCAGGTGCGTCGGCTGCATGCTCGCATGACGATCGGAGGTCTTGAAGCGGGGGATGTCGGCGGGGTCGACGGTCTGGCAGTGCTCGATCCGGATCTTCGGGGGATTAAGTCCGGCCTCGCGGGCGAATCGCTCCGCGTGGTCGCAGGCGTCGAGGGCGAGTCGTGCCGCGGCGTCGCCGATCGCGTGCATCGAGGGGCTCCAGCCCCGCGTCACCACGAATTCGATCCACGTCATCAGTTCGCCGCGCTGGGCGAGTTCGACGAGCAGGCCGCGTTCGCCCGGACGATCCGCGTAATCCGCGAGCATCGCCGCGGTGCGCGACCCGAGGGTGCCGTCGAGGAAAGCCTTGCAGCCGATCAGCCGCACTCGATCGTCGCGGTCGAGCGCTTCAAGCCGGGCGAGCGGGGCGTCGATCGGCAGCTCGCGGTCGAGCATGGTCACCGCGACCCCGACGGCGAGTTGGTCACGGATCGCATCCAGCACGTCGACGACCTCTTGGGCGTAGGTCATCGAACCGACCTGGGTGATGCCGAGCGTGGCGAGGTACTGGCTCGCGGCGATCGTGGTGCCGCGGCGCGTTTCGACCGAGGGCGTCGGAACGACGGGATTCACGATCATCCATGCCGCGCTTTCGAGCATGAGCCCGGTGGGTTGGCCTTGCGCATCTCGAACGATCTCGCCACCGGGGGGGCACGTTCGATCACCGAATCGCTCGAGGGCGATGGCGAGCGCCGCCGGGTTGACCAGGCATGCGTGGTGATCGTGCTTGATGCACACCGCCGGGCGATTACCCGCCGCGGCGAGCCAGGAGGCATCCGGAATCTCGCCACCCCAGTCGGTCTCAAGCCAGCCATGGGCGATCAACCACGCGTCGTCTTCAAGCGACTGGAGGCCCTGCTCGATCCGAGCTTCGAACGTCGCTCGATCGGGACAACCCGTGAGATCGATCTGGTCCGAAACCGTTCCCGCCAGGACCAGATGAACGTGCGCATCCACGAAACCCGGAAAGATCCATCCGTCTCGAACGTCGATCGAGGCGCCGCCGTTTGGCTCGAGGGTTCCGGCGGCTTCGATGGCGGTGATTCGTCCGCCATCGCATCGAAGGTCGACGATCCGACCTCCCACGCGGCCGTTCCGGATGGTCAATGACGATCGGTTCGACGGGGAGGATTCTGGCGAAGGCACGGCAGGAGACGTCATGCGGAGTATCGTACGCATCGTCTCCCGCGCTCGATCGCGGGGAAGCGGCGATTCCGAGACGAATCGTCAACGGTAGGCATCACTTAGTCGGAGACCCCGCATGTCGAGTCAAGAACCAGTCCGCCCAAGCTCTACCCCGCGGCGAGCGATGATCGTCACCCTCGGTGCGATGGCCTTGATCGGAGGCTGTGGGGATGGCAGCGTTGGAGCCCCGAAGCCGCCGGCCTCGACGCCGCCGGTGGTCTCCACTCAGCCGCCGGTCGAAGGCCCGTCGAGGCCGGAAGTCCCCTCGGCAACGGTGCCCAACGAGCCGAACGAGCCAAACGAGCCGGCCGCGACGGATTGGATCGTCTCGACCGCGAAGAGCGATTCCAAGGTGGCCGAGGTGGGCGGACTGGTCTTTCCCAAGCCCGGCAGCTGGACGTGGTCGAAGCCTCGGATGCGATTCCGAACATTGCAGTACGACGTCCCGTCGAGGCCAGGCTCCGGTGGTTCGGCCGAGATCGTCTTTTCGCTTTTTCGCGGATCCGACGGCGGTCCGACGGATATGAACATCGATCGATGGGTCGGGCAGTTCCGTGATGGCGAAGGCGAGTCGGTCGAAGCGGCCATCACCACGAAAGAAGTCGGCGGCCTGACCATCACTCGAGTTGAGACCGCCGGCAGCTACCAATCGATGGGGGCGGCCGCGCCGCGGACTGGACAGGCCCAGATCGGTGCGATCATTCAGGCACCGGGGCGACGGGTGTTCGTCAGACTGGTCGGTCCGGAGGGGACGGTCCTCGCATCCCGAGACGCGTTTGACGCGATGCTCAATGGCGTCATGCCTGCAGGATGAGCTGGCCTCGAGATTTGAACCAAAAGAAAAACCGGACCGGACTCGATGGAGTCCGGTCCGGTCGTTTTTTCTAAGCCGCGTTCGGGGCGTCAGGCGGTCGCTTCTGCGAACCGTCGATTGACTTCATTCCAGTTGACGACGTTCCAGAACGCCGCGATGTAGTCGGGGCGACGGTTCTGGTAGTGCAGGTAATACGCATGCTCCCAGACGTCGAGCCCGAGGATCGGCGTGCATTCGCAGTCGACCATGCCGACCATCAGTGGGTTGTCTTGGTTCGGCGTCGAACAAATGCAGACGCTTCCGTCGCCCTTGGCACCTAGCCACGCCCAACCCGATCCGAAACGCGTGGCTCCGGCGTTGGCGAAGGCCGCCTTCATTTCATCCATCGATCCACAGGCGGCGTTGATCGCCGCGGTGAGCTCGGGGCTTGGTGCGCCGCCGTCTCCAGCCGGGGCCAGAATCTGCCAGAAGAGGCTGTGGTTGAAGTGTCCGCCGCCGTTGTTGCGAACGGCACCGCGGATTGATTCTGGGAGATCGGCGATTCCACGGCAGAGGTCTGCAATCGAATGGCCTGCGAGATCATCATGCCCTTCGAGCGCGGCGTTGACCTTGGCGATGTAGGCGGCATGATGCTTGCCGTGATGGATACCCATGGTCTTGGCGTCAATCGACGGCTCCAGGGCATTCTCAGCGTACGGCAGGTCGGGGAGGGTAAAGGCCATGTCGGTGTATTCCGGTCAAAGTGACTTTGGTGCTTGAGATGGCGGCGAATCCTAGAGGAATCGCCGCGACGGGGACGCAGTGTAGGCCCACGCCGGTCGAGGTGGCGGGGGCGGCGTGCTACGCTCTCCTGAATGCGACAGGATGGACTCGAAAGACTGGTCGATGCCAACGCGAATCGGGTTCGTGAGGGACTCCGTACGCTGGAGGATCTCGCCCGCTTCGTTCTGGACGCCTCGGACCTCGCTCGGGATCTCAAGACGATCCGGCACGAGATCACCGAGGCGGCGGCCCGCCTGGTCGGTCCGACCGCCACGCCTCGGGATACCGCGGGTGATGTCGGCACCGAGCACATGACCGATGGCGAACTGGCTCGGCCCGGGCTCGTCGCCGTCGCGGAAGCCGCCGGTGGTCGGGTGACCGAAGGTTGTCGATCCCTCGAGGAGGCGGCGAAAGTGCTTGACGTTGGAGGTCGGGTCGCCTCGGCGTTGCAATCGGCCCGGTATGCGGCCTACGACCTGGCGGCGGCCGTCACCGCCGCCGTCGCGAGAGGGCGGCCATCGGGATGGCGGGTTCAGGTCTTGCTCACCGAGTCGATCTGCCGAGGCCCTTGGACCCACGTGCTCGAGTCTGCGATTGCCGGGGGTGCCGACGCCATTCAAGTGCGAGAGAAGACGTTCTCATCGTCGGAACTTCTGGATCGAGTCCGGGCGGTGATCGAGATCGCTCGCCCTGCGGGTATTCCCGTGATCGTGAATGACCGGGCGGATATTGCGGTTGCCGCGGGCGCTGATGGCGTGCACCTTGGGCAAGGCGACCTTCCGGTGGAAGCCGCCCGTCGGGTCATCGGGGGACTGGCGTTGCTCGGCGGGAGTTCGCACGATCTCAACGAAGCGGCTCGAAACCACGCGGCGGGCTGTGATTACTGTGGGGTTGGCCGTTTTGCGGCGAGCGGCACCAAGCCGGAGGCGTCCGAAGGCGGGCCTGCGCTGGTGCAGGCGATGGCTGCGGCGTACCCACGCTGGCCACAATTGGTGATCGGCGGGATCGACCTTCAGAACATCGACCAAGTGATCGCGTCCGGCGGACGTGGCGTGGCCATGTCGGCCGCAATTTGCGGGGCGGCGGACCCGGCAGGCGTGGTGGCAGACGTTCGGAATCGCCTCCAGCAGGCGGTAGAATCCGTCACCTCCACCGTCTCTGGAAGTGTCGGATGATCACAGAACTGGATGTCACGCTTTGCGGAACGGGGACGTCGAGCGGGATTCCGATCATCGGATGTGATTGTCCGGTCTGCCGGAGCGAGGATCTTCGCGATCGACGAACCCGATGCGGTGCCGCGATTCGCTTTCGCGATGCGTCGGGTGATCCAAGGATGATCCTGTTGGATTGCCCCCCGGACCATCGAGAACATGCCCTCCGCCTTGGTTTGAATCGTTGCGACGCGATCTTCTTTACCCACAGTCATGTCGATCACACCTTCGGGCTTGACGACGTCCGTCGGTACAACGCCGTTCAGAAGACGTCGATCGAGGCGTTGGCGGATCAGCCGACGCTCAATGCGATCGAACGGCAGTTCCAACACATATTCCGACCGTTTGAGAACATCAACCCATCTTTCGTCGCGAGCCTCAGCGTGACCGAAATCAGACCCCTCGAACCGGTCGACCGGTTCGGTGTCCGATTCGAGCCAATCAAGCTCTTGCACGGGAGGATGCCGATCTTGGGCTTCAGAATCGAGGCCCTCGATGAGGACGGTCGGATCGCGGCGGATCAGCCGAGTCCCTTCCCGCTGGCCTATTGCACCGATACCTCCTCGATCCCGCCGGAGACCTGGCCCCGCCTCCGGGGCCTCCGGACGCTGGTCCTGGACATGTTGCGTCCGAGGGCCCATCCCACCCACATGACGGTGGATCAGGCGGTCGAGACCGCGGAACGGATCGGGGCCGAATCGACCTGGTTTATCCACATGTCCCACGAGATCCGGCACGCGGACGTCGCCCCCGTGCTCCCGGCCCGGATGAATCTCGCCTGGGACGGGGCTCGAGTTCGCTAGGGGCGAGCGAGGGCTTCTCGCCGTGGCGGGAGTCGCCCACCTTCGGTAGACTCTCCAACCCCTATGGCACAGATCCGCGAAATCAAGAAGCGTATGGTCGCCGTTGGCACGATCCAACGGATTACCAAGACCATGCAGATGATCGCCACCGCGAAATTCACGGCGGCGGTTCAACGGGCTCGGTCCACGCAGCCTTACACCGAGAAGATCCGCGAGCTGGTCGCGGCGGTGTGCAGCGACCCGGCGGAGCTCGATCATCCTTTGGTGGGTGGTGATCGTCCAAAGACTGGACGAGAACTCCTGCTGGTCATCGGATCGGACCGAGGCTTCTGCGGGGCGTTCAACTCGAACGTCCTTCGCAACTCGCTTCGCTATCACCGTCGTCGCATTGCCGAAGGCGTTGAAGTTCAGGTCGAGACCAGTGGCAAGAAGGCCTCAAACTTCTTCAAGTTTGCCCGGATCCCCGTTGCAGAGACCCACGACATTGGCGACAAGCCGTTGTTCGAGGATGTTTCGAAATTGGCGGATCGGCTCATGGACCTCTTTACCGCCGGTGAAGTTGATTCTGTTCACGTCGCCTACATGCGATTTGAAAGTAACTCCCGGCAGATTCCCGAAGTCCAGCAGTTGCTTCCGTTGCAAGCGCCCGAGATGGACCCGTCGGGCGTCTCCGCGGCGATGTACGAATTTACGCCAGACGAGGCATCCCTTCTGAACGATCTGCTCCCGCGAGCGGTTCGAACTTCGCTCTTCCAGTCGTACAACGATGCGGTGGTCAGCGAGCAGATCATGCGGATGATCGCCATGAAGGCCGCCACCGACAATGCGGCGAGTCTCGGCCGTACCCTCAAGCGAGACTACAACCGGGCACGACAGGCACGCATCACGACGGAGCTGACCGAAATCGTCTCCGGCGCGGCGGCACTCGCCTGAGCAGGTCCGCCCGGCAGTAATCGAACGAAACACGACCGCCCGTGACTCATGCTTGCATGAATCACGGGCGGTGTCTTTCACTCACTTCTGGTCTTCGTTCTTCGTCATCCGTCGGTTCGGCGGGGTTCATCAACCGGGTCGATCAGCCGCGACGGGGTTTACTTCCCGACCGAGCCGGGGTCGCTTCCAGCGACTTCATTGCCGTCTTTTGCCCACTGCAGCAATCCGCCGCGGAGCGTGTAGACGTCGCCGATCTTCAGTTCGATCAGGCGTTTGCTCGCGGCATTGGCCAGCACGTCTTGGTAGTCAGTTCCATAGACGATGATCGGCCCGCGGCCCTTGAGCTCTAGGGTCGCCATGTCCTCGAATTCACCGGTCCCAAAGTAGATGTTGATCGAATTGGGAATGTGTGCTTCGTCATAGAGCTTTGGTGATCTCGGATCGACCCAGGCGACCTTGGACGTCTTGGAGAAGAGGCCACCCTCGCCCTTCGACGCCAAATCGATGGCTTCCGACGGGCTGACCGGTTGGAGATCCCGATCGCTGGTCTTCTGTGAACAACCGAGGCCGGTTGAGAATCCGAACAAGAGGGTGAGGAGGAAAAGGCGACTCAAGTTTAAATTCGGCATGAAGAGAGTTCCGGCAGGCTTATGATCAGGGACCCGGTCAGGATACGGGATACGCGATCGGGCCACCGGGCTCCGATTCTTGGTGATCTTGCCGAGTTTTATCTTCGAAGGACCGAAGGAATATCCATGATGCGCACCACTCGTTTCTATCTTGCGTTCCTGGCGGTAATCTCGGTCATGGGCGGAGGGGCCCAGGCTCAATTTGGGCTTGAGAGTCAGCCGGAAGGGGATCGGCTGGTCCGCATCGATGCGACGTTCGCCACCAAGGTGATCGTGCCAGGAAGCACGCAGCTTCTCGGGGTTCGGTTTCAGATTACTCCGAAATGGCACATCTACTGGAGGAATCCTGGGGACAGTGGTTCGCAGACCCGAATCACGCTCGATTTGCCGGAGGGATTCAAGGCCGGACCGATGGTCTGGCCGCGTCCGGTGATTCATGCCACGGAATGGGAGACGACCTTTGGGTATCACGGAGAAACGATGCTCTTTGTGCCGGTGACGGCGCCTGCGGTCATCAAGGAACCGAGCATTCAGATCCGTGTGAAGGCCGACTGGCTGGTCTGTGATCAGATCTGCCTGATGGGGTCAGGGTCCACTTCGATCGAACTCCCAGTCGCAAAGGCTGGTGCATCCGTGCCTTCCCTGAAGGACGAGCCGGGTTCGGCCTTTGCGAAGGGATTGGCCTGTATTCCGGTTCCGTATCAAAAAGTCAAAGGGACGATCGCCCGGCTGGAGATGGCCGACGGGCGGATGGCGCTGGAGGTCACGGGGCCGACGGGGGGGGCGGCGTCGATCGTTTTCGTGCCGGACCTCACGCCAGGGGTGACCTCGGAGGGCGGCGTCTCGACGCCGGCCACCATTTCTGGCGATCGCTACAGGATTCTGGTTCCCTTAGCGCTCAAGCCTGAAAATGCACTCGGAAAGCCGCTGGAAGTCGCGGGAGTCGTCCTTTTTGGCAATAACCGGTTAGATCCGGCCGTTTCTATTCGGATGCCGATCAAGCCTTAACTTCCCGGCAGTGGAGTACAACCTTCCGACCCGCTGGCGGTAGAACACCGAATCCACGACTGGCCGACTGACGAAAAGGCTTCCCTCGCCCCTCACGATCGAATTTCAGAACCCTGAACTAAACTGGAGACTCTCTATGCGTCGACGAAACACCCTTCTTGCCACCCTCGGACTTGCCGCTGCGGCTGGTTTGGTCGCAGTCGCCACCGCGATGCCCGTCTCGCCAGCAGCACCCTTGAGTGCTGCCGTCGCGAAGATCGGCGAAAAGGCACCGGCCTTCAAGCTCATGGACCTTAATGGCAAGGCGCATTCGCTCGCCGATTTCAAGGGAAAGACCGTGGTCATGGAATGGTTTTCGTCCAAGTGCCCCTGGTCTGGCTCGAAGAGCGGCAACAGCATTCACAGCACCGGGCAGGTCGCGAAACTGATGACGAGTCTGAAGAGCGCCGACAAGGACGTGATCTATCTGGCCATCGATTCAACCGCTCGTGGCATGACCATGGATGCGGTCGTCGCGGCTGACAAGAAGGCCGTCGAGAGTCTGAAAATTAAGAGTCCGATTCTCGTCGACTTCGACGGCAAGGTCGGCAAGATGTACGGCGCCAAGACGACGCCTCACATGTATGTGATCGATGGCGACGGCGTCCTCCGATATTCGGGAGCCTTCGGCGATCGAGGGGACAAGAACTACGTGCTTGATGCGGTCACCGCGATCAAGAACGGAAGTACCGTGAGCCCCACTGAAACCCGGCCCTACGGTTGCGGTGTCAAGTACTCGAAGCGTTGACCCCGCATCGAGTCGCGGACGGATGAGAAGAGCACGAAACGTTATGAAAGAAGGACGAGCCGCGAGGCTCGTCCTTCTTCTTTATGTTCTGAACGGGCCGGTGACCACATGAAGCTGGCCGGCTCGGGGATCCGGCCTGCCAGGCCTCCATGCTCAGCCTAGGTTGACCGGCATCACCACATACGTGAAGTCAGTACCGACCTTGATCACGCCTGGTTTGTTGGCCGCCTTCAACTCGATGAGGATGGTCTCGGAGTCGGCATGCTTTAACCCCTCCGTGAGGTAGTTGGGGTTGAAGCCAATTTCGATTGGATCGCCGTTGTACTCTTCAATTTCGACCTTGATCTCCGCCTCTCCCATTTCGGGGGCGCGGCTGGAAAGGGTGAGGACGCCGTCGGCGAATGCGAGGCGGACGCCTTTGCTTTCCTCATTGGTCAGGAGTGCCGCTCGCCTGACGGCGGAGGCCAGATCGACGGTCTTGAATTGAACCTTCTTGTCCTGATCCTTCGGGATGACGTCCTCGAACGGGGGGAAGGAACCCTCGACCAGATTGCTGGAGAGGACCGGGGCGCCCGGTCCACTACCGACTTGGAAGAGGATCTGATTGCGATCCCGCCGGATACGGACTGGCTCGTCCGGATCGTTCATGAGTCGATTGAGAACGTTCAACGCCTTGGTGGGGACGATCGAGGTGAGGTCCTCTTCGGCGGTGGTGGTGCATTCTCCCCGGGCGACCGCGAGTCGACGGCCATCGGTCGCGACGAGGCGGAGGTTTCGTCCGATGCGTTCAATCAGCACGCCGTTGATCGCATATCGACTGTTCTCGACGGCGGTCGCGAAGACGGTGCGTCCGATCAGTCGCCGGAACGTCTTGCCGTTGGTTTCGAATTCGAAGTCGTTCGCGTCGAACGTCGGGACGCCGGGGAATTCCTCGGGATCGAATCCGAACACTTTGAATTTCGAGTCGCGGCCGGTAATGGTGGCGATGTTCTTTGAGACTTCGATCGACAGCGAGTCGTCGTTGCTGGCTCGAACGATCTGGTTCAGCTTGTCGGCGGGAATCAGGGCGACGCCTTCTTCACGCACATCCACTTCGGCGACGCCGAGGAGCAGGCCGATTTCCGTGTCGGTGGCTGAGATAAAGAGAAGGCCATCCTTCGCCTCGAGTTTGAGGCAGAGCAGCACGGGCGCAGGGGTCCGACTGATGACGACGCTTCCGGCGATGGCAAGGGCTTCCGCAAGGGCATCACGACTACAAACGAGCTTCATGTTTCGTTCCAGACTGGGGGGCGGCCGGCCACAACAGGATGGCCGGAGATTGTCGGGCTGGAGCCTGCCGGCCGGGATCTGCCGGGGTGGGCGGGCTGAGAATTCAATCTCGATCGAAATTCTCCCTCACATCAAGACGGCGTCTCGGCGCGAGTCAGCAACCACGAAGTGTAGCGATTCTTCTCAGAATTCCGGGGTTTCGCTATGAGGGCTGGTACCCGGTGGACGGCATGTCACTTGGAATCGCGGGCTTCCACGTGGCGTTTTCTGGCTTGAAACGGCGATGTGGGGTTCTCAGGCCGTTCAATCTCGACGCGGCCTTTCGTCATGGCCCCGTCCGATTCGTCGCGAGGATCCGGTCAAGGGATCGCGGGTAGCGAAATCCCCTCGATTCCCGAGCCGCGGAAGGGGTCGAATCTGGACGTCTCTGGCGGTCGAATCAGAGGACATCGTTTCCACGTTGCTTCCAGTCCTCTAAGTCGCGAGATAGACTCGAACCATGCTTCTGTATCGAGCCCTCCGGTGGGTCAATTCCGTGTATCCCCTCGCGATGTTCTTCTCGTATCTGACGATCGCGGTCGCGACCTTTGCGGTGTGCTTTCTCATGCCGGTGATCGGGGTTCTCTCGTTGATCTTCTCGATCTTCGCGCTGCTACCGGCCGTTCTCGTCTGGCGAGTGTTGCAGGCTGGCGAGCGATGGTTGGCCCGGGGCGCCATTCGACGCCAAGTCTGCCCCGAATGTGGCGGCGGCATGATCAATCCCGGGAGCGTGGACTGCCAGGATTGCCAGGATTGCAGGGCCGCATTCGACGTCCATGGCGCCCGCGTGGTCGTCTGATGTTCGTGCCCTTCGAGGCGACTTCCCAAATCAGTCGGAAATGAATGCGTTGGCGACGGCCCGAACTTCGTCCGCGAGCCCTTCGTTGCCAATGGTTAGCAGGATTCCGCTCTTTGGCTCCACTTCGACCAAGATCGGCGATTGGATCGCGGCGATCGAAATTCCTTGCGGAAGTTCCTCGCCATCCCGCAGAATCACATTCGCCATCTCTTTCAGGAGGTGCAGATCGCGGGGTTCGCACATCAGAGGATCGCGAGTATTGAGCTCGATGGTGGCTTCGGCGTCGATCGCCATCCACTGCTCATTTTCCATGAGGGCGGTGGTGATTAGGTCGAACACGGGTCGCCATTTTCCGATCGGGAGAATCAATAACGGCGCTAGATGAAGCTTGTGAAGGATGTGTTCGAGGACTTCGCCGGCCTTTTCGCGCGGGACCGAAAGCTTCTCGGCATCGGCCACATCGACCTCGTGATCGGGTTGATTGGCAAAAACGGTCCGATGAGCCTGGCGTCGCTCGTCGTAGTCGATCTGGAGAATATCCAGATCGGTGGGCGACTCGCCGTTCAGGGTCACAACTTCTTCACTGGTGAGCGTCTTCCACGCGCGATCAAATTGAAGGAATTCCAACGGGGGCTCCAAGGTTCGAGGAACTTACAATGTAGCCGCCGCCGGTCCCCGAGGCGAGTTTGGACGAGGCAACTTCTAATCCCGAGGTACGATATTGCCATGCGAACGGTCCTCTTCATTTGTACGGGAAATACCTGCCGATCTCCTCTGGCTGAGGGGATCGCGAGACAGGCGTTACTCACCGGCGCCATCGACGGCGTCGAGCCTGATCTATTCGTGGCGTCTGCGGGGGTTCACGCTCAGGATGGGATGCCAATCTCTGAGGAGTCGCGAGCGGCGTTGGCGCGGCGGGGGATCGAGATCGATGGAAGCAGTACCGGTCTGACGGCCGAGATGGTCAACCGAGCGGATCTGGTACTGGGCATGACTGATTCGCATGTCCAAGCCGCCAGAATGATTGCACCGGATTCGAACACCCCCATTGAGCGGCTCGATCCCGATGGTGATATCGCGGATCCGATCGGCCAATCGCAGGATGTGTACGATCGTGTGGCGTCAAGAATCGAGGCGCTGATTCCGGGTCGACTTCAGGAATTCCTCGCCGCTTCCAAATCGTGATTTTAGCGACGCGGTCCAATCGGCAGATTTGATCTTCTGGATAGGAATGCACCAATGCGAATCAGTCTTGGTTGTGATCATCGCGGGCGGAAGGCGATTGACGAACTCATTCCCTATCTTCGGGGAACTGGGCACGAGGTCGTCGAGCTCGGCATGGAAGATGATGCCGATCGATCATGTGATTATCCGGATCGGGCATGGCTGGTGGCGAACGCCGTGAGTCGGGGCGAATCTGATCGTGGCATACTGGTCTGCGGCACGGGCATCGGAATGTGCATCGCCGCCAACAAGGTGGCTGGGGTGAGGGCGGCACTGGCGCTCGACGAGCTGAGCGCGCGATTCTCACGGAGTCATAACGACGCCAACATCCTGTGCATGAGCGCCGACATGCTCGGTCAGACCTTGCTGAAGCGAATCGTCGATACGTGGATGGAGACACCATTCGATGGTGGTCGCCATCAACGCCGAGTCGACAAGATCCGTGAGATCGAGTCGGGTCGCGATCCTTCGAAGTTTTCCTGACCGCTGACCGCTCCGCTCAGGAAGTCGTCATACCCTTGGCCAGATCGTGGAGCAATCGAACGCCGAATCCGCTCGGGCCCGATCCGGTGACGGGATCTCCATCGGGGCTCGCGACGCCGGCGATGTCCAAATGCGCCCAGGGGATTTCTTCGTCCACAAAGTAGGAGAGGAATGCCGCGCCCTGGATTGGGTGGGCAGATCTCTTGGGGTTCGAGTTGAGAATATCGGCGAACGGTGATCGCATGAACTCCCGGTGCTCTTCCCAGAGCGGGAGTCGCCAGACTTTCTCATTTGCCCCTTGGGACGCACATTCGACGGCACCGCAGATTCGATCGTCGTTGGCGAAGAGCCCCGCGCTGAAGTGCCCGAGGGCGACGACGACGCCGCCGGTGAGCGTGGCGCAGTCCACGATCGCCGTTGGCTTGAGTTTTTCACACGCATAGGCCAGGGCGTCACCGAGGACGAGCCGGCCTTCCGCGTCGGTATTCGTGACCTCGACGGTGACGCCGTTGTACATGGTGATGATGTCGTCGGGTCGGTACGCGTCATCGCTGACCATGTTCTCTGCCGCCGGCAGGAGTGCGGTCACCTTGATGCCAAGTTTCGCCTTGGCGATGGCATGAATTGCCCCGAGGACCGCGGCGCCGCCGCACATGTCGTACTTCATCCCCCGCATGCCGCCCGAGAGTTTGAGGGAATAACCGCCGGTGTCGTAGGTGATGGTTTTTCCGACCAGAACGAGGTGTTCGCCCTTGGCGGCTTTGGACACTTTGGGAGGGGTGTAGTCGAGCCGAATCAGGCAGGGCGGAATCTTGCTTGCCTTGCCGACGTTATCGATGCCGCCCATCCCGAGCTCTTTCACCTTTTTGTGGTCAAGGACCGTACACTTGAGCCCCGCATCCCGGGCGACCTTCCGAGCTTCCTTCGCGATCCAACCGGGGTTACAGATATTCGGCGGCGTGGCGGCCACGGTGCGGGCGATGTTGGCGCTCTCCGCAAGCATGAGCCCCGCGCTCATTCCGGCCTTCAGGGTCTTGCGATCCCAATCGATCCGGAGTTGAGGATGTCTGGTGACTTGGCGTGCGGCGGTTCCGTCGAAGCCATCCAGCCTCCAATTGGCCAGGGCGATTCCTTCCGCAAATGCGGCGCCAATTGCGTTGAGTGCCGCCAGATCGTCGCAGTCACCTCTGGCCCCGCATCGGATGGCATCAATTCCGGCGCGATTGATCGCCTTGAAGACGCCGGCACCGGCTCGACGAGCGGCGGCGGCATCAAGCTTTGCCCGCGATCCCATGCCCATGATGATGAGGCCATCATTGAAGATCGTCTCGCCGATATCAGCCTTGAATCCCGGCGTCTGGATGGCCGCCAGGAACTGCTTCCGCCAGGCCTGTGGGACGTCGATCTTTGCCTTGGGCTTGAGATCTTCGCTAAAGGCGGCGATGAGGGGTCGGGCCGACCGAACGGTGGCGATACTGATTTTCTTGAACATTGGTTTCTCCTAGAGGACGCATAGCGTAGCTCCTTCTGCGGAATTCGATGGATCTCCGCAGATTGGCCGCGGGTGAGCGTATCCTGTTCCGATGCGATACTCGGTGATTGTGATCGGCGGAGGACATGCAGGTATCGAAGCCGCTTGGGCGGCGGCGAATGCCCTGCGCGCCGTGGGGGGTCGAGTGGCGATGATCACCATGGATCCCGATCGGATCGGGACGATGTCCTGCAACCCCGCGATCGGTGGTCTCGCCAAGGGGCAGATCGTTCGCGAGATCGATGCGTTGGGCGGGGTCATGGGTCGCATCGCGGATGCCACCGGCATCATGTTCAAGATGCTCAACACGAGCCGAGGCGCGGCGGTGCGGGGTCCTCGCTGCCAGAACGACAAGGAGGCGTATCGACTCGAGGCGCAACGGCTGATTGCCGGGCATCCATCGATCGACGTCTTCGCGGGAACCGTGGCCGATTTCATCATTGAAGAGATCGGGAATCGTCGAGCGGTGCGGGGCGTGCGTCTGCCGGCGGGTGCCGGAATCGTGACCCCAGTCGATGACGCGTATGCTCGGACTGCAGATGCCCCGAGTCCGAGCCCTCTCGAGATTCATGCCGCGGCCGTGGTCTTGACCACCGGCACGTTCATGCGGGCGCTCATGCATGTGGGGGAGTCGAAGACCGAAGGTGGTCGCATCGGCGAGGGCAGCGCCGTCGGCATCGCGGCGACCATGCGAGATCTCGGATTCGAACTCGGCAGGCTCAAGACCGGAACCCCGCCGAGGCTTTCGCTCGCGACCATCGACTGGGAAGGACTTCCGCGGCAGTGTGGAGACGTTGAACCCGTGCCGTTCAGCGATCTCACAGATCGGTTGGCGTTTCCGCGGCAGCCGCAGGTCGAGTGCCGGATCACCGAGACCACGGCAGCGATTCACGAGCGAATCCGCCTGAACCTGCACCGGGCACCCATGTATTCGGGGGCCATCGACGCCGACGCCGGTCCGAGATACTGCCCCAGCATCGAGGACAAGGTGGTTCGATTCGCAGATCGCGACAGCCATCACGTCTTCCTTGAGCCCGAGACGGTCGGTGGCGATTCGATCTACTGCAATGGCATCTCGACGTCGCTGCCCGAAGACGTGCAGATCGAGATCATCCGCGGAATGGCGGGATGCGAGCGGGCGGAAATGCTGAAGCCAGGCTACGCCGTTGAATACGACATGGTGCGTCCCCATCAAATCGATGCGACCGGCGAGACCAAGTCGATCGCGGGTCTCTTTCTCGCGGGGCAGATCAACGGCACCAGCGGATACGAAGAAGCTGGCGGGCAGGGGCTGGTCGCGGGGGTCAACGCCGCCCGCGGAATCCTCGGTCTCGACGCGGTTCGGCTCGGACGTGATCAGGCGTACATTGGCGTGATGATGGACGATCTGGTCACTCGTATTCCGCGTGAGCCCTATCGAATGTTCACCAGCCGGGCCGAACATCGACTCCGACTTCGCTACGACACTACGGATGAGCGGCTCACGCCACTCGGCCGCGAACTCGGATTGGTCGACGATGAACAGTGGTTCCGGTGGATCGATCGATCGGAGCGACTTCAGGCGATCCGCCGGGCGTTTGAAAAAACTCGCCGCGATGGTCGAACTCTCACCGAAATCTCACGACGACCCGAAACGACCGCAAGCCAGATCGCCGCTCATCTCGAGGCGCAGCCAGATGGAAGGGGCGACTCGATTCTGTTGGTGGATCGAGTGATGAACGACTGTCGCTACGAATCGTTCATCGCCAGAGCTGATCGTGAGATCCGGCGACAGCGTGGGGCCGAACACGCTTCGATTCCAAGCGATCTCGACTTTGCCGGGATTCAGGGGCTTCGTCGCGAAGCAACCGAGGTGCTGGTGACGTTCCAGCCGCGAACGCTGGGGCAGGCCGGCCGTCTGGCCGGCGTCAATCCCGCCGACGTCTCCTTGTTGCAAGTCGCGATGAAGCGCCATCGGGCAGGATCGGTGGCGAAACAAATCCGTCCGGGCGATCCTGGGTGAATCGCGACGCCGCGGTCGTTCGAAATCACCGGAGAATCGGCCCCCCCTCCGGGCCGTTCGGGAGCACCGAATGTCGAATGTGGTGAAGCCATCCGACCGTTTTCTTCTCCTGCGACGATTGGGACTGGCCGGCGTCGTCGTCCTGCTGCTCCTCATGCCGATCGCCGTCGAGTCGGCCGCGCAACGACATAACGAACCGCTGCACAAAGCGCTGGAGGTGCTGACTCAGGCCAGCCTCAACCAATGTGATGTCGATGATCGCGTTATGGAAGCACTCATGGCCTCTTTGCATCCAGCCATCTTCGACGCGGATCACCCGGAACGGCCGCGGCTCTGGATCGATCTCGGCGACAACCGAATTGCATTCGACCAAACGGTGCTTCAGGAGACGCTTGGTCGGTTCCACCCCGACCTGACCGCATCCGAACTCGACGCGACGGCGGAACGCGTGAAAATCCACGTGGCGGCGACGAACGAGAAGCAGCGGATCCGGGAAGCATTCTCGTCGACCCGGTCGAAGATGCGTCCGGTGTGGTGGGGGCGGCCTGTCCCGAAGGACTGGAGCTGATCGCCCGATCGTGATCGAGGCGGGGGGAGTGGCCTCCACCCGCTCGTGAGCCGAAAGCCGCTGGCCGGATCCGAACCGGCGACCTGCTGATTACAAATCAGCTGCTCTACCAACTGAGCTACAGCGGCGGTCAGGTACTGTACCTCATGGGTGATATCCCGAGAAGCGTTCGATCCGTTTTTCCGGCCCCGGAAGATCGCGAGCATCGGAATCGTCTTTCGGGGCGATCATCTCTCGCCCGAGCCATGTCCGGCTCTGGTTCGAACCGAGCAATGACCAGGGTTGCCAGTCGGCGATCGGCGGTCACGAGGAGAAAAACGATGAAGATTCGATCGATCACGTTGCTGAGCATGCTCTGTGGATTTGTCTGGTCGACGGGCGCTCGGGCGGATGATCCGCCTTCGGTGGTCTTCGTCGTCGGCGAGGGCGAGTACCGATCCGAATGGTCAATGACGGCGATGGCGGATCTCTTGGAGCGTGACTACGGATTCGAGACGACGGTGCTCATCGATCAACGGCTTCAAGGTGGGCCCGGAAACAACATCGAAGGCCTTGAGGCGCTCGAGACGGCGGACCTGGCGGTGTTCTATCTTCGGTTCCGGCAGTTACCGCCGGAACAGTTGGCGATGATTGCAACGTACGTCGAGCGGGGTGGGCCGATCGTCGGCTTCCGAACCTCCACCCATGCCTTCGACTTTCCCGAAGATCATCCGAGCGCCGCACGATGGAACGCATTCGGCGCCGACGTGCTTGGAGCACCGTGGAAATATCACTACGGTCATGATGCTCGAACCGACGTGACGATCCCCGAATCGGTGAGCGATCATCCAGTGGTCTCCGGCGTCGAGCCGCAGTTTCCGGTGCGGTCGTGGACCTATCACGTCCGCGACGATTTCCCGCCCGCC
>CAJQQE010000036.1 GCA_905480395.1 uncultured Phycisphaerales bacterium
GAACGCTTGCACGGCGTGACCGAAGATGATTGGGTCGGAGACCTTCATCATCGTGGCCTTCATGTGGAGGGAGAACAAAACACCTTGGTCGCGGGCGTCGGCGATCTGGGCGTCGAGGAATTCCACAAGGGCTCGTGCCGATAGGAAGGTTGCATCGATGACCTCGCCCGCCTCGATGGCAATAGGAGCGCGGAGGGCGGTCACGGAACCGTCGGCACCGACGTGTTCGATGCGGACTTCGGTGGCGTCATCCATCACCACCGACCGCTCATTCTCGAAGAAGTCACCGCCCGCCATGCTGGAGACGTGGCTCTTCGAGTCGTTCGACCAGACGCCCATTCGATGCGGGTGTGCTCGGGCGTATGCCTTCACGGCGCCGGGGGCTCGTCGATCGGAATTTCCTTCTCGAAGGACGGGATTGACGGCGCTGCCCTTGATGGCGTCGTACCGAGCCTGGATGTCACGTTCCGCGTCGGTTCCGGGATCGTCGGGATAATTCGGAAGGTCAAATCCCTGCGACTGCAGTTCCGCGATCGCAGCCTTCAATTGTGGCATCGAGGCGCTGATGTTGGGAAGTTTGATGATGTTTGCGTCGGGCGAGGTGGCGAGTTCGCCGAGCTCGGCCAGATGGTCTTCGAGTCGCTGTTCTGACGTCAGTCGCTCTGGAAAGCGGGTGATGATCCGACCGGCGAGCGAGATGTCTCGAGTTTCGACTTCGATGCCCGCCGCGCCCGCGAAAGCGCGGAGAATGGGCAGGAACGAATGGGTGGCGAGCGCGGGGGCTTCGTCGGTGTGGGTGTAAATGATCGTGGGGGCGGACATCGCGGGCATTCCAGGGGCAGGTTTCGAACTCGATCCCGTCGGGATCGCGCGTTAGAAATTCTACGTCATCTTTTCGGTTGGGGGGGCTGCCCGAGAGTCGGCCGGCGATTCAGGACCACTTTTATTGTTGGCGGCTGGATCGGCTGTTTCAGCGGCGATACAGGGGAGACCACCACTGGACGGGGCCGTCGGGCGGTCCTTCTCGCCAGGCTTCGGGAAAGGTGACTGCGAGGGCCGCACCGACCCGCAGGTCGTTGGCGGCGGATCCGTGGTCGTGGCAATACCAGTGCCGAACTCGCGAGGTGAATTCGGCGGAAAGTTTGGGCGTTGGGAGCGGTTGGTCAGGGATCTCTGGCGAGCCGGGGGGCAAGTCGAGTCATGGTCGAACTGTCCGAACTCACTGAGTTTGATGGCCCGTGAGGGAACTTGTACGGGAATGAACAGGACGCCCGAGATGGCCTGAAGCCGTCTCGAGCGTCCGAGTTCTTGTTTCTTGCACGTTATGAATCAGGCGAGGACAAGTCGATCGCCGAGTTCGTCGTGGAAATCACGCATGGCATCGCGAGTATCAACAATCAGTTGAGCATTGGCCGCGACGACGGCATAGTCGAAGGCGGTATGGTTGGTCGCCACCAGCACGCAGTCGAAACTTCGGATGTTATCCGGGGTCAGATCGATGCTCTTCATCTTGAGATCGTGCTTGCGAACGCGGGGGGTTTCGGCGATGTGCGGATCGCTGTACTCGACCAGAGCACCTCGATCTTCAAGGATCTTGATCAACTCAAACGATGGGCTTTCGCGCGTATCGTCGACGTCGGGCTTGTAAGCAAGGCCAAGGACGAGAATCTTCGACCCTTTGACGGGTTTCGCATGCTCATTCAGGGCCGCGGCCGTGCGATCAATCACGTACTCGGGCATCGCGGTGTTCACTTGGCCGGCAAGTTCGATGAAGCGAGTCGTACATCCCACTTCCTTGGCTTTCCACGTGAGGTAGAAGGGGTCGATCGGGATGCAGTGCCCGCCGAGGCCGGGGCCGGGGAAGAAGGGCATGAATCCGAATGGTTTGGTGCTCGCGGCGCGAACCACCTCCCAGACATCAATATCCATCTCCGTGAGCACGGTCTTCATTTCGTTGACCAACGCGATGTTGACCGCACGAAAGATGTTCTCGAGGAGTTTCGCACTCTCGGCAATTTCGGCGGAACTAACCTCGACGACCTCGGCGATCCCCTTTCGGTAGACCGATGCCGCAAGGGCGGTGGAGTTGGCTTCGAGTCCACCGACGAGCTTCGGAATGGTGCTGGTGGAATGATCTTTTCGGCCTGGATCTTCGCGTTCTGGACTAAAAGCCACGAAGAGATCCTCGCCGACGACCAAGTTCTTTGCGGCTGACGGGGCATTGGCCATCATGACCGGGAGCATCTCGTCGCGAGTGGTCCTGGGATACGTCGTCGATTCGAGGATGACCAGCTGGCCTGCGCGCAGGGTGCGGCCGATTCGCTCGGCAGTATCGACGATGTAGGAGAGATCAGGTTCCTGGTGCTTTCCAAGGGGTGTCGGCACCGCGATGATGATGACATCGCATTCCCCAAGCTTGGAGAAATCAGTCGTGGCTTCGAACCGGTCGCTCTCTGAGAGGTCCACGACCATCTCGTCACCAAGGTGGCGGAGGTAATTCTCTTTGGCGGCGATCGCGTCGATCTTGGATTGGTCGACATCGAAGCCAATACCTCGCAGGCCGCCTCGATGAAGGGCGTGAGCGAGTGGCAGCCCGACATAGCCGAGGCCAATCACGCCCACCGTTGCCGTATTGGTCGCGATCTTGGAGGCCAGATCCGTATAGGTGTCGGAAGCGGTCGCAGTCGGTGTCACGTCAGGTCTCGAAAGGGGGTTTAAGGTCATGAGAGTCTGGGCTCAAGAGACGAGCCTTCTGTGGAACATCGGCAACTCTGTGAGTTGGGATGAGGTGAGATGGGACGAGATGGTCGAAATAGGTTGTAAAAAGGTCCCGCCGACCACCCCTGGAAGGACGCGTTGTACCAGACTCGATTCCCGTGGACCGTCCGAGAATCAGGAATCTGACGAGTAAAAAAGTCGGGTCGCGGCCGAATGAGGGGGCAATGAGCGAGGGGTCGCGGATGCGGCGGATGTCCCGGCGAGGGATGCTCGTGAACGGCACGGGGCCGGGCGGCCCATTCTTTTTTTCGCTCGTGGGTTGAGAAACCTCGATCGAGACGCTTTGAGTGCTATCGTAGACGATTCGGTCGCGGTCGAACCCGGCCTTCGAGAGTACATCAGAGGAGCTTTCCGTGAATCACGTCGATACCGTGGCCTCCCCGTCCGCCAGCGATGCCGCTCAGGGGTCGGTCACTCAAGCTGAACGAGATCAGCTTGTCGCCGATGTCGAAGCCTATTGCCAAGAGATTCGGCCCATTGAGGAGATCTGTTACCTCGAACATGAGCCGAATCACGCCATCGGGGAGTTGGCGAAGAAGCACAATCTCCTTGGTATGGCTATGCCCAAGGAATACGGTGGTCGTGCGATGGACAGCCTGACCTACGCGCGGGCGTTGGTTCGAATCAATCGCGAAGGCACTGGCGTTCGAACCTTCTTCTCTGGCCACACTTCGATCGGCCAATACCCCATTCTGAAGTACGGCACCGAAGATCAGAAGAATCGTTACCTTCCGGCGTCTTGTCGTGGCGACTGTACGCTCGCCTTTGGCTTGACCGAGCCGGACGCGGGATCCAATCCGCTCGAAGGAACCTGCACGTACCGTCGAGAAGGCGACAAGTTCATTCTGAACGGCGTCAAGTACCTCATCTCGAATGGTTCGATCGCTGATGCGGTGATCGTTTTCGCGTTCCCGGAAGGTGTGACCGGCAAGGACCGGAGAATGAGCGCCTTCATCGTCGATACCGCGGGAGATACGTTCGAGGCCGAGGCACTCCACGCCAAGCCCGGGATGTACACCTCCGATACGGCGATGTTTGAGATGACCGAACACCCGATCAGCGGTGACAACATGCTCGGCGAAGATGGGAGTGGTTTCCGGATCGCCATGCACACCCTCGTCTCGGGTCGGCTTTCCGTCGCGTCGGGCTGCCTGGGGACCATCGAAGACTGTCTCGAAGAGTCACTTCGATACGCGAGAGAACGTGTACAGCACGGTAAGCCCATCGGGAAGCACCAGCTGGTTCAGGCTCACATCGCCCGAATCGAGATGATGCGTTCCACCTCGGATGCCCTTGTTGAGCGGGCGGCGATTGCGAAAGAGAAATCCGATCTGGCACCTGGTGACAAGGAAGAACTCGCTCGCGCAGACTTCGCCATCGCCGAGGCTAAGTACTGGGCGAGTAATGCCGCCTGGGAAGCAGTGGACCGAGCCGTCCAGATCTTCGGTGGTCGTGGTTGGAGCGAACTCTATCGTCCGTTCCGACACCTTCAAGACGTTCGGGTTTGTCGAATCTATGAAGGTACCGACGAGATCATGCAGCTCAAGATCGCCAGTTCCCTGCTGGGGAAAGACTACGCGGCGTTTGCTTGAGCCTAGTCAAGATCGGCGCGGTACTCGCGACGGCATCTGATATCTCTGATTAAAAAGAAGGACTCCGCCCGTTTGGCGGAGTCCTTTTTTTCTTGATCTTCGTTGTCGGTCGGTCACGGCCATGTGGTTTTTTCTCGAGGCTTTGGCAGCCTGGAGTCGCCACCGATTTAGTCGTCCGAGTGATTCTGGGCTTCGATCGTCTTGCGCATCGCTTCGAAGCCTTGCTTAATGACTTGGTCCGCCGCGGAGCGGATGATGGTCGTTCCCAAGGCTGCCACCAGGCCGGTCATCTGCATGATCTCTGCCTCCCATTCCAGTTTGGTGGATTCGCCGTCCTCGTGGGGGGAGAGATCCATCGTCGACTTCACACTGAATGCGGTACCGATTCCCTTCGCGTGAACATCGATGACGACTTTCTCGTGGGGATGGTGCTCGACGAGGGTGAAATTCTGCTTCAGATTGGTTCGAATGAAACTGAACCCGGGTCGAATGACCGTCTTGACCGTCGATTCGTCGGCCCGCTCGCTCTTGACGAGGCCGGGGACGATTTTGACGAGTTCCTCGAGATTGATCAGGAAGTCGTGCACTCGCTGGGGCGATGCAGCCAGAATCTCGACGCCGTTGAATGGTTCGTGCTTGCTCATAGGTGGACCAGTATAGGAAGCGGGCTTCGTAGAGTTGTCGTCGAAACTCACTCGGGCGTCGATTTCTCGGTTGGCGGGGCGGTCGTTTTTCTCAGCGTGGATGCGAGTTCCAGCAGTTCGAGGAGCCGGGTGGAGGAATAGCCCTGATCCCAGAACCAGCGAATCTCGCCTCGGTCATCGAGAAGGAGAATACGGCCGTTTCGAGGGTTCTCATTTCCGGTGAGTTTCTGGAGTCGTTGGGCATCCGCGCCGTAGAGTGTGACCACGGATCCCCAGTCCTCGCTCGGAATCCCGGCCCTCATTCCGTTGTCGATGGTGCTTTGGAGAAACACATTGGGGAACCATCCGACGACGGCAGGGACCTCGACAACTCGGATCTTCGCCTTTGCTTGAGCGAAACCGAGGGTCCACCGGTCAAGGTCGAATTGGGTCGCCTGGACGTAGCCCACCATGAAAATGGCTGGGTCTCCAGCAACAGCGGCGGGCAGTTCGATGGCCTCACCCTTGAGCGACTCGCCACTGACCGGGGGGAACGGATCTCCGGTCGGATTGCGGTTTGGAGTCGGCGTTGAACAACTGGTCAGGGTTAAAATGCCGGCCCCGGTCACCATGAGAAAAAGGGTGATCAGATACTTCCGGAATTTTCGATATCGTGGCGTTTGGACAGGGCTCAAGGTAAGTTCCAGTTCATCTTCGGATCGTTCTCGTACCCGACGGGGATCGTCGGGGGCGTAGGATACCTTTGAAGCAAGGGGTCAGATGGTCTCTGGCTCGAATCAGGCAGAGTCGTCTCTACGGAGCTTCCGATCTCAATGAACGCTCAGATTCTTCCGCCGGTTGGTCCCCTCAGAATGGCGAAACAACTCGCTTTGGCAGGCGCTACCAGCGTCGCGATGGGAGGGTCGCTCTTCTTCGGAGCAGGATGCGATGAACCGGGATCGGTGGCCCGTACCTCGGGCGTGGATCGGGGAGCCGCCAGTATTCCCACGCCCACTGATCTCGATGAGTACGACGTGGGCGTGAAGGCGGCGGTGGAAGCAGAGTTGGCAAGCCTCCGAGCGGCGATCAACGATCCCGACGCTTGGGAAAGGCTTGGAGATCTCTATCTTGCCCATGATCGTCCAGGCCTCGCCATCGAGTGCTATTCCGGGAGTCTTCGACTCGATGCGAATCGGGCCCGATCGGTGTATCTCCGGGGCTGGGCTTATCACGATCAAGGTGACCTTAAGAATGCTCGGGCGGACATTGAGCAGGCGATGATTCTGGATCCGGTCACCACTCACGTGAAATGGCGGGCCGCCGGGTGGATGGCGGAGGAGGGGGACATTGATGCCGCCGTGGCAATCGCGCAGGCCTCCATCGTTCCACCCAACGTCGATACCAATGCCGTCCGAATGCTCGCGAAAATTCGCCTTGAGGAAGGCCGGGCCGACGAGACCATTCGTCTGCTCGAACCGATCTTGAAACGCCAACCGCAGGATCGGGGATCTCATTACGCGGTCGGTCGAGCGAAGCAGATGGTTGGTCGTGACGATGAGGCGGCCCGGCATCTTCGAATTGCGGGCGACGCTCGTTCGACGTTCGGAGATCCTTGGTTGAACGAAGCCATGAGTCGTCGGGCGGATCTAACCGCCCGACTGCTGGCCGTTGAAGCGCTCTCCAAAGCCCGACGTCCTGATGATGCGGCGGCGGCCATCTCCCAACTTCGTGGGCAGTACGGCGAGATGCGGGAGATCGACTATGCAGAGATTGTGGTCATGGTGAATCGGAATGATTATCAAGGCGCGCTGGATTTGATCCCGGCCTTGGTGGCCTCCGATCCTGGTTGGGCGGTACCTCGATTTCGGGAGGCGCAATGCTTGTTGGTACTCGCCAGAGCGCGCGAGCCTCACGATCTCGGAATGATCGAGCAAGCAGTGATGGCGGCGAGAGCGGGAATAGGATCGGCGCCCGCCGCGATTGAAGGGCATGAACTCCTCGGGCAGAGCCTTGGCCTGCTCGGGCGATGGAAAGAAGCGGCGTCGTCCTTCTCGACCTGCATCGAATTGGCACCACGGACCGCCCGGCATCATGTTCAACTGAGCGATGCCCTGGTGGAATCGGGCGATCCGATGGCGGCCCTCAGGGTGGTCGACCGAATGAATCAGGAGTTTGGCCGATCCGTTGACGCGGGGCTGGTTCGAGCACGCGCGTTGGCGGCGTTTGGTCGGATTGACGAGGCGCGGGCACTGCTCGCGCAGTGTCGCCAGGCGATGCCGAATCATCCGGATCTGCCACGGACCGAGATGGCGATGGGGGTTGGCCCATGACGCCC
>CAJQQE010000037.1 GCA_905480395.1 uncultured Phycisphaerales bacterium
CGTTCAACATCTTCGATCGCCGCGAGTTGGTGTCGAACCCGAGATGCATTCGCGGGGTCAGTCTTCAAGGGATCGCCGTTTCGGGCGGCCTGTTCGACCGATGCCCGCATGGTGGATTTGACAGCTTGGGCTGAGACCCCGGCTTCGCGAGCGAGTCGCTCGGCGTATTCTTGCTCGATCGCCAAGAAGAGTTGATTGTGCTCAACTTGGTCCCGCCATTTGTCCAAAGTGAATACGACGGCTTTCTGAAGCCTGGCGTTGGTGCGTCGCAGTTCCTTGATGGCCCGGACGGTCTTGGTGCGTTCTCGGTACCACCAAGCGCCGATCGCAGCCCAGCCGCTGAGCCCGCCGATCACGGCAGCAAAGAGAAGAATGGTCTGAAGCGTGGTATTCATAGGGTCAGGTCTCCAGTCAAGCCGCGGTCATTCGGGAACCGGTGTACTGAGCCTGCGTCGTCTCGATGACGATGTCGCCGTTGATCTCAAAGCCCATATCGCGAATCGTCTGAAGTTGATCATTAATTCCGCTGTCCTTCGTCACGCGATGGTCATGCATTGTTCCATCGCCAAGTCGTGATTCGACCACGCGACGGACCTGCTTCTTAAT
Source organism: uncultured Phycisphaerales bacterium (assembly GCA_905480395.1). GTDB lineage: Bacteria > Planctomycetota > Phycisphaerae > Phycisphaerales > SM1A02 > UBA12014. The sequence goes on from CAJQQE010000037.1 coordinate 607, forward strand.
CGTGACCGGCGCCGAATCTTCGTGTTCCGAGAGACGCTGGCAGAATTCGTCCTCGAGCGCCGAGTAGAGGCGGGCTTGTCGAAGTTGATGAACCCATTTCGTTGCCAGTTGAGTCCGCCCGGCGGTCATCCGTTCCAGTTCCACGGCCTGCTTGGAGTACCGGCGGTGCCAGTGGTGGAACGTGATCGCGAGGGTGGCAACGGCGGCAAGCATGCCGGCGATGCTGGTGAATAGGGTGATTTCCATGATTGATGCCTCGAACGGGGGGGGAGGGATCACATGCGGCGATGGCATGTCTCCCATGGCATCGGATACCGATCGCAACGACTGAATCGTTGGGTCCGAAAATCTAAAAAAAGGAGCTCGGTGGCCGGGTTCTTGTGGATCAGACCGCCACGAACCGGGCATTGTCGATCTCGGATTCACCGTCGAAGCGGTAGGCTACGAGCGGGCCACCCCGGGCGACCGACCAGTCCAGACACGCCACATTCGGCGCTAGTCGAGTCGGGGTCGTCCCTTGCATCCAGTAGTGGCCGACGAACACGGGAGGTTCCGACGGATCGTAGTGCTTCGAATCAGGTGCGATCGCGTCAGGCGGAATCGCGATATCAGGAAACGAATCGTCTCGAGTGAACGCATGTTCCCGATAGGTTCTGCCGTGGGGTGATTCAAACCAGCGGGCGCGGATGTGTCGGCGCGGTGACCCTTCGGGGTCAGTAAGAACAACGCCGTCGGGCAGTGGAATCTCGCGGCCTTTCAAGACCTGTTCGATGGCCCGAAAAGACGATGACCTCGGTTCGCACGTGGCTTGCATCAGCGGCTCGGTCAGGGCGCCGTTGGTCGGGGCGAGCATTTCGCGTAGAAACTCGATGGAGGGGCGATCCCAGGTCGCATGAACCGCGCGAACTCGCTCGGTTTCAAACCAGAGCGGGAGACCTCGCATCCAGTCGATCCACGCCGACGTCTCTTCGCCGAGGGACGCCAGTGTCGGTGCGATGAGATCTTGTCGAATTGGCGTATGGCGTCGGCACGGCTCTTCCGGACGATCGGGGCGGGGCGTGAACCAGGCGATCGCGTTGTACTCGTGGTTTCCCATCAAGGCAATCGCATCACCACGATCGACCATGCTCCGAACAGTCTCGAGGGTCCGGCGAATTTCTGGCCCGCGATCCACGTAATCCCCGAGGAAGATCGCGGTTCGATCTCGGTGCCTCGGAATGCCATCGACCCACTGGTAGTCGAGGCGATCTAGCAAATCATCGAGCCGGCCCGCATGTCCATGCAGATCACCGATGAAATCGAGACCCCTTTCCGGATCAACGGAGAGGGGGTCGAGCGATCGAACCTCGGAATGGGGATCGCCCCAGGAATTCTTGAAACTAGGATTCGGGGCAGGCATCACGGAGGGAAAGGTCGCCGAGGGGAAGAGGAAAGCGATCGGATGGGCGGCGCTTCGGGACTGAATCTTGGAGAAGAGCCATTCGGATTGGTCTGGTCGTGCCATATAGTAGAGGGAGTGACGCAAGCTGAACCCACGGAATGACGCCATGCACGCATTTGAAGAGAAGTCGACGAAGATGAATTCCCGCCTGGCGGCAGTGGCGTTTGCAGTCGCGATGGGTTTCGGGATCGTGGAATCGGTCTCCGGGAGTCATCCGGCTACGAATCTCGAAGCCGATGACGACTCACTCCAAACCGAGGTCGATGCGGTCGGTATTGAGTTCTTTGAACGCAAGATTCGTCCGATCTTCCTCGACCACTGTCTTGAGTGTCATGGTGAGGACCCTGGATCGCTTAAGGGCGACTTTGATATCTCGCATGCCGCGGGTACCCGCGCGGGCGGCGAGTCGGGGGTCGCCATCATTCCGGGTGATCCCGAGGGGAGTTCCCTGTTTCAGGCGGTCAGTTATGAGGATCAAGAATTTGCCATGCCGCCCCGCGGCCGACTCTCCGAGCAGCAGGTCGAGGACATCCGGAAATGGATTGAGATCGGGGCGCCCGATCCGAGAACCCAGGAGTTGGATGGACCAGCCGAAGCGATCCGTGATCCATGGCGAGATCCAGCGGGCAAAGGACGTGAGCATTGGGCCTATGTGCCGATGGCTGTGGTCGAACCGCCACGCGTCGAGGATTCTGGGTGGTGCCGGAACGATGTCGATCGGTTTATCCGATCGAAGTTAGAAGCCGCGAAGGTCGAGCCGGCTCCCGAAGCAGATCGAAGAACCCTCGCCCGGCGAGCGTATTTTGATCTCATTGGCCTGCCTCCATCACCCGAGGAAATGAATGCTTTTTTGGCAGATCAACAGCCGGGAGCATGGGAACGCCTGATCGACGGATTGCTGGAATCTCCGCACTACGGTGAGCGGTGGGGCCGCCACTGGCTCGACGTGGCGAGGTACGCCGACTCCAATGGGCTTGACGAAAATACGGCGTTCGCCAATGCGTGGCGGTATCGCGATTGGGTGGTGCGGGCGTTCAACGAGGATCTGCCCTACGACCAATTCACTCGAATGCAGATCGCTGGCGACCTGCTTCCGGAGCCGGATGATCGGGGTGCGGCGATCGATCATTTGGTCGCCACGGGTTTCCTATCGTTGGGGCCAAAGGTCCTCGCAGAACCCGACAAAGAAAAAATGCTGGTCGACATCATCGACGAGCAGGTCGACGTGCTTACCAAGACTTTTCTCGCCCAGACCGTCGGCTGTGCTCGTTGCCATGATCACAAGTTTGATCCAATCCTCCATGCCGACTATTACGCGATGGCGGGAATCATGATCTCCACGCGGACGATGGAGAACCTCAACACCGTGGCCCGGGTTCGAGAACGTCCGTTGGCGCCAGTGGCGGAGATTGCGGCTTCAAAGCGGCACGCCGAGGCGAAGAAGAAGAATGAGGCTGCGATCGCGGCGGCGAATGCTGAAGGAAGCCGTCAGCTTGGTGATGCCTGGTCGAATCGAACCGCGGACGCGATGTTGTTCGCGAGCGAACTTGAGCGAACCCCAAGGGCCTTCGAAGCGGAGGATTTTGCCGACTCGAATCTCGGAGTGAATTTCGACAACTACGGATCCGGCGTTGGAATCATTCACACCGTCGCAACGAGTGATCGCCAGTTTGCCGAGTACGACGTCGCCGCCGAGGAAGGCGGACGCTGGCACATCATGGCCCGATTTGCGTCCGGAGAGGCCCGTCCTTTGCGGATCATGGCGGGTGAAACCGTGCTTGCGGACGACTTTTGTGGTGAGACCACCGGTGCATTCGAGGTCGAAGCGATGATGTGGACCAAGGCGGTGGTCGAAGTTCCTCCGGGAACGTCGCGGATCCGTTTGGAGCGACCGACGAGTTTTCCGCATCTCGATCGACTGGTCATGGTGAGCGAGCTCGACCTGCAGGCATTCGAAAACGAGATTTCGGCGGTGGCGGCACGAGAAGGGATCGATGCGGCGTTACTTCGACGGTGGGCCGAAGCACTCGCCGGCGAATCAATCTTTGACTCATGGCGTCAATTCGCTGAGCTAGATCCCGAGAACTGGGAGGCCGAAGCCGCGGCGACGACGGAGAAACTTCAAAGAACCTATTCGGTCGACGCGACCGCTGGGGACGGCACGATGGTGCGGAGTGGTGTGACGCCACGAGAGACACCGTTTGTGCGGTCGATGGTGGCTGGACCGCCCCCGCGAAGTTTGGCCGCGGTCGCGGATCGCTGGCAGACCGCGAGCAGTCTGGTGGTTGACACCTGGAATCGGCATCGAGCAACAGCGGAGGGCGCGGCGGCAGCGCAGCTTCCCGATGCGGCGCAGGAGCGATTCCGGCTGGCACTCCTGGGCCCGGCCGGAGTGCTTCGAATGGGTTCCGATGTCGCCGACCACTATCCCGACGAACTTTTGGCCGAGATCCGGGAGTTGCAGTCGGAGGCCGATGCACTGGATGCGTCGGCGCCGCGAGCAATCGCAACGGGGATTGTGGTCGAAGAAGACAAGCCGCGGGATCTTCCGATCTTTGTTCGGGGTGATCATCGGAACAAACAGGACGAACTGATTCCCCGTGGATATCTCACGGTGTTAAAAGGGAGGGCGGTGAGCCCGGTGATTTCTGCCGAGGTGAGCGGGCGACTCGAGCTTGCCGAGTGGATCACCGACCCCAAGCACCCATTGACCGCGCGAACCATCGTGAATCGCGTCTGGGCTTGGCACTTTGGAAGAGGGATCGTCTCCTCACCGAGTAACTTTGGTCTTCGAGGCGATCGTCCAACGCACCCGGAGTTGCTCGACTGGTTGGCGGTCCGATTTGTCGAAAACGGTTGGTCCATCAAGGACCTTCATCGCTTATTGATGAATTCAACGACGTACCGACTCTCCGGTCGGCCGGATCCGCATTCAATCGCCGCCGATCCGGGCAATGACCTTCGTTGGAGAAGAACGCCTCGTCGTCTTGAGGCCGAACTAGTTCGCGATGCGATTCTCGCGGTCGGTGGTTCGCTGGACCGAACGGTTGGCGGGAGCCTTCTGCGGACCGGAAATTTCGGATATGTGACCAACGACCAATCCCGCAGCAACGAGCGATACGGCGCGTTGCGGCGAGCGATTTATATGCCGGTGATCCGAAACGATATGTACGAGTTGTTCGC
>CAJQQE010000038.1 GCA_905480395.1 uncultured Phycisphaerales bacterium
TCGGGTGGCGCTGGCATCTAGATCCAGAAGGAGACGAGAGATGATCGATTCAAGTTTCAAGTTCACGGGAATCGCTGGCGCGATGGCCTTGGCGATCTCCGCCAGTGTGGTTGCTCAGGACGCCGTGCAGTGGCGGGTCGAAGATGGCGGGAATGGGCATTGGTACGCGAGCGTCGCCACTGGCGCTCCGCTCTCATGGTTCGACGCCGGGGACGCGGCGTTGGCCGCCGGTGGGCACATGGCGACCGTCACCTCTCAGGCGGAGTACGACATCGTCTTCGAGCTGGCCGCCGATGCGGAGACCTGGAATGGGCGCGTCGGCCCGTGGCTCGGGGGATATCAGGAATCCGGTCCTCGCATCGTCGAACCAGACGGAGGCTGGCGATGGATCACCGAAGAGCCTTGGTTCGATGGTTGGAGCGATGAGTGGGGCGAGCCGAGCAATGGACCTCCCGGAATTCCCGAGTCGTATCTGCACTTCATCGGTTCGCCTTTGCTCAGCTGCACCCAGGACATTCCGAATCGGCATTGGAACGACTTCCCCGAGAACGGATTTGGCGATTCCTGCACACCGGCACCGAGAGGCTTCATCATCGAGTGGTCCGCCGACTGCAACGGCGACGGCATCGTCGACTTCGGGCAGATTCTCGACGGGACGTTGCCCGATGACGACGGAAACGGCGTGCCGGATTGCTGTGACGTGAATGAGCCGTGCGATCTCTGCCTCGGTGACATCACCGGCAACGGTGTCGTCGATGCGGCCGACCTTGGCATCCTGCTCGCCGTCTGGAACACCGACGGCAAGAATGTTCCCGAAGCCGACATCAACGGCGATGGAACGGTGAACGCCGCCGACCTCGGAATCCTGCTCGGCGCCTGGGGTTCTTGCCAGTGACCAGGTGACGTCGACGATCCGAGAAAGCCGAACGCCGCAGCCCTCACGGGTGCGGCGTTCTTTGTTGGTGGCGGGGTCTATAGGCCACAGGTCCGAGGTCTTGCTCCGCCACAAACCGCCAAATGGGCTTAGATCTCCTCGCAATCCGGTCACCCGCCAGCGAATTTCGCATGAAACAGGGGCGGCGTCGGTTACCCTGAGAATCGCGGTGGCCGTGCGCTGCTCGCTTCCCCTCCGCGTCTCCGCTGATGAACCGATGGAGATCGAACGATGAATCGGATGAACCAGATGTATCGGACGAACCAGATGAACCAGATGAACCACATGAACCACATGAACCGAATCAACCGCATGCTCTTCGCGACCGTGGCCTTCGCGCTTTCGAGTGCGACCACCGCCGACGCAGATGTCCTCACCGTCGCGCTCGATGGAACTGGTGACTACACGACCATCCAAGCCGCGATCGACGCCGCGGTGACCGGCGACGAGGTCGTCCTCCAGCCGGGGATCTACAACCAGACCTTCGATTACCTCGGCAAGGGCCTGGTGGTGCGTTCCGCGGAAGGCCCGCTGACCACGCGGATCGACCGCAACGGCGCCGGCGGCACGGTGGTGACCGCGAACGGAACCCCGGAAGGCACCCGGCTCGAGGGGATCGGGTTCTACGTCGCCAGCGGCATCATGCTCGACTGCGACAACGCCAACCTCGTCGGCGACAACCTTCGCTTCATCGGCTGTTCGAACGAACCCTTCACCATCGACGGCTCAAGCACGATCGCGCTCACCCGGACCCAGGTCGTCTCCTGCACCTCGCCCGCCCGCATCGGGGCTGGGACGGTCACGATGGAGGACTCGGCGTTCCGGTCTGGAACCTCGGGCGGGCTGCGGATTACCGGCGGCACGGTGACTATGGATCGGGTGGACTTTCAGGACAACTCCGCTGGTGCCGGTGGCGCGATACGGATTGAAGGCAATCCAAACGTCTTGGTACAAGATTCGAGTTTCTACAACCACAACGCCTCATCCGCAGGAGGTTCGATCTATGCCAGTGGGACCTTTATTCTGCGCCTGTTGGATTGCGTTTCTAGCCAATCGACCGTCGCCCGAGAGACCGGAGGCGGCGCCGAGACCGTGGTAGGCGGATTCATTGCGTCGTATTCTGGCTCAACCACGATGGAACGATGCCAGATCATCGATGCACAGGTTCGTCGAGCCAGTTGTTGCAGTGGGGCCTACACGGGGAATGCATACGGTGGTGCCATCTTCTGCGAGTCCGGGATTCTACAGATCACCGATAGTCAACTGATCGGATGCCGGGCGACACGGACGTTCAGTGGTTGCATCGGAGGACTGCGAGCGTCGGGTGGTGCAATCTACGCGACCAGTTCGAATGTATCGATCAGTTCAACCGTGATCTCATCGTGTCGCGTTGAAAACAGTTCAAGTTGCAACCCCTCAGATCGGTATGCCGCCGGCGGCGCGGTTGCTTCGTACGACGGTTCTCTGGAACTCGATGACGTGCAGATCGATAACTGCACGGATACACAGCAAAATGCATCGATCTACGCAATCGGCTTGGAGGCATTTTCAGCGACGGCCTGCCGTTTTGAGTCATCGGACCGTATCTATCTCGGCAGCACTGGATCCACTTCTTCCACGATCGAAGTCATCGACACCGAGTTCGTCTCCACCGGCGAGCTGGTGTTCGACACCGGCGTGAATGGGCGCGACGTGATGATCCAGGGATGTTCCTTCGAGACCATGTCCAAGGGGATCCAGTTCAACGGCCTGCCGAGCTCACTGATCTCGGTGACCGAATGCGACTTCGTCGGACTCACCGGCGGCGATGGTTCCGCGATCGACAGCTCGAACTCGGACGTGCTGGTGCTCCAGTGCCTCTTCTCCGGCAACACGCCGCCCTCGATCGAGGCCACCAACAACTTCCGGATGCCGCTGGTCGCCTCTTCGATCTTCTGCGGTTCGATCCTCGACGAGATCTCGGGCCCCTGGGTCGACAAGGGCGGCAACGTCTTCGATGCCGACTGCACCGCAGACTGTGACGGCGACGGGCTGCCCGACGACTACGAGATCCAAAGCGGGCTCGAGGCCGACTGCAACGGCAACGGCCTGCCCGATTCCTGTGAGTCGGGCGGCGACTGCGACGGCGACGGGATCTTGGACTCTTGCGCGATCGCGGACGGGTCGTTCGACTGCAACATGAACGGGATTCCCGACGAGTGCGAGGCCGACTGCGACGGGGACGGCCTGCTCGACTCCTGTGCGATCGCGGACGGGGCCGAGGACTGCAACGGCGACGGGGTACCGGACGCCTGCCAGCTTGCTTCGGGCGAGGTGGCGGATGCCAACAACGACGGCATCCTCGATGTCTGCCAGTCGCTCGACTTCACCGGTCTCGAATCCGAGATCGTGCTGATCGAGGACCGCATCCTCGACTCGACGGTGCCCGCGACCGCGGTGTGCTACCGCGTCTACGCGACCTTCAGCGACCTGCAGGGCACACTCACCGGGGTCTTCGGCGACGCGAAGCATCCGATGCTCGTCTCGGCGCCCAGTGGCTTCTGGCAGGACGGCCTCGGGGGCGACACCACGGCGATGGTCCAGTGTGATGAGTCGGGCATGTTCCCGGATCTCCGTTACGACTCCTGGCTCACGATCGGGGCGGACTGCGCCTCGGGCAACATGGTGCTCGAAGAGGGCATCGATTTCACCAGCTTCAACACCGGCGGAGCGCTTTCCGCCGACGACGGCATCGTGTTCATCACGCCCGATGAACCACAGGGCGACGCGGGCAAGGCGGGTCGGGTGCTGCTCGGGCAGTTCACCTCGACCGACGGCTCGCTGCCCACCGGTACCGTGAACCTTCTCGGCCAGAATGCCGACGGTACGGATTGGATCGCCTATGACATCGAGTGGCCGGAACCGCCGCTCGTGGACTGCAACGGCAACGGGATCCACGACGCCTACGACCTCTCGAGCGGCACCAGCCGCGACTGCGACGGCTCGGGCCTGCCCGACGAGTGCGAGTACGACGAGTTGATCGACTGCAACGGCAACGGGATTTCCGACCTCTGCGACGTGGCGGACGGGACCAGTGGCGACGCCGACGGCGACTTCGTCCCCGACGAGTGCGAGTGCCTGGGCGACACCAACCGTGACGGCCTGGTGAACGTCTACGACATCATCGAAGTCATCCTGCACTGGGGCGAGACGGGTGAACTCGACGCCGACGTGAGCGGCGACGGGATGGTCGACGGCCTCGACCTCTCGCTGGTCCTTCAGGGCTACGGGGGCTGTCTCTGATGCAGGCGCGACGCAGCATGATCTTCGGGTCGATCGCCGTCGCGGGTGGCCTCGCGGTGGCCGCGATCGCCTCCGTGCCGCCGATGGTCGTCCCACAGCAGACGATTCAGGCGAGTGATGGCGCGACCAGCGACATCTTCGGCACCGCGGTCGCGATGACCGACGCCACGCTGGTGGTCGGGGCTCGTGGCCTCGATGCTGCCGGCATGAATGCGGGGGGCGCCTACGTGTTCGCCCTGCTCGACGGCGGGTGGTCGCAGGCTCAGAAGGTAACCGTCGCCGACACCGCCGCCGGCGACGAGTTCGGCGGGGCGGTCGCGATCGACGGGGTACGTTTCGTGATCGCTGGCAACCGGGCCACCACCGCGGCCGGCGCCGACGCCGGACGGATCGCGGTCTTCACCTTCAATGGCGTGAGCTGGGTCGAGTCTGCGTCGATCGTGCCGGCAGGGGGCGGTCAGGCTGGCGCCGCGTTTGGGACGTGCCTTGCGATCTCCGGCGACACCATCGTGACCGGGGCCCCGCTCTACGACACGGTTCTTCGGGACGAGGGCGTGGTCTACGTCCACCGGTTCGACTCCAAGACGACCTCCTGGTTCCTCGAGGCCACGCTCACCGCGCCGGACGCGGGCGAGAACGACCGCTTCGGCTCGAGCGTCGCGATCGATGGCGACCGAATCCTCGTGGGCGCGCCTCGTGACGACGATCGCGGCATCGACGGCGGTGCAGCCTGGATCTTCGACCGCATCGACGACACTTGGACCGCGAGCGCGAAGATTCTTCGTGAGACCGCCGACTGGCAATCTGGATTCGGGTCCGCGGTCGCCCTTCAGGATGACCTCGCGGTGGTGACCGCGGATCGTGACGACCGTTTCGCCATCGACGACGGCGCCGTTCATCTCTTCGAACTTGATTTTAAGGCGGGATGGATCGCTTCGGCGGTGCTGGGGGCGCCGGCCGGTTCGTCGGGACGAGAACTCGGGGTGTCGGTCGCGATCGACGGCGACCGTCTGGTCGCCGGCATGCCGGTCGACGACGAATCAGGAGCCGACGTCGGCGGCGTGATGACCTGGCGCCGACTGGATGGGAACTGGACGGAAGAGGCGGTGCTTCGGCCGTCTGCCGCCGAAGACCTGAGCCTGGTCGGCACGTCGGTCGCCACCGCCGCGAACCGCGTGGTCGCCGGGGCGCCGCTCTGGGGTGGGACGAGCGATCCGCTGGGCGCGGTGCTGGTCCTAGACTTGGGCGCCGATTGCGATGCCGACGGCCGCGCCGACGTGGTGGCAATCGCCGCGGGGGACGTGGAGGACTGCGACGGCAACACGGTGCCCGATGCGTGCGACATCGCCGCGGGCGACGCCGAAGACGTCGACGGCAACGGGATTCCCGATGCCTGCTTCTTCGACTGCGACGGGAACGGCCTCGACGATACGACCGAAATCGCCGGCGACTCGGGCCTGGATCTCAACGGCAACGACATCCTTGATTCGTGCGAGTGCCTAGAAGACCTCTTCACCGATGGCGAAGTCAATGGCGCCGACCTCGGGGTCTACCTCGCCTATTCGGGAGCGTGCGGAAAGGGCACCGGCAATCCGGATTGCATCGCGGACCTGAACGGAGACGGATTGGTCAACGGCTCGGACCTCGGCCTGATCCTCGCCGCCTGGGGCCCGTGCCAGTGAGCACTTGACGCGAGCGACCAGCAGCAACCAGCAGCAACCAACAGCAAAACAGAACGCCGCATCCATCATTGGGTGCGGCGTTCTTTTTTTCTGAAATCCTTCTCGGCTCCGATCTGAGCGACCAAAGTCAGGGATGCGGGTGGCCACCGAAAGGCTGATTCGAAAGTCAACACCAACGGCAAGGTCTCGGTCGCTCGGATTCAGAAGGCGATTTGATACCGGGCTGGCCAGGTGAATTTTGGGCTATGGCAGTGAATACTCGAGGCCTTTTTTGGCGGTGAAATGCAACGTCTTCGTGATCAGAATAACGGCCGTCGTCATGCGGTTGACGGCTAGAATGCGGGCTGAGATTCGCTGCGATCATGTCAACACCTCCCCCCGAAAACGAACCACCCCCGCGAGGGGATGACGAGCCTGCCGCGACCCCAAGCGGCCCGGCGTCAACTCGGAAACCGCGGCGACGCGGACGTCGCCAGAGTCGTGGTGGCAACGATGGTCGGTCTGGCCGAGAAGGCCATGGGAATGCCTCTCGGATCGAGGGTGAGGCCAAGGAAGCGCTGGAATCTATGACGCTTCTGGCTGAGGGCCTCCCCAAGATGCAGGCCAAGGCGATCCGGCGCCGATTGGCCGGGATCCGGAGATCAGCTGAACAAGGACGACGGATTTCAGGACCGATTTCGGCGGTCCGACGCGATGCGGAACAGATGCTGGATCTTCAAGCGTCGCGGAAGAGTCGAAGGCTGGAGATTTCGTATCCGGTTGAACTTCCCATCTCGATCGCTCGGGCGGAGATTGCGACGGCGATCCGCGACCATCAAGTGGTTGTGGTCTGCGGTGAGACCGGCTCGGGGAAGACCACCCAACTTCCGAAGATTTGTCTCGAACTCGGCCGCGGCCTCGATGGAGTCATCGGCCACACCCAACCGCGGCGGGTGGCCGCCCGGAGCGTCGCAGCGCGAATCGCAGAAGAACTCGGAACCCCGCTTGGGAAAGGAGTGGGTTACTCGGTCCGTTTTAATGATCGAACGGCCAAGGACACCCGCGTCAAGTTGATGACCGACGGGCTTCTGCTCGCGGAGACCCAGCGGGATCGGGAACTTCTGGCCTATGACACGATCATCATCGACGAGGCGCACGAGCGGACTCTCAATATCGACTTCCTGCTCGGTTATCTCAAACGTCTACTTCCGCGGCGCCCGGATCTCAAAGTGGTGATCACCAGCGCCACCATCGATCCGGAACGTTTTAGTCGACACTTCGATGGGGCACCAATCATTCGAGTGGACGGTCGCATGCATCCGGTCGAGATTCGATATCGACCGGTTGAGGCGGCCGCTGACGATGTCGATGAAGTCACGATGGCCGCCGTGGTCGCGGCGGTCGAGGAGATCGATGCGGCGGGGCTTGCCAAGGACGAACCCTCGGGACGACCGGACATCCTTGTTTTCCTTCCCGGCGAACGAGAGATTCACGAGATCACCTCGGCGCTCCAGCAAGCAGCGCTCGCCGACACCGAGATCCTGCCGCTTTACGCTCGACTCTCGCACCAAGCGCAGGATCAGGTATTCCAGCCTGGAGAGCGCCGACGGATCGTGCTGGCCACCAATGTGGCGGAGACCTCGCTCACCGTGCCAAGGATCCGTGGGGTCATCGACGTCGGGACGGCCAGGATCGCTCGCTACTCGCCGCGAAGCCGCATGCAGCGACTTCCGGTGGAACCGATCGCTCGGTCATCGGCGAATCAGCGGAGCGGGCGGTGCGGCCGGATCGCCCCCGGCCTTTGTATTCGACTCTGCGACGCGAAGGAGTTCGCCGAGCGTCCCGAGTACACCTCGCCAGAGATTCTCCGATCGAATCTCGCGAGTGTGATCCTCCAGATGGCGTCGCTCGGGCTTGGCACACCGGACTCATTCCCATTTCTCGAACGGCCGTCGGCAAAGTTGGTTCGGGATGGCTACGAGACGCTTCGGGAGATCGGCGCCGTAAAGCGAGACGGCGACCTCACCGATATCGGCCGGACTCTGGCCGCGATACCCATCGATCCAAGGCTCGGCCGGGTGGTACTGGCGTCCGTTCAGGAAGCCTGCCTTCCCGAAGTCTTGGCGATCGTCGCGGCGCTATCGGTACAGGATCCGCGAGAGAGAACGGTGGCGGGCCGGGGTGCCGCAGATCTCGCACATGCGGCATTTCGAGATCCCGGAAGCGACTTCCTTTCCTTCCTCCGATTGTGGCGGGCCTGGCGGAAGGCCAAGTCGGAGAAGGGGAGTTCCGCGCTCCGGAGCTGGTGTCGAAGAAATCACCTTTCGTTCGTCCGGATGCGGGAGTGGCAGGATGTGCATGGCCAGCTCGAAGGTATCGCCGGGGAAATCCTGACTGAAAACGAGGGCAGCCGGAAGCGATCAAAGCGGTTTGCACTGCCGGAAGTTCGCGATGATCCACCGAGCGGCGCCATCCATCGTTCGATTCTCGCGGGTTTCGTCTCGAACATCGGCCACCGAACGGAGACGGGTGAATATCGAGGCATCACCGGTACCACCTTCGCGGTGTTTCCGGGGAGTGTTCTTCGGCGTCAAGAAGCGCCGTGGATCATGGCGGCGGAGATTGTCGAGACTTCTCGGCGTTGGGCCCGAACCGTGGCGAGAATTCGGGGCGATTGGGTCGAACGAGTCGCACCGCATCTGGTGCGAAAGAGCCACTACGAACCGCATTTTGTTCCGGAGACCGGGTTTGTCGCGGCGTACGAGCGGGTTGTCTTTGGAGATCTCGACCTGGTCGAGAAACGAGAGGTTCCCTTTGCGCCCATCGACGGCGAAGGGGCCCGGGAAATTTTTATTCAACAAGCCTTGGTTGGGGAGCGGCTTCCCGGCGATGCGGCATTTCTGAGGAAGAACCGGGAACTCCGAGAGAAACTACAACGGCTGGGTGATCGCGGTCGCGAGCAGAGCATCCTCGCCGATGACGCGGAGCAGTTCGCCTTCTACGATTCCAGACTCCCGCTGGAGATTCACAACGCGGCAGCGCTGGGGGCGTGGCGACGGAAGGCGGAGCGGCGCGACCCTCGCATTCTCCAAATGCAGGCATCGGATCTCATGGCGGTCGGGCATGAACGGCCGAATGCCGACGCCTATCCCGATCGGCATACGATCGGAGGCCTTGACCTGGCCCTTCGGTATCGACACGAACCCGGCGTTGAAGATGATGGAGTGACCGCGACAATTCCGCTGGAACTCCTCGGCCGACTCGATGCCGGCCGATTCGAATGGCTGGTCCCCGGGCTCTTAGTCGACAAGATCGAGGCGCTGATCCGCAGCCTACCCCGCCGAATGCGGACCCGATTCATGCCGATTCGGGAGACCGCGATGGGGGCGGCGGAACATCTCCGATTCGGAGAACAATCATTGTTCGACGCACTTTCGGGGTATCTCGAAGCCATTGGCGGTACGCCGATCCGTCCGCAGGACTATCGCCTCGACATGCTTGAGGTTCATCACTTCATGCGATTCGAACTCGTCGATGACCAAGGTCGGAAGCTTGCGATAACGCGGGACTTCGCAGGGTTGGTCGCGGCGCATCGTGATCATGCTCGCGATGCCTTCGAAGCGTCGATGGCCTCTGTGGCGTCCCTGAAAAACGGGCGCGACGAAGCCGCGAGGTTCGCCGCGATCAGTGATCGGGACGACTGGGACTTTGGACCGTTGCCGGATTCGGTGCTGGTCCGGCGAGGTGATCATCAATTGACCGCATTCCCCGCGGTCAGTGATGAGGGAACAACCACCCGGGTCAGGGTGACCGATGACGCCGTGACCGCAGGATTAATCCATGCGGCGGGGGTGCGGCGGCTTCTCTCACTGCAAGTCCGCGACGCGCTGCGTCACCATCTCGAACACTTGACGGAGCTGGAGCAGCTTTCGCTTTTACACGCCCCGATTGGTTCTAGGGAAGGCTTCGCACGTGACCTCGGGGATCTCGCGGTGGCGATCGCCGTGGAGCAAGGGGTCGGCGCTGACGCCGCGAAATTGGTGCGGGATCGGTCGGCGTTTCTGGTGCTTGATGACGCGGTGCGGCGTGATCTCTGGCCGGGATTACAGCGGGCTTGCGATCTCGCCGAGCCGATTCTGGTCGCGCGACACGCGATGTTAGAGATGCTTGATCGGCCGACTCCGGTGGATTGGAGATCGATTCGGGACGACGAACGGCGACACCTTGACCGACTCGTCCATCCGGGATTCTTAGGTCGGATTCCCCTCGCCCGGCTCGCGGATATTCCCCGATACATCGAAACGGGACGCCGTCGGCTTGACCGACTCCGCGGCAGTGGGCTTCTTCGTGATCGACAGCGTCGTGAAGAACTCGAAGGATGGATCAGGCTCTGGAAAGGGCGCCGGCGACAGTTGGAGCAGATCGGCCGCATCGATCCCCGACTCGAAGACTTCGGGTGGTTAGTCGAAGATTACCGCGTGTCGCTCTTCGCACAGGAACTTCGTTCCGCCAATAGAGTCTCACCAAGCATCTTGAAGGCCGCCTGGGCTGCGATGACGAGTTGAGTGCGGCCTCGGATGAGCGATTGACTGATCAGTCCTTTCGGGCCGCCAACGCTCGTCCCGCGGCCGCCACAAAGGCCTCGCTGGGGAGGCCCCAAGGTCGAAACTTCTCGGTGGTTCCTTTTTCCTCGCTGAACAGGAGGCCGCGATTGTTACCGAGCATGCTGGCGGCGGGGGAGTCGATCAAGGTGCTGGAGTCGGCAGAACCCACCTGGAACATGGCACGCTGATCAAACCCTCGCATTGATTGACGATCGACGCATCGTTCAAGGGTCGCGACGGTATCCGCCCAGACGTACACGAAGATGCCGTGTTCTGGACCATCTTTTAAGAGCGATGCGAATACCTTGTCGGGCGTGGGCGGCGCGTCTTCATCCATCGAGAAGCCAAAGTCGTCTTCGGCTCGACGCAATGATCGAAATCTCTGCAGGCCGTGGACAAGTAGGAGGATCGGAGGCCCATCGGTGGTGCCGGACTCAATGCGACGTGCGAGTTCGCCGCCCAAGGTGAGTATGGCATCACTGCTCTCGCGGAAACTTGGCAGCTCGATGTCATGCGGCATTGCGTGGGCGACCATTTCCAGATAGCCGGCGTTCGGGTCGTCCGCAGTGCATCCATCAAGGACCACGGCGGAGAAATCATCGCAGCGGTGGGCAGCGCAACCGGCAAGTAACGCGGCGGCGGAGATGGCCATGGCCGGTTCGTCTTGCTGGCCGATCAAGGCCAGATTCGAACCGGCTTGTCGGCGGAGTACGCCTGCGGTCGGGTCCTTGATCGCGACCGCGTCTCCAAGCCAGAACTCGAAGGCGGCGGGTCGAGCATCGGGCGTTGATTCAATGGTGCGTCGAAGTGGGACGTTGGAAGCCAGGGATGCTGGTGCATTCCCTTCGAACACGATGCATGAACGCTTTCCAGCATCCGAACGCTTTGCGGCCAGTTCGGCGATTCGTTCGAGATATCCCTCACGAACCGAGTCTGGAAGCCAACAGACTTGGAAGGGGCTATTCCCGTCGACCAGCCCGCCTTGGTCGTTGTAGATTGCTTCGCCGGGGCGGGCGAGCAACCTTGCGGCGACGTTGTCATCAGAGAGGATCATCATCGAATCTTGCTCATTGCATTGCAGCGCGATTCGAACTCCCATCTGCCCCATCGTAGAGCGATGCAATGAGAACGCACCGCCCAGGGTTTGCGAGCCAAGCAGAACGTGCATGCCGAATGCTCGGCCTTGGCGAACCAGGCGGTCGAGCAACAGTCCCGCCTCTTGGCTCACTCGATCGTCGTCGACAAACAACTCTTGGAATTCATCAATCACCAGTAGGACGCGGGGCATGGGGACATCAGGCCGCTTCTGACGCCACCCTGCGAGATCCTGGACACCTTCGGCGCGATAGGACTCGCCGCGGCTCTTGAGTTCTTCGTCGAGGCCCTGCAGCACCGAGAGTCCGAACTCACGATCACTTTCCACAGCAACCGCTCGGGCATGGGGAAGCTTGTGGGTGGCATAGGTCTTGAACTCAACACCCTTCTTGAAGTCAACGAGATAGAACTCAACCTCATCGGGCGAGTACCAGCAGGCGAGATTGGTGATGAAGGCATGCAGCAGCGTCGACTTGCCCGAGCCAGTCTTGCCGGCCACGAGGGCATGTTGGGCGGTTCCGACCCCGAGGTCGATGTGCTGAAGCCTGGTCGCGCCAGCTCGACCGAGGGCGACCGAGACTTTTTTCTCCGTCGAGCCGGTCCAGAATTCCTCAGGCTTGGGAGCGATCGTCTCGAACGGGACTTCGACTTTTCCCGCTTCGAGGGCGGCGTGTCCGACCCGTCGGGCCATCTCGATCAAGAGGTCGTCCGGCGGGCCGGGCGCCGGCGTGAATAGGAGATCCGCCATCTCTTCGGCATCGAAGATCATGCCGTCCGAAGTCGATCGCACCGTGACCATGGAACGGTCGAGATCGGCCACGTCAAACTTCTCGGGCATCTCGCCTCGACGATCCCGGAGCAGCAAGGTGAAGACGCCGCAACGAGGGCCACTCTGGAGAATGCTCGCGAGGCGGCGAGCCGCTTCTTCGGTGAAGTTCGATGGGAAGTCGGCGATGACCAGGAATCGGTAGGGTTCGGCGATCTCGCCCGCCGCGACGTTATACGCATCAATCGACGCGAATTCGTTGCGAAGGTACTTTTGAATCACCGTTTCCATGTGCTCGGTGATGTCGGTGAGCTTCTGTTCGATCTGGCGTGGTTCGGTCCAGATCCGTTCGCCGACCAGGCCGGGCATTTCGTCTTCAAGATGCATGAAGCCGGCGAAATTCTGGCCAAGCCCGATTGGGTCCATGATCGTGAAGCGAGCCTTGCCCGGGGGGATCGTGGTGAGGATTCGCAGCATCGTCGCGCGAAGGAGGTCCATGCCGGCGTCACGAGAATCGGGGTCGACGTCGATCTGCAAGCTGGATCTCGTCGGTAGCGCGATCATCGCAGGGAGCTCGAAGTTTGCTGGTTGGTCAGTGATTAAACGCGGGTCAGTCGGAACACCTCCGTCGACCGCAGTCCGATCGAAACGAAGCTGACCCAACGTGATCGCAGGGGGTGCGATCGTGGGTGACTGCCACGCCTTCCAGGCGGGATCGGTGAACTCCATGAAACGGCCGGAGAGATCATCGCGGATAGCCTGGAGTGAGCAGATGTTCGTCTCGAGACCATCGAACCACCGCTTCTCTAATGCCGTCCATCGGGCGTCTCGCGTCCGAAGATTCTCGGCGACTTGCTGCTGGTGTCGATCTGACTCGGCCTCAATCGCGGCGGCATGACCGGCGATGGCGTTCGCTTGGGCCGTGGCGGCGTCGGCGTTGAGCGTCGCGATGGTCTCGTCGCGAGTTGATTCGGCTTCGGTCTTATGAATCGGAATCCGGCGTTCCAGTTCCGCAACTCGCTCGCGGGCTTTCTCAATATTCTGAGCAATGAGCGGCTTGTACTCTGCGTTTGCGGCTGCAATCTCGCGATCTCGAGTGGTGACGAGTTGCGCCTCCATCGTTTTTTGTGCTTCGCGAGCTGACTCGATGGCGAGTTCAGCAGCGCGCCGAATCAAACTCGCGGAGCGGGAATATGGTTTCCAGGCGCGAACCACCTGACGACGTGCGAAAAAGAAGAGCACGATGAGCGCGGGGAGGAACGCGGCGAATCCGAAGGCGCCACCGGTGACCAGTGGGCCCTGTTCGAGCGGACCAGTCAGCGCCGCGATGCCCACGCCCGCGCCGACGAAGGCCATGGCCGGAAGTACCATGATGGGGCCTCGGAAGAGCCGGGGAATTGGCAATCGGCGAAATGACTCGGCTGCGGTGGTGGCGGCGCCAAGTTCAAGCCGAAGCGTGACTTCAGGATTCCGATCGATACCCGAGAGGTCTTCTCCGGAGGGCTCGGTCGGTCGCGGAATTGGTTGTTTGTATCGCCGGGTCTCCCGGATCATCCGCGAGTCGAGGTCGTCGAGGCGAGCGACGTCCTCCTCAATTTCTTTGCACCGTGCCTGAAACACCTCGCGTGGTCGATTCTCGTTGGCTTCAAAGACCGTTTCGGCGAGCCAGATCGATTCTTCAAGGCCTTCCTTTGCCTTGGTGTCGTTCTCCTTGGCCTTCCTTCGAATTCGAAGCGACATCGATTTTGCTTCTTCGTCGATCTCACAAAATCGTTCGGAAAATGTTCGTGTGGCCTCGGCCGTACCGGTGGTGCGTTGCCGGAGCGCGGTCTCGATTTCGGTCTCGCGGGCCTGTTCAATGGCCGCGGTATTTTCTTCGTGTTCTCGACGCTCCGCCGCCTCGGCGGCGTCTCCGTCACGGGTCGCCGCCGTGCTTTCGCGGGCAGTGTCCCGGGTGAGGGTGTCGAGTCGTCGTCGCGTGGCCCCCATGGTCCGGAGAAGATCCGGCGGTGCCGAGGGCTCGGTATCGAGAGAAGAAACAGGATGGGACATCAGTCAATCATCTCCACAGTCGCGGCGGGCTTGGGCTAACTCACCTTCGAGTTGTTCCATCGCAGAGGCGGCCGAACGAATTCGCCGCTCAAGTGGCTGGATACGACGCTCATGGAAGGCCCGGCTCACCGGGTCGTGCCAGGATTCGCTGACGCGACGCCAGGCGACGGCCAGATCCTTAAACTCGCTCTGCATACGCATTCGGGCGGAAGTGACGCTCACGTGGGTTCCTCGGTCGGGGGTTCTTTTTCGACCATATCGGTCGGGGTTGTTTCGCCGGTACGTCGCATCGACGGGTGCTCATCGGTCGGCTCGTCCGGCGCGATCAGTCGATGAAGATCGGGCGGAGCGAGGTTCAAGTATGACTCCAGATTCTCCGTAATCTTCTTGAGCAGGCCGACCGCGTGGGGCAGATCATGGTCGACGGCGACACTGAATCCAGACATGGCAGCTTTAAAAGTGATGCGTTGTTGGTCGAGTCGACGCATCCACTTTCGAGTCGCCTTGAGCTTTGATTGCGCCTCCTCCAGCCTTCGGAGGGCGCGTTGGAGTGCAACTTTCTCATCGACGACGCTCGCTCGGCCATCACTCGCGCCCGATTGCATCTGTTTGCGATAGAGGTCGCTCTTGGCTCGAGTCACCAATTCTTGGCGCTTGCGAATCTGGCGTATCCAATGTGGCGCTTGCTCTCGTTCTAGCCAAATGATGTTGCGATCAAGATCACTGTCGGCCTCCGAGATCGAGACCCTTCCAGCATCGATGAATTCCACAACCGACACGCGAAAGCGATCGATCGCGTCGATGGATCTGACGTCGGCGCCTTCGCTACTCATATCTGGAGTGGTCTTCGCATGTCAATGTTCATGAGTTCGTCGAGAAACCGATGGGATTCAACGGCGCGGCGATGATTGAGGTGAGGCATGAAGCTGCTCATCGCTGCTGGAGATACTCTTCAATCCGTTGGGCTTTCCGGAGCAGGAACGGGATGTGGACGTCCGAAGCCTTGATGAAACGGTGAAGGGTCTTGATGGTGGCATCGAACTCCTCTTCAAACTTGGCCTGTTCTTGGTCCCGCCAACTTTGGGAGAGCGTTCCCATTCGGGCCTGAACAGATTGCATGTTCGACTGGAGTTCGGCGTTGAATCTCTTGAGTTCCTGCGCGAATCGACGAAGTTCTGCCGGATCGGCGACGGCCTTGGCCATGACAGGCCTCCTGAGGGTTTCGGAAAGTACCGTGAGTGTACCGGGAAGGAGGTCGTTACTCTTCCGGGAACAGGATTCTCGACGCTTGAAAAGGAGGTCAAGATGACAGAAAACAATCTGATCAACGGGCAATGGGTCGGATCCGATTCTGGCGCGACCTTCGAGGTCCACAATCCAGCCACGGGGCGGGTGGTGGGCCGAGTGCCGGATGCTGGGGCGGCAGAGGCGCGTCGAGCGGTCGACGCGGCCTGGAATGCGTCTTCCGCGTGGGCCGGGAGACCGGCGATCGAACGGGCCCAGATGCTCCAGGCGTTGTCGGCGCGACTTGCCGAAGATCGTGAGGATCTCGCTCGACTGCTGACCGATGAGCAGGGGAAGCCGCTCGCCGAAGCCCGCGCAGAAATCGACTACGCCCGGAGTTTCTTCGAGGTTTCGGCGCAGGCAAGTGCATTGATTCGTGATGAAACACCCTCGGTTCCGGGCAAGAAGATCCGAGTTCATCGTCGTCCGATCGGGGTGGCCGCGGCCATCACGCCATGGAATTTTCCGATCGCGATGTTGGCGAAGAAGATGGCGCCGGCGATGGCGGTGGGCTGTACGCAGGTACTCAAGCCGGCGGAGCAGACCCCGCTCTCTGCGATCGCCCTGTTGGAGAGGGCCGTGGCCTCTGGCGTGCCGGCTGGTGTCGTCAACTTGGTCACTGGCGATCCTGCGGCGATCGGGGCTGCGTGGCTTGAAGATTCGAGAGTTCGAAAATTTTCATTCACCGGGAGTACGGAAGTGGGGCGAATTCTGATGCGAGGGGCTGCAACCAATCTGCCGCGTCTCTCGTTGGAACTCGGTGGTCATGCCCCGATGATTGTCTTTGAGGATGCCGCGGTGGATCGAGCGGTGGAGATCGCGATGGCGGCGAAATTCCGCAATGGAGGACAGACCTGCATTTGCCCGAATCGATTTCTGATCCATCGAAGCCTGCATGATGACTTTGTCTCGAAGCTCGCCAACCGTTCCGCAGCGCTGACGTCCGGCCATGGGCATGATCCGGAGGTGGTGCTGGGGCCGATGATCGACGACGCGGCGATCGAGAAGGTCGAGGCGCATGTGGCGGACGCGGTCGAGAAAGGGGCGACGGTGGTCACCGGTGGCCGACGTCGCCGAGTGGAAGGCTTCCAAGACCGTTTCTTCGAACCCACGGTGCTGACTGGCTGCACTTCTCACATGCGTTGCTGGAGGGAAGAGACCTTTGGGCCGGTTTGTCCGGTGCGGATCTTCGATGACCAGGCGGAGGCGTTGGCCCTGGCGAACGACTCAGATTTCGGGCTCGCGTCGTACGTCGTGACCAATGATGAAGAACGCATTCGACGGCTTGGGGATGAGTTGCGGACGGGCATCATTGGCGTGAATGATCCGGGGCCCGCCGTCGCGGGCGTTCCCTTCGGTGGCGTGAAACATTCGGGGTTTGGTCGTGAAGGCGGTCGTTGGGGGCTTGAGGAGTACCTTGAATTAGTCACCGTTTCGGCCATCGACCTCGCATCGAGGTGACGTTCCACGGCGCGTGAACGACCCGAGGCCGCAAGCGGATGCTTGCGGCCTCGGAGTATTGGTGGACTACCGGTTGGGCACCGGATGCTGGTGGGATCGGCTCATTCCTCGCCGTTGAGGAAGTTCGAGAGCCGCTGGCGACGAATCGGATGCTGCAGTTTCCGGATCGCCTTACTCTCGACTTGACGGACCCGCTCTCGGGTAACCTTGAAGATACGGCCGACCTCTTCGAGGGTGTAGGTGTAACCGTCGCCGATGCCGTAACGGAGTTTGAGAATCTCACGTTCGCGGTAGGTGAGCGTTCGGAGGACGTCGTTGATCCGCTGGCGAAGCATTTCGCTGGTCGCGGAGTCCGCCGGCGATTCCTGCCGTTCGTCTTCGATGAAGTCACCGAAGTGGGAATCTTCGCTCTCGCCGACCGGTCGATCGAGACTGATGGGATGCCGCGAGATCTTCATGACCCGGCGGGTCTCTTCGATCGGCATCTTCGCCTTCATGGCGATCTCTTCGACGGTGGGCTCGCGACCGAGTTCCTGAAGAAGGACTTTCTGGATGTTCCGCAGTTTGGACATCGTCTCGATCATGTGGACCGGAACACGGATCGTTCGAGCGTGATCGGCGATGGCGCGGGTGATTGCCTGGCGGATCCACCACGTGGCATAGGTGGAGAACTTGTAGCCACGCTTGTACTCGTACTTATCGACCGCCCGCATGAGTCCGGTGTTGCCTTCCTGAATGATGTCGAGGAACGGCAAACCACGATTTCGGTACTTCTTCGCAATCGAAACCACCAGACGCAAGTTGCCGCCGGAGAGATCGCGTTTGGCTTGCTCGTACTCTTCGAAGACCTTTTCGATCTCGCGGACGCGAGTCGACAGCTCATTGGGCTCCTCAAGTACGAGACCACGCAGGCCCGCTCGCTCTTCCCGCATGACAAAGACGTCTTCGGGGTCGTAGCGGTCAGGGTACTTCTCGGCTTTCTCGATTCTCTTGGCGAGATCCTTGAGCTTCTTATTCACCGCCTGCAGTTTTCGCATGAGCGGTTGGATCCTACCGGTTCGGAGGCAGCACTCTTCAAGAAGCGTCGCAATCCGGCGACGGCGATCCTCCATCTCCGCGCGGAGTGCGGCTTGTCTGGCAGGGGTGCATGAATCTTGATCGATCTCCTCCCATCCGGCTTCGTTGAGATCGATCAGACGTCGAACCGTCGCGGAGTTATAAGGGATCCGAGTGGCAACCTTCTCCTTGGCGTTTTCTTCCGCAGTGGAGATTCGCATGGTTCGATCAAACGGGAGTTGCCCATCGTGAACCTGCTGAAGCGTCTCGATCGCTTGCCTCGCGGCATAGTCGCTCTCCAGCGTCAGACGCCGGAAGAACATTCGGGTCGTTTCGATCTTCTTCGCCAGGCGGATCTCTTGTTCGCGGGTCAAGAGCGGGATGGTGCCCATCTGAGTCAGGTACATCCGGATCGGATCGTCGATCCGCTTGGAGCCTTGCTCGGCGATGGCTTGTTCCACCGCCGCTTGAGTCTCCGCGTCATTGAGGATCTCCGGCTCGCCCTCGGTCTTCGCCGCCGGAGCAGCGGTCTCTCCGAGTTCTTCACCGTCATCGATGTGGACGGGATTCGGCGCGGCTTCCCCGTCTTCGTCCATCATCTGGACTTTCGGGGTTCGAGTTGGCTTTCGCGCGTTGTCACGTTGGAACTTCAGATCGGTCTGCAATGCCGCATCGATCTGGTCGAGGCCGCGCCGACGGCGTTCGAGTTCGTCGATCAGCTCGATTCCTTCGAGCCGTGCCAGCGTGGTGAAGGCATCGATGGCGTCTGGATCGACGTAGCAGTCCGGAAGACAGGTGTTGACTTCCTCGTAGCAGATCCAGCCGCGTTTGCGTCCGGCGTCGACGAGTTGGATGAGAGCGGGATATGGACTAATTAGCAAAGGAAGCACATTGATCTCCTGGAGAGAGGCTGGAGGTGGGCACTCACTCACTCGGGTGAGCCGGCGTCGAATGACGTCGGCATTGATGGATCACCCCTATAAGATCCATCGGTGAACATGCCGCCGACGCGACCCACGCGTCGACGACCAATGGCGGCCGGATCCGATCCGGACGCCCTAATCTTGTTGATGGCGGCAAGCGCTTCTGCCGCGGATGCGACCGGGCGTGACGCTAGGTCCGATCGATCTGCGAGGCGACCATCGCGCTCGATCGCGGCTTGAAGCGTGTCTGCCGCTTGTTGAAACAATTCTGCGGTATCGACTTCTGGTACGGAGACTTCTCGGAGGCCTTCGACGAAAAGGGCGGACACGATGCATCCGATGCCTTCGTCTTCGATTGCGGCGATGAGGTCGGGTCCTTCCGGAATCGATCCGGCAGAAGCGGTCGCTTCCATGATCCGCCAGGCTTCGCGACAAGGAGGATCTTCGAATCGAGTGTGTTCGAACTGTTGGAGCGCCGTTGCATCACCGGTTTGCATGGAAATGGTGCGAGAGAGCAATGCGGTATCCGCAAGGGCGAGTCGAACGACCGATTCTTCGGCCCGACGTCGTCCTCCTGCGGCTCGAATCATCACGGCGAGTTCTCTGGTGTCTTCGTGATCCTCGGTTTCGGCGGCTCTTGGGGTGAATCGACGAGGTCCATGATCGAGCATCGAGGCCGGTACCCCAAGAATCCCGGCAATCTGATCGATGATAAATGATCGCCGCACGCCGGCCACGCCATCGAGGCCGAGGCCGTTCAAGCGATTGATCACATCGTCCACGATTCGTTGCCGGGCGCTCACGCCGCCGGCAGAATCGAGCGCCTTGCGAAAGTCTGCGAGGAGTGCGACGGGCGCGTCGATGGAAGAGGCAATCGCCTTCTCGAATTGGGCGGGGCCACCATCTCTTCGGAGGAGTTCGTCCGGATCGAGTCCGTCGGGCAATGTGCAGAGTTTGACGTCCACGGTAGAGGCGAAGAAGACCTCCACGGCCCGGTCCGCAGCTCGTTGGCCCGCCAGATCACCGTCGAAGAGAAGGATGACGGTGTCGCAGAATCGCCCGAGTCGATCGGCATGATGTCGCGTGAGGGCGGTGCCGAGCGTGGCGACGACATTCTCGAATCCGGCGATATGCAGTGCGATGACGTCGGTATAGCCTTCGCAGATGATGGCGGTTCGAGTCTTTGCGATTGATTTGGCGGCGAGATCAAGCCCGTACATCGTTCCGCCCTTGTGGAAGACGTCGCTCTCGGGGCTATTCAGGTACTTCGGCTCGTCCTCCGGATCGATCTTTCTGGCGCCGAAAGCGATGGGTCGGCCGAGCTCGTCGCGGATCGCGAAGATCAAGCGATTTCGAAACGCGTCGATCATGGTTCCTCGCTTCGAAGGGCGGACGAGTCCAGCGGCCTCGAAGATCTCCAGATCCGGGACCTCGTCACCATCGACCATCGTGCTATCCCGACGGAAGGACTCGACGCGATCAACCAGGGTGCTCCAAGCATCCGGTGCCATTCCCAGTCCGAATTTCTCTGCCGTCTCGCTGTCGATTCCTCGTTCCTCAAGGATCGAACGACCGAGACGGCCTGAGTCGCCATCCTCCTCGGTGAGCATTCGACCGAAGAATTTCGCGGCCAATGCGTTGGCTCGAAGGAGCAGGGTTCGGCGACCGGCCGAAGCGCGTCCCTCGGCGCCGCCGATCCGCGTCAGTTCGATGCCTGCTCGGCCCGCCAGCGTCTCCAATGCCTCGAGGAATTCCATTCGATGCAGGTTCATCAGGAAATCGATGGCATTCCCGTGGGCGCCGCATGCGAAGCAGTGATAAAAGCCCTTCCGCGGAACGACGTACATCGAAGGTTTCGAGTCTTCGTGGAACGGACAAAGACCGACAAACTCGTCACCCTTGGGATCAAGCCGAATCTGTTCGGCGACCAAGGAGACGATATCGGTGGCCTCAAGGACCCGGTCTCGGTCATTTGTTCCAGAGGGCGTGGACACGGGAGGAGGAATCCGAAACGGAGGAGGGGAGGGAAGGGAAGACTCGAGACTGGGGACAAAGAGCAACCACACACCTTTGACGCTGAGACCGCCCCGTTCGCGCTCGATCAGACAGAGGCCGGTTCATCGCGTCATAGAACTCATGCGACAAACAGACATGCGAATTTCTGATTCCATCTTGAGAATCAGAAAACAGCACGAATCGACGGAGCTTCCGCACGGCGGAACGCGTCTGTTGGGATTTCGGAGCGGTGCAAAAGCGAATCGGGCCGGCCTTCAGTCCACTGGTGAAAGGAGGACCTGAACGGGCGGTGTGTCGAAACGCTGTTCAACGTGGGAGGAGGATTTCGGTCAGCCTGCGGTTCTGGGGGGAAGAGGCTTGGCCGCTGGATTTCCCATCGTCGAACGATGAACAATAGCTCTCAAGGCGCCGGAATCAAGTTCTCGGCGAACTTATCAATGAAAAAGGGCCTTCGGAGCTCAGGCTCCTGAAGCGGCCTTTAGTTCTCTGGTGTAGGTGTACTTGCGACGCGAGGGTTTGATTACCAAGCCCATTCGCATGGCCTTGGTCGACGCAAGAACGCGGACAGGGGCACCATTCACCACGCAGCGGACCTTCTGAAGGTTCGGCTTAAAGGTTCGCTTGGTCTTAGATGTGATCTTGATACCGACGCCGCCAAGGTACTTGGCACGCCCGCGATAGGTCTTCTTGTGTCCGGATCGGGTTCCGGTTCCGAGAAAGTGGCAACGGCGAGGCATCGGTCGAGCTCCAAAGTGAGTGATCGAGAAGTATACCGGCTTCGGAGGGGACGGCAAGGGGGGGCAGGTGATCAACCGGGGCGAATTCTCGAGTCATCGAGTGGGGGCGGCGGAGATGGAGATTCGCCAGTGGGTGTGAAACCAGCGATTTCCAGGGCCAATCTCAGGTAGTGGTCATCAAGGTCCGAGAACGAACCAACCTCGAAACTATCCAGATCAAGGACACGATCGACCCGCGTGCCAGAAGGTGAAAGGGCTCGGATCGGAATGACGATTTCCGATCGATCGCGGGGATCGCAGGCCACGTATTCGGCGCCGAGGTCCGCCACGTCGGCAATGACCCTGGTTCGGCCTCGGCGTATGGCTTGCCCGCAGACCCCATGCATTCCGATTGGTGAGCAGGCGGGACGATCCCGGCATTGCTCGAGCACCATCGACTGACCGTCGTCTGAGACTCGATAGAACCCGATCCAACTCACCCCGCTGGTTGCCAACGCCGACCACGCCAGATTGACGAACGCCTCCGGATCGCCACCAGGGGCGTTTCGGAGGCGTTCGATCAAGCGTTCGTGCGCGATTCTTCTGGCTGGATCGCAACCGCTCACGCCGATTCCTTGTTCCTTCGAGCCATGCTGTCGAGGGTTGGACCATTGTCGACGGCATCACCGTCGACAATGTAGGTGACGCCTTCATTGTCCTGATCCGGAAGATCGTAGAGAAGGTCAACCATGAGTTCGTCCATCACGGCGCGAAGTCCGCGGGCGCCGGTTGCCCGTTCCATCGCTCGCTCGGCGATTTTATTGAGGGCATCGGGCGAGAACTCAAGAGTGGCGGACTCAAGCATGAAGAGGTGCTCATACTGTCGAACGATGGCATTCTTCGGTTCGGTGAGAATCCGGACCATGGCCGATCGATCGAGCGGTTCGAGGGGGCACACGATCGGAAGGCGGCCGACGAGTTCGGGGATCAGGCCGTATTCGAGGATGTCACCGGGGACGACTTTCGAGAGAACGGGATCCTTCTCGCTGACCTTGGCAACCCCACTACCCGCGAAGCCGATTCGGCTTCCGCCGAGTCGCTTGCGGATGATGTCTTCGAGGCCGACGAAAGAGCCACCGCAAATGAAGAGGACGTTGGTGGTGTCCAACTGAATATACTGCTGTTCAGGATGCTTCCGTCCGCCCTGCGGCGGAACATTCGCAACCGTTCCTTCAAGCATCTTCAGCAGCGATTGCTGGACGCCTTCGCCCGAGACATCGCGGGTGATGGAGACGTTGTTGCTCGTCTTGCCGATCTTGTCGATCTCATCGATGTAGATAATGCCCCGTTGAGCAGTTTCGAGATCGTAGTCCGCGGCTTGAAGTAGTTTGAGTAGGAGGTTCTCAACGTCTTCGCCGACATAACCGGCCTCGGTGAGCGTGGTCGCGTCGCCGATCGCGAAGGGGACATTGAGAATTCGAGCGAGGGTTCGCGCGAGGAGCGTCTTGCCCGTTCCAGTGTGTCCAATGAGGAGCACGTTGGACTTGTCGAGTTCGACCTCGGACTCCTCGTTTTCGACGTGCATCAATCGTTTATAATGCGTGTGAACGGCGACCGCGAGTGATCGCTTGGCTCGTTCTTGCCCGATCACGTACTGGTCAAGGAAGTCGCGGATGTGCCGTGGAGTCGGAATCGAACTGAAGAGCGGTTGGCCCTTATCGACTCGTCGGCGTTCCTGGCGGAAGATGTTCTGGCAAAGGTCTGTGCAGTTCGTGCAGATGTAGACATCGCCCGGTCCTTCGACCATCGGGCCGACTTCTCGAGAGGTCTTCCCGCAGAACGAGCAGGTGGTAATTTTTCGTCCTCGGAATCCGCCACCTCCACTGCCACTGCCACTTCCACCGCCGCCGGTGGGCGCGGGATTGACCGCATGCGACGGACCGGCTGGACCGGTCTTCAAGTCGCCCGAGTCGGAGTCTTCGCCATTCCTCGGAATCGGTGGCGTGGGTCGGGGCCCCGATTGAGGGGAGGCGATTGGAGACATGGGATTTTCGGCTTGGTTGGCCGTCGGCAAACTGCGATGCATGCGATTTCCAGAAACGAGGGCGCGAAATCCGCGGAACCGCGGTGTTTTGATTATATCGGGGTCCGATGGCCGAGGCTTCACTCGATTCATCACGATCTGTCGTGCGGGCAGAATTCAACCGGAAAACATGGATCCGCGAGGCGTGAAGGCCACCAGTTGGCGAGATGAGGACCTTCTCGGTCTGTGGCCGAGGCATTCGTGGTGCTTCGAATTGCCGTCGGGCACGCCTCATGTACTCGGATCGATGGGGGGCCGCCTTTGGGCTCGGTCTCCGGATGGCCGTCGTTGCGGCGGAATGGCGGGGCCGTCGCGGTGGGATCGGATTCGACCGGACTCCAGACTCTTTCGATCGTTCGAATCGTCTGATTCACGGACCGTCGACGCTTTGATCCCCTCGATCATCTTGGATTTGGCACTCTCGAATTCCTCGGGCGAGATCTCGCCTTGGTCTCGCATGCGGCGGAGATCGGCCAAGATGAACCCGGCTGAGGAGTCATCTCCGTTGACCGCCATTCGTTTTCGAAGCCAAATCGCGACGCCACCTCCGAGGAGGATGAAAATCGCCAAGAGGCCGATCCAAGGAAGGATCTCGGCAAAGAGCCGCTCGGCGTCCTGGGCCAGCAGGACGGTCACGACTTCGCGGCGGCCTTGGCATCGACCAGTTTGTTCCACTCGTCGGCCGGCATTTCAGTCACCTTGGCGGTGTCGACGATGCGGTCTGCGGACTTGGAGTGCTGGATGGACATGGTGATCTCACGAATCTGTCCACTCTTGGCAAGTTCAGCTCGCACCGCTTCCGGGCGTGCGTTGCGAGACGCGGCAATCTCGCTGATCCGGGCGTTGACCTCGGCTTCGCTGATCTCGATTTCGAAGTGCTTACTCAACTTGGACATGATGAACATCAAACGAAGGCGCTTGAGAGATGCGGCTTCGCTTTCGCTTCGGATCTTGGCGAGTTGAAGTTCGATGGTGTCTTCATCGAGGCCGCGATGCGTCATTTCAAGCCGTTGCTGCTCGATCATTCCGGCGGATTGGGCCTCGGAAATCTTGGGGGGCAATTCAAAGTTGATGTTTTCGAGCAGCCATTCGAAGACCTGTTCCCGCTCGGCGTTGCGTTGCTCAGAATCGCGACGTGATTCCAGTGAGAGTTGGATTTGCCCTCGAAGTCCGGCCTCGTCATCGAGTCCGAATTGCTCGACCATTTCCTTGAGTTCGAGCGGCGCGACGCGTTCGGCATCGGCGACCTGGAAGAAGACTTTGAGCGTCTTACCTCGAATATCTTCTCGTTCGTGCGACTCTGGCCCGGTCGTCTCAAAGGTGATCTCGTCACCCACGTTCTTGCCGGCAAGATGGTCTGACAGATCGTCAACGAGGAGCCCAAGGAACTGGCCTTTGCCTTCATCTTCAGTTGCCGGAACGACCGCTACCGCACGATCGTTCTCGAAGAATGGTTCTTCCGAATCTTCGATGTGGATCTTGACGCTGCCGACCATCCGGTCGAGCGGCTCGAATGGGCCGGTGATTCGTGAGGGAGTTCCGAAGCGATATCGAGTTCGGAGGAGCTCGCCGTCCACGTGTTCGTCGGTGACTTCCATCATCGGCTTCGTGACCGGGACGTCTTCCAACTCTGGTAACTCGAAGTCCGGAACGATCTCAAGGGAGACCGAGAAGACGTAGTCCTTCCCCGGTTCGAGTTCCTTGATTGACTCCATGTCGCCGAAATCGGGGTCGCCGATGACCTGGAGTTCGGAGGTGGTCAAAGCCTTCTCATAGGAAGACGAAATCAACTGTCCGCGGGTTTCGCTGCGGACGTCGGCACCAAAGCGCCGCTCAAGAAGCTTCCTCGGCACTCGTCCCTTCCGGAAGCCTGGGAGGGCGGCTTCGGAGACCAATGTCCCGAGCTGCGTCTCAAGCCGTTCATCGACGACGGAGGCAGGGATGGTGATGGTGAGCTTTCGGCTGCAAGGGCCGGTTTCAGCGATATCGACCTTCGGTTCGAAAGTGTCGCCGCCGTCGAGAGAGAAGTCATCCATGGGCTTCGTGGTCCGGTTTCGTTGGTCAGGTCAGTGGTCAGTTTGAGGGAGACGTCGAAAGATACCCGCGCCCGGACGATGGAGCCAGTCCCCGACGACCAGAAAGGCGTTCCGGTCATCAAGTTGGTGGGCGTGCGGAGCCATTTTTTGGCTCTGGGTTCATGTGGATCTCGATCAGCGACCTACCAGGAGCATTTGAGCATAGGTGGGCATTGGCCATAACTCGTTCGGAATTCTGGATTCGATCCAGTCGCAGGCGGCGCGAGTGCGATCCATGGCCGGAATGAGTTCGGTCCGTAGCCACTTGGCATGCGTCTCCGGATTCTTCGCAGGAGCCTCCAACGCCGCTTCGACTTCATTGATTCCCGTCCGCATCTCGGAGATCCGTCCGACCAGCGTTCGGAGGTCCTCTTCGGTGTCTGGGCACTCAACGCCGGCGACCTGAGTGGCACCAACCACGTCGGCGAGCTCCGCTTGAGCCCGCAGCGCCGCCGGAAGTACCTGCGTATGAATGATTGTGGAAAGGGTGCGTCCCTCAATTTCGAGGTTCGTGCAGTACTGTTCGAGAAGCACCTCGCCTCGGGCCTTGAGTTCCCGGGCAGAGAGAACTCCATACTTCGAGAAGAGTGAGGTCGCGAGTCGGGACTTGAGGGTGGGAAGCGATTCGGCAGCGTTGCGGATGTTGGGGAGTCCACGCTTGGCGGCTTCCTTTGCCCATTCGGCACTGTATCCATCGCCGTCGAAACAGACCCGGCGGTGTTCCTTGATGACGTCTTTGAGCAGGGAGCGTGCCGCGGCATCCAGCTTGGCGGGGGTCGGTTTCTTACCGACTTCCTTCTCGAGTTTGCCGGCCATGAAGTCAAGGCTCTCGGCGACGATCGTATTGAGCACCGTGGTGGGCCAAGCGACGGCGGCGGTGGACCCGACCGCTCGGAACTCAAACTTATTCCCCGTGAACGCGAAGGGGCTAGTTCGATTTCGATCGCCAGCGTGTCGAGGCACATCCGAAAGCGTGTCGGCGTGGAGATCAAGCGTGCCGCCTTTGACGGTCTTCCGTGGTTTGCCGGCTTCAAGTTGATCAATGATGTCAGTCAGCATCTCGCCGAGGAACACTGACATGATGGCGGGAGGGGCTTCGTTGGCGCCGAGTCGGTGGTCGTTACCCGCCGAGGCAATTGATGCCCGGAGAAGTTCGGCATTCTTGTCGACGGCTCGGATCACCGCGCACAGGAACACTAGGAACTGCAGGTTGTTGTGAGTCTCGGCCTTGGGTTCGAACAGGTTGACGCCCGTGTCGGTCGAGAGGGACCAGTTGTTGTGCTTCCCGGAGCCATTGATGCCGGCGAATGGTTTTTCATGGATGAGGCATTCGAATCCATGCTTTCGGGCCACGTCCTTGAGGATGTGCATCGTGACCATTTGGTGATCGACGGCGACGTTGGTCTTTTCGAAGGTCGGGGCCAGTTCGTACTGGCCGGGGGCCACCTCGTTATGCCGTGTCTTGACGGGGACGCCGAGCTCGAAAAGCCGAGTTTCGACTTCGGTCATATAGCTCAAAACTCGAGAGGGGATGGCTCCAAAGTAGTGATCGTCGAGCTGGTGGCCCTTCGGCGGCGTGGCGCCGATCAGGGTGCGGCCGCAGATCACCAGGTCGAGTCGTTCGCGAAAGAGATCCTGATCGATCAGGAAATACTCCTGTTCGCATCCGAGGGTGCCGACGACTTGCGTCACGTCCTCATCGGTGCCGAAGACTTTCAGGATACGTGCCGCCTGTTTTGCCACCGCTTGGACCGAGCGAATGAGCGGCGTCTTCATGTCGAGCGCCTCGCCGGTGTAACTGGCGAAAGCGGTTGGGATGCAGAGGGTGGTCACCCCGTCGGTGGTGGTGAGCAGGAAGGCAGGGCTGTTCGCATCCCAGGCGGTGTAACCACGGGCCTCGTAGGTGTCACGAATGCCGCCCGAGGGGAAAGAGCTGGCGTCGGGCTCGCCGACGATCAGCGAATTGCCCGAAAACTTCTCGATGGCGACGCCGTCTCCGTTGACCGAAAGGAATGCGTCATGTTTTTCGGCGGTTGATCCGGTGAGCGGATGGAACCAGTGGCAGAAATGTGTGGCACCGTTCTCCAGTGCCCAGTCCTTCATCGCGCCGGCAACAGTGTTGGCCACCATTGGGTTTAGCGGCTGGCCCTGCATGATCGTCCCCGCGAGACTCATCGCGACATCCGGTGGAAGCCGCTTGAGCATGACGTCACCACTGAAGGTCAATCGCCCGAAGTAGTCAGATACCGGCGTGTTCGTTTCGGTCACCTCCACGGTGGCTCCTTCTTCAAAGATGAGTGATTCAATATTATTGCGGGGCCTGGCCATGTGCATTCCTTTGCGGGTCATCGATCGGGCTTCCTGCCTGAGGGGTCGGTGCTGAGGGAGTGAACGAAGTGTCGTTCAGACATGGTTCGTGGATGACTTCCGATGATTCGGCGGTATCTCACCGAGCAATGAGCGGGATCAGCAAGGTTGGCGAACAGTCCTGGTCGCGAAGCAAAAAAGAGGAGAGGGGGGAAACGGACTCTGGACGCTTTTTCGAGATTCCGTACTTTTCACTCGCCGCACCGATTCCAAGTTGGTCGAAATCGGCTTTTCGACCGAATTCCGACGCCTTCTCGGGTTTTGTCATCATTCAACCACGAGTATCGTCCGCCAACCGGCGCACGGCAATCCCCATCCTCACCGGATTCGGAGATTCGTCGGGAATTTCAGTTTCTTTGACGCCGCGGACCGCCGAGTGGCTCGGTGGATCCCCGGAGAGTCCAGTTTTTGGAACGGCGGCCCCGAGTGGAGGCGAATGGTCAGTCAGCCATTGACGATTCGTCGTCGGCGGGCCAGATAGTCCCAAATCACGAATCGGTCGACGTCGCCGCCGGCGGTGAAGATCACTCGGCCGTTGGCCGATTCCGCGATTCGGTGAGCGAACCGCACATCCTCCTCGCTTTGGCTCCAACTTGGCACCAAGAAGACGTTGAGGATGCCGCCTTCTCTTCCCAAAAGGGCCGCTTCTCGGAGGGTCGCTTCTTCGGTCTGAGGGTCGGGCGGATAGAGGAGGAAAAGATCTTCGCCTTCGAAGTGGGCGGTCGGCAGTCCGTCGGTAATGAGTACCACCTGACGGTTGGGGGTATCTGAGTTGGCCAGCAGCCGTCTGGAGAGTCGAAGCGCGTGCTGGATATTGGTGAAGTGAGGCGGGAGGTCTTGCTCGGTGATATTCGGGTCGGACATATCAGCCCGCAGTCGCACCACTGGATCCCGGATTGTGACGGGCTTCGGCAAGAGCTCGACCAAGTCCCGGCGAGCCACCACTCGGGCGACGCTGTACATTTCCATGAAATGCAGGCGGTCGCCGGGGTATTCCTGACGAACAAGCCCTTCGAGGGCCAAGGCCATCTTCTTCACGGCAACGTACTGTCCACCCCAGCGCATGGAGCCAGACATGTCCATGATCACCACCGTCGCGCATTTGGTGGTTGCCTTGGTCCGGTGGACTTCAAGATCCTCGGATCGGAGTCGTGGTCGGCTGGGATTGCCATCTTTGCTGGCGGCTTCCCGAGCGACGCAGTTGAGGATCGATGCCGGGAGATCAAGTCCGGAAGAGGGGTCGCCAAACGCCCACGGTCGGGTCGAAGGGAGCTCATGAGCGCCATCGTCATGGTCGACTGGCTCATGGCGGCCATGTCGACCGCCCTGCATCGAATCGAAAACAGAGGCGAGCAACGTCTTCTGGTATTGCCGCATCGCGTTCGGGCCGAGGGACCAACCTTCCTCGTCCTGCACCATGCCTTCCTGTTCCGCGGCTTGCTTGAGGAGCTCCTCGGCACGGCGCCGGACTTCGGCAAACTCTGAGAGGTCGGTCTCTTCAACGAAGTCTCGGAGTTCGTCCAGATCAACGATCGCGGGCTTGGCGTTCTTGAGCGCTTCCTCCAACTGTTCAAGAAGTCGGTCGATGGCTTCGAGCTCATCTCGCAGCTCGAGCGCCTCTTCAACATTCGGTACTCGTTGGCCGTGAAACGGCCAGCCGTCCCGGAGCCCTTCGACGCGATCAAGCGTGACCACCGCTTCGACGAGCGCCGGCATCTTGCGTTTGAGCGGTGATTCATCTTCGAGGAGATACCAGAGGCGTTCGAGACCGTGGATCTGGCGCTCGCGGACTTCGCGTTGAAGCCTTTCCAATGCCCAATCGGGAAGATCCGTCAGCGTACTCAGTGGTTCTGCCAGTTGAGTGACCGTCTCGGCCGCCAGCGTCGCCGTGGGTGATGGATTCCAGGTCGCGAGGATCTTGGCTTTCCGAGATTCGAGCTTCGCCAGAATGGCGTCGATCGACGGGCCGAGGCCCGCTAACGCTTCCGGCGGAAGTCGAATCGCATCCGCGAGTTCCTCGGGCGTAAATCGTCGGCGACCGCCCCAAGCGAGCATCTGATCGCCAAGTCCTTGCAGTCCACCCGAGGGCGGCGAGTTCGGTGGCGGAAATGCCACCGGGTCGTAGCCGCGGTAGGTATGCAGAATGCCGCCGAGCTTCGGAGTCGGCGGAGGCGTCGGCTGGTTGGGGTCGCTCATGCCTCTGACTCGTAGATGGTTTTACCGAATCGTTCGCTTCGTGAGATTCGATCGGTCGCATGCAGGCCTGCGAGAACGAACTCGACGCAGGATGCTCGAACGGCGGGGTCGTCCGCCCGATTCACTTCCATGGCCTTGGTCCATGCCTCTGGTACTCGTTCGAGCAGACCGGCATACGACGCGGACGGCACCAGGTCACCGACTTCGATTCGGATGCCCTTGCCGAAGATGGACGCAATGTCGTCGAGTCCGTCGTCATCGACGTATTCCCGAAAGACCGTCGACACCGCTTCGGCGACGATGGCATCGAGGACCCGGCGTTCATCGAGTTGGTGGCTGCCCATCAGATCGAGTTCGAGCTTTCCGGCCGCGGTGGAATGAAGATGCGCGAGATCGCAGATTCGTGGCACCGACGTTGACTCGCCGAGCATGATCCCTCGTCGCTGTGCCGAGGCGACCATCGCTCGCCAATTGGCGACCGCGAATCGGGCGGAGACGCCGCTCTCGTGGTCGACATAAGGCGACCGTCGAGCGGACAAGGAAATCTCCTCGATGATCGCGTCCATGAACGGGGGGACTCGAACCGGGTGAGCCCCGTTGAGTTCGAGGCCGGCTTCTTGTCGAGTGATCGCAATGCCGCTCGCGCGATCCGCCGGGTAATGCGTCCGCACCGTCGAACCGATCCGGTCCTTCAACTGCGGAATCACCTTGCCGGAGCGGTTGAACGTCGAAGGGTTTGCACTGAACACCAGGGTCACGTCGAGATCGAAACTGACCGGGAAGCCTCGAATCTGCACATCCCGTTCCTCAAGCACATTGAAGAGGCCCGTCTGCACCAGTTCATCCAAGTCGGGCAACTCGTTCATCGCAAAGATCCCGCGGTGCATCCGAGGGACCAATCCAAAGTGAATGGCTTCTTCGGCGCCCAGGCTGGCACCACCAACGATCCGTGCGGGATCGATCTCGCCGATCAGATCGGCAAACTTGGTTCCCGGTGCGAGGCGTTCCGCATATCGATCGTCGCGATGCCACCAAGCGATCGGGACGTCCTCGGGCGTTTGGTTCTCAACCGCTCGGCGGCCAGGGCCGGTGATCGGGGATTCCGGGTCCTCATGGACTGGTGACTCTGGTACGTCGAGGTACGGAAGCCACTCGTCTAAAAAGCGGGGGAGCATCCGCATGAGCCGGCTCTTCGCTTGCCCCTTTTCGCCGAGGAAGAGCAGGTCGTGACCCGCCAAAATCGCGAGGACGATTTCCGGGATCACCGTGTCGTTGAAACCGATCACCCCAGGGAAGAGCTCGTCGCCTCGCTCTAACGCCGTAATGAGATTCGATCGAAGTTCGTCCTTCACGCTCCTCGATTTCCAGCCCGACGCGCGAAGATCCGCGAGCGTCCGAGGAAAGTCGACCGGAACGGTTGGTGTAGCAGTGGTGATCGCGGACATGGGGGAAGGCTCTTTCGCGAAACGCGGTTGGCGGAGTTGGGTGCTGAATAATGACGGAACGTCATCAGAAATTGGTCTAACCGATCAGATCTGCACGGTTCCTCGCTGCAAGGCTAGCCACCCAGCCCAAAGGAGGACGGTGGCTCGAGCGGTCCAGGCGGCCGTTCTGATCCAATTGCTTCGAACCAATCGGCGGTAGGCGGCCAAGTCGAAGCCGGCCGTGAGGCGGGCATGGCAGGGGACTTGAATCAGGGCGGTCGAGGACCAAATGACCGCCACCAGGGCGAGGCCGGTCCAGGGGATCCAATCGGGGACGACGGCGGGATGAAAGGTGACCATCGCGAGCGCTGTCGATGCCTCGATGAGCATCAATGGACCAACGACCACGGTGATCCGTCGCGCGTGCTTTGCCTGATAGTCGGTGAATGTCTCTTGGCCGACATCGGCGAAGAGTGGATAGTGAACAACTTGGATGGTCCAGATCAAACCGGTCAAGAGGCAGGTCGAGGCAATCTGAACCAGCAATACGAAGTCTGACATAAGTAGCAATTCGACGGACGTCGCTCGTGAGATTCGAAGGGTTGGTGATCCGTCACCGCGGGAGTTCGATGACCGAGAAACGGCCGGTAGCTGGCTCGAGCGTGGCGACCGACCAGACCGCCGCTCGATGAACGGCGCCGGGGTTGAGAATGCGAATGCCGTCGATCGTCTCGTCCCGAATCAGATGAGTGTGTCCGTGGATGATGAAATCCGGTCGCGCCTCGACGGCTTGGGTCATCTCGGATTCAAGGTGCCCATGCGTGGCGATGATCCGGCGTCCCCCGACCACGAGCCTCATGGTTGGATGATCGACGACGAGATCGAGGCGGCTGGCATAGGTTGAGAAAGCCCGATCCTCGTCGACGTTGCCGAAGACCAGCCGAACGGGGAGACCGGCTAATCGATCGATGACCTGCTCGCTTCCGAGGTCGCCCAGATGGAGGATCGTGGTGGCGCCGGCCTTCAAAAGGCACTCGAGGGCGAATTCGGTCCGATCGACCACGCCGTGGGTATCACTGAGGAGGCCGATTCGGTCGTCTGGGAGATTGATCCATGGCGGCATCGGCGCATTCTGGCGGGAATCGTCCGAGTTGTCGCCCCGCTGGTCGAATCAGGATGTAAATCGGACGGGTATTCTGTCTCGAAGCGCCGAATTTCCGCTTCGCGGATGTCTCCCTCCATGATCTCACCACGCTCAGGAATTTCACGATGACCGTCGTCACACGATTCGCACCCAGTCCTTCCGGAAATCTCCATGTTGGAGGGGCTCGGACCGCGTTGTACTGTTGGGCCTTTGCTCGGGGCCGCGAGGGCCGGCTCGTCTTGAGGATCGAAGACACCGATCGGAAGCGGAGCTCGGAGGCGTCCAGTCTCGGTTTTATGACGGATCTCGACTGGCTGGGAATCGATTGGGACGAGGGGCCGGTTCGAGGTGATCAAGGTGGCGGAGACCACGGGCCATATTTTCAGAGTGAACGGCTTGCCATCTATGCGGAGCACCTCGATCGACTGGTCGCGGAGGGGAAGGCGTATCACGCCTTTGATACGAGCGAGGAACTTGATGCCAAGCGGAAGGCCGCGCGGCAGGCGAAAGAAGCCTATCGGTACGACCGTGCGGCGCTCGCGTTGACGGCCGAGGAGGTCGCGGCCAAACTCGCCGCCGGTGAACCGTCGGTGATTCGATTCCGGACCCCCGACGCGGCGATCACCATCGTGGATGAAGTGCTGGGCGAGGCGACGCTTCCGGCGGGCGAAGTCGACGACTTCGTCATCCGGAAGGCTGATGGCTATCCGACGTATCACTTCGCCGTGGTGATCGACGATGCGATGATGGGGGTGTCGCACGTGCTTCGGGCTCAAGAGCATTTTAACAACACCGCCAAGCACATCATTCTGCAGGATGCGCTCGGTCTGCCTCGGCCGGTTTACGGCCATCTGTCGCTGATCTTCAATCCCGATGGTTCCAAGATGAGTAAGCGAGACAAGGACAAAGTGCTTCGCACGGCGGTCAAGGAGCGAGCCATCGAGGGCCCGCCGGCTGATCCCCTCGGAGCGCCCATGGTCGAAGCCGACGTCTGGGCAACGTGGCTCGGCGACAAGTCGGTTCAACTTGACCTCGAGACGCTCGAAAGGGTCGCGGCGGCCCTCGACGTCTCACTCCCCGAGATCAACGTCGCCGATTTTCGACGATCCGGATATCTCCCCGAGGTGCTTTGTAACTTCCTCGCCCTAAACGGATGGAGTGCCGGAGATGACCTAGAGAAATTCGACAACACATTTCTGGCTGAGCGATTTCATCTGGATCGGGTTCAGAAGACGCCGGCAAAGTTTGACCGCGACAAGCTATTGGCCTTCAACCTCGATGCCATTCAAGAGATGTCACCCGACGTATTTCACGATCTCGCCAGCGCCCATGCGGCGGAGTTTCGACCCGAGTTTCTCGAACGGCTCGACCAGGGGCAGTTTCGAATCCTCTGTGATGCGAGCCGTGAGCGGAGCAAGACGCTTGATGAACCGTTCTTGGTGAACGGATTTCTAGTCTCGGCGGATGATGAGATCGAGTGGGCGGTTACCAAGCCGGTTCGGAAGGCGATGTTCAAGGGTGAGCCCACGGGGCTCGAACTCCTGGCCCAGATCCGACCAGTTCTTGAAGCCATCCCCTCCTTCGATGCGGTTTCGATTGAGACTGCGATCACGGCTTTCGTGGAAGCACATGCGGATGGAAACCTCGGTCGGATTGCCCAGCCGCTTCGAATTGCGGTGAGTGGGGGTCCGATCAGTCCACCGATCTACGATACGTTGGCGATTCTCGGGCACGCGGCCGTGTCCTCCCGCATCGATCGCTGTCTGGCGGTGTTGTCCGAGCTCGCGCC
Organism: uncultured Phycisphaerales bacterium; assembly: GCA_905480395.1. GTDB lineage: Bacteria > Planctomycetota > Phycisphaerae > Phycisphaerales > SM1A02 > UBA12014. The sequence goes on from CAJQQE010000038.1 coordinate 34,929, forward strand.
GTCAAAGTAAGACTTCGCTTCGAATTTGGATCAATATGACCCTTTGGTTCCCGTCACGCGTTTTGTGACGAGCACCGAGCGATCGTCATCACGTTGGAATTCGACGGTGTATTCGGGCTCTGACCAGCGACCGCCGAAGGCGTACTCAACACCGGCTTCGACAGAGACGGTCATGGTGGTTGTGGTCCGCCACTGAGCATTCGTCATTCCCAGCATTTGGCGAGTTTGGCGACCCGCCTGACTCAACGACTGAAGCGAGCAAGGGCCGAGGTCAATGGTGAGCGTTCGCTCGCCCGGAAGTAACGCCAACTCAATTTGGCTGTTGACCTTGAGACCGTCCACTGCCCTGACCGTGACGAGAATGTCACTCCAAAATGGGTTGGCGCGGAGGGTCGCCACATCGGCCGCAGGACGCGTCGCGCCGGGGTATCCCTTGACCGGGCCGCAGGCGACGATACTCAGAATGCAGACGCTCGCCAGAAGAACGACGGCGGCTTTGGTCAGGAGATTTAAAAGGTTCATCGTTCGGTCCACAGGTGGTGCGGTACCGGCTTCGCGGATTGCTCGTCCGGTGAGAAGATGGCCACCCTACAGGACGTCTTCGAAAATGTCATTGCCCCCCGGGCCCCCCGGATCGGGGAACTGGTCCGAAGGGCATCGTCACTTCCGACGGGCTCCAGGCTACCGAGCTTCTGGTCGCAAAACGACAGTCCCGATCGCCCACCATGGAGCGATCGGGAGTGTTGAAGAAATGAAGACGCGATTGCTCTCGTTCGGGGCCTTAAAATGTCCTGATCACTGAGTGCCATATCCCATAGCCCTGGTTCCTGGCAATCGTTTGTTTTCTGGTTTTGATTCAGGGCAGCCTCTCGAGGGGCCGCCTTTGGCGTACCAGGCTTTTTTCGACGTGCCTTCGGTCACGATCTCCCTTGATCGAACCTGAACAGACTTGATTTTGGAAGACTTTCTCCCCTTGAGTCGCGTTTCGGGCCGATTTCAACGAGTGGCTCGGTGGATACCGGGAGCCCACGTTCTTCCTTGGTTCAGAAATGGAGCCTTCTCTTGAGAAGCCTAGAAGTCGAAGTCAGCCGCCTCGAAACCTCAAACCGCCGATATCGCCTCGCGATGCTGGTCGTCGCGGTCGCTGCCGTTGGGTCGATCACCCTCGCGATGCGACAACCCGAACCCAGAGACCCCTTCGTCTCACTCGAATTGGGGAACGGTGGCCAGTACATGTATGGCCTGACGATGAGCGGCCAGCTCTACCAGATGGATCGAACGACCGCCGTCGGTACGGGCATCGCGCCGCGTCGATGGTTCAAGGTTGGCGATCGCTGAATCGGTGAGTCCGCCGGCCTCGAGCCCGAGCGTATGGATGCGGGCGCTTCGGTGCGATCAAAATGCCCTCCCGCGTGGGACCGCCCGGTGAGAAACGCCGTTGTGGCCGAGATGGCGATCGTCGGAGTAGATCTCGCAACGGCGACCGCCGTCGCGGATCACGCGGAGCGCGCGACCGCCATCGTCGAGATCAGACCAGTCGCCGTCGCGATCGGCGACGTTTTGGGGCGTGCGGGCTGGAAGGCTTTGAGCCGGAGGGACGTCGGTCGGCTCGCGAAGTCGCGAGAAGTCCGCCGTGATATCGGGCGGTCGCATCGAATTGTGAGAACGACGAGCGAGGACCCTTTAAACCCTCTTCAATCAAAGGGAACGGCGATTTCTCTCGCAGAAAGGACCGAGGGTCCCAAACTCTACGTTCGTAGAGCGACACTCGGATACCGTTGAGACCGGCGCGGAAGATCGATTGATTTCATGTATTCCATGCGCCGAACGTCGAAGTCGCGATACCATCGAACCGTAAAGGCTTAAGGCTATAGAGCCGCAAGGTTCTGCGTTCCAGCCGAAGGCCGGTCCTTGAGTTCTAAGTTTATCAAGTTCGATCGGGCGACATTATTTTGAGTCGTGCGTTCTACTTTGAAGTCGACGAATCTGGTGGTTCTCGCCGCACGCAGAGGGATTGAAAGTGGTTTCAAATCGACACGCGAACGAAACAGCCGACACGCTGGTGATCGGCGGTGGCCCGGCGGGCCTGACCGGTGCGCTGCACCTGCAAGGGCTCGACTCGAGCCGGGTCCCGTTGGTAGTCGAGGCCGGTGATCGGGTCGGGGGAATCGCGCGAACCGAAACCCACCGGGGATACCGGTTCGACATCGGTGGTCATCGCTTCTTCACGAAGGTTCCCGAGGTCAAAGCCTTCTGGGAAGACCTCATGGGTGATGACTTCATCGACGTCCCGCGGTCGAGTCGAATCTACT
>CAJQQE010000039.1 GCA_905480395.1 uncultured Phycisphaerales bacterium
GTCGGTCTTCCTTCCCCGTAGACGTGGGCATTGAGGCCACCGGGACTAAAAATCGAGCCATCGACGATTTGGGCACCGCCGACAAAGTTGAAGACTTGCGACGAGAAGTCAAATGGTGGAAACGTCGGGAAATTTGGCGCCGCAAAGGGTTCCGTGAAGGAATCCCATTGGTAGTACTGACTTCCCTCTTCGCCACGCCAGGCAGGGATGCTGGGGTCAATCAGATCTGCGAATGAGGCCGCGGAAGTACCGAGAACGAGGGCTAAAGCGAGGGATTTCATCTCAGGTTTCTCCGAAATCAGAATGCATACGAAAAAAAGAAAAACAAGCTAAACCGATGCTGGTGGAAGAAAATCGTTCGTTTCATCCGCAAGCCACCGCTGTCTTCAGCCCCCGGAGAAACCAGAAGTGTGGTGAAGTCTGCCAAGGCTAGCAGTCGGCAATTCTCGAATCAAGCGTGCTCACGAATACTCTTTCACGCGAATTCCGTCGGTCTCGGACATTGACCCAGCAAGCTCACAAACTAGCCGCTGTGAAAGACCGAACGGTGGGACCCCGTCTGATTCGCCGAAAATCCGGCACGGCTTCACCTTCCCTTCCAATTTTTCGAAGAGATCGCCCCCGCTCGATAGAATCCTCAGTCGACCGGGGCTGCCAACGCCCCCTCATTCGACCAACTCAGGATCGCCCATGCCTCTCGACCGAAATGGAATCACCCGACGTGCCGCCCTCGAGCTTCAGGACGGCTTCTACGTGAATCTGGGCATCGGAATGCCGACGCTCGTGGCCAACCACGTACCCGAAGGCATGACGGTCTGGCTCCAGTCCGAGAATGGCCTGCTCGGCATGGGACCGTTTCCGACCGAAGCGGAGGTCGATGCGGACATGATCAACGCCGGTAAACAAACGGTCACTGGCGTGGCTGGCCATTCGTTTTTCTCGAGCGCCGAGAGCTTCGGCATGATCCGCGGCGGTCATATCGACCTCGCCATTCTCGGGGCGATGGAGATCAGCCAAGGTGGCGACATCGCCAACTGGATGATCCCCGGCAAGATGGTCAAGGGCATGGGCGGCGCCATGGACTTAGTTGCGGGCGTCCGCCGGGTCATCGTCACCATGGAACACAACAACAAGAAGGGTGCGGCCAAGATCATCCCGGAATGCACCCTCCCGTTGACCGGACTCGAATGCATCGACATGGTCATCACGGATCTCTGCGTCATGGAGATGGACCGAGATCAACGGCGGTTCCGGGTGACCGAGCTCGCCCCAGAAGTCACCCGCGAGGAAATCATCGAGCGAACCACGGCGGCGATTCTCTTCGCCGACGAACTGAGGACCATCGAGGTATGACCAGACTCCTTGCACCGATCATCGGAGCCGCGGCAACCCTCTGCCTCCTCCAGTCATGCTCGCCACCGACACGGCAGCAGAAAATTCCTGATCTCCCGCCCCTATTCAACGGCGTCGACTTTGAAGGCTGGAAGGTCGATGAGGTGGCCGCCAAACACTGGAAGATCGTCGACGGCGAACTCGAATTCGACGGCGTCAAAGGCGATCTCTGGACGAAGGCGTCCTACGAGGACTTCCAGGTCTGGCTCGAGTGGCGGTGGGAAGGCAATTCGCAGGGGCCGATGCAACGGCCGATCATCGAGCCCGACGGTTCCTATCGGCTCGACGAGAACGGCGATGCGGTCACCATCCTGGTCGAGGAGCGGGACAGCGGAATCTACCTTCGCGGCAACTCAAAGAGTCAGGTGAATCTCTGGGAATGGCCGGCGGGCAGCGGCGAGGTCTACGGATATCGCACCGACGGGAGCATGCCCCCTGCGACCCGCGCCGCAGCGACCCCTCTGATGAATGCGGATCGCCCGGTCGGCGAGTGGAACAGCCTCCAGATTCAACTCATCGGGGAAACCCTCGACGTCTGGCTGAACAACGAGCACGTGATTGTCGCCTGCGAACTGCCGGGCGTACCCACTTCCGGACCGATCGGACTGCAGGCCCACGGATCGGGCATCCGGTTCCGAAATCTGTACGTGCGCCAAACGGCGGCGGACGATCCGAACCTGGACTCCACGGTCACCAACGCGAAATGACGGATTTTGAAACCGGACGAAGAACACCCCTCCGATCGTCGGGTCGGGGGGGTATTTTCTCTGGTCGTTGCGATCCGGATGGGCGGCGTCGATCAGCGCCATCCTCAACGTCTCAAGAAGCCGCCACAAAGAGCACCGCAAGTCCGCCGATGGCCATGAAGAACGAATACCCGAAGTACCTACGGTTGGCGTCAAACTGATCGCTCACGACGAACGCCCCGTCGAAAACCGCGAGACGCGACCGTCGGCGCCGCCACCGGTGGAACTCCGTCTCGAGGCCCCGCCAAAAAGACGCTGCCCTGAAAAAAACACCGCCCCGATCAGATGATCGAGGCGGTGTTGGTTCGGTCAGCGAACTGAAATCAACGGCACCATCCGGTGCGACGCTGGTGATTCAGAATTCGCGTTCGCGGTGCTGCATCTGCGCCTTGAGTCGGGCGAGGATCGAAGAGTGCATCTGACTGACGCGGCTCTCCGACAGATCGAGCGTAATGCCGATCTCCTTCATCGTCATTTCCTCGTAGTAGTAGAGGATGACGATCAGCCGCTCGGCTCGCGAGAGCCCCTTGGTCAGCAACGACTGAAGATCTTGTCGCTGGACCGCAGAAAGCGGATTCTCTTGGCGGGTGTCCTTGACCACGTCGATCTCGCGGACATCCCGGCTCGAGTCGGTCTCGAACCACTTTCGATTCAGACTGACCTGCGAGACTGGGCGGGAATCCCGCTTCAGCTTGCGGTAGTCCTCGGGAGAGAGTTGCAGGCGGTCCGAAATCTCGTCATCCGAGGCGGCCCGACCGGTCTCCATCTCGATCTGCTTACGCGTTCCTTCGAACTTGCTGGTTCGTGAACGCACGAGCCTCGGAACCCAGTCCATCGACCGGAGTTCGTCGAAGATCGCACCGCGAATTCGCTGGGTGCAGTACGTTTCGAACTTCACATTTCGGCCTGGATCGAATGCATTGATGGCATCCATCAGACCAAAGGCGCCCGCTGACATGAGGTCATTGGTATCGACTTCCGAGGGAAGTCGCATCGCCATGCGCTCCGCGGTAAAGCGGACAAGATCATGGTATTTCTCGATGAGGAAATTGCGGACGTCCTGCGTCTGCTCCTCTCGATACATACTCCAGATCTCTTTGATCGGAATCTCGGAGAGGCAGGTGTCCTTTGCCCGTGTCCGAGTACCACTGGTCCCACTTCGAATCGCAGACCGTTGCTTCCGCGGCGCTGCCGCAGGCTTCGGGACCGGCTTCTTGGGGTTGGAGGATGAGGCCTGACTCGAATCAACCACTGAGGAAACCGTTTCGACAACGGCCTCTCCAACTGTGGTCTTCTTCGGCCCGACCTTCTTGACGACTCGCTTCGTCGACTTGGGGGTCGACTTGGTGATTCGCTTGGGTTTTTCGACGATTTCTTCAACCGTCGCCGTGGCAATTGCCTTCGTCGTCATCGGTCCGCTCCTTGACCTTCGATGACCAAATCTGTTCGACAACGCGTCCAGTTGCGTTGCCGGCATGTCGACTCGAAGCTCCTACATTTCTGCAGGTCTTCACGGTTTTGCGTCAGTGCAAAGGTGTGAAGAACACTTCGAAGTCAATCAAGTTCGACGGGAAGTGACCGTCAATCTTGATGTTCATCCCTCGCCGATCCTTGACGAGGGACGAATGGAGTATACGCAGATGTTTTCGGATGCGTGAGCACTTGGCGAGTCAGGTGGAGGAACGGTGTGTTCAATTCCATCTGAAACCTTTTCCGAAAACTCAAATCACCTCCGACGGGGAGGCGTCCGGTACTTCCACAACATGAGGAGAATCCAGTTCAGTCGTAGATTGGTCAACAATCTTGACATCTCCTTCGATTTCATCGGTCGGAAGGTCGGCCTGCATCATCTGTGCGGCCTGATTAACGGCATGTTCCCGGAACAGTCGTTCCAGCACGAATCCCACGATCAGACCTATTGGCCAAGAAAACAGCATCACGAGCAGTGATCGCGCAAGAACCGCGCCGAATGGGTTCTCCGCAAGCATGCCAGAAAGAATGGCCACCACAAACGCGCCGACCGCGACAATGCAGGCGGTTGGGACCGCCATTGAGATTGCCGGGGATTCTGAAGCCATAGAAAACCACCTTGGATTGACGTCTGCAGACGATCGGTTCGCGTCGTTCTCCCAGTCGAGAGTCTAAGAACGACGAAATGCGCGGAGCACGCCGGAGAGGAAGCCTCGTTCGGCGCGCGGTGCAGCACTGGAGACGGCGTCATCATCCAGCACGGTGTTCGCCAGGCCTCGGATCGCCACCGCAGCCGGAGTATCGCCCGCCAGAAGAGAAAGAGGTCGACGACGCTTCACCGCCGCCACCACTGAGAAATCAAATGGAATCACGCCGGCAAGCGGAATCGAACGGCCGAGGTGGCGTCGAGCCACCGCGTCCATTCTCTTGTGCACGGCAAGCCCCTCTTCGTGACAACCGGCCATGTTCACGACCAGTGAAAGATCCGCGTGGGAGTCGCGGCTCAAGATCGCCTTGGCGGTTGCGTACGCATCGGTCATCGCCGTTGGCTCGGGCGTGCAGGTCAAGAGCACGGAGTCCGCGGCGCCCGCAAAGCCGACCGCATCCGCTCCGATCCCGGCGCCCACATCAATGATCACCAGATCGACAACCTGCTCCAACGCACTCAGTTGCTCGACGATCCCCTGCCGTTGCCCCGCGTTGAGGGCGGCAAGTTCCGCCACTCCGCTGGCGCCCGGAATCAGCCCCAATCCGCCCTTGCCACGAATACCTGGGACCTTCATCACGATCTCGGCAAGTCGACGCCGGCCATTCAGCACGTCCTCAAGCGTCGCCTTGACCGTCAATCCGCACAGGACATCGGCGTTGGCACATCCCAGATCAGCGTCGAAGAGTGCCACGCGTCGCCCCGCCCGGGCCATCTCAATACCCAGATTGAGCGCGATGTTCGATTTTCCGACGCCACCTTTCCCACTCGCCACGGCGATGGCTTTGGCAAGCCGTGGCGTCTCGACTCGCAACGCCACGGGGCGTGCATTCGGCGCAAAGCTCACTCGGCCGCTCCGAACGCTCGGGACGGATTCGCGAGCAGAGGGTCCGACACTTCGTCGCGCCGCTCCGGCAACGAGTCCACGCAGCATGGAGGCCTGGTCGCTCAAGGCTTCACTGGCTCCCCAAGCATGAGGTTCGCAAGGCGTTCACTGGTGGCCCGCTCGACATCGGTTGGGACTTCTTGCCCCGTCGTCACCCAACTGATCCGGCGTCCGATGCGACGAACCACCGAGACGAGCATGCCGAAGGTCACGGCCTCATCGAGTTTGGTGAGTACCACGCGATCAGGGCCAAGCGTCGAAAAGGCTTCGGCTTCGCGAAGCAGCACTCGCTCGGCCGCGGTTCCAGACAACACCAGATGCGTCTCGTGCGGGCGAGCCGCATCGATCAAGGCTCGAAGGTCCGCGATGCGATCGGTGTCGTTCTGACTTCGACCCGGCGTATCGATCAAGACCGCATCGAGATCTTGGCAGCGCTCCAACGCCGCCTTCATCTCTGCTGGCCCGGAGGCGACTTCGAGCCGAAGGCCGAGAATTTCTGCATAGGTTCGAAGTTGATCGACCGCCGCGATTCGGTAGGTGTCCGCGGTCACCAATCCAACGCGAATCTCATCCCGAAGCGTCATCGTTGCGGCGATCTTGGCCAGAGTCGTGGTCTTGCCAACTCCCGTCGGCCCAACGAATGCGATGGTCCGCGGTCGGCCGTCGCGGGGCTTGACGAATTCAAGATCCTCGGCCGTGGGCACTAATGTTGCCACCTGGGCGAGCAAGGCTTCTCGTACCAGCACCGGGTTGGCCAGCGATTGCGGGTCTAACTCTTCTTGAAGGTTCGCCACCACCCGTTCAGCAAGATCGCGCGACAACTCCTGCGCGATCAATGATGCGTAGGCTTCGGTCAGTGGTTCGGGACGGCCGAGTGATTCCGCAGAGTCGGCGGTCGCACGGATCTTGGGGGAAGGCCCGCCGCTTTCGAGCAGACGCCCGACCGTACTTCGGATCGCCGACAATTCATCGGTTTCATCATGATTCCCAGAGGCGGCCACGGTTTCGGAAACTGGCTCCACCTCCGATTCCGACGGCGACGCTTCTGCCAGTGCCGGGGTGGGGTGGATGCTGGCGGGGGCGACCCGGGTCGAAGCCGGCGCGTCGATGGATACTCGCGCTGCCACCTCGTCATCCGCAGGCTCAGATCTTGAGCCCAGTCCGCCGACTTCGTGTGAATCATCAACCTTCGCCGCGAGAACCGACCGACTTGAATCGTCTTCCAGTGCAATGACTCTCGGTGCGGGTTCTCTGGGGATCTCGGCCATCCCGTCAGACACCATCGAATCGGGGCCTGACACCGATGCCGCAGTATCCGGCACTTCCGGAAGCAGGACGCCCCCCTTGCCAATCACGAATCGTTCCGGCGCGTCACGCGTGGGCGTCGTTGAACCGGCGGAGACCGTTTCGGTGTGGGCCTCGACCAATGTGGCCTTCGGGGACGCGTCGCCTGATGGCGAAATGACATCATCAGGCCCCGCGACGCCGGCCGACGCTCGAGCGGCCTGCTGCCGTTCGAGCCGGATGGCCAATGCCTGAGCGAGTTTGCGAGTTTTTTCCCGATCGACCTCGAGGCTGCCGCTCGAAACGGGCAGATCCACATGTCCACTCGAGGCCACATTTTCATGGGTAACCGTGGCCGCGGAATCTTGCGATCCGTAGGCTCTCGCAGCCGCCACGCCAGCGGTAGACGGGGCCGCTGGCTTCTCGATCGCCTCGTTTGGCTCGGAAGGCGTCCCGGCGGGCGGCGAGGCTTCGATCCCCGAATCGGTTTCAGACGCGATCACTTCGACGATCTCGCGGCCGCCAAGACCGAGAAATCCGCCGCGCTTGAAGGTCCGAGTGTGGAGGATCACGGCTTGCTCGCCAAGATCACTCTTGACGGCGCCGAGGGCCTCGGACAGCGTGAATGCTCGAAAAGTCTTGAGTCGCATGGTGTCGCCCTCCTGGCGCTTCCCGACGCGGTCGATGGAGTCCAGACCGTGGCCTGAACGTTGAAATCCAACGTGTCATTGGTCATCAATGGTGACGATGGTCGCCACCAACCGCTGACATTCGATCGGCACCGATACCAGCGGTGACGATCAGGAAGGTCACCCATCGGATCCCATCGACCCCATCGGATCCTCCGATGGGCCGGCCTGGCTTTGCCCTGAAATTCCTCGCGTCGTCAATTCACACCCACTGGGGTGAGATCCTGAGACGTCGAGGTACCGGAGGCATCGCCCTTGGCCGCTTTCAACTGGACGAGGCCGACTGACTGCACGTCGAAACCGTCTACGAGTTCGTTGTAGCCGAGAACCGTGACCCCCGCAAGGTGCGGATGAAGGATCTGCCGCATGGGCGCGCGAACCGTTGGCGAGGAGACCACGATGACCGGTCGCCCCGCGGCGGTGAGCGGCTGCGAGGCATCTGCGACGGCTCGAGCAACCTCTGCGGCCAAGTTGGGTGGCACCGAAACCGTGGTCCCGGCGGCCCCCCGCTCGATATAGCCGTTGACGCGATCCTCGACCGCGGGGTCCATGGTGACCACGTGAAGCCTCGCTTTGCCTTCGGCTGGTGTTTCGGCGTGCAGGGTGCAAATCGTGCGACGAAGCGCGTTCCGAACGTACTCGACCAGCACATCGGGATCGCGGGTGTGCGAAATCCAGTCCCCCAATGTCTCGACGATGGTCTCGAGATCGCGAATCGGCACCGATTCCCGGAGAAGGGCTTGGAGTACTTTCTGCAGCTCCCCCATCTTGAGCTGGGCTGGAATGACCTCTTCGACCAAACGAGCCGCGGACTGCTTCAGTTGCTCGACAAGGTTGCCCACCTCTTCGCGGGTGAGGAGCTCGTCCGCATGACGTCTCACAACCTCCGTGAGATGGGTGGCGATCACACTGGTTGGATCAACCACCGTGTAATTCTGCGTCTCCGCCCGCATCCGAAGGGACGGATCGATCCAGATCGCATCCAGCCCGAAGGCCGGCTCAAGGCCCGCAATGCCCTCCAACTTGCCGGTCGCCAAGCCGGAGTCCATGGCCATGAGTAACTCGGGATGGACCTCGCCATCGTCGACGGAGGCGCCGCGGATCTTGAGTCGATACCGATCGGGCGGCAACTGCATGTTGTCTCGAATTCGAACCGGTGGCATGACCAGACCGAGCTCCGAAGCCAACTGGTGCCGAATCATCGCAATTCGGTCGAGGAGATCGCCCCCGACCAGTCGAACCAGTCCGTAACCGACCTCCAATTCGAGCGTGTCCACCCCAAGAAGTTCCTCGACCGCCTTCGGTTGGGCCCGCTCTGCCTCTGCCTCTTCTCGGGCTTCCGTCTCCTTCTCGGTGACGACCGCCCGCTGCGAATCGCGCACAAACCAGCCGACGCCGGTGGTGGCGATCGCCGCGATGAGCAACGGAACGGTGGGGAGTGGCGTCATCGCAAGAAGACCGAGGAATCCCCCGATGAGGAAGAGCGCCATCGGCTGGGATGCCAGCTGAGACGGGATCTCCATCCCGATGTTCTGGTCGCCACCCGCTCGAGCGACGATGAGACCTGCGGCGATCGCGACGATGAACGCCGGAATCTGCGACACCAGCCCGTCCCCGATCGACAGCATTCCGAAGATTCGGATCGACTCACTGGCCGACCAGTCATGCATCAGCATCGCGATCGCGAAGCCGCCGAGGATGTTCACGATGGTGATAATGATGCCGGCGATCGCATCGCCACGGACGAATTTCGAGGCACCATCCATCGCCCCGTAAAAGTCGGCTTCACGAGTGATCTCTTCACGTCTCGCACGGGCATTCGACTCTGAAATCAAGCCTGCAGAGAGATCCGCATCGATCGCCATTTGCTTGCCGGGCATCGCATCGAGGGTGAACCGAGCCGCCACCTCGGACATTCGCGTCGCACCCTTGGTGATCACGACAAACTGCACAATGATCAAGATGAGGAAGATGATGGCGCCAATGACCGGGTTGCTCCCCGCGACAAAGTTGGCGAATGCTTCGATGACCTCGCCCGCGGCGCTCCCAGCATCCGCGTCGTCCAACTCACCGGCGGCGAGAATAAGCCTCGTCGACGCGACGTTGAGCACCAACCGAAACAGCGTGGTCGCCAGAAGCAGCGCAGGAAAGACGCTGAAATCCAGCGGCCGCTTCATATAGATTGTGGTCAGGAGAATGATGGCCGCGACGGCGATGTTTCCACTGATCAGAATGTCGAGCGCGAGCGGAGGAAGCGGTACGACGAGCACACCGATCAACCCGAGGAACCCGATCGGAACGATCAGATGCCGATAGCTGGCAATGCGATGAACAATTCTGGGTAGGGTGAGTTGCTCGGCCAATTGACGGTTTCCTTGCATGCATCGATCGGGCCGCTGATTAGGCTGCTCGACCGTTCATGCGATACACATATGCGAGAACTTCTGCGACCGCGGAGTAGGCGTCCGGAGGGATAAAATCCCCCGTCTTCACGGTGCCATGGAGAATTCGAGCCAGCGGTTTGCGCTCGACGATGGGAATGGAATGAGTCGCCGCAATCTGACGAATGCGAAGGGCGACGTGATCGACGCCGATGGCGACCACCTGCGGCGCGTGCATCGACTCCGAGTCGTATCGAATCGCCACCGAAATGTGCTCCGGATTGGTGACGATGACATCGGCGGTCGGTACAGACTGGTTGATCCGCTGCATCGCGATCTGCCGGGCAAACTGCATGCGGCGTTGTTTTACGCGGGGATCACCCTCACTGTCTTTGTGCTCATCCTTCACCTCCTGCTTACTCATCCGGTGATCCTTGGCATGCTTCCATTTCTGAAAGATGTAGTCGAGCAGCGCCAGAATCAAGAGCGCCAACGCCACTAACAACGCCAGCTCAAGCATCAGCCTGCCGATGAGTGCGAACCCGGGCATCAGACCCCCCTGCGGGAGAACGATGAGGACGTCGTGCATCCGCCAGGAAACCACGGTCGCAACCCCCATCGCAATCGTGACTTTTCCAAGGTCCATCGCGCCTTTCACCAAGCCTTGGACGCCGACGATCCGCTTGAATCCGCTGATCGGACTCAGTTTTTCGAGCTTCGGTTCGATCGGTTTCGGCGACACCAGCCAACCGACTTGCCAGAAGTGACCGACGTAGGCCGCCAGCCAGGCCGCAACCGAGAGCGGTGCCAACACCACTACCGCGGCGATGCCTGCCATCTCCAACGATTTGGCCGCGCCAAACGACGATGACTCGCCGCTCGTACTCAGGATGATCTCCAACATGGAGCCCAGTCGCTCAATCGACGCCGCGGCCATTCCCCAGAGGAGCAGCGTGACGAACGTCAGCAGCAACGCCCCCGCGAGATCAGTGCTCTTGGCAATGCGACCGTCTTCCCGTGCCTTGAGGATCTTGCGAGGCGTCGCGTCTTCGGTTTTTTCACCAAGATCTTCAGCCATGTCAGACGCCCCCTCCAACCGTCGCCGGCGGGGTGGTCGCCCAGATGTGAATCTGATCGAGCACCGTCCCGATCCACTCCGCCGCGACCGCGTCGATCACCGAAAGGCCGGCGATCATCACGGTGAGGCCGATCATGATTCGAAGGGGGAATCCCAGACTGAGGACATTGAGCTGCGGCACGGTCTTGGAGACAAACCCCATGGCCACCGTCTCCAGAAACACCACCCCGAGCAATGGGAGCGCGACCCGCATGCCGATCTCGGTCGCCCCCAGCACCATGCCCATCAGGATGGGAAGCGTGTTGCTTTCTTCGAGAAACACCCCGGCGTTGACGTACTCGAAACTCCGGAGCGTCGAGAGGAAGATCGCCTCAAGGCCGCCCATCATCAGAAAAGTCGACAAGGCTAGAAAGTAGAGCAACTGCTGGACGACGTCGGACTCTTCGCCCACTGCCGGATTATAAAATCTCGCAAATCCGAGGCCCATCTGCTGGCCGTTGATCATGCCCGCGGTCTGCATCGCCAGCATGGGCATCGTCGCGAGGAATCCGATGAAGGCGCCGATGCCAATCTCCACCGCCGCGAGGGGAACGATCGACCAAGGGTTCATCGCGACCTCGGGCATCGGGACACCCTTCGCCGAGAGCAGCATAAAAGCGCCAATACCCGCGACGAAGACCAGCAAGACTTTGAGACGCATCGGAACTGAAGTGGTCGAAAGCACCGGCGCATAGATCGCCAGTCCACCGATGCGCATGGTCACCAGCATTGCCGGCCCCATGCTTCGTTCGATGGTCTCGATGGCACTGTTCACACGAAGCTCCATTTCAACCGACGAACATTCGCTGCGCGAATTCGACCATCTGGGTCGAAATCCAACCAAGAAGCATGATCGTCACCAAGATCATCACGGCGATCTTCGGAACGAAGGAAAGCGTCTGCTCTTGGATCTGGGTCACCGCCTGAGCGATACTCACCACCAGTCCAATGAGCAGACCGGAGACGAGAATCGGCGTGGCGATTTGGAGCGAGATCATCAATGCGGAGCGAGCGAGATCAAGCGCGTCAATCTCCATGTGGGAGTCCTTCCCGAGAACAGGCCTCCGCATCCTGCGGAGACGAAAAAATGGTCAGCCAGAGCCGACCCGGACCACGCTCTCCAAGAGGCTTCCGGCGACGAGGGCCCAGCCGTCGGCGACCACGAAGAGAAGCAACTTGAATGGCAGCGAGATGAACACTGGCGGAAGCATCATCATGCCCATCGAGATGAGCAAACTTGAGACGACCATGTCGATGACTAAGAACGGCAAGTAGATTCGGAACGCGATCAAGAACGCAATTTTCAATTCACTGAGCACGAATGCTGGGATCAACGACACCATGCCGACATCTTGCCACTCCATTTCCTGTTGCGCCTCGGCGTCGTAGCCTTGGAAATTGAGCATCATGCCGACCGACGACTCGTTCTCGCCACCCCGAATCTGAGCGATCATGAACTGTCGCAGCGGCTGCTTCACACCCTCCCATGCCTCAAACGAGTTTCGCTCATCAATGGGTGCATCCAAGTATGGCTGGATGCCCCCGCTCCACATCGCCTCGAGCGTGGGCGACATCGCGACGAACGTGAGGAAGAGACTGAGCCCGACCACGACCTGGCTCGGCGGGAGTCCTTGGGTCCCGATCGCCTGCCTGAGCAGACCGAGGACCACCACGAAACGTGTGAAAGACGTGCAGAGAATCAGGATCGCCGGGGCGAGCGTCAGAACCGTGAGCATCAGAACGATGCTGATCGGCGCCGACGTGGTTCCGTCCATGCCCGGAATCGCTTGCGCGGCCGCTTCGACGAAGCCGATCGGGTTCTCCAACTGGGAACTCGAAGTCAGACCGGGGGCCATTTGTGCGAGATTGAAAGCAGGGATCGTGAACATCAGTTGCCGCGTACCCCTCGACGAGGTCGACGACGTGTGAGATCGACGGTTTCGATGGGCCCTTGGATGGGAAGCCCATCGTCGCCGCTGAATCCCTTGGGTCGACCCCGACGGTCATAGAGACCGAGTGATTGTTCAAGATCGCGGCCGAATCCACCTTTTGCGTCACGTTCGTTGACATTCAACTGCCGACGAAGCTCCGCGACCTCGTCTCGATCGCCAAACTCGCTGAGCGTCGTGACGGCGCCACCCTTCCCTGCCTGCTGATGAAGCAGAAGTACTTTCGGTCCACATTCCAAGAGGACCAGCGATGCCGATCGCCCGAAGGGGAATCGCCCCAGCACCGAGACCACGCCGGATGGACGGGGCCCACCGGCGAGCCCGATGGCCCGACCTCCGAAGCGTCTCATCAAGACCGCCGCGATCACGAGGACCGAAAGAAGTCCAAACACCCTCAGCTCGGGGGCGTTCCACCAGGCGGTGGCCCCCACCGGCGAGATGGCGCCACCATCACCGGCCGCCACCGAGGAGTCCGCTGACGCCCCAAAGATGGCTCGCCGATCAAAGGAGGCTGTCGCACCCGCCTGGCTCAAGACGTCGGCCGAGACATCTTCAGCAATGATTGATGCCATCAATTCGCCATCGGGGCCCGACGCCAGCGGCGGTGCAACCTCGCCGATGGTCTCGATGGGTTGCGAGGCAAGGCTCGACGGATCGACGGCCACGGGCCCCTCAAATCCGGTGGTTTCTTCGGGCTCCAGAGCGGCGAGGACCGTCGGGACGTCCTTGATCTCGTCGAGCTCGAGCGGAACGGCCTCGGTGATCGTCGCCACCCCGTTCAATTCGGAGGATGGTGGCGCGACGGACTCCGCCCCAGTGGCGAACGACGTGAGAAGACCGAAAACGATGATGATGAAACAGAGTCGCGCGATGCCCATGGACGCCTTCCTGGCTTTTGGATTCGCAGCCGGATCCTCCGGCCGCCGCACGCAGAACAGACGGAATCAGCCGACGTTGGCCTCTGGTATTCCGCCGACGATCTCGCTGATGCGAACGCAGAAGTTCTCGTTGAGGACCAGCACCTCGCCTCTGGCGACATGCCGACCA
This sequence comes from uncultured Phycisphaerales bacterium, assembly GCA_905480395.1. Taxonomy (GTDB): domain Bacteria; phylum Planctomycetota; class Phycisphaerae; order Phycisphaerales; family SM1A02; genus UBA12014. The sequence continues at coordinate 13,668 of CAJQQE010000039.1, forward strand.
TTGACAAAGATGTCCACGGGGTCTCCCGCCGCCTTATCGAGTTCGACAACACAGTCTGGCGAGAGCTTCAACACGTCGTCCACCAACATGCTGGTCCGACCGAGCTCGATCCGGACGTCGAGATCGACGTCGCCGAGCATGCCGATTTCTGATGACGTGGTGTTTGCAGTCCCCTGGCCGAAATCCGGAAGTGGAACGGAGACCGCCGATTGGGCCTCCTCCGTCATCTGCTCGACCTGGGCGTTCGCATCGCGAATCACCGCGTCGGCGACGACCCCGGGGTCAACTTCCGGGGATGGAATCGGATTCTGTCTTGGATCTGAATCGGTCATTCGGTGCGGCTCCGCCGTCCCTAGGGATCGCGTGACAGGTGGCACGCACCGGCATCCATGCCGGAACCACCTCGTCCAATCATCGGACAGGCTGGCGGCGGGACTGCAGATATTGCGGGCCACGGCTGCGCGTTCCGCGCAAGCAGTGCGCTCCGGGGCAAAATGGCCCCCGAATATCGATTCCACCCGGCGGCCCCGGGCGGCGCTTCTTCGGTTTGAAAAACTCGCGTCAGCGATTCACGCGGCGACCCAGTTCCATGACCACGATCACGTCGTGGATGATGGGCCCGTCCGGCATCGCCTGGATTCCTGATGCCGAACCGTCGAAAGATTGATTCGTCGTCGAAATCGGCATCGAGCGAGGCCGACGATCAAAGAGGCCGTTATTGCCGAGCGATCGAGCGACCCGAGCCTCCAGGGCTCCCAATTCGTCCGAATCGAGGTCCCGCCGACTGGCGGACTTCCAGATCGACATCAAGGCCGCTTCGATCTTTCCGGGGGCGCCCTGGGCTTCGATCTCAAGCCAGCGCTTGTCCCGATGATCCACCTCGAGATAGACCTTGGTCGAGTACATGAACCCGATGCCTGAAGTCTCATTAAAGAGGTGGTCGTCGAAAATAAGGACCTCGGCGAGTTCCGGCTCAATCGAGGCCGCGTCCATGGCGGTCGACATCTCGCTGGCTTCCGTCCGGGTCGGCTCGGAGAACATCATGAAACCCCCACCGATGAGACCCGCCTCAGCGAGCAGAAGGGCCATGGTCATCATGGCGGTCTTCATTCGGGCGGACTTCCGCTTCGAATTCGGAGTGGTATCAGAGGCTTCATTTCCGCCCTGGTTTTCGACTTGATCGATCATCGCGACGACTCCCTGTGATCGGTTCCAAGAGACGGAACCCGAGTTGCAGACCGGATACCCGGCCAAACGGGAGAATCGTCGATCCGCCAGCGAGGCTTGAGCAAGCTGAAAGGCTTTGAAGCGGCGAGGGGAGAGTCGTGCCGGTCAATCAGTTCTCGGATGTTCCAAGACGGAGAATGCGTTCGGTACGACTTCCACCGAAATGACCTTGACGGCCTGAGAGTGATGCGGCGGGTCGCCATCGACCTGCCAGAGGGATGAATGTTCGAGTTGGATTCGGATCGACGCGCCGGCCCGATAACCCAACTTCGGATGATCAAGATGCCGCCCGCGTCGAAGCCGCACCAGCCAGCGGACGAGGTCCCACCGCCCGCGAGTGGGCATCACCACGAGGTCGAGCAGACCGTCGTCCATCTCCGCCCGTCGGGCCGGGTCGAGCCGAGCCGCGTATTGCCGGGAGTTGGCAACCATCACCACCGCTGGCCCGGGGCCGAACACCGTCTCACCGTCGACGATCGCATGAACCACTGGCGGCTTGAACCGGAGGAGACTTCGTATCGCCGGAAGCACGTACGAAAGATGATTCGCTGGCCCACGCCGATTTGACGCGAGATCGTGGACCACGTCGGCGTCGAAGCCAATCGAAGCCATCAGCACGATCACCTCGTCGGGCGATCCCTCGACGAGACCGCGAGCCAGATCGAGATGGCGAACCTGTCCGAATCGGAGGCGGCGCACCACCTCCTCGGGATCCGCGGTCATCCCGAATTCACGGGCGAACAGGTTCTCGTTACCTGCCGGCATATGGATCAGGGGAATTCCAGCGATCGCGGCTTCCGCGGCCGCCGATCGGACCGCACCGTCGCCACCAATCACCACCAATGCCCCTCGACCCTGAAGTGGCTCGCGCAACCATGTCTCGGGTGGCCCCGGACTGGTCTCCATCAACTCGATCTCGACCCCTTGGGCGGCCGCCACCGAAGAAAGCGCCGCGGACAGTCTTTTCGCACTCCCGGCGCCAGAGATGGGATTGAAGATCACCAGAGTCGACATGAGCGACGAGAATATCCACCCGAGATCCCGAGCGCCTTGGTAACGGCCCCGCCTCATGGCCCCAAACGCCCCCGAACGCCCGTGGGTTCCGTAACATGTCCGCATGCGGGTTCCTCATTCCTTCCCACATTTCCGATGGACGATTGGCCTTCTGCTAACCCTGGCGGCAATGTGCTGCTTCGATGCCTCGGCGTTGGCCCGGCAGGATTCCTTTCAACTCGGCCCCGACGATCGCTGGGAGTTGGAGAATGAAGGAAAGGTCAACACCGCCGCCAAACAAGTACTCCAGGCCCGAAGAGCGCTGGCCCTCGGCGAGCCGCAGCGAGCTCGAGCCCTCGCCTCGGCATACCTCGACAAATTTCCCGGTGGCGAAGTTCGCCCTGAGATGCTTCTGGTTCGAGGCGATGCGTTGGTCGAGATGGGCGATGAGTACAAGGCGCTCTTCGACTATGAAGCGATCACTCGAAAATACTCCGGGAGCCGGGCCTTCGTCACGGCGCTGGAGCGGGAATATCAGATCGCCGTCGCCTATGCGGACGGTCTGAGACGAAAGTTTCTCGGCACCTTCCGCATTCTCGATGCCTCCGACGATGCTCAGGAACTTCTCATCCGAATCCAAGAACGACTTCCCGGAAGCCGGCTCGCCGAAGATGCGGGCATGCGACTGGCCGACTTCTACTTCGAACGATCACAGATGCGGCTTGCCGCGGATGCCTACGACCTGTTCGTCCAGAACTACCCCAGATCCGAGCAGATCGAAAAGGCCCGCGAACGACTCATCCAGTCCTATCTCGCGTCCTACCGCGGACCGCGATACGACGACACTGGGCTGCGGGACGCCAAGCGTCGACTCGAACTGCTTCGAGTGACCCAGCCAAGCCTCGCTCAGCGGGTCGGCTCGGACGCGCTGTTGGTTCGAATCGACGAGTCGGTGGCCCGGAAGTTTTTAACCACGGCCGAGTGGTATCTCTCAATCGGTGATCCGGTCTCCGCAGAGTTGTATCTTCGACGCGTCGTCGAACTTCACCCCGCGACGGTCGCCGCCCTCGACGCACTCCGACTCGCCCCCCGCATTCTTGCCCAAATGCCGGCAAGGATCGCCGCCGAAACGCCGGACTATCAAGCGATGGCCCAGGCCCTTCTCGGGGCCGAGGCGCCGAGGCAGCCAGGCGTGCAGGCCCGCCCGGAGATCCCATTGCCGGCGTCCAAGTCCCTGGCCCCGGAGACCCCGGTCGAGGCCACCGTGAATCCGGAGCCCGATCGATGATCGGCCAAGAGACATGCCCAAAGAGGCTGGCCGCCCTCCTGATTGCGATCTGCGGTGGCCTTCTTCCGTGGCACGGCTGCGCGAAGAGCCCGGACGAAGGCTGGACCATGGCGTCGACTCACGATGACCAGTACCGCACGATCTCGGTCCCGATGTTCACCAACAACACCTGGTTCCGAGGCCTCGAGGTCGAATTAGGACGGTCCTTGGTTGTCGAGATCGAATCGACGACCCCCTACAAGGTGACTGGCCAAGGAACCGCCGACACGCTCCTAAGGGGCCGGATTCAATCCGCGGAACTCATCAAACTCTCCGGCAGCGTCACGACCGGACTCGCCAACGAGATGCTCTTTAAGGCGGTTCTCGACTTCGAGTGGATCGACCTCGCGACGGGAGAGACGATCGTGGAACGCCAAGGTTTCGCCGCATCTGCTCTTTTTACGCCTTCTCGACCATCTCAGGAAACGATCGATCTTGCTCGTTTCGGCGTCGTACAGCAGTTAGCGGCAGATTTGGTCGATGCCCTTCGAGACGATTGGTGATTTTCGCATCAAGGCCGCCCCTTGATGCGAACCCTTGGCAATAATGACTTTCCATTTGAATTCCATGCCCGATGAGGTCCTCCTGATGTCCAGCGATCAAGGCCAAGGCTCGAACCCGAAGAAATCGGATCCAAGCCGACAGAATGAACCCTCCGGACCAGGTGGTCCTCAGCCGACCCGCCCTCGTCGTCCATTGATGACGTGGGTCATTCTGTTTTCACTCGTGGCCCTGGTCTGGGTCGTGATCGTCAGTTCGAACGATACGACGACGCAAGTTGATCTCAATGAGTTCAAGACGCTGGTTGAGAACAAGGATGTCGAGCTCGGCTCCGTCTCAGTCTCCGCGATTGAACTCTTGGCGACCTTGAAGGAAGGCACGACTGGATATCCGCCCAAGAACGGCGAAGCCTCCAGAGTTTCGGTCGAGATCGCGGCCGGCGGCCTCCCCTTCGTGCTCGAAGAATTGAAGGGATTGGGCATCGCGTTCGAGATGCACAAGTCTGACTCGACTTGGATGCAGTTACTCATCGGCTTCGGCCCCATCCTGCTCGTCTTCATCATCATCTGGTTCTTCATCATGCGATCGATGCGGAACGCCGGCGGCGGCCCCGGAGGCATGCTCGGCAACTTTGGCAAGAGTCGCCATCGCGTCCAGACCAAGGACACCGTGAACGTCTCATTCAAGGACGTCGCCGGGGTGCAGGAAGCCAAAGAAGAAGTTCAAGAATTGGTGACGTTCCTCAAGGATCCGAAGCGCTTCCAGCGTCTCGGAGGCCGAATTCCCCGCGGCGTGCTCCTCGAGGGACTCCCGGGCTGCGGGAAGACGTTGCTCGCCAAGGCGATCGCCGGCGAAGCGGACGTGCCGTTCTTCTCCATCTCCGGCTCAGACTTTGTCGAGATGTTCGTCGGCGTCGGCGCCAGCCGGGTCCGCGACCTCTTCAAGCAGGCCAAAGAGAATTCTCCCTGCATCATCTTCCTCGACGAAATCGACGCCGTCGGTCGTCGCCGGGGGGGCGGGTCCACCACGGGTGGGCATGATGAACGGGAACAAACGCTCAACGCGATTCTGGTGGAGATGGATGGCTTCGACGCCACCAACCAAGTCATCGTGATTGCCGCGACCAACCGAGCTGACGTCCTCGACCCCGCCCTCACGCGTCCCGGTCGATTCGACCGGACGGTGAGCGTTCCGCTCCCGGATCTCGAAGGAAGAGCCCAGATCCTTGCGGTCCATGCTCGTAAGGTCAAGACCGGCCCCGACGTCGACCTCGTCCGCCTGGGCCGTGGAACCCCGATGTTCAGTGGCGCCGATCTGGCCGCCTTGATCAACGAAGCCGCGATCATTGCGACGATGGCCGACAAGGACTTCGTCGAAATGTGCGACCTTGAGGAAGCCCGCGACAAGGTTCGTTGGGGCCGCGCCCGCCGAAGCCACAAGGTCGAGGAAGAGGATCGTGTCGCCACGGCGTATCACGAAGCCGGGCACGCCGTCGTCCAATCCTTGCTCGATGATGCCGACCCGCTGCACAAGGTCACGATCATTCCCCGCGGTGCCGCCGGTGGGGCCACCTTCAGTCTCCCCGAGAAGGACCGACATGGCTACGGCCGGAAGTACATCGAAGCGACGCTTCGCGTGCTCTGCGCTGGCCGCATTGCCGAAGAGAAGAAGACGGGTGATACATCCAGTGGCGCCAGCATGGACATCAAGATGGCGACTCAGTACGCCCGGGCGATGGTCCTCGAATGGGGTATGAGTGACCGGGTCGGTTTCGTCAACTACGCCGGGAGCGATCAACGAGAGATGTTTCTGCCTGAAAAGGAGTACTCGGACGAAACGGCAAGAGTCATCGACGAGGAGATCCGCAAGATCGTTGACGCCGCATACGAGGAATGCACCCGTTTGATCGCGACGCACTGGGAACAGTTGGTCGCGGTGGCAGAGGCGTTGCTCAAGTACGAAACGCTGAGCAGCGACGATGTCGACAAGTTGATGAAGGGCGAACGAATGGAGAAGCCCACCGTGGCCGAACTGCTCTCCGCGGAAGCCGCCAAGACGACCCTCCCGCCGCCGTCGGCCAAAACCGCCGAAGACCCTGGCAGCGATCTCCCGGACATCATGCCCTCCCCGGCATGATCGATTCCGCGAAGACTCGATCACGAGGGATGAAGAGAACTCACCACGACCCCGGCGCTGCCGGGGTCGTTTTTATTCTGTCCGAGGGTGATCACCGACATCAATCGGCGCCGTTGCAAGGCTTCCAAGTTCCTTACCACGACGATTGACCTCGACGACGAAGAGGATCAAGAACACGAGACCAACGAGGGCCACGATGCCGCCGAACGCACTCGCGCTCACGCCCGCGATCATCCAAGGGTCGAGGGGCGGCGACTCGGTACCCGTTGACATGTTTGACATTCTGAGCGAACCGACGAGTTGCAGTCCGCCCCCGACGATGGAAAGCACCAACTGAAGCACCATGGAGACGGCGTAGGCCATCCCCTTGAATCGACCGCAGTCTCCCCGGTCAAGCCCTCGTGCTTCGAATGCGGCAGACAAACCACCGCATATCCGACTGGCCACGAAGAACGCCCAAATGGTCTGAAACACCGGGATCACCATCAACCAGACCATGCCCGGATCCATCCTCTGGTGCTCGGCCGGGACGGCGCCCCCCGCCCGGTAGACCAGAAAAATCATCCAGATGAAGACGCCCAGGACCGCGAGGATCACGGCGATGATGATCAAGAGAATCAGAATGACGGCGACTGCACCCATACGAATGACCTCGATTTTGACTTGTCAGATCTCTGGCCACGCCACCGAGGCTCGACTGGAACTGGAACAAGGAAAGATGACGAAACAACTCGAAGAAGCTTGGCCCCGGCGGCGACTCACCATTCTCACCCTACCAAGAACCCCTGCAGACGAATCTCGATGTCTTTTCGGATGCCCCGGACGTCCATTACTTTGTCTCGGGAACTCGCTCCGGAGACGAGTCTCACATCGCGGATCGGGACGCCCAATGATCGCGCAAGGACGCTCCGAATCGCGTCGTTAGCGCTGCCACCCTCGGGTGGAGCAGAGACCCGAATCTTCAGTTGATCCCCGAGTCATCCGGCGACTGCGTCGTGTTTCGCTCGTAGCACGGCTTTGATGCGGATCCGCACCGCATCACTTTTCGACGGTACGGCGCAGACCGGCCGATCCGTCATGCACCGGACTCTTGGATGATGGAATCGAGCTCACGAAGCCGCGAGGCGGCGCCGTGAACCCGCGCCACGAAGACCGCGAAGCACGCGATGCCACCCAGGATCATCAGCACCCCGAGTCCATTGAGCGAGCCGCCGAACCCCGCCACGGGGCCGCCGGCATCCGCCGCGATGGTCTCGAGTCCTTGAGCGATCGCCTGGGCAAGTCCGCCCGCGAAGATGAGGCTGATGCCGGTCGCTCCCAATGCGGCGAACACCAACCCGATATCACGCCCGCAATCACCGTGAGATTCTTCGCGACGTAGCAACGCGCACCGCAGCGATTCAGGGATCCGGGTCACCACGAAGAACCACCAGATCGTGTTGAAGAACGGAATGACCGCCAACCAGACGAGGCCGGGTTTGAATCGGCGCTCCGGTTCGGGGACCGCCGCCGCCGCCCGTTGCAGGGTCAGGAGAAGCCAGGCGAAGACGGCGATGGCGACGACGAGGAAGATCACGCCGAGGATCGGATTACCATTGGTCGAGGAGTCTGCTGCAGTCTGCGGATCCATGGATTCGCTCCGATCGGAATTTGGGGGGAAGAGGAGGAGGGCCGGGGGGAGACACCCCAATAAAGATAGTGGCAGAACCACCCGCCGGACTCGACCCGCCGGGAGCAGAGGTCCGCGACCAGCCTTACCGGCCAAAGAACCCGTGCGACGCCCGTTCATCCACCCGAACTCCACCGAGATTCACTTCGTCAAGCCGGCGATTCGGTTGGGCCGGCCCCCGTGCCATCGTCGGCTCGAGCCGGTTTCTTCTGACGACCTCGTGTCTCGGCGTCGCCGAGCATCGCCTTGGTGCGCAACAGATGGTGGTAGTGCTGGGCGAATCGATGCGCTTCGTCTCGAATCGCCTGGCAGACCTTCAAGCCGAGGTTCTCCCGGCCAAGCCGGATCGGTTCCGCTCGCTGTTGCACGAAGATCAACTCCTCCTTCTTTGCGAGCGAGATCACCATGGGTGGTTTCACCTCGAGTTGTTCGAAGGCTTCGATCGCGGCATTCAACTGGCCGAGCCCACCGTCGATCAGGATCACGTCGGGATAGAGTTCGTTTCCGTCGCCCGCCTCGCGGTACCGGCGCGAAACGACCTCGCGAATCGCCATGTAGTCATCATTTCCGACGGTCCGGATCTTGAAGCGTCGGTAGCCGTCCTTGAATGGCCGGCCGTCAATGAAGCAGACCTTGGAGCCGACGGTTTCGCCGCCCGCGAGGTGCGCGATGTCGATGGCTTCTAGGCAACGGATCGGAGCTTCCATTCCCAACGTCTTCTGCAAAGAACGGATTCCCTTTCCCGGGTCGTGCACGAATGAAGTGACCTCGGGCTGCCAGTCATACTGACCGTCTTCCTTACTCCGGCGTTCCCGTTCATCGAGTCGATCAATCGAACGAATCTGATCACGGAGGACCGCCGCCCGCTCGAATCGGCGCGCCGATGCCGCTTCTTGCATTTCCAACTTCAGTTCACGAAGCATGGCGGTGCGCTTCGATCCGAGAAATCGAATGAGCCGATCGATGTCCTCGCGATAATTCTCCGGAGAGATTCGATTCGCGCACGGCGCCGTGCACTGGCCGATCGAATGAAGAAGGCACGGCCGGAACGAACGGTTCTTCGGTTCATCACTTCGGATCTCGAGCTCGCACGTTCGGTACTTGAACACCCGTTGAAGGAGTTGGACCGAGTGGCGGAGGGCGTTGACGGAAGTGAAGGGACCAAAGATTTTGGCACCCTTGAATCGCGAATCGCCAGGATTCCTGGTCACGAAGACGCCAGGGAACTCATCCCGGACGGTGATCGCGAGGTACGGAAACGTCTTATCGTCGACCAGCCGCTCATTGAATCGAGGCCGAATGTCCTTGACCAACCGAGCTTCGAGCAGCAGGGCTTCCCATTCGCCCTCACACTCCAGCACATCAAAATCATCAATCAGGCGGAGCATCGGGGATTTTCGAGGCCCCAGATCCACGGATGACTGAAAGTAGGTCGAAACTCGATTAGGGAGCACTGACGCTTTTCCGACGTACAGGACGACGCCAGCCTGGTCCTTCATCAGATACACACCAGCCACTCGAGGAAGACCCCGAGCCTTCGCCGATAATCGCTTGAGGCGATCCTCAGCAGCCTTTCTTGGATCCTGATCTCCGTCTCGACCTGATTCCGGATCGACATCTGAATCGGGGTTTTCGGACATTGAAGAGGACATGAGCCATCCCTCGAGAGGTCAGTTTCGACGACAAAATCGATCGGAGTAGATCTCGTCGTCGATTTTCCCGATTGGTTAACATTGCGTTTCGGGAACAATGCGCTAGGATATACAGTCCATCCAACAGTCGGAGAACCGTAGGCCCGTTGGCCTGACGGCCTCAAACGTTCCAATCATTTGATGATCAATTTTCAGGAGTCCAAACGATGAAGAGCTTCCTCACCATTGCCACCCTCGCCCTCGCCACCGCACTGGTCGGCTGCAACAACAACAAGCAGGACGCGGCTGCCCCTGGCGCTGTTTCCGGCGAATGCTGCAGTGACACGGGTACCTGCTGCTCCACGGCCGCTGCCCCCGGCGCCGTCTCGGCTGATTCCTGCGGTTCGAGCTGCTCAGACGCTGCCGCCCCCGGCGCCGTCTCCAGTGACGCCTGCGGTTCAAGCTGCTCAGACGCTGCCGCCCCCGGCGCCGTCTCCAGCGACGCCTGCGGTTCCGCTTCGAGCTGCTCCGACGCTGCCGCCCCCGGCGCCGTCTCCAGCGACGACGCTTGCGGTTCCGGTTCGGGCGCTTGCCCCTTCAGCGGCCAGGCCGGCTGATCACCCGAGGCAGACGCCTCCCGTGACGAAATATGACGCCCGTCCCGCAACCTGCGGGGCGGGCGTCTTCGTTGCGCTCGATATAATGCGAGCCCCCACTCTCGGAGCTACCTGATGTATCGACCCCGTTTCGTATCCGCCAGCATTCTCATCTCGCTTGCGGCGATCACCGTCGGATCAGGTTGTGGCGGTGGAAATGCCACGCATCGGGCACTCAAAGAAGGTTGGTATACCTATGGCGACGCCCGCACCGTCGATCCCATCACGGTCCCAGTCACCGAACTCGAAGCGTGGAGCGGTGACGAGGTGGTCCTCGAGGGCTGGATCAGCGAAGTCTGTGCGAAGAAGGGATGTTGGATTCGGATGCAAGATGACCTTGGCGACTCCGTGCTCGTCCGCTTCAAAGACTACGGGTTCTTCGTGCCCCGTAATGCTCGTGGTCGACGAACCGTGGTGCACGGAAGCCCAATGCTCAAGACGCTCTCGATCGAACAACGACGTCACCTCCTGGCGGATGCCGGCGCCGATGCGGCCAGTATGGCGGCCATCAACACCCCATCAACGGAAGTCGTGCTCTATGCCGATGGCGTGTGGATCCAAGGCGGTGGTCTCGAAGCGCCGTATGCCCCCCCAGCCGCTGAAGACTGCATCGTGGATGAAGCCCCCTCCGCCAGTAACCCCGCACCGGTGAATGACCAATGACCAAGCGATCAAACTCGACGCTCTTGACCGGCGGACGCGTGCTTGATTCCCGTCGCGGGCTCGACGCCACCGCCGACGTCCTGATCCGAGATGGCAGAATCGTCGCCATCGAGACGGGTTCGGGCCAGATTGACGCCGGTGACGCTCATCGCGTCGACGTCGACGGCCTTCTGGTGTGCCCGGGTCTGATTGATCCCCATGTCCATCTCCGTGAGCCGGGCCAAGGCGGGAAAGAGACCATTGAGACTGGTAGTCGGGCCGCCGTCTCCGGTGGCTTCACCACCCTCTGCTGCATGCCGAACACCGCCCCGACGTTGGACTCGCCGGACATGGTCGAATGGGTGGCCATGAAGGCCCGGGAAGTGGCGTCCTGCCGGGTGCTCGTGGCCGCGGCGGCGACCCTCGGACGAAAGGGCGAAGCCATCGCGCCGATGCATGCGATGCTCGCCGCGGGCGCCACGGCATTCACCGATGATGGCGACGGGATCGCCGACGCCGACCTCATGCGGAAGGTGCTGCAAGTCTGCGCCTCGTTGGGCACCGCCTTCATGCAGCACTGCCAGGAGCCAACGCTCACCCGAGGCGCCCAGATGCACGAGGGTGTGGTCAGCGCCAAGCTCGGCCTCGTTGGTTGGCCAAGAGTCGCCGAGGAGCTCATGCTCGAACGCGATCTTCGTCTGAATCGTTCGATCGGCGCGAAGTACCACGCTCAGCACCTTTCAAGCGGCGGTTCTGTGGAGATCCTCAAGGCCGCCCGCGACGCTGGCGTACCCGCGACCGGCGAAGTCTCCCCCCACCATCTCCTGCTGACGGATGCCGCCTGTGAGGGATTTGATACCAACGCCAAGATGAACCCCCCGCTCCGCGAGGAATCCGATCGACAGGCCCTCTTGCAAGGTGTTGCCGACGGGATCATCACCGTGCTGGCCACGGATCACGCACCGCATACCACCGCAGAAAAGTCGCGGCCCTTTGAAGAAGCGCCGCTCGGCGTCATCGGGGTGGAGACGGCGTTGCCGCTCTATGCAGAGGCGCTCGTCAACTCCGGCGCCGTCGACTGGCCTCGCCTCATCGCGATGATGACCATCGAACCCGCCAGGCTCCTCGGCCTTGAAGGCGAAGGAATTGGGTCGTTGACTGTCGGCGGCCCCGGCGACGTCACCGTGATCGATCCCAATCTCGAATGGACCATTGACGCGGACGCATTCGAATCGAAGGCTCGAAACTGCCCCTTCGACGGCCGCAAAGTTCGGGGGCGATCCGTGCTGACCATGGTCGGAGGATCCACCCGATGTCATCGTCTCTCCGAGGCCGACGTCTCGATCGGCGTCTGATCGCCCGATAGACCATTGGGATCTGCTGTTTCAGCAGTCTGAGTTCCACGCGGCAATGAGCAGACCAAGGTCCGCGCCGTTCACCAGACCATCATCGTTGAGATCGGCGGCACAGTCGCCAGTACAACCCCAGTCGGCGAGCATGATTCCCACGTCTCCGCCGCCGACGGTGCCGTTGCCATTGAGGTCCTCAGGACAGGCCGCGACGACTTCGCCAAAGTATTCGGTGGCCAGATCCCAAGCCTGCGGTCCGATGATCGAGCCCATGAGCCGGCCGGGAATATCGTCGCAGGGTGGATGAATGCCGCCCCAGATCCTGCTGAGCGAGCACTGATCGCTCGCATCAAAGTACGACGCCCATTGCAGTCGAATGTTCGTGGTCGGGCCGTTCTCAAAGACCAGAAACTCGTTTCTTGACGCTTCAAACTCCCCGAGACCATCGGGAAACCAGGGCGAACCCGTCAGCGCGGTCAGGATTTCAGCCGCCGCCCGACTGAAGGTTGAATGACCCGAGACGTACCCCGCAAAGTTTGGACTCACAAACGTGGGACGTTGGTACGGCCACCAGTTCTCCGCCAGAATCCAACCGCATCCCGCCGTCGAGGTCGCCGGATCGAAAATATAGTCCGGCCCCTTCCAGCATCGCGCCGCGATCTTCCCAATGTTGATGCCATCTTCCCCCAGAAGGTGCGCATGCCGTTCACCGGGGCCCGTGGATTCCTCGGTGAGCATCTCCACCAACTCGGGAACGAGTTTGAGCCCCTGAGCATGGAACCTCGGTAGATCCGGATCCGTCCGCTGACCGTTTTCTGCCATCCAGCGAATCGATGAAATCGGGCGAACGAAGTCGTACCACCCTTTGACGCTCCAGGCGGCGATCGCCGCATCATGCATTCCACCGCCGAGCGCGAAGTAGCTTTTGACATCCCATTCGAGCCCCTCGACCACGGGGCCGGTCCCACCGATTCGCTTTTCCGAACCAAGCGAATCGCTGACTTCGTTGAGCAATACGAACCAGTGTCCGGGCGGCGTCTCGCTCTCCGGACCGTCGGCCCAAAATTCCGCCAACACTCGGGCGTAGTCGCCGCGCGGCACCATCTGCATTGGATACGGCTCGCCAGTCACTGGATTGTTCGGGTAACCGGTTCCGCCATCTCCACCTTCGAAGCGATCATAGAAGCCCGCGAAGTCCTCCGGCGTCGTCGGGATGGTCGCGTTTCCGATCGAATTCGGACTGACGTCGATCATCACACCGTCTGTCGTATCAAGATGAGCGGACCAATAAAGAACCTGTTCAAAGCCTTCGAGAAATCGGATCTGGTCATCGGAACCCACCATGGGTGGAACTCCCGGATCGAGGAACACGGAATACGAGTCGCCATTTCGCTCGTAGTCGATTCGTTGCGCGGGGGTTAGTGAAAATGGACTGACCTGCCCCCACTCGGGCCCGAGAAATTCCGGGTAGCCCCCGATCTCAATGTTTCCCGACTGATCGACGAAGTACTCGAGCGCGAGTGGCTGCCATCGATTCGGTTCGAGGATGCCTTGAGTTCCTGGCTCCGGCGGGACCAGCGGCTCGTTCACCGGCAGATACCACTGATTCGCGTAGTCGTCGACTTCGTTGGCGCCGTCGGTCAATCCGAAGAAAATGTATTCGATCGCGATCCGGTTCCCGACCGCGGACGGCGCATCACCTCGCGTCGCATCGTCATCGGGGTCGAGTCCGAGTTCGAGCATCAGACCCCGGTACGCCGGTTCCATCTCCTTCCAGCCCGGCGAACCCCGAAAGCGATGCCTGAGCAATTGATAGGTGGCGTACGAGATGGCTTCGGACCGAGCCGCCTCCACATCACTCGCCGCAATGACTTCGTTCTCATGAAGCCAAGGTTGGGGACCGTCCACGAAGACCGCCCACGCATCCCACATTGCCGATGAGATGTGGAAAAGATTCCGAGCATGCACGACCGGCCGCGCGTAATCGTTGCGAATCGATTCGAGCAGGAGATCATTCCAGCGTCGGGCGACCGAAGGATCTTCGGACTGGGCGAATGCCGCCACCCCCGATCCGAAGGCGGCGAGCAAGGACCATGTTCTGACAAAGCGTCGGGTCACATCGGTCGTCCGCAAGAGGGCCGATCAACAGATCGGTAAGCAAGTCCACCCTGAAAAGTAGCCCACGAGGAAGGGCATGGCGAGAAGATATGGCTATTTCCATTGCTTTTCCCGCGAACCTCACGATGAATGCCTCACCACGCCGCCGTCCGAGGAATCGACGCCTCTGGTCACCGCGAGTAGGCTTCGTCCCCGCCCATTTCTCCGGAGCGCGAGACCACGTGACGGCAACCAGATACGACATCGTCACTCGACCGGCGAAGCCAACGAGCCGCCGATCGCATTGCGACGATCATCGTGAATCACCCCTGGCGAGTGCTGTTGGTCGCCGCCCTGAAGGCGACCACCGCCGCCTGGTACGCGGCGTCCAATCTCGTCCTCGACGCGGATACCAATCATCTGATTGGTGCCGACCGTCCGTTCATGATCCCGTTCAAAGAAGGGCTCAAGGCGTTCGGCGACCTTGAGTATCTCTATATCGTTATCGATCCTGAAGAAGGCGATTCTGGTCATCGGACTGCTCTGGACCGTCGGCGCCGTCTCGATGCTCGGCGTGATTTTCAACGTCGCGAACTTCTTTCGCGATTCCAATCCTGATCGGGATCGGGGTCGATATTGCCATTCACATGATGCATCGCGCCGACGAGCGCGGAGACGGTCCGCTGGAATTCTGGTCCACCCGGACCGCCGTGATTCTGACCGCGGTGACCACCGGCATCGGATTCGGTTCTCTGGTGTTCGCCCGACCTTTGGGACTTCAAAGTGTCGGCGCCGTCATGGCGATCGGAAGCAGCGCCCGCATGCTGTCGAGTGTGATCCTCGTGACCGCTCTGATCCGCCTCGGGCGTTGACGGCGTGGGTTCGACGTGCGAATTGTCGAAATCCGCGGGAATCTTCAAGTGACACTTGTCCAAGCGGCTCCGATAAGACCGGCGGCCGGAGATCGAGCGGCATTCCCTTTCGAGATCCGTCTGGACTATCGGAATCGCCGCGCCGAACAGTTTGATCCCACTGTTTGGAATGTCCGCGACACGAGATACCCTCTATAGACAGCGTCCAACGCGTGGTCCTTCCGGACCGCAGATTCCCGGGTGAAAATTCGATCTCGATAACCACCACGACGAAACAGGATCACTCTGATGCGACATATGTTTCTCGCAATCGCCACAATCACCTTCGCCTCCGTCGCCCACGCCGGCGGCGTAGGCTCCACGTACGTCGATGCCAGCGGTGACATCTTCGATTCCAACCTCTCGAACATCGACATCCTGAATGCCACGTTCAGTAACGATGCGACGAATCTCTATCTCAGCGTCGCGGTCAACGCGGACGTCGCGACCACGGATTGGGGCAAGTATCTGGTCTTCATCGACAGCACGCCTTCGATCGGCGCCTTCAGTGGCCTGAACGGCAATGATCCCTTTAACAATCCTTGGAACCGGCGAGTCGGTTCTCCAGCGGGTATCGATGCCTTCGTCGGCTCCTGGATCGATGGCGACGCCGGGAATCTCAACTACACGTTCGACGGATCGGACTGGAACCAGAACGAGTCTGGAATGCCTGATCTTTCGCAGGCCGCCTCCGGTATCGTGAGCTGGACGTTGAGCCTCGCTTCTCTTGGGCTCTCGCAGGGGGACACCTTCTACTTTGATGTCGCCACCACCGGCGGCAGCGACAACGACCCTGCGATCGACCTCCTATCCACGGACCTGATCCAGCCCGGCTGGGGCTACAACTCGGTCTCGGGACTGAACCTGACCTATACGGTCGCCTCATCGACGCCGGTCCCAGGCATCGGTGGCCTCGCAGCGCTGGCCGGTTGTGGTCTGGCGGGGCGACGACGGCGGCGTTGAGTCCAGACTTCTGACTCGGAACGCCCGTTCTCCTGATAGGCCATCCGCTCAATCCGATCGCGAGCCCGGCGGCGGCGTCAAAGTCGAGGGCATTCAGTCAGGAGTGAGTCAATCGCTGGGAGGGTCACCCGGCGAGTCGATCGCATCGAAACCGCCCGGAAAATCGACGTCAATCGGAAGATCCGGGACGTCGTCGTAGGGCGCGTCGAATGCGTCGAAGTCGGCCATCGGGAGGTCCGGTGGCTCAAGTGGCTCGACCTCCACGCCTTCCGGAAGCGACTTCAGAAAAATGCGACCGTAGCCCTTGGTCACGATCCGCGGATCAAGCACGACCACGCGGCCCGTGTCATCCGTCGACCGGATGAGTCGGCCGATCCCCTGTTTGAATCGGATCACCGCTCGCGGAACCTGGTCTTCCATGAACGGACGACCACCTTTGGCCTCGATGGCCTCATGTCGAGCCTGGACGATCGGGCGATCTGGCACATCGAATGGCAGCCGCGTGATGATGACGTTTCGAAGGGCCCGACCTCGCACGTCCACGCCCTGCCAAAAACTGGAGACGCCGAAAAGCACGGATCGATCATCCGCTCTGAATCGCTCCAAAAGGAGCCCCCTCGGTCCAGACTCATGCTGGACGAGCATCGGGTGCGAGTGTTCTTCGAGCCGCCCCTTGCAGCGATCCGCGGCTTCTCTCATCGCCGCGTTGCTCGTGAAGAGAACGAACGCGCCACCGTCCGTTGCTCGGACCTGCTCGACGATGCGATCGGTCAATCGATCGAGGTAACTCGCGTCACGAGGCTCGGGCATGTGCGGATCGACGAGGACTTTCATCTGTCTCGCAAAATCGAACGGAGATCCGACCTGCAGCGTCTTTGCCGATTCCGCACCCAATCGGGTGGTCACCAACGAAAAGTCATCGGCCCCCGTCGCCAAAGTCGCACTGGTGCAGATCACCGCACCGTCTCGACCAAACAGATGCTCCCGAAGCACTGGGCCGACATCAACCGCCGCACACGCCACCGTGACGCTGCCACGACCGCCCCGGCGGCGGCGATCCGCACGGGTCACCATTTCGGCCCAGTACACGCACCCTTCGATCCCCTGCTCGATCAGCATCGCCGTTGCTTCGGCGATCTCGGTCGCCCGGGTCGAAAGAGATCCCAACTCCATCTCATCTGCTTCGTTGGCCACTTTCGTTCGGAGAAGTTTGAGGCTTGACGCGAGTTTTCGAAGGGCTGGCGAGAGTGGGTTGTTCACAATCCCGGCTTCGGAGATTCGCACCGAGGCCCCGCCGGCACGCTCAAGCCACGCCGCCAGATCATCGAAGAAGGCGTTGGTCGCGGTCTCAACGGTTCGAAGCGCGACCACGGCGTCTTCGAGGAGCGGATCCGAATCGAGCCGGCCACCGATCGTGGCCAGCACGCCTCGATTCGTTCGTTCGGACAGGAGCATGCGAAGGAGATGCCGCACCCGTCCTTCGGAGATCCGAAGACCGAAGTGCTCCGCCGCGACATCTTCCACCGTATGGGCCTCATCAAGGATCACATGGGTATACGCCGGAAGGAACCCGGCACCACGAATCCGGAGTGCCAGATCACTGAAGAAAAGTGCGTGGTTACACACCAGAATGTCGGCATTCTCCATCCGGCGTCGGGCCGATTGATAGAAGCACTCGTCATGGGTGGGACATCGTCGGCCCATGCAGTTTCCGCCGTCACTCTGCACGTGGTCCCAGACGCCGGGCCGCTTCAACTGTGGCAGGGTCGCGAGCGTGCCGTCATTGGTCCGCCCCGCCCAACGCTCGATCTGCTGGAGCGAATGCCGTTCCGGCTCGTCGGCCAGAAGCCGAGTCTCGCGTTCAACCGCAAGCCGGAGGCGTCGCTTCGAAAGATAGTTGGATCGCCCCTTCACCAGTACGGCGGTGAACTCGTCTGGCACCAAGGCCCGAAGCAGCGGGAGGTCCTTCTCCATCAACTGCTCTTGCAGGCTGATGGTGTGCGTACAGATGATAATCTTCTCACCGCGATTCCCAAGCACACTGGAGATCGCCGGGATGAGATAGGCGAAGCTCTTTCCGGTGCCGGTCCCGGCTTCGACGAACAGTCGCTCTCGCTTCGACAACGCTTCTTCGACCGCCGTCGCCATCGCGACCTGCTGCGGGCGTGATTCGAAACCCTTGAGTCGTCGAGCGACCGGGCCGTCAGGAGCGAGCATGGAGCGGGCAGGGAGAATCATGAGGAACAACCGAAATCCGTGAAATCAAAGTACCAGCAGTTCCCGACGCGACGGCGGGTTCCGCAAACGCTGCCCGTCAGACAATCAGTTCAGCGGCCGCCGCTTGGGTTCACCCACTTCGCGAGGATACAGCCTCGGTACCGGCCGATTCTTCTCGATGACCACGACTCGGCCGGTCGTCGTCGGATAGACGCCAACCACCGCCGCATGCAACTTGTGGAGCGCCTGTTTCGACTCCTCAATCTCGGCTTCCGCCTTCGCGCCCTTGATGGCGAGAACGAGCCCGTCGGGATGGGCGAGCGGCACGGCGTATTCCGCCAGAACATTGAGGGGGCCCACGGCTCGAGCGGTGACGATGTGATACGACTCCCGTTGGACCGGGTCACGCCCCATCGATTCCGCCCGATCGTTGGCGACCTGCACTCGTTCGAGCCCAAGTGAATCGGCGGTCTCCGCGAGAAATCTCGCCTTCTTCCCGGTCGTCTCAAGAAGGGTAATGGCAAGGTCCGGCTGGACACAGGCGAGGACCATTCCCGGAAGCCCCCCGCCGGATCCGATGTCGATCAATCGTGTGGTTTCGCCGATTTTCTCGCGCATCTCCAGCACCCACGGGAGCAGGGTCAGGCTGTCCAGAACGTGCCGTGACCACACTTCCTCCGGCTCGCGAATGGCCGTGAGGTTCATCCGGGCATTGGCCTCGTAGAGGAGTTCGAGGTACCGGCCGATCCGGGCGAGATCATCGGGTTCAAAGTGAACCTCGGCCGCAGAGGCAGCAGCGAGGAAAGATTCCGGTGGCGTGGCAAAGGTGGGTTCGTTCATGGGAAGAGAGGGTGTACCACGACTGGCGTCGGCCTGCGTAGGCAGGCGGTGTCAGCCAGTACCGGCGACCTCCCATCGTTCCATCCGGCGTGGCCGACGAAGTCCAACATTGAGGACCAGACCGATCATCAACCACGCCGTCAGAAGGCTCGATCCACCGGCGCTCACGAACGGCAGCGTCATCCCCGTAATCGGGAGCAGACCAATGGTCATTCCGGTGTTGATCACCATCTGGGAGATCAGCAGAGTGACCAGACCGGTCGCCAATAGCCGCCCAAAGAGATCCCGCGCGAGGGCCGCCACCACGAAGCCCGCCGACGCCAGAAGCAGGAATAGCGACCAGATGACGATGCTTCCGAGAAGCCCCCACCGACACGCCACCACCGCGAAGATCATGTCGTTGTGCTCTTCGGGAAGGTGATTGAAACGAAGCAAGGTCGCCGCATGATCGCGGCCGACCCCCGTCAGTCCCCCGGCCCCCACCAGCGTCATCGCGCGATCACCCTGATAGCCGATGTCATCCCGATAGCGGTCGTCCCCCTCGATCTGCGCGATGAGGGCTTCGATTCGATCCTGTTGGTGATCCTTGAGGTATCCCCGCACCGGCGTAAAGAGCACCGCAGAAATGGCCAGAGCGCCGCTCAGCGTCAGAATGGAGAGATGCGAGATCTTTGCCCCCGCCACCAGCAAGAGGGCGAGCAAGGTCGGGACAAAGAGCAAGGCCGTTCCGAGGTCGGGCTCCAGCAGAATCAGGCCCATGGGAATGGCCGTGACCACGAATGGCAGCATGAAGCCTTGTAGGGACCGCACGTTCCACCGAAGGCGGAACCATGCCGCCAGTGCCAGGACCCACACGACCTTCGCCAATTCCGAAGGCTGCAGGTCGGTGATCCCAAGGTTGATCCAACGCCGGGCACCGTTGTAAGGACGAACCAGCCAAGTCGGAATGAACGGGATCAGCACGAAGAGAAGCAGCCCGGTGACCAGTACGCATAATGCCGGCACCCATCGGCGCAGCCGTCGGTAATCCGGCGAGGCCGCCATGACCGCCACAAGGAGTCCGAGCGGAAGGAACATCGCCTGCTTCCGCGCGAATCCAGGCTCGGTGGTATCGATCGCGATGATCCCAATCACGTTGAGCGTGAGTGCCGAGAGCACGACGATCCAGGCGGCGGTGGCCCAGCGAATTCGCCCGGCCTGCAGATCGCGATGCGATTCATGAAGTTCGCGAGCGGTGAACGCCGCCCGCTCCGGGCGAGCGGGGTCGTGGACGCGGGTGGCCGAGGTGATCGCTGGCTCGCTCAATCGTCGCCGCCTTCACCAGAGACGACCCGCTCGGACACCAGGTCCTCAGGCGAAAAGAAGGCGACTGGATCAACGATTCCCGCTTCGAATGGGAGGGCATCCAACCAGTCGAGGCGACGGATCTCCGGATCGATCCGGTCCAGTGCCTCGGTGCCGAGATATCCTTCGGCGGCCAGCGCTCTGATCAATTGCGCGGCGACCGGCCCGCCCGCTCGGCCGCCAGAATTCCCGTTTTCGACAATGACTGCGAACGCGTATCGCGGTTCCCGCTCGCCGGCTGGTGTCACCATCCCCGCGTACCAGGCGTGAGAAGCCTCGCCCGTCACCTGTGCCGTGCCGGTCTTCGCCCAGACCGTCGGTGCGGCATCGCCGAGGTCGGAGAAATCGAGGATGTCTTCTCGCCGACGATTTTCCAGCCAGAGTTGGCTGGCGGTCCCTTCCTTGGCGGACTTCCGCATTCCCGCCAACGCGATTCGAACTGCTTCGCGACTCCACTCACCGGGATCGACCTCCGCCGTGGGATCATCTTGAAGCACCAGAACAGGCTCGACCCCACCGCCCTGCTTGGCAAGACGGGCGTAGGCGGTCGCGGCGTGCAATGGCGTCCAAGCCACCGACCCTTGCCCGATACCGAAGAGCATGCGTCCGATCTCGGTGTCATCGGGGATAAACGTCCCGGAACTCGCGTTGGCGAGGCCGGGGCCATGCGCCGCTTCCAGCCCAAACGCGCGATACCAGTCGTGCATCGCTTTAGGACCGAGAGTGTCGGCGATCGTGTAAAAGTAAATGTTGCAACTCTGGGCGATCGCGTCCACCGGGGCGAGCGACCCGTGTCGGCCGTACAACCCCGCTTCGGGCCGCCATCCCCAGCATCTCGGCCGAAGAAACTCCCCGCGAATCCAACCCTTGCACTCGATGGACTGTTGCAGACCGAAGCGGCCGCTCTCCACCCCAGCGATATAAATCAGCGGCTTGACGATCGATCCTGGCGCGTACGCCGTGGCGATCGCGCGATTCCTGAATGGCGCGAGATCTTGAAGTTCACGTCGCCGCAGACGATCGACCTCGGGAATCGATTCGACGCCGGAATCCGGCATCAACATCAACTCGATGTCCCGTTGCGAGGGATTGACGTCCGCAAACGTCGGCGTGGAAACCAGCGCCAGGGTCTCGCCGGTCCGGATGTCCAGAATGACGGCGGCACCATGCAGTGGTGTCCCCAGTGGAAGCGTCGTCGCCCGTGGTCCGTCGGCATTCCAACCATAGTGAAACTGCTGGACCTTCATCAGTCCAAGGTCCGGGTTCATCACGGCCCGAACCCGAGCCTGCAGTGCCACATCGATGGCCAGTCGGCGGTCGCGGCCAGGTTCCGCGAAGACTTCCGCAAGGACCGTACCGCTCGATCGATCGATCTCCCGCATGCCGATCCCGCCGTGCAGTCGAACGTCGAATTCCCGTTCGAGTCCGGTTGAACCAACGATGTCTCTTCCCGCGCGATAACCGCGATAATCGATGGAGTCCGACTCCTTGTCGAAGAAGGGACGCCGCTCCAAATCCTCCCTGGTCACGTTGGATCTGGTCGTGCCGACCAGCGTTGAAGCCACGCCTCGCACGGAAATCTCTGCGATGCCGGATCCTCGTAAGTTCGCCGGCAACGTTGATCGGTCGATTGGAATCGTGGCTTCGGCGTACCCGCGAATCCGCCGATTGACGTCGACCACCGCGAATGCCACCTCCGCCGCCGGCGAACCGCCCGTCTCCCGCACCGCGGCATC
The DNA here is from genome assembly GCA_905480395.1 of uncultured Phycisphaerales bacterium. GTDB lineage: Bacteria > Planctomycetota > Phycisphaerae > Phycisphaerales > SM1A02 > UBA12014. Next base: position 35,907 of record CAJQQE010000039.1, read on the forward strand.
GAGCGCGGCGATTGCCTTTTGCAACGGAAAGGTGTCTTGGTCAGTCTGGGCAAAGTCTTCAACGATCGAGTGCAGACCCTTTTGCTCGGCGATCGGCCGCTCGATGAAGATCTCCTCGGCCTCGGCGCGACCGCGACGTTTGGCCAGTGCCTCAAACTGACGCTGCCACACCGATGCGGCCCGACCGGAGACGCCCTGCCGGATGTTGTCCAACTGGAGAGGCAGCGTGGCGAGATCGAGGCCCGCATGGATCGCCGCCGCGTTCCAGATTTCCCGAACCCGGCGATTCCATTCCGGGACCACCGCTTCGATCGCGGCTTCGCGATCCGACCGGGAGAGGCTGCTCCAATCGGTGCCGATCGCTCGACGGGCCTGCCGATACGCCTGGCGCCGCTGCCACTCACCTGTAAGCACCTCGTAGTCGACACTGAAGTCCCAGCTCGATCGTTCGACTGCGAGCGGTCGACCGACTCGATCGACGATCGGGCCGCGAATGGTCGGTTGATAGCTCCGCTGGATCAGCCTTGCCTCAGCGCGAGCGAGCCGGGCCGGACCCTCGATGATGGCCAACCGAGTCATCTGGGCCGCCAGCGCGACGGCAATGATCGCAAATACCAGAACCAGAACGACCAACCGAATGTGGAACGGCGTGATCCGGGCATCGGTCTGGCCTGAGGGTGGTCGCATTCGGCTCCAGGGGGATCGATCAGCGGGTGGATCCGATTGGCGGCCGCCCAGATCGTGTGGTTCGGGCGGGATCTACGCATCGATGGTCGATGGAAGATCCGGCCTTGAACCATATCGGCTTGACGCCGGGGTTGGCTTTGCTCGGACGATCCCTGATCGAATTTTCCGCGCCGAATCTCTCCGCTGGGTCCCGGCAAATCGAACCGAGCCGCCTCACACCTCGGTTGAACCACCCACCTCGAGTCGCCGGACTTCCACCCCGCTCGGTGTGAACTTGTCCGGATCGATGTCAATGAGCGGCCAGGTCCCGAAGTGGCAGGGAATCGCGATCGGCGCGTTTACCATTTCGGCCGCCCGGGTGGCATCCGCGGGCCCCATGGTGAATCGATCACCGATGGGCAGGATCAGGACGTCTGGCCGGTGGATCTCGGCGATCAGAGCCATGTCGCCGAAGATTCCGGTGTCGCCCGTGTTGTAGATCGTGGTATCGCCCATCTGGATCACCAAACCAGCCGGCATTCCCATGTACTTCCCGCCGAAACTCGAAGAATGGAAGGCGTTGGTCATGGTGATCCGTCCAAAGGGCATATCGACGCCTCCGCCGGGATTGGCGGGCTCGAGTTTCTCCAGCCCTTCCTCGCCAAGCATGTTGCAGAGTTCGAAGGGGCCAAGCACCGTTGCGTCGCACCGCTTGGCGATCGCCAGCGTGTCACCGACGTGGTCTTCATGACCATGGGTGAGGGCGATATGAGTGCAGGAAATAGAATCAGCGGTGATCCCCGCCGCCTGGGCCTGGGGATTTCCCGTGATGAAGGGGTCGATGAGGACAGTGTGCGTCCCATCACTCAGGCTGAACGCGGCATGTCCGTGAAAGGTAATTTTGACGCTCATGGGTCGCTCCGGCCTTCGGGTGAACGGGTCCGTGATAAAGATCGAGACAATTACTCGACCTGTGGAGAGCATCCCGGAGCGGTTGCGGTCGGTCAACCGGGAATCTTCGGATTCGCGGATCGTCGGGACCGATTATCATGACCAACCCGCCGCTTCGCCCGGAGAAGCGTCCCCTTCCCCCTTCTCCCATATGACTCAGGAATCTCCGCCATGGAATGCGGCATCGTCGGACTGCCCAACGTCGGCAAGAGCACCCTCTTCAACGCCCTCACCGCGGCCGGTATCGAGGCGCAGAACTACCCGTTCTGCACCATCGAACCGAACATCGGGGTGGTGAGCGTCCCCGACCCCCGACTGGAGACGATCCGAGAGCACATCGAGAGCAAAAAGATCATCCCGGCCGTCATCCGGCTCGTCGACATCGCCGGCCTGGTTGAGGGCGCGAGCAAGGGCGAAGGTCTCGGCAACAAGTTTCTGGCCAATATCCGCGAGGTCGACGCCTTGCTCCAGGTCACCCGTTGCTTCGAAGACGACGACATCGTCCACGTCTCGGGTTCGATCGACCCGGTCCGGGACATCGAGATCATCGGCCTCGAATTGCTCCTCGCCGATGCCGAGCAAGTCGATGGCTCGCTCGACAAGTCGCAGCGTCAGGCGCGGTCCGGTGACAAGGATGCCCAGTTCCGACTGAGCGTCCTTGAGAAGTGCAAGGCGTGCCTCGACGACGAACAGCCGCTCCGCACCCTCGACTTGAACCCCGAAGAAGCGAAGGCCGTGAGATCCTTCGGATTCATCACCGCCAAGCCAATCCTCTACGTCGCCAATGTCGACGAAGATCATGCTGACGGCACGGGACCGTTGGTCGATGCGGTTCGGAAGTATGCCGAGGAGAACGGCGGCGGCGTGGTGGTGGTCTGTGCAAAGATCGAGAGCGAGCTCGCCGAACTCGACGACGACGACAAGCTCGAGATGCTCCAGTCGCTCGGCATGGAAGAGCCTGCGCTCGCCGTGGTCGCCCGCGGGTCATACGACTTGCTCGGCCTGCAAAGCTACTTTACTGCGGGCCCGAAGGAGATCCGTGCTTGGACAATTCATAACGGAGATACGGCACCGAAGGCCGCGGGGGTCATCCACGGCGACTTCGAACGCGGCTTCATCCGCGCCGAGTGCTACCTCGTCGGCGACCTCGTGCAGTACAAGAACGAGAAGTCGATCCGCGAAGCCGGAAAACTCCGCAGCGAAGGCAAGGACTACGTCATGCAGGACGGCGACGTGGTGAACTTCCTGTTCAACGTCTGAGTCTTCCTCAGTTCGGGAACCACGGAGTCGCACCACTTGCCGGAAACCGGCGGATATCCGGCGAACCCGCGCGATGCGAAGCGAGCCATGACGACTGATCACGCCAAGCAACCAACCAGAGAGCACACTGCTGCTTCGACCACCTCCGACGAGGACAGCGGACGGATCGGCTCGATCGGGCTCGTGTGCTCGATCCTGGGCGTGGTCACCTGCGGCCTCTGGCTCTTGTCGATTCCAGGCCTCGTGCGCTCGATTATCGCCATGAGACACGGCCGTTCGGGCAAGGCGAAGGCAGGCGTCGTCTTCTATTTTCAGGATCATCGCCGTGGCTTCCACGTCGTCTGGCACGTCTTCGGGTTGACGGGATGCGCCGGTCTCTGTGCGGCGGTGTTCGCGGAGGTCGGCCGGCTCGGGCCGGTGAACTGACGTGTCCGCCGAACCACGAAGATCCCGGGTGCGCCGCGGGTCGGCCTTCATCCTCGCCGCATCGATGGGACTGGCGTTCGCCTGGATCGGCATCCAGCACTTCAGAAATCCGGAGGCGTTCGAAGCGATCGTGCCGGATTACCTCGGCTGGCCGCGGTTCTGGAACTTCACGAGCGGTGGGCTTGAGATCCTTTTGGGCGTGGGACTGATCATCCCCGCCACCCGCCGCTGGTCCGCCCGCCTGCTGATCGTGCTGGTGCTCGCGATGTCGCTGGCCAATCTCAACATGTGGATCAACGACCTCCCCTTCGACGGAACCCGCCTGTCCACCCGTGGCCACGTGGTGCGGTGGATCATCCAGGCCGTGCTCCTCGCGGTACTCGCCCTGCTCGGGAGCCCGTGGAGCGACGTGGCGAGTCCGCGAAAGACCGGATAGCCTCCGGATTCCGGCCCCGAATCCAGTTCCACACCCGAAACCGCCTCGGAGCGTCAGCCTTGAAGAAGATCCTCACCGTCCGTGGTGAACAAGCCGCCTCGATCCTCGCGATCCTGAAACAGGTCGCCACGGACGACGATCGATTCCCCCTCCATGAGATTCACCTCGAGACGTTTCAGGCGCTCGCGGACCACCTCTTTCAGACGACCTTCGACCCCGATGCTCCCGCGGTTCCGATCTCCAGGGCCGGCGAGGTCGTCGGCGACGATCACGAACTGGCGCTGGAGGTGATGAACATGGCCGGCATCCTTCCATTCGTCGAAGAGGCGCACGAACAGGATCGGATCGACGCCGTCGGACGACTGGCCGAAGCCCTCGGATTCGATCACAAGTTCGCCAAGCGACTTCACCAACTCAGTCACGAAGCCGTCTCGGCCCTCGCGATCTGTCTCTACCGCCCACTTTCACTTGAAGTCGGCGCACCACTGTGGCTGGGGGGCGTCAAACTCGCCGAGAGCATGGTGCACGTCGATGGCGACCAGAAGGTCCTCGCCCGATACCAGGGATTCCGAGACATCGCCCCCGACACCTTCGGCGGCACGCTCCTTGCGTACTACGACGACAACGACTTTCCGTTGCCGGGAACGCCCGGCGCTTTTTTCTCGAACTCTCTCACCACGCACGACATGCACCACGTTCTCGCGGGCTATCCCACTTCTCCGCTCGGCGAGACGTGCGTGGTGGCCTTCGACAGCGGGATGATGGATCTCGACATGGGCAAGGCCTTGATCGGCTACATCGCCCAGTTCCAGATCGGGCTGCAATTCGACAAGGGACTTCGGTCGTGGAAGAACCAGTTCAAGCCTGATGCCGTGCTTCGTGCCTTCGAACGAGGCGGAAGTTCCCGTGTCAATTACCTCACCTTGGACTTCGACTTCGATCCATATCTGGAACGCCCCCTCGCGGACGTCCGCCGTGAATTCGGCATCGATCCGAACGGCGCCCTCATCGCGAGCCACGAAGATAAATGGTGCGGCCAGGTAGGCGTGGTCGGCCAGCGATCGAGCCCCGATCTCGTCGAACGCAAAAAGTCCCTGCTCGAGCGACTCTTAACCGGCAAGAACACGAAGGATTGAGACGGGATCTCGTCGACGAATCCGCCATCCGGAGCATGATGCCTTCGCCGTTGAAAATGCTGGTCAGTTAGCACAAGGAAGGCTTCACGCTCGCGGGTCGCCTCAGAGCTCGCCCCAGTTCTCCAGCAACAAGGCGAGATCCAACACATCGACGACGCCGTCGAAGTTGAAGTCCGCCCAGCAGGAAGTCGTTTCCGAGCACGATCCCCATTGGGAGAGAACGACCGCGAGGTCGCGACCGGAAACGAATCCATCACCGTCATGGTCGAAGTGCGGCACATACGGGCAACAACTCGTGGACGGAGGAACGGGCCGACAGGGAGCCGGCTTCCCCGCCGCATACCCCGGGTAAGCGCCCAACCCCCACTTGGCGCAGGCGAATCGCAGATCGTAGATCCCGAGCTGTTTCTGATTGAGTGGATAGGCGCACGTGAAGTCACCACTCGAATCGGACGTGCCAAAGAACGGGTGCGATGCGGTCTCCGCGACGAAAGCCGCCGCGAAGGCCGAGAAGTTCGCGAAGGTCCAGTGCCCGAAGAAGGGATTCCCGTAGCAATTCTCAAGTTCGGCTTCTTCGGCGCTGAACAGGAACACGAACCTCGAACTCATCGCCGAATCCTGCACGCCGGGAATCGGGTAGTACGCACTCACTTCGGTCACCAGATACGCCGAATCGGTGATCGGCGTCCCGGCAGGGAGTCCGTGCCCCATGGCGATCCCGGCGGGTCGCCATCCTCCCTGTCCGACCAGAGGCTTCCATCCCGCGCCGGGAGAACACTCATCCAGGGCCGGTACCTGCGGCCCGCTCAGAGTACCGGTGGCCAACTGGGCACTGGGACCGAGAAAATCGGAGACGCCGAGGTGGCTCGTGACGGTGCGCTGCGTTCCGCGCGAGAGCACCGTGGCATCGGCGCTGAACGTGATGCCGACATGGGTCGGATTGGGTGGATTGCTCGGATCTGGAACGACGGTGACCGTGCCCGGACCCTCGGTCTGCGGAATGCCTCGCAACAACCGGCTCAACCGCACCGCTGCATCATCCGGCTGCCGAGCGGTGTAGGCCGTACCCTTGATGCCGCAGTTCCCGGTGCTCGGATCGTCGACCGAGTTCATCCACTGCCAGTTGTTCCCGGGGCCGATGTCGCTGCACCCGGCGTAGACCTGCATGTAGACGGTGTCGAGAATCGGCGAGGCATCGCCATTCCGCCAACAGAGGTAACCGGCGGAATCGACCGCGGCATGGATCGAGTTCGCATTGGAATCACCCGCCGCGGTCTGCCAGAGACCGTGCGGCCAATTCTGCTCGGTCATCGGAAATCGGGCGGTGGCGTACAGTCCCGCGTTCTTCGAAGTGACGCCGAACGTCATCGCGTAACGCAGCGCTTGCAGGTTCGCATCGGATGACGTCTCGACATGATGATCGATCCAGACCGCGAGTTGCAGGGCTTCCCCCACTCCGTCGCCCGGAAGTTCGGGATCGATGGTCAAGCCGCCGAGGACGTCGAGGGTTCCAGCGGCTTCGAGGGTCCCGGCGAGCGTCGCCAACCACTCCATGGCACAAGGCATGGTCGAAAACGAGGACGGAAGCACCGGGGGCGTCCCCACGGAACAAGTTCCGGGAGGAGACGCGCAACTCGTGGCGGTCTGAAATGAGCTTCCATCCAGCAGGACTTCGATCTCGATCTGATTGGTGCCACGACTTGCGGTGGCGTTCAGGCTCGACACGAGACTGAAGAAAGTGGCGAAGTTGAGATCATCTTCCGTGGGCGACGGGTCGATCGTTCCGGCCGGATCGTAGAAGGTGGCGTACTCGCCGCCAGCCGGCCCGTTCGTCGGTGAGGTGACATAGAGCACGAATCGCTCGGGACGCCTCGACTCCTCTTGAAGCCAGGTGTGGACCAACCACCAGTGATACGACGCGAGCGTCACTCCACTCGTCGCGACGATGTCGCGATAGTCCCACATCACGAATTCACCGATCGCCGGCGGCGGCGGTGATTTCTGAGCCGCCGCCTTGGAGGCCAGACCGAAGGAGACCAGCATCGCGAGAAACAACGACTGAGCGCCAGCGCGAACATGCGGAAAAATCACGGTCAATCTTCTCCAGTCCCAATCCGTCTCGGAAGAACGATCTCATCGAGACTAGCACGCTCTTGCGACGAGTCGACCACGAAATCGGGAAGTGACGGGCACTCCTGGGCAGACCCCCGATCCTTCGCATGCAGCCGCTCATCCAGGCGCCTCGGCAAGGTTCTCGGAGGTCGGCCGAATCATGAGACGCTCATTCGAGTTCTGGCCGGACCGACTCTGAATCGCTTGAGCACCTTTGCCAGAGCAAGATTCGATTCAGCCCATGACCAGGAGCGCAAGCCATGGAACGAGGAAGAGAACCACGAGCAGGATCTTCCACAGCCCCAGAAAGGCGTACGCGGCCATGTCGACGGTTTCCGGCTTGACGCCGAAGAGTCCCCCGTGAATTCGATGCGCCATCGGTCTGAAGAATCGCCATAGAATGACCGTGGCCCACAACATCCCGATGCTGATGATGCTGGCCCACATGAAGAATCGCGTGCCGTTTTCGACGTTGAAACCATCCATGGATCGTCCTTTCGGATCAGGAATCGGGTGAAAGAGGAATCCCACTGCGAATCTCCGGCTTCCCTGCCATGATGATCGGATGATCGACCGTCGGATCTCCATCGTTGGATGCAGTGGCTCGGGCAAGAGCACGTTGGCACGCCGATTGGAACACGCACTCGGGCTGCCTCGCCTCGAGCTCGACGGCGTCTACCATCAGAAAAACTGGACCCCACTTCCCGAAGATCGCTTCCGATACCGAGTCGCGGCGTTCATGGACGAAAATCCCTCGTGGGTGATCGATGGCAACTACGGCGTTGTGCAGCCAGACATCTGGGCGTGCGCCAACACCGTCATCTGGCTCCATCCGCCCCGGTGGACCGCGATGTGGCGAGTGGGATGGCGGTCGATCGGGCGAGGAATACGACGCACCGAACTCTGGAACGGGAACCGCGAATCACTCACTAGCCTCTTCTCGCTCGACCCCGAGCGATCCATGCTCGCTTGGACCTGGACGACGCATCCGGCGAAGGAAGTCCTCTTCGAAAAGCGATTCGCCGAATCTCGATGGGCTCATCTCAACCGTCGACGCTTCACGCGGAACACTCAGATCAATTCGTGGCTGACGGATCTTCTGGCGAGCGAAACCTTGCCTGCCGCGGCCACATCGCCCCGCATGGAGCACGCTTGACGAAGACACCAAGCACCACCCCACCGCCCCGGCCGAAGTTGGTGGATCCCCCACCATTCGAGCCCACGAGGCGGAATCGGATCGGCCGGTGGCGCTTGATCCTCGGACTTTCGACCCTCGGAATTCTCACCCTTGGATTCTGGCTCGTCTTTGGTACGGATGACGATCTTCAAGCGGTGTCTCATGCACCGGCCACCGCATCAACCTCCGCGCCAACCTCCGCATCACGATCCTTCCCAACCCCGATTCCGATTCTCGACTGCCGCGACGTTTCCCTCGATCTCACTGCCCGGCAACGCGCCGCGCTCGAAGCGACCGGCATGAGCCGATGCGCCATGCCGTTTGGGGTTCTTCTCGCCGCCGACGATCGCATGCCGGAGCCATACGTTCGACAGGCTGTCGCGGTGCTCGCGGAGATGCTCGATGTCGACCTGAACGGTGTGGCTGATGATCCGGAGCTGGTCGCCCTGCTTCGGAATCACGACACCGCGTGGCTCGCGATGCCCACCGATCCGGATGACTGGGAACGAGACCAACTTCCTCGCCTCGAGCGGGTCCTCGGCTACGACATCATCATTCCCGCCTGGTGGCTCGACGTTCAAGATGACGGCGAACCAGACGAACGAGGCCGAGCGGTGATGGTCGAAGAAATCCACCATTTCATCACGCAGTTCGGGCTGAGCCGGCTTCATCCGAAGGTCTTTGGGGTCGACGATTGGAACTCGGTCATCGCCCGTGAGACCCAACGGGCGGAATGCGATTTCTGGCAACACCCCGAGAACGACTGTCCGGACCGTCCGCGGGAAATCGATGGCGATTGCAGCGACCCGAACTGCAACGTGGTCGAGTTCTATCAGCAGGTGGTGGTGCTCCGGGCGGGCATGGAACCCGGCTGGCGAGGAATCGGTTTTCCCGAGACGGCCCTAGAACTCAACCGACGACTCAGCGATGAGATCAAGGCGGTGATGGACGATCCGGCGTACCACCAACTAAGACGTCCTCTGACCTTCAACTACCCCGTGGCATTCCATCGACCGAGTGATCCGTAGATCCGTCGGATGGAATCACGACTCGCAAATCTTTAACTGCGTTTATCGACGACAAGATACTCTTCGAAAGGAACCGACCGATGGCTGGAATGCTCTTGGGACTCTGGGACGAATCGACCGAAACCCTGACCATCACTCGTCCCAATGGACAGTCTTACAAGGTGAAGGGGCGGCAGATGCTCACGGGAAGCCACAAAGTCTTCGGCGTGCAGACGGTGGGCGACGAAGTCCATGTGTTGACCGCACCGCGAACCAATCGGCGGCCGAGTCGCCGAGTGATCTTCAGTGATTCCGGAAGCTACAGGGGAAGTAAATCAGTCTGAAGAAACGCTGGCTCATCAAATTTGACCACATGCGGTTGAATGGACGCTCGCGTTACTGCTAGATTCCTCGGATGCAGATCACCAGAAGTCAACGCGAAGAAGACTGGAATGCCATCTCCCACGGCTTGGGTTTCCTCGCGGCGCTCGCCGCCTTCCCCTTCCTGATCTACGTTTCAGTTTCGAGGGGCGATTCCTTCAGCGTGGTGAGCTCCGCGATCTTCGGAACCACCATGCTCCTCACCCTCGGCGCTTCGACCCTCTACCACGCCTCCCGTTCGCCGCAGAATCGGCGCACCCTCCAGATCGTCGATCACATGTCGATCTACCTACTCATCGCAGGCAGCTACACGCCATTGTGCCTGACGGCGCTCCGTGGCCCTTGGGGCTGGAGCCTTTTCGGGGTGGTCTGGGGAATGGCGATCACCGGCGTGCTGCTCAAGACCCGGTTCACCGGTCGCTTCGAAGCCCTCTCGACCGCCATGTATCTCGCGATGGGCTGGCTTTGCCTGATCGCCATCGTGCCCATGTTCCAGCTCATGCAGGTCGGCTCGCTGGTCTACTTGCTCATCGCGGGCATCGCGTTCTCGACCGGTGTGGCGTTCTACCTTCAGGACCATCGACGTGGCTTCCACTTCGCGTGGCATCTGTTCGTCATGGCCGGATGCGTCGGGCTGTACGGCGCCGTCTTTACAGAGATCGCTCGCACCTGAGATCGGCAAATGACGCAACGCAAGGTAACCACTCATGCCAGATTCCACTCCGATCCCGATCCGCCCCCGCGAAACGGTCATTCTCGCTCGTGACTTCGAGCGTCTCGTAACGTGGTACCAAACGGCACTCGACTTCCGAGTGCTCAGGCGGTTCGATGAACTTCCGTATGCCAACCTTGAGACTGATGGCGGCGTCGCCATCGGCATCGGCGCCGCACCACCCGACATCCCGAGCACCGACGCCACCGTGATCGCACAAATCGAGACCGATGATGTGGGCGTCCTGCTCCAGCGGGTCCTCTCCGCGGGCGGCATGATTCAAGGTCCAGAACGAGATGCTGGCGGCGGCTTCAGTTTCGGCTCCTTCCGGGATCCAGAAGGAAACAACTGGTGGGTGGTCGACGCGGCGTGCCCGTAGTTACCGGACTCCATTGCGGCTCGGCTTCAACCCGCATCCAGGGTTCGGGACGTGGATTGAGCGGTCAAAATGCCTTTTTTGCACCGCACAACGAGAGGATCAAGCCTCCCCTACCCGCGTGTGCCCATTTTGATCATTTTGTCCTTGAGTTCGGCCTCGTAACCCTTTTTAATAGGAGGAGTTAGTCATTCTTCACGGCCGATTCCCGTCGGTGGTGTCGAAAGATGGTTCCCTAATTCTTGGGTCTCCCGCCTAAGAAATTTTCGTTCGTAACAAGGAGTAGAAAAAGATGAAGAAGATCCTCGCATTATGCGCGGTGACTGCAATCGCTCCGATTGCCGCCGCAGATCTCGTCGAATTAACTTTCGACATGACCGGAGTCAGCATCGATGACCCCGCGTTCGTCTACGGAGAAGTTCAAGAGCAGAACCTCTACGCTGGCGAGCTTGTCGTCGGCGTCGGTGTTCGGAACGTGGTCGTTGATTTCGCAGGCGGCCTCAGTTCGCCGACCATCAACTTCGCATGGGCGCTCGACCTCAACGCCGCCGGCTTCGGAGCCGGCATCTTCTACCTGGCAGGCGCATCGGGCCCCTTTGCCCCAGGCTCGCAGGAAACATTCAATATTGAGTACGACGTCGCCCAGTACGGAGCTCAGGTCTTGGGCGCCGACTATTACGGCGACTGGAACATGGGTACGTTCATCGGTAGCGATACCGGTGCAGGCGCGGTCAGCATTGCCAGTGGCGAGATGTACTACATCCTCGACACCACCATCCCCGCACCCGGCGCACTCGCCCTGCTCGGCCTCGCCGGCATGGCCTCGCGTCGACGTCGCGGCTGAATGATCTCGACGCCCGGAGTCGTCAATCGACGATCTTCGATGCATCGAGCGATCTTGAGATGAACGACACGGCCTTGGAGGCGACTCCGAGGCCGTGTTTCTTTTTTGGACACCCCCCGAATCAACGCGACAATCCCCACTCAGATCCCCTTTTTTTCGTCGCATTCGTCCAATTCGTCACGCGGGTGGGACCTGGCCATTAAGACGAGCCTTCACAATGCAGTGGCCGAACGGTTTGAGGCCGCCCCGTCGTCGCGACGTACTCACCACCGGTATCGTGTGAGCATGCATCAGATCATTCACACTCTTCTCATCGTGGTGATCGGGCATTTCGGCTCCACCCCCTCTGCCACGTCCATGATCGACCAGCCAAAGTGGGACGTGAAGACCTCGGTTGGTCCTGACGCGCTCACCGGCGGTTGGTTCATCAATCTGGGGCGGACCGGAATCCGAGTCAGGCTGCTCGAGGAACGACCCACGGAGTTCGAGGTTGCGTACGTCTTCGACAAGACGCCCGCGGCACGGCGAATCAAGATCGGAGACCGCATCATCGGCGCGGGCGGGACTCGGTTCGAAACGCCTCACAAGTTTGGATACGGCGTCGGCAAGTTCGGATACGACGGACCGATGAAAGACTTTTCGGCCGCCCTCGAAGCCGCGCAGGCCGACGATGGACGACTGAACCTGACCATCCTTCGAGCGGGCGAAACGCGACCGGAAACCCTTCGCGTCGGCAACCGATATCGCGATTTCTCGGCGACCTACCCCTACGACTGTCGCAAGACGAACCGGATTCTCGCGGACACGCTTCCTTGGCTCGCCGCGAGACAACGCGAGAACGGGCTCTGGAGTGACCGCCCCCACTTGAACGCATTCACGACACTGGCGCTTCTGGCCAGCGGCCAACCGGAATTTCGACCCGTCGTCGAGAAGGCGATCCGTGCCATGGCGGCCCGGACCACTGAAGAGATTGAGTATCAAGGGCTCGATGGATGGAAGTACACCCTTTATGGAATCTGTCTCGCCGAGTACTACCTCGCGACCAAGCAAGCCTGGGTCATCCCCGAACTCGAAGAGATCGATCGATGGCTTCGGAAGGCCCAGATCGCCGACGGTGGCTGGGGCCATCGCCCCGCGAATCGTCCAGGGGGGAACGGGTACGGTTCGATCAATATCCTCACCATGCAGGCGAAGATGGCGTGGGCGTTGATGCGGGAGTGTGGCATCGAGATCGACGAGGCACGATTCAAAGCCGCTCATGACTTCGTCGCCCGCGGAACCGGCGACAACGGATACGTCTGGTACAAGGACGGCGGCCGGGAGAATCCGGGCTACGCGGACATGGGGCGAACCGGGGCCGCCGCCATGGCCCACGCCCTTGCAGACGAGGAGCCCGGCTACCGGGAATACGCGAACGCCACCGCCGGGTGCATCGGCGAACACCCCGACACCTTCAGTGACACCCACGGCTCACCCATCCTCGGCATGGTCTGGACGGCGTTCGGCGCTGCCGCAGATCCCGCCGCATTCCGATCTCTGATGGATGAGAACCGTTGGTGGTTCAGCCTCGCACACTGCACCGACGGGACGTTTTACTATCAGATGAACCGCGACAACAATCCGCAGGACTACACCGCGGCACCGCGGCTTTCTGCGACCGCCGCGACCGCACTGATCCTCTCCATGCGCGACCGCCGCCTGAGAATGATGAACTTGGAAGCACCGAAAGCGGAACGGGCGGGAGAATCGGATTCATGAACTGGCTCTGGTCCCTAACCTGCGGGCTTCTCCTACTCGGACCGGCTCTGATCGTGACGGCCATCGTGGTCATGGCCGCCAAGAGACGCTTCAAGATCGGAATCCTGCTCATACTCGCGGCGGCCTGCTCGTTCACGCTGGCCTTGCTTCCCACCGCGATCTACATCGTCCGAGTCGGCCCGAGCACGCCGGCCGATGCGAATCCGGTGAACATCGTGGACGACTTCATCCTCGGCCAGATCGGCGGAGCGTGGATGCTCGAGAGCCCCCGGGCGAACATCACGTTCAGTGACTTCGATGAACTCGCCATCAATGGAGACTTCATCCTGCTCGACGGACCAACCGGCGGCCTCCAACTGGTCGCCCGTTCGAACGGCCAGGCCGTGGACATCCCGTCGGCGACGGGCGCGGCGCCGATCGATTCGATGGACGCGATTGATGTCCGGCTCCGGTCGATCAATGCACCGACGATCGAGGCCCTCGAGGCGCCCGAGACCCATCAATGGCGTTGGGCGTTGTTCGGTCAACCCTGAAGCCGATGATCAGCGCACAAACTGCGATTTCGATACTCGCCGACTGCATCGATGAGCGCCGCCCGAATATGGATCACGAATCCTCTGGTTCGACGCCGCCCTTGGCCCGCTCTTTTTCCAGACCACGTCGCTCCATGATGGCGATGTGCTTGCAGAGCGTTCCAACTGCGACCGCTCCGGCGGCGGCCCAGCCTCGCCAGCCATCTAAAAACGCCCGCTTGAGCAAGAGTTGTTTCAGAAACGCAATGACCGGATTGAAGCAAATATTGGTAATGCGGCCACCCCGTGTGGCAGCTCGGCCCGTCGCGTTGCTCCACCGCACCCCCCGGGCAAGCATGTCTCCCACATCAATCCATGCATCATGCCGGAGAACACCGTCAATTCTGCTCGCCCGACCGGAAGTAACTTCGAATCTGTAATGCACACCTGCGGTGTCGGACCTGACGACTCCCACGTCGGAACGTATCAGCCGCAGTCGCCACTCTGGTTGAAACGTGTGCCGAAGCGGTCGGCCATGAAGCCAGGTGACCCGATTCATTTCAAAACCGGTTTCATCCGGCTTCGCGTCGGCCATTGCCGTTCGAATGCTCGATGCCAAATCATCGAGCACGATCTCATCCGAATCGAGCACGAGCGTCCAAGTTGTGCCACTGCAAAATGACATGGCAAACTCAATCTGTTCCTTCATCGTCGTCCAGTCACGATGAACGGGAGCAACGTGATTCTCGTGGCACAGATCAAGCGTGCCGTCCGTCGAGCCTGAATCGACAACCACGATGTTTTTCGATAACGCGCGGGCCGCCGCCAGCGCTCGAGGCATCGTGCGAATGCTGTTGAATGTGGTAAAGCAGATTGTCAGGTCGTCGATCGGCATTTGCTGCTGGTCTTGAAAGTCCATCTGAGGGGCACCTTCGTGGAATTCAGACTGTTGGTTGCGAATCGGAGAAACTGGCGACTTGGCGGCAGAAGGATGACAAGGGCGATCCGCAGGTTTGATGTTCTATCGCGGGTGTGCGTGCAAGCGTCCTTGTGTCCTCTTGCAACGGTCGGAAGGCCGAGAACTCCGGGTGGGTCCGACCCCGCACTTGTCAACAGTATCTAAGTGAACAGCGTAGCCGTCCGGCGGCGAGAACGTCGCACCTGGCATACCCCCGCGGAAGCGGGCGGCGGACCTCACCCCCTGCCGAAGGTCTCATCTCGACAGTGCGTTGGAGCCAGCGAGGCCTCCCATGGTGCTCGAAGCGCCGCCAACGCCCTGACGGACCTTGAGCCCGCACCGTGGTGTGCAGCGCGATCAACCGGACGGCGCATCGGCGCACGAGCCGCGGAGGAGTCGCTCGCCATCGGCAGCCACCGGCCAGTCGCGAGGGTGGACCATGGCGGCGGCGAGCCGCTGCTCGTATTCATCCGCCGTGATTTCGGCCACCCCGAATTGATCAATGTGGTCATTTCTGAATTGAACGTCAAAGAGCTCGAAACTGGCTGCCTCAAGGCTTTGTACGGTCTCGATTAAGACGATTTTAGAGGCATCGGTCCCCCCAAACTCAGGAAGACTGAATTTTGATTCGGCCATGAAGGCCGCCCCGAGGTGGACCCCGTAGAGACCCCCCACCAGATCGTCGTCCAACCACGCCTCGACACTGTGAGCAAAGCCCCGCTCGTGGAGTTCTAGATACGCCACCTCCATCTCCGGCGAACACCAGCAACCGTCATCTCGGCCTTCATGGCAGGCATCCAGCACTGCTTCGAACGCGCGATCGGTGGTAATGCGGAACGGACGCTGCCGAATTCTCTTCTTGAGCCGACGCGGCACGTGCAACTGATCAAATTCGATGATCGCCCGCGGGTCCGGGCGGAAGATTCCGGTTTCCTCGTTGGCCTCGTCCCACATCGGGAAGCAACCAGCGGCGTAGATCTTGAGAAGGAGTTCCGAGTCGAACATGCGGAGAGATTATCCGCGAACGGAACCGCAGACCAACGCCTGATATAAACTCCCGAATTCGATCACTCCGGCAACCCCGCTGGCGGTGGAACACCTTCGGAGTGAATACCTTTGAACTATCGACGCCTCGGACACAGTGGACTCGTCGTCTCGGAGATTGGATTCGGATCCTGGCTCACCCTCGACGAGGGTGACTTGGAGATTGCCACCGAACTCCATCGAACCGCCTACGAGTCGGGTATCAACTTCTTTGATACCGCCAACGCCTACGGTTCCGGCGAAACCGAAACCGTGGTCGGACATGCGCTCCAGCCCTTCCGACGCGAGACTTTCGTACTTGCCACCAAGGCCTTCTGGCCCTACGAGCCGAACTGGCCGTTTCCTACCGCCAACGACCGCGGCCTCTCCCGCAAGCATCTCCATCAAGAACTCGACAAGTCGCTGACTCGCCTCGCCGTCGACTACGTCGATCTCTATCAGTGCCACCGATTCGATGACCACACGCCACTCGAGGAGACCTGTCGCGCGATGAGCGATCTGGTGGAGCGCGGCAAGACGCTCTACTGGGGAACGAGCGAATGGACCGGGACGCAGATCCAGGCCGCGGTCTCTATCTGCGAAGACGCCGGCTGGCACCGCCCCATCTCAAATCAGCCGATCTACAACATGCTGGATCGCCACTGGGAAAAGGACAGTTTCCCCAGTACCAAACAGTGCGGGATCGGCAACGTCTGCTTCTCCCCCCTCGCGGAGGGCATGCTGACTGGGAAGTACGTCGGAGAAACCCCAGACGGAAGCCGCGCTGACCACGCGCGGAAAGGAAAATTCCTACGGGCCCGATTCACCGATGCGAATATCAACAAGGTACGCGGCCTCGCCCAAATCGCCGGGGATCTCGGAATTCCGATGTCGACACTTGCCCTTCGCTGGTGCCTGCGAAGAACCGAGGTCTCGAGTTGCATCGTCGGCGCGAGTCGACCGGCGCAGATCGTGGAGAACACAAAGGCGGTTGACTTCGAATGGGACGAATCGATCGAAGTGAAGATCGCGGCAATTCTCGAATAAGCAGGCGGTCACCCGCCCCACCGCCGAGATATCACCCCAACGCCCGAACCCCATCAACCTGACCGAGCAGGACGCGAAGAACCAGACGGTCTCCGGGTCCTGGCAATCGGTGCTTTCCGTCTTCCCCCACGGGAAGTAGGTGCACCGGAATCCGAGTCCGGATCGATTCGGCGTCTCCGGGAACCAGCACTGCCAGATCCGCATAGAGATCCCCGTGAATGGAAACCGGCGCGCTGCCAGTCACTTCGACTTCGATCTCACCGGCAATTGGAAGTGGCATTGATTCAATCCTTCGAAGGTTTCGCCGCCGCACGGCTGATGGTTCGGACCTGGCAGAACTGACGATGGCCGTACTTGCCCGAATGCCATCCGTACCCGCTCTCCATCGCACCAACCCACGGACTCCCTTCGGCCCCCCCACATCCTTGATTCACGCCAATCATTCCAGCCGTCAACTGTGCGGCCACGAACTCCGCGTCCTCCGCTGATCCCCAAACACTCGCCGCGAGGCCGAAACGAGTGTCGTTGGCCTTCCGGACCGCATCATCCTGGCTGCGCACCGACATCACGCAGGCGACTGGCCCGAAGGTCTCTTCGCTCATGATGTCCATGTCATGATCAAGATCGGTGAGCACAGTGAGCGGCACGAAATTACCATCGCCACCATCCGCGGTTCCGTGACATCCATGAAGGACCCTTGCCCCGTCGCGAACCGCCGACTCGATCTGGCGAAGGACGTGATCCTTCTGACGTCGGTTGATCATCGGGCCGACTTCTACGCCCTTTTCCATCCCCGGCCCCTGCTTCATACCGGCAGCCTTTTCGATGAGCTTCGTGGTGAAATCATCGACGATTTTCTCGTCGACGTAGATCCGTTCGGTACTGACACAGACCTGTCCGGCATTCCGAAAGGAATTCCTCGCGGCAAAAGCGGCGGCGGCGTCGAGGTCAGCGCCGTCGAGGACAACCATTGGGTCCTTGCCCCCCAGTTCGAGGATGACTCGCTTCAGGCCGCCACTCGCCTCGCGAAGGATGTGCTTGCCCGCTTCCCGACTGCCCGTGAAGACCACGAGATCGATCGGCGCTTCGACGAGGGCCTTGCCCTGCCGCTCATCACCGACCACGAGTTGGAGAACGTTGGGAGGCAACGCTTCGTTGAATACCTGCACCCACTCCCGCGCCACGAGTGGTGTCTCTTCGCTGGGCTTGAGTAAGACGGTGTTTCCCGCCGCCAGTGCCGGGATCACCGACTGAAAAACCATCAGCAATGGGAAGTTCCACGGAGTGATCGCGGCCACGACGCCGTAGGGATCGAACCGAAGGGTGGTCAACGTACTGCGGTCTTCCAAGACTTCGGGACGCAGCGCCTCGACGACCGCGTCGACTTCATCGGCGATCCCGCTCGCGCAATACTTGGCTTCGCCCACACCTTGAGGCCTCGGCTTGCCCATTTCGCGAGTCAGAAGCTCACCGATCCGTTCAGCCTCTTCCGTCATGCGCGGAATGGCGGATTTTAGGATCTCCGCCCGCTGCTCCAGACTCATCGCCCCCCAACTCCGCTGCGCCATTCGGGCATCACGGACCATCTGTGGAATGAGACCAACCGGAGTCATTTCGATCTCACCAACCGGTTGGTTGGTGGCGGGGTCGATCGAGACGATTGCTTCCTTGGTCAAGGCAATGGACGGCGCCGTGGTTTCGGACATGATTGAACTCCAGATCAAGCGGATTCTGAATCGAACGAGGCAACCACGACTGTAGCACGTCCCTGGTGGATCACGCTTCTTTTGTACGCTCGCATTCGTTCTAAATTCTGCGTCAGGGCCGATCTGGTTCTTTCAATGTTCTCGGGCGTGACATCGTGTTTCGGCGTCTTCATTTGATTCAATCGTTGCCTTGATGCAATGCCGAATCGATCTTCTGCGTTGAACTCTAGTTCGGCATGAACCGATTGCCGGCCTCTGATTCTTAGTAGATCTAGAGTGCTTTTCCGTTCGCCACCAATTGCAGGAGATTCTCCTTTGCTTCAAACCAGACTCGCGATTCCCACCATGATCCTGACCGCCTTCGTGGGCCTGACGGCCACCGCGGCCACGATCTCCTCAACCAGTGAATCTCCGGCATGGTCGGTCGCCCCGCCACGAGATGCGGCACCTCCTCGTTTCGAAGAAGACCGCCGAACGCCTCGCCGGATCAAGGACACTGATTCCAAAAAACCCCAGGATGCGGCATCGAGCGCCTCCAGACGCGGTGAGAAAATGGACGCATCGTCCGCTCGCCGTGGAACGAAGAACCGTCAACAGTCATCGCGAAGCGATCGAAGACCCGGTGCGCCGGACGGAGCGAGTCGACAAGAAACGCGGCGAGATCGAGGGCAGGCTCGTGGTCAAGGCCGTGGACAGTCGCGAGGAGACGCTCGCGGACAAGCTCGTAGACAGTCGCGAGGAGACGCTCGCGGACCAGCTCGTGGACAAGGCCGAAAAAGTGGTCTGGACAGACCATCGGCGGATCGACATCCCAGGGCCGCTCGAGCCGATCGCCAAGAAAAACGACCGCAGAACTGAGCCTCTCACCGACTGCATTTCCTCCTCTTGCCGACCTCGATTCTGATTCCAGAATCGGGGTCGTCGAGTTCTAGGTCGATCCTTCGCTCAAGAAATCGTCATTTCGCGAACCTGACCCCCTTTTTTCGAGGTCTGGATTCCGGTAGACTTCTCGATCTGGACCGTGGGTGACAGGTAAAACCTGGCGCCTCATGGGGCACGCCTTCGCGGCTTTGCGTGTGCTCCCGTCCACTCCGGCCGCGGACTCGGACCGTCAACCACGACGCTCCGGACCGCGCCACGTTGACCGGGATGGTCCCGATCAACGGCGTCTGGTTCCGATGCTGCGTCCACCGGTAAGTGGCGTGATCCGTCCCCCCTCTTGATCGACAACAGAACTCCGTGAAGTTCTCCATAGTTCCGCAGGCATTCCGTCCGATGATTTCGGTGGGATGCAAGGAAGCGCTCCCCCGATGGTTCGCCCGAAGATCTGATCCGATCGGCCTCTCGCCGAATCCTTCTGACTTCAAACCATCGACCACTGGCCCGTGGTGTAACGGTAGCACTCTTGGTTTTGATCCAAGCAGTCCTAGTTCAAATCTAGGCGGGCCAGCTTCCTTCCTTGCTTGCGGCACCGATCCTCCGCACGACCCGTTTGCTTGAAACCTGATGAACCAACCGGCCTCACAAAACCTTGATTCCAACGAACGCGTGGTAGACGCGGTCATCCTTGCCGCAGGCAAGGGAACTCGGATGCAGAGCGACCTACCCAAGGTGATGCACGAGGTCGCGGACCGTCCCATGCTTCACTGGGTGGTGGACGCATGCCGGGCCGCGGGTGCCACACGAATCGTGGTGGTGGTGGGATTCAAGGGAGAATTGGTTCGAGCGAGCCTGGCCGGCGCCAGCGACATCGAATTCGTCGAGCAAACCGAACAATTAGGAACCGGACATGCGGTGGATCAGGCCAGGCCTGCATTCGTCACGACGCCGGACCATGACGTCTTCGTGCTCTGCGGTGACGGCCCGCTCATCCGGCCAGAAACCCTCCATGCCCTGCTTCAAACCCACCGATCCGCCGGCGCCGATGCGACCCTCGCGACGGCGATCATTGAAGATGCCACCGGCTACGGCCGAATCGTCCGCGATGCCGACGGTGGTTTCTCGAGGATTGTCGAGCAAAAAGACGCCACGCCCGAGCAACTCGAGATCTGCGAGGTGAACCCCTCGTACTACTGTTTCCGATCCGGCCCCCTCTTCGAGCGGCTCTCTCGAACCAGTAATGACAATGCCAATGGTGAGTATTACATCACGGATGTCTTCGGTCTCACCCGCGAAGACAACGCCATCGTGGCGGTGGTCGATGCGGTTCCCGCCGAGGATGTGCTGAGCATTAATGATCCAGAGCAACTAAGCGTCGTCGACGACATTATCCGAACGCGACACAATCTGCCTGCTGCGGAGCAACGAGCATGACCGCAGGTGATCGCGAACATTTGAAGATCTTTGCCGGACGCTCGGGCCGCGAACTGGCCACTTCGATGTGCGATCACCTCGAACTCCCGATGGGAAAGAGCACCTCTTCAGTGTTTCCCGACGGCGAGATTTTCGTCAAACTCGACGAGGATGTTCGAGGCCGTGACTGCTTCGTGATCCAATCGACCTGCCAGCCGGTCAATGACCATCTCGTCGAACTCTTGATTTATATCGACTGCCTCCGTCGCGCTTCCGCCAAGAGAATCACTGCCGTGATTCCCTATCTTGGATACGCCCGTCAAGACCGAAAAGATGAAGGCAGAGTACCGATCACCGCGAAACTGGTGGCGAATCTGATCACCGCCGCTGGCGCCGATCGCGTCCTTTGCATGGATCTCCACGCCGCCCAAATCCAGGGCTTCTTTGATATTCCCGTGGACCACTTGAGTGCTGCCCCCGTCTTCGTCGAGCACTTTCTGGAATCCCGAGAGGCGCTCAAGGAGATCGTCGTGGTCTCGCCCGATGTTGGCAACGTCAAAGTCGCCAACATGTACGCGAACGTCCTCGGCTGCGACATGGCCATCGTCGACAAGCGAAGGCAGTCCGGCTCCGAAGTCTCGGTCAAGAATCTGATCGGCGACGTCGATGGGCGCACCGTGCTGATGTTCGATGACATGATCTCAACCGCCGGCACGGTCTGCGAGGCGGCCCGCCTGGTCACCGAGAACGGCGCGACTGACGTCGTGGTCTCCGCGACTCACCCGGTATTGGTCGGCATGGCGATGGAGCGTATCGCTGACAGCCCCATCTCGAAGATCAACGTCTGCAACACCATCCCGGGTGGAGATCGATTCACCCCCATCCAAGACAAGATCACCGTCCTCAGCGTCGCCAAATTGCTTGGCGAAGCTGTTCACCGAATTCACCACGACCAATCCGTGTCCGCCATGTTCCGGACTGGCGTGGGAACCAAGCGTTAGACCCACCCATCCCGTCAGCGCGGCCATTCCGCCGTTCCGACGATTTGAATTTGACAGGAGATTTCAACGATGACTCACGAAACCCCCACCCTCGTCGCCTCCAAGCGAGAACGCCTCGGCTCCCGATATGCCCAACGACTCCGCAAGTCGGGCCAGTTGCCGGCGGTCATTTACGGTCACGGAGCCGACCCCATCTCGGTCAGCGTCGAGGAGAAGGCGACTCTCGCCCATCTTCACCATGGCCAACACGTCTTCAACCTCGAGATTGAAGGAGAAGGCACCGAGACCTGCTTGGTCAAGGACCTTCAATTCGGCTTCCTTGGCGACAACGTGATCCATCTTGATCTCACCCGAGTGGATCTGGACGAGCGAGTGAAGATTCTCGTTCACCTCGATCTCCACGGCGAACTCAAGTCAGCCAGCGAAGCGGGCGCCATCGTGGTGCACGATCACGCTGAGATCGAAGTCGAATGCGCGGTCCGCAACATTCCCGAGTCGATTCGCGTCGACCTCGGAGCATACGACTCGTCGATCAACGTTGGCGAATTGGAACTCCCCGAGGGCATGATTGCCATCACCCCCGCCGACACCAACATCATCCACGTCCAGATCGCCGCCGCCGAAGAGCCCGAGGAAGCAACTGACGAAGCTGCCGGTAACGCCAGCAGCGAAAGTGATGCCCCCAAGACTGACGGTTGATCAAGAACGCCAATATTGGCCCCGTCCCCAGACCGGGGACCGTCACGCAACACAGGAAGGTACGCAGGACATGAAGCTCGTGGTTGGATTGGGAAATCCCGGACTGGAGTACGACCGAACTCGACATAACGTCGGTTTTGAGGTCGTCGACCGGCTCGCCCGACGACACGGGGATCCTGCGACGGGAAGCCCTCGGAACAAGTTCACCGGGCTGGTGGTCGAAGTGGTCATCGGCGGGGAGAAAGTCCTCCTGCTCAAGCCGCTCACCTATATGAACGTCTCCGGCAAGTCCGTGGCGGAAGCAATGCGTTTCTACAAGATGTCACCGGCGAATGATCTCCTGATCATCGTGGATGACACCGCGATCCCCTGTGGCTCCGTGCGACTCAAGCCCGGCGGCGGTGCCGGTGGACACAACGGTCTCACGGACGTGACCAAGATGCTCGGCACCGATGCCTGGCCGCGACTGCGGATCGGCATTGACAAGCCGGGCCAGATCCCCTTGAAAAACTATGTGCTCGGACGGTTCACGCCCGAGCAGCAGGAATTCGTCGAGCCGTCGCTCGACGACGCCGCGGATGCGGCAGCGTGCTGGGCGAGCGAAGGGCTTGCTCCAGCGATGAATCGATTCAACCGGAAGGTGGCCGGCTGATCCGGCACCGATCCGATCGAACCGGCGGATTCTCCGCCCCCCAGGCGCCGTATACCGCGGCGTCGCAACAGGAATGACAACGATGAGCGAAGTCCGACACGGAATCTACGAGGGCATGTTCCTCTTCCCCCAGTCCGCCGCTGCAGACATGCGTGGCGTGGTTGATCACGTACAGTCGATCCTCGAACGAGCGGGTGCCGAGCTTATCGCGATCCAGAAGTGGGACGAGCGACGTCTCGCCTATGACATCGCGAGCAACAAGCGTGGGCTGTACATCCTCACCTACTTCAAATCCGATCGCTCGGAGATCCCAACCATCGAGCGTGCCTGCAACCTCAGCGAGCTCATGCTTCGGGCCATGATCCTTCGAGCCGAGCATGTCCCCGCGGAAGAGATCGAAGCCGCCGATCAACGCGAGGCCCTGAACGACGAAATCAAGCTCCGAGAGAATCAGGCCGTTGAGGACGCCAAGGCGGCCGAGGCCGCTGCCATCGCCGCTGCGGCGGCGGTCGCCGCTGCTGCGGAAGTTGCCGCCGCCAAGGCCAAGGCCGAAGCAGAAGCCCCCGCGGTCGAAGCAGAAGTCCCTGCGGCCGAAGCAGAAGCCCCCGCGGCCGAAGCAGAAGCCCCCGCGGCCGAAGCAGAAACCCCCGCGGCCGAAGCAGAAGCCCCCGCGGCCGAAGCAGAAACCCCCGCCGAGAAGGCCGACGACAAGGCGTGAAAAGACGTGACAAGGCGGATCATCCAGTTTGAAATGCGGAGGGCGACCATCGGTCGCCCTCCGTTTTTCATGGTGCCAAGACCGGCCCGAAGGATCTTTCCGGATGTGGATGGCTCGTCGCTTTTCCGCACCTTTCGGGCAGGATCTCCGAGTGCCCGCGTAGACTTCCAGAACTTCAAGACCTCGGAGACGATTCATGGCCAGTTTCAATCAAGTCATTCTCATCGGAAATCTCACCCGCGATGTCGAATTGCGGCATACGCCCTCCAACCAAACCGTCGCCAACATCGGTCTGGCGACCAATCGTCAGTACCAGACCAAAGACGGAGAACGCCGGGAAGAGGTGACCTTCGTCGATTGCGAAGCGTGGGGCCGCCAGGCTGAAGTCATGGCCCAGTACCTCTCCAAGGGCCGCCCGGTCATGATCCAGGGCCGACTCAAGTTGGACTCTTGGCAGGACAAAGACGGCGGGAACCGCTCCAAGCTCAAGGTCGTAGTTGAAAACTTCCAGTTCCTCGGCAGCCGAGAAGGTGGCGGTGCCGGTAGCGGTGGAAACAGTGCTGGCGAAAATAGTGCTGGCGAGCGATATCAGTCTGCCGGAGCCCCGTCCGGCGGCGGCTATCAGGGCGGTGGAAACCAGAAATCAAGCAGCCCGTCCGGCGGCCAAGACGGCGGGAGCCACCAGGCGGTCGACGACTCGGATATTCCGTTCTGAGGCTCTGGGGCAAGCGATTGCCGATCAGCGATCGTCATCTTGAAGAAGGCCGATTCGCCTCTGATTCCCCTGACGGCACCCGTAGTTCACATTGAAATGCGGCCAAATACCGACCATCCGACCGATCCGGCCCTTCCTTGGAAGGGCCGGATCTGTCATACTGCCGGATTCGTCGCTGGGGCCGGCCTTGTCGTGCTGGCTCCTAACCCGGAAACGAGGACAGCGAGACCACAATGCCAGCACCATCGAATCGAACCATCACCCTTCTGCTCAACCGCAACGTCGAAAGCCTCGGCATCGTGGGCGACGTCGTCACGGTCAAGCCCGGGTACGCCCGGAACTACCTACTTCCCCTCGGCATCGCTGAGGCACCGACCGACGAGCGAATCGCCGCGCTACAGTCCGCCCGGGCCGAGGCACACGCCGAACTCGAGCAGGTCAGAGGCAAGCGTAAGACGATCATTGGCGCGCTCGAAGAGCTCACCGCCACCCTCATCCGCAGTTGTAATGACCGCGGTGTGCTTTACGGCTCCGTGACCCAGCGAGACATCTCAGATGCCTTGATTGCACTCGGCCATGCTGTTGACGAGCGAGCGGTCCGACTGGCCAACCCGATTCGTCGAGTGGGTGATTACCCGGTGACCATCCAATTCGAGAAGGATCTTCGGGCAGAAATCCAAGTCGTCGTCGAAGCCGACCGAAGCCTTTCCGAAGAATCTGAAGAAATGGAATTCGACAACGAAGGCGAGCTCATCGAGCCCAGCAAGAAACGGAAGCCCGAGCCCGACGAGCACGGTGCCGAGGAATCGACGGAAGACGCATCCGAAAACACGGACGCCGAAACCGAGACTGCCGAGGCCTGAGTCGGCATCCCGACCGAATCCAAGAGATCAAGACCCCGGAGCCGCTCCGGGCTGTAGAATCAACGCGACTCCCGAGCATCAGGCTCGCGGGTCGCGTTCTTTGGTAAAAAATTGGACCGGCGAATATTGAGCAAGATCCCGCCCCTGACCGATACGACTTCCGACACCAGTTCGCCTGACGTCCCGTCGCCTCGATCGTCAGAGCCGGCGACCGCTCAGGAAATCAGGAGCAGATCGAAGATGCAGACCACGGTCATTCCCACCCGTCACACCCTCCCGAATACCCGCTCCTCCATCACCCACAAGTTTGCCATCGCCGGCCACGAGGGTTATCTGACCATCGGCCTCTTCGACAACGGCCAGCCGGGCGAGGTGTTCATCAAGATGAGCAAGGAAGGGTCCACCCTTTCTGGCTTGATCCAAGGGTTCTGTCGCGCCTTCAGCTTGGCCCTACAGCATGGTCTGAGCCCCGCCGATGCGGTCGAACGATTCCGTGGAATGCGATTCGAGCCCATGGGGCCAACCTCCAATCCTGAGATTCCGGAAGCATCGAGCATTCTGGACTACGTTGCTCGCTACATCGACCGGCACTTTGTTCACATGGACCAGTGACCTGGCGTGGGCCTCTTGCCTCGAGCGCGATTTTGAGCGTGGCGTGGGCGAGCGGACCCAGCAAACCCTGAATCCTGAGTAGGGTGACGACGAGGCGAGTGGTATCATGAGGTCATGGATCACCCGACTCGAACCGCCACCTACCAAGACCTCTGCGCCGCGGCCACGCAACGCGTGGTCAAGATACTGGCGGCGGATCTCCGGGCGCGGAAGAACGATTCGGCGTTGATCATCGACGTCCGCGACCCAAACGAATGGCAGGATGGCATCGTTCCCGGTGCACTGCTCATCTCCCGCGGGACCCTTGAGAAAGAAATCGTCAAACACGCCGGTGATCACCAGACCCCAATCTGTCTCTACTGCGCGACCGGAAATCGCAGCCTGCTGGCCGCCGTCACCCTTCAATCCATGGGGTACTCAGACGTCCAAAGCATCGAAGGTGGATTCGCGGCGTGGCAAGCGGAAGGCCTTGAGATCGCCGCCGGTCCCTCAAGTGCGGCCCAACCAGCGGACCAATCCCCACTCGATGCCGAGGACTGGGCGTCCATTCGAAAGAACTTTGCGATCACCGGACGAACCGTGGAAGTACTTGATGGTTCGGTCCGGCCACTGATCTATCTCGACCACGCCGCCACGACCCACCCTCCCGATTTCGCAATCGACGAACTCAAGCGATTCCTGAGCCTTGATTACGCCAACGTCCATCGGGCCTCCTATCAACTCGCACGCCGTTCAACGCTTCGGTTTGAAGATGCCTACCGAACTTGCGGTGGATTCGTCGGTGCCGACATCAAGCATCACTGCGTCATTTTTACTTCGAATACCACGGCCGCCTGCGAGATCGTGGCGCACGCGATGGCGCCGCGCCCTGGCGCGGTCCTCGTGACGGATCTTGAACATCACAGCAGCGATCTTCCCCACCGCAGGCGAGGCGACATCGTTCGCGTCGGACTCGACGCCCAGCAACGACTCGATATGGCATCCCTCCGCGAGGTGCTTGAGAAAGAGAACGTCAAGCTGGTCTCGGTGACCGGCGCGGCGAACGTGACCGGCTGGATGCCGCCCATCCACGAGATTGCCGCGATTGCCCACGAACATGGCGCCCTGATCTGCGTCGACGCCGCGCAGTTGATCGCCCATGCCCCGATCGAGATGGGCAAGCCTGGCGAGCCAACCTCGATCGACTTCCTCGTCGCGGCCGGCCACAAGGCCTATGCCCCCTTCGGCGCTGGCTTCCTGGTCGGCCCCCGAGAGGTTCTCGACTCCGTTGATCCCGTCGTGCCCGGCGGCGGCGTCGCGGCCAGCGTGAGCGAACATGAAGCCGTCTGGCTTCCCAGCCCGGATCGCCACCAGTTTGGCACGCCCAACGTTGGTGGTGCCATCGGCATGTCGGTGATGCTTGGGTTGCTGATGCGAATCGGCATGGACGAAGTTCGTCGTCACGAGTTAAAACTCCTTCACCGAATGATCGACGGGCTCACTTCGATGGGCGGCGTCACGCTCTACGGTCCACCCGAACTCGAAGACCGAGTCGGCATCGTCCCGTTCAACGTCGACGGGGTCTCGGACATGCTCACCGCCGCGGTACTCGGCGAGGAATTCGGAGTCGCGGTTCGCAACGGACGGTTCTGTTCTCACGTTCACAGCGAGCGACTTCTCGGCGAAAGTGAAACTCGTGGCGCGGTTCGTGCCTCGATCGGCCTCTTCAATGACGAATCCGACATTGACGCCTTTCTGGCCGCCGTCGACGTGGTTCGGCGGCGAGCCTGGAAGGGAACCTACACCGAACGTGGCGGACAGGTCTCCGGACAAGGCACGAGTCGGTGCGCCGACAACTGGATGGAGAGCGCTGGTGATGCGACTCAAACGAGTCCTTCGTCAAACGCCTGATCATCCCAGTATCTCGCCGATAGATACTGCAATCACGAGCCTGAGATTTCTCCATGACCAATGCCAGCAAGATTGTCTGCGACCAATGCGAGCGAACGTTCCCGATTGAGCCTGGGGTCGCCAAGATGCCCTGCCCCTATTGCGGCGATATCAATCGAACCGGTGCCGCCCCACTCAACGCGGATCCCGCATCGGCGAGTGAACGCATCCTGCGGGTTGCTCGTCCGGCGCTAGTTCGAGGCCATCCGCTCGCCAGCCTGCTGTCCATCGGTGTGACACTCGGCAGCGGCATCCTCATGCTGCTGACCCTCACCTCGACCTCGGTCCCCGACTGGACTTGGTGGATCGGGCTCATCGGCCTGGCCGTTGGCGGCGGTTGGCTGCTCTGGATCTTTGTTCTCGGCCACCGATGGGACCGGCTCCGAATCACCTCCCGGCGCACGATTGACGAGCGAGGCATCGTCATGCGGAGCACCTCGGAAGTCCTTCATACCCACGTTCGGAATATCCGAATCACCCAGTCTTTCTGGCAGCGGATCGTGCGGATCGGGGACCTCGAGATCGACAGTGCCGCGGGCGATGGAAAAGCAGACATCAAAATCATCAACGTGCCCGATCCAGACGGTATCAAGCGTCTGATCGATGCGGAACGAGGTCTCGGCACCGAAGGTGAGTGAGGTAACCAAAGTCGGAATTCGGCTCAGAAGATGCGGCCGCCTCCGAGTATAATTCTCGACTCTCCCCGTCCACTCCGGCGATCATCGTGATCATGACGATCATCGCTGAACATCGATTCACTCCCCGAGACGACCCATGAAGATTCACGAATACCAGGCCCGCCAACTCCTTTCCGATGCCGGTATTCCAGTCCCTCCGGGGCAAATGGTGGAGACCATCGACGCGGCCGTGGCCGAGACGGAGAAGATCTTCGCCTCCGGTGAGGGCCTCGTGGTGATCAAGGCTCAGGTGCACGCCGGTGGGCGAGGCAAGGCCGGATTCGTCAAACTGGTCCGCTCGATTGAAGAGGCTCGCGAAGCGGCGACCTTCATGCTCGGCAACCGCATGGTCTCGGTTCAGACCGGGCCCGAGGGCATCGAGGTCAAACGACTTCTGATTGCCGCCGGCGTCGACATCGAGAAGGAGTACTACCTCGCCGTGACCCTCGACCGTCGCCATGGCGTGAACACCCTGATCGCCAGTGCCGAAGGTGGCGTGGAGATCGAAACGGTCGCCCACGACAACCCCGATGCGATCTACAAGGTTCCGATTCATCCGCTTTCGGGACTCGAGGCATTCCAAGCCCGCGGGCTGGCGAAGCGTCTCGGATTCCAAGGCCGCCAGATTCAACAAGCGGCGACGATCATGCAACGACTGGCGTCGCTCTATTCCAGCCTGGATGCGAGCATCGTCGAAATCAACCCGCTGATCGTCACGCCCCCCACCGAGCAGGCGCCCGACGGCCGAGTCATCGCGATTGATGCGAAGTTCGGGTTCGATGACAACGCCCTTTACCGACATCCCGAATTGAAGGCCATGCATGATCCCGCCGAGGAAAACCCCGCGGAGATCCGTGCCGAAGAATTCGGCCTCTCCTATGTCGCACTCGATGGAACCATCGGTTGCCTGGTCAATGGCGCCGGGCTCGCGATGAGCACCATGGACATCGTGAAACTCCACGGCGGCGAACCGGCCAACTTCCTCGACGTGGGTGGCTCCGCCACCAAGGAATCCGTGACCGAAGCGTTCCGAATCATCCTCGGCGATGGCCGGGTCAACGGGGTCCTGGTCAACATCTTCGGTGGCATCATGCGGTGTGACACCATCGCGTCTGCCATCGTCGAGGCCGCCAAGGAAGTCGGTTTCGACGTCCCCTTGGTCGTCCGCCTTGAGGGCACAGAGGTCGACGCCGCCCGCCAGATTCTCGAAGATGCCAAGGCCGACATCCCTTCGATGCAGACTGCTGGCAATCTTGCCGAGGCGGCCGCCGCCGTCTGCGACGCGGTTGCTTGACCATTTTAAAATCGACTCCTGACCAACGATCGGATGTTCCATGCTGATCCTTTTTGATATCGACGGCACCCTGCTCCGGAGCGGTGGCGCTGGCCCGAGATCAATGTGCATGGCCTTACAGGAACTGCATCCATCGCGCCATGAAGGCGACTTCGTCGATCCCGAAAAAATGGATACCGCCGGATCCCTCGACCCGCTCATCTGGAGAAAGCTCGTCGACCAGCGCGGGCTCGAAGCGACCGACGCAGGGCACACCGCGTTTCGGGAGACCTACGGTGCGATCCTCGCGAACGTCTTCGAAGCAGAAAATCCCGTCTATGCGCTCCCGGGCGCCGCAGCGGCCGTGAACTGGGTTCACGAACATTCGGATCTGGAAGCAGCCTTGCTCACGGGAAACTACCCGGAGACTGGCCGCTTGAAAGTGAAGGCGGCGGGCTTGGATCCTGATCTATTCCGATTTGGGGTCTGGGGATCCGAGGCCGATGGGCGACGCGGCCTTCCTCCGATCGCCATGGAACGGGCGATCGCCATGTTCGAGCGATCAATCGATCCACACCAGACAGTCATCGTCGGCGACACGCCCGCGGACGTCGATTGCGCCCATGCCAACGGGTGCCGGGTCATCGCCGTGGCGACGGGACGTTTCGATCTGGAACAACTCCGGCCGCATGAGCCCGACGTGCTCCTCCCGGATCTGGCTGATTTGACGCGATTTCAGGATGCAGTATCAGAAGTACTTGCGGCTGGCCCCTTCGAACCGCGACACTAGTCAAGACCGCGGGCCGTGAATCCACCCTGCGGAGACTCCTCAGGGAACGACGCCATCAGCGAAGTCCACCCAATCGAACGCCGCGGCCGTCTCGCGTGCATCGACGCGATCAAAGGGATCGCGTTGCTCGGCATCGTGATCGAAAACGTCCGGTTTTTCTCCATGCCATTCGCCCGGGCGATTGCGAGTCCCTGGTCGTTTGAAGGCAACACCCTCGACCGAATCCTCGCCGCCCTCGATCTCGCCTTTGGCCACCAGAAGTTTTTGGCGTTGTTCACGCTGCTGTTTGGCTTCGGCCTCGCGGCGCAACGAAAGCGATTGATCGCGGCCCGATCATCAACGCTCCCCTTTGAATCTCGACGACTGTTCTGGCTCGGGGCGATCGGACTCCTCCACGCCCTCGGCCTCTTCTTTGGCGACATCCTTTTCGTCTTTGCCGGCGTCGGGGTGATGACGCTACCGCTCCTAAGCCGTTCGATCCGACTTCGGCTGACCCTCGGTCTCTTCCTCATCCTGCTCTCCGGCGTCCTCGTCGCCAGAACGCCCCTGCAACAATGGCTTGCCCCGACCAGCGATGCGATCACGCCGGTCGCGACGCTTCCTTTGAACGAGATCACCACGCCGGTGGAAGCCAATACTCCGGATCCACTTTCGATCTCGGTCACCGATCTTGAGCGTCCACCGCTTCCTGCGGTCGGCCCTTGGATCGACGTCACTCGCCAGCGATTCAATTCATGGCGAGGATCCATGGGCTACGCAGTCCGTTTCTACGGCTGGTTCCTCTTCGGACTCGTCCTCCTCGGAACGGTGCTCCATGAACGAGGATTTTTCCGGCCAGAGGCGAGATCATGGAGATCGCGAGTCAGCCTCGGATGCCTCAGCATTGGAGTGCCCCTCGAAATCATGCACGCGCTCCCGCCGGAAGTCCGTGGCACCGGCGGCGCGGTGGCCGTGTGGTGGGCCTTTGTTCATCCGATCGCGGCGGCGGCCGTCGCCGTGGGCTACGCCGGCGTGATCGCCGACCTCGTTGAACGGGGCAGACTCCCCATGACGAGATGCTTCGCCGCGGTGGGAAGCATGTCTCTGACCGCCTACCTGCTTCAGTCCATCTTGCTCGCATCAATCTTCAGATGGTGGGGACTCGGCTGGTTCGGCACGGTCGGTCAATCAATGGCCATCGCCATCGGCGTCACGGTCTATGGCGTCGTCTTGGTGGCCAGCTTGCTTTGGAACCGCCATTTCCTCCTCGGCCCGTTCGAATGGCTCTGGCGATGGTTCACCTACCTTCAACGACCGCCAATTCGAAGGCACCCTCAGTCCGCCGCGCCCCAGCGCGGCATCGACCTGCAACGATGAACCTTGCAGATTTCATGAACTCATCACG
Organism: uncultured Phycisphaerales bacterium; assembly: GCA_905480395.1. Classification (GTDB taxonomy): domain Bacteria; phylum Planctomycetota; class Phycisphaerae; order Phycisphaerales; family SM1A02; genus UBA12014. The sequence continues at coordinate 68,000 of CAJQQE010000039.1, forward strand.
AACCCGATCGATGCCTCGGACCCACGTTGAGAATGGACGCACCATTGACCTCTCCAATCCCCTCGCCGCTGAATGAACCGCATGGCCGGATCGAGTCGATTGACGTTCTTCGAGGCCTCGCGCTTTTTGGGATCGTGGTGGTGAACGCTTGGTACTTCGCCCTTCCCTTGGAGATGGCGACCGATTTGAATGCCCAGGCGAGCGACCTTGACACGGCCGCCATCTTCGTGGTCTCGGCCTTCTTCCAGTTCAAGTTCATCTCGATTTTCTCGATCCTCTTCGGGTTCGGCATTGCCATGCAGCGGTCGCGGCTCATCGCGCAAACCGGGCGTTCGGCGGGGTTCCTCGCCCGTCGAATGATCATCCTCGGGATCTTTGGCCTGCTGCACGCATTCCTCCTCTGGTACGGAGACATTCTGTTCCAGTACGCCATCGTGGGATTACTGATGATCCTGCTGATCCAGCTTTCCGCCAAAGTTCGATTGGTACTCGGCCTCGCCTGCCTCGTGATCTCCATGGCCGCCGCCTTCGGCTTCGGTCTCCTCGACATGATGCAAACGCCGGAAGTCCGTGACCCCGATCTGACGCTTCGAGGATTCGCGGCAATGCAGGCGGCGGGATTCAACCCGGCTGATTCGATCTGGATCAACGCGGAGACCGTGGCCTTTCGCGATGGCCCATTCCTCGATGCATTTCAGTTCCGAAGCAGCATCTGGATGTTCGGGACCATCATCTTCTTCCTGAGTTACGGCTGGCACGTCCTGGGCCTGGTCCTCGTGGGATCGTGGTTCCACGATGTCGGACTCTTTGGCCCCGGCCGCCGTCGACTTCTGGGCAACCTTGCAATTTGGGGCGTCGCGATCGGACTACCAGTGGAGATACTGCTGACCATTGGACAACTGTCCGGGGATTTTTCGCCGTGGGTGAAAGCGGCCATGGACGCGGTTCATGATCTCTCCGCCACCATCCTCGCCCTCGGCATCATCGGACTGGTCGGCCGGGCTTGTGATGCGGGACGGATGCCGCTGGCGAGCGGCCTGGCCTCCGTCGGCCGAATGTCACTCAGTGCGTACATCCTGGAGAGCATTCTCTTCCTCTCGCTGGTGTCCTTTTGGGGACTCCGCCAGTTCGAGGCGCTGGGATACTTGGACCTGTTGGTGGCCTCGATCGTGGTCTATGGCATCGTGGCCACCGCCTGCCTGCGCTGGCTTCGTCGATTCCGCATGGGGCCACTGGAATGGCTCTGGCGAACTGCGACCTATCTGGGAAGGCCCACGACAGGCTCCTGACCACCGCGCCCCCGGTGGAAAACACGTCGCAGGCCCCCTTCTTGAGATCGCGGGGTTTACCCTCAACGGCACGAAGGGGCTGTCCAAAGTTGATCGGGTCAAGAAGGGGTTCGTCCCTCACCCGACGACCAGACCCATCGTCGCCGGAGTGAAGCCGACGTGGATTCCAATATCACAGCCCTCTGCTCCGATTTCTATCTGAATCAGAAAATCGCTCTGACCATGGATATTCCCGAAGGCCGGGAATCGGTGCTGGATCTCTTCGAGCGGATCCAGCGGGAGTTCCCCCGCTTGGAACGACTCAAGAGATACGAAGGCGAATGCGCCCTAGAGTCGGAGGATACTGACGGCACCTACTCGTGGGTGGCGCTCCGCCAGACCACGCTGCGCAGCGGCAAGGTCAACCCTGCTTCTCTCGAAGAAGCGTACAAGCTCCATCGAAAAATCCTTGAGGTCGCGCCGTATTTCCTCTCGGTGAGCCCGCTTGATTTTGATCACCTCGAACTGGTATTCGGATTCGATTTCGAAGCCGATCGCGATCGTGACGAGATCGTCTTCGAAGCCCTTTTGTCCGATTCACCGCTCGCCGATCTCGTGGATCGGGATCGAGAACGTTTGGTGGAAGCGCAGCCGTTCATTGGAATCTCGCTCGACGATGATCCGAGCATGCAAGCGTTCTTCGAGGTCAAATCGAGACCTGCCCGGGGCGGGAGAGCCGTTCCGGGATTGGATGGCCACGATCCGATCAGCGTCTATCTGACCGTTCGGTCGAGCGCCCCAATCAAGAAACTCGACGAACTTCCGGCCCTCTTTGCTCGCCTCGCTGGTCACGGTGAACGACTGGTTGAAGAGCGACTGATCCCGTCCGTGCTGGTTCCCATCCGACGAGCGATCCTGTCACGCCCCTGCTGATTCCAGCGCCATCCGGCTCGGGCTGGCACCGATATCGTCATTCGATGGCTCGTGAGGCTGAGAATTCTCAAGCCCATGGCACGTTGGCCTTGCTAGGCTGAAGACGTGAACTTCAAGCTTGCAAATGCCCTCGGCCGCATTGTGGAACTGAAAGACCGCAGCACCGGCGCTCATACGTGGCGAGTGACCATGTATGCGCAGGCGATGGCCGAAGCCGATCGGATGCCGATCTCCGAAATCATGGGATTTATGCTCGGCGCCGTCCTCCACGACCTCGGAAAAATCGATGTTCCCGGTGATATCCTCTCCAAGCCCGCCGGCCTGACACCAGACGAGTATCGCACGATGCAGTGCCATCCGATCAACGGCTGGGCACGATTGCGACGACTCGACGTCGAAGACCCCTTCATTCTCAACGTGGTCCGCAGTCATCACGAACGCATGGATGGATCGGGATATCCCGATGGCTTACACGGGAAAGACATTCCCATCGAAGCACGTTGGTTCGCGGTCATTGATGCCTTTGATGCGATGACCGGTCAACGTCCGTATCGCCAAGGCACCGGCAAGGACGGCGCGGCACGTGCTATTGCAGACCTTGAGGCCCATGCTGGCACCTGGTACGAACCCCGCGCCGTCGAGGTCTTCAAGGGTCTCCATGATGCCGGCCGACTCGACTCCATCCTCGATCATCTCAACGATCCCGACGGTCTCAGCACGCCGAATTTCACCCTCTCGGAGGAGGTCATAGACATGGCTCGCGATGCCTTGCTGAAATCCAGTCTTGAGAACGCCGACCACCAGAACATCGAAGCGATCATCGAACTGGCCCAACAGAACGAGGCCAAGTCTTGACGCTCCTCGGCAGCATTCTCGCCGGCATGATGGCACTCACGCCGCCACCGGCCGGAGCAGAAGATGCGAAACCACCCGAAGTCGAATCGGCGGTCGTACCAGAGATGACGCCCGATCCGATCGTCCGATCGATTCAGCGCTTGCAGGGCGCGGAGCGGATCCGAGTGTCGCCGCCAGCTCGAGAAACCCGGCTGGAGGACGCTCTGGAAATTCTGGCGGGCCTCGGTGGGCTCCGCATCGACGCGGATTGGTCCGCGCTCGAAACCATCGGAATCAATCCCGGCGATCGCGTCACGGCAGATCCCCAGCCCGGGTCCCTCCGCGTGGTGTTGGATCAGATGCTGGCCCAGGTTGGCGCCGATTACGAACGACCGGTGATCGACGGCAGTCCCGACGGCCTCCGGCTCACCACCGTAGGCAAGGTCGGCCAAAATGCAGCGCCGCTCCTCCATCCGATCGCGGATCTGCTCGAGCCAAACGAATTGCTGACCGCCTCAGAGTCAGCGGCGACGCCGTTCCAGAATGCCGGTGAGATCTCGACCCTGATTCGCGACTTCGTCATTCGAGACGACTGGTACGAGGTCGGCGGATCAATCGGTCGTATCGAGACTCGCACCCGATCACTCTTAATCATGGCCCCGGCCTTTGTGCATCTGGAGGTCGGCCGGCTCCTCGAGTCGATGCGGATCGCTCGTCCAGATCGAATCGCATTCTCGATTTCCGTCGTCGGACTGGATTCCGCTGAACTGGATCGCCTTCGACTTGCCAACGGACCGGGGACGCCGGCATCGATCATCGCCATCAAGAGGTCGCCACTCGTCATCGAAGTATTCGATGGTGAGATGAACGTGGCGCCCGGCGATTCTGCCACCATCAAAGCCTCTGATGCCACCCTGGCGACTGCGATCACCTTGACCCCGCGTTGGGACGCGGCTCGCCATCGAATTCGCTGTGGCCTGCGTGCAACGCTGGTCGGGGTGGCGGTCGGCGGAACCCGAACGATCGAAACCGAGATCGACCTCACGATGCCCGTCGCCGCAAGCGTCATGCTGGTTCCCGCCCTCGCCGAGCAGCGTTCACTCGCGGTCTTACTCACCGCAAGGGCTGATTAGAAACGCGATGACATGGAGAAAAGAAGAACGGCACCGTGCGATGCACGATGCCGTTCAATGATCCGTTGCATGATCTACATGATCTGCATGATCTGCATGATCTGCATGATCAACATGAACTACTTGATCGATCCGGGACCGATCAGGCCGCCTTCATGTCGAGGTAGGCGGCGACGCTCATGATGTCGGGAATGATGTGCGGACTCACCCGAAGGGTGAAGCTCTCACCGATCTCGACCCGCGTGAGCTGGGTCGGGCGCTTCCGGTTGATCCAGATTCGACCAGCCCGACTCGTCGGAATGTTGTCCTTCTGTCGACGACGACGTGCGAGCATCGCCAGACCCTTCTGGATCTGCGGCTGCATCTTCATGAGTCGGTTCAGCGTCTTCCGGCCACTTTCGTTCTTGGGGAGCGAAGTGATCGTGAAGGTAACGGTGGAGGACGGGGCGAGATCCATGGCAGATCGGTCCGGCGTGGCGTGAATCTGGAGCCGGCCACCTCGTGGCCGAACTTCGGATCGAGAAGTGTACCAAGCATCCGACGAGATTCCAGACCTATAAGACCCGGAAACTGCCATCTCTTTGAGGATCGTTCGCCCATGATCCGGTTTCAAGCCGCCGCTCACCGCTCGAGAAAACGATGCGGCATCCAAGAAACCTCTCTAGGGACTCCAAATGGCTACTTCTCGCCCGTCGTTTGACCCTCGTCAGGCTGCCGACCCTCGAGGAGCAGGAGAAGCGCCTGAGTGCCCTTTGATCCGAGCCCTTCGGCCTTTGCCTCAAAATAGAACCGTTCTGCCATTTCAAGACCGGGAAGTTCCAAACCAGTGCCCCGAGCTTCACGCACCGCAATCCCCAGATCCTTCACGAAATGATCAATGAAGAACCCCGGCTCGAAGTCCCCATCCAGCATTCGCGGCACGAGGTTGGAGAGTGTCCAACTGCCAGCCGCGCCGGTGACCACCGACTTCAGCACGGTGCGAGGGTCGAGCCCCGCTCGACCGGCAAACAGAATCGCCTCGCATGCCCCGATCATCGATGCTGCGACGAGGATCTGATTCACGATCTTGGTCTTCTGACCGGCCCCTGGACCACCTTGGTGGACGATGGTCCCGCCGCACGCTTCGAAAAGAGGGCGTGCGATCTCAACCGCCGCGGCATCGCCGCCGATCATGATCGAAAGCGTTCCGTTTCGAGCACCGACATCGCCGCCCGACACGGGGGCGTCAATCGCGGCAACCCCCCGCTCGCTCGCTGCGGCATGGAGCCTGATCGCCAGTCCTGGATCGCTGGTGGTCATGTCAATCAAGATGGGAGGCAGTCGCGTCGCCGTGAGCGTTCCCGCGTGCCCCAGATGCACTGATTCAACATCTTCGGGGAAGCCGACGATCGAGACGACCGCGTCGGTGCCCTCGGCGGCCTCCCGCGGATTCTCTGCCCAATCCGCCCCCTTCTCCAACACGGAGGCGGCCTTGGCCCGGGTTCGAGTAAAGACGCGAACCGTGTGGCCATTCTCCAAGAGATGGCCAACCATGGAGGTTCCCATCACGCCACAACCGATCCATCCGATTCGCACGGTGATACTCCCATTTCCGGACCCACCAATCCGATCGAAGATCGACCGCATGGCGAACCCAGAAGATGCCGGAATCGTACCCGGAGCATCCGAAACTGTTGCAACGGCGGACCCACTCCGTTGTACGCTTGACCACCCCCGGACCGATGCTCCGGAACTGGCCGAATTCGGCCCTTGAACGCAATTGCCCGTGAACCCCCTACAGGTCCACCCTTCTATGACCAACGAAAAAGTCACGACCGTCCCGACCACTGATGACACCACGCGTCTTGAAGCGGATGTCGCCGAGGCCAGTCAGCCCTTTCGACGCCTTCAGGAGCAGATGCACCGGGTGATCGTGGGGCAGCAGGAACTCCTCGACGGGCTCATCGTCGGCTTGCTCGCGAACGGCCATCTGCTCATCGAAGGCGTCCCGGGACTCGCCAAAACGACCGCCATCGCGAGCCTTGCGAAAGGAATCCGCACGGATTTCAAGCGGATCCAGTTCACCCCAGACCTTCTCCCCGCCGACTTGATCGGCACGCTGATCTATCGCCCTTCTGACGGCGACTTCGTGGTGAAAACGGGTCCCATCTTTTCCAATCTGATTCTGGCCGATGAGATCAACCGTGCCCCCGCCAAGGTGCAGTCCGCCTTGCTTGAAGCCATGCAGGAGCGACAAGTCACCATCGGCGACGAGACTCATTCCCTTCCCGAACCGTTCATGGTGCTCGCCACGCAGAATCCGATCGAACAGGAAGGCACCTATCCGCTCCCCGAGGCTCAGGTGGATCGGTTCCTCATGAAGCTTCTCGTTCGCTATCCGGATCGCGCCGAAGAGCGGCAGATTCTCGATCGAATGGCCAAGACCACCACCGATATTGTCATCGAAGCCGTCGTCGATCCGAGCGACATCGCCCGGGCGCGAGCACTCGTCGACCAGATCCACGTCGATGATCGCATTCGCGACTACGTCGTCAACCTGGTCGTGGCCACCCGAGATCCCGCGGCCGCCGGCCTCGATTTTGCGGAGCTCGTGGAGTTCGGCGCCTCACCGCGGGCGACCATCGCACTCCTCCTGGTCGCCAAAGCCCGCGCCTTCTTGGCGGGCCGAGGCTACGTCGTCCCTCAGGACGTGAAGGATGCCGCGCCGGATGTCCTTCGGCATCGGCTCGGTCTTTCCTACGAGGCGGAAGCCGAAGAGAAGACCGCCGACGACCTTGTTTCCGCCTTGCTTGATCACGTTCCGGTCCCGTGAAAAGAAACTCCAACACCATTCCGAACCACGATGGCTCGCTTCCCGCCGAAGACGCCAAAGACTTGCTGCGCCGGGTCCGTCGGATCCGCTTGCGGACTCGCCATGTCGTCAGCGCCGCACTGGCGGGGCAATACCACTCGGCTTTCAAAGGCCGCGGTATGGAATTTGAGGAAGTCCGTCCCTACCAAATCGGCGACGACGTTCGATCGATCGATTGGAACGTCAGCGCTCGCCTCGGCGACCCACACATCAAACTCTTCCGCGAGGAACGAGAACTCACGGTGATGCTCGCAGTTGACGTTTCAGGATCGCTCGATTTCGGGACTCAAGGTCAATTCAAGAAAGACGTGGTCGCGGAGATCATCGCCACGCTCGCCTTCAGCGCGAGTTTCAACAATGACAAGGTCGGATTGTTGGCTTTTACGGATCGCGTCGAAAAGTACGTTCCCCCTCGAAAGGGCACGCGACACGTCATGCGGATCGTTCGAGAGTTGCTTGCCCTCCGCCCCGAAGGACGGGGAACCGCGATCGGTCCGGCGATCAAAGAACTCGACCGCGTGCTCCGCCAGCGATCCGTGGTCTTCGTCGCAAGCGATTTTCTCGACCACGACTGGGAAACACCGTTCCGAGCGGCCCGCCGCCGTCACGACGTGGTCCCGGTGATCGTCGGCGACCGTCGCGAGCGAGAAATGCCCTCCATGGGACTCGTCGAATTCACTGATCCGGAATCGGGCGAGAAGATCCTCGTCGACACGGGGCGACGCGCGGTTCGCCGTCGTTTCGCCGAACGGGTAGCCAACCGCGCCAACGAACGAAGAATGACGTTTCGCCGAATGAAGATCGACCCCATCGAGATCGAGACGGGGATCGACTTTGTCGAACCCTTGACCGCCTATTTCAGACGCCGCGAGCGGAGGCGATCACGATGACCACGCGAACCCTCGGCCGCCTCCTGCTTGGCTTGATCCTCTATGCAGGCTCCATCGTGGTCGCCATTCATTCCGCATGCCCCGCCATGGCATCGACCGCGACCAGCGGTCAGGAAGATCAATCGGAGTCCGCCGAGGAATCACCACGCCTCGCGGCCGGCGAATCCATGACGGCCGGGACCAAGTCGAACAGTGTGTCCCTCACCCTGACAACGGCGCGGCCTGAATCTGGGGTTCCGATCATCTTCCTTGTGACGGTGGCGGGAATCACGGATGAAACCTTGGAACTTCCTCGCCCCGGTGAGGTTCTGGGGCCGTTTGAGGTTCTCGATGATCCGCGCCCACCGGCGCCCGCAACCTCCGAATCAGCGCCCCGCCCGCGGTATCTGGTGCTTCGTACCTTCGACGCAGGCGTTCTGGAACTACCCGCCATCACCGCTGGCTTCGGCGCCACGGCCGTGACTTTTTCACCCCGTTCAATTGACGTGGCATCGGTGGCTGGACTCGATGCCGGGCCAGAAAACTTCCGCGACATCACCGACGCCGTCAAGGTCAAGATCCCGGTCGATTGGTGGTTCGTGACCGTGGTCGTTGTTGGCGCCATCGCCATCCTGGCGATCCTCGCCTTTTTCTGGTGGCGAGCGAGACGGCCGAAACCCGTCCCCCCCCCGGAGCCGGCGGACCAATGGGCACTCGCCGCGCTCGAGCGGTTGGCTGAACGCCAACTCCCTCACGCCGGCAAGATCGAACCGTTCTTTACCGAACTCACCGACATCGCTCGGGCCTTTATCGAACGGCGGTTTCGCATCGCGGCGCCGGAGCGAACGACCCAAGAGTTCATCGCCGAAGCCCGCACCCATTCCGAACTCACCGCTGAACAGGCTCAACGTCTGGCCCGTCTGCTTCGGGCCGCCGACCTCGTGAAATTTGCTGGAAACCGACCCGTGGTCACCGACTGCGACCGAGCCCTCGAGGTGACGCGAGGCTTTGTGATCGAGGCCGGCCCCCGCATCGAGCGCGAGTCGACGTCCTCGCCCGAGGCCGATACCTCGACCGTCACCCGCTCGGATCATCGTGGCGAACGTGAATTCGCCCTCCATCGGGCGGTCGATGGCCTTGACGATCTGGAGGGACGATCATGAATTCCCTCTTCGATTGGCTCCCCGAACTGCAACGACTTGGCTTTCACCCTGGATCCGCGTGGTGGCTGCTTCTCTTACCGCTCGCGCTGCTGACGTTCCTTCCACGATGGCGTCGACGCGCCACCCTCGTGCACGCGTCGACCGAAGACCTGGCCGCGGCCGGCCGCAGCTGGGTAGGCCGGGTGCGATGGCTCCCCCCGAGCCTCCGCATCGTCGGCATCATCCTGTTGATCGTCTGCATCGCTCGCCCCATCAAAGCCAACGAGCGGAGCCAGGTGTTTGTCGAGGGCATCGCCATCCAGTCGGTCATCGACCGGTCTGGAAGCATGCGAGCCCTCGATTTCGAACTCGCCGGCGGTCGCGTGGACCGACTCACCGCCGTGAAGAAAGTGCTCACTGACTTCATCGAAGGCGATGACGATCTCATGGGCCGCCCCGACGATCTCGTTGGCCTCATCACCTTTGCAGGATTCGCTGATACCGTCAGCCCCCTCACCCTCGATCACCCCTACGTCATCGACGCGCTAGACAAAGTCCGGATCGCCACCGAACAGAGCGAGGACGGCACGGCCATCGGCGACGCCATCGCCCTCGCGGTTGAACGACTTCGAGAACTCGACGAACGCGGCGACGCCGCGGGCCGAAGAATCAAGAGCCGAGTCATTGTGCTGTTGACCGATGGCGAGAACAATGCCGGAGACCTTGACCCCTTGATCGCGGCCGAGATTGCCAGCGCCTTTGATGTTCGGATCTACGCCATTGGCGTCGGATCCAACGGCGTCGCGCCGGTGCCCGCTCGAGACGCCTTCGGCCGCCAAGTCATGGGCCGACAACGCGTTTCGATCGACGAAGAAACCCTCCGAGCGGTCGCCGACGCGACCGGCGGCAAGTATTTCCGCGCCACGAACACCGACAGTCTGCGGCGCATCTACACCGAAATTGACGAGCTCGAGAAGACCACCACGGAACAGCGCCGATACCGTTCCTATCGCGATCTCGCCGTCCAACCGCTTTCGCTCGGCGGGCTGCAACTTCCCCCACTCCTGCTCATTGCACTGCTTCTCCTCGCGACCGAGCAGTTGCTGATCCACACCCGTTTTCGAACCCTTCCCTGAAAAATGCTCCTTTACGCACCATGGATCTAAACCTCCAGCATCTCGACTCGCTCGCCTGGCTCTGGCTCGTTGCGGGGATCGCCTTCATCGCGTCGTGGGGCGTGCTTGCTCGTCGCCGAGCGATCAAACGATTCGCCGATGCACCAATGCTGGTCCGCCTGGCCCCTCGTTTGAGCACGTTTCGGCCAGCGGTGCGTGGCGCCTTTGCCGTGCTCGGACTCCTCTTTCTCGTGATCGCGCTGGCTGATCCGCGGTGGGGCGTTCGCTACGTCGAAGTCAATCGAAGTGGCATGGACGTCATGTTTGTGGTGGATGTCTCACGCAGCATGTTGGCCCGGGATGCCTCGCCATCGAGGCTGGATCGCGCCCGCCTCTTCATCGAGGGGGCCGTCGATTCCATGGCCGGCGACCGGGTCGGCCTCGTCGACTTCGCTGGTGATGCCGCGATCAAGAGTCCGCTCACATTGAACTACGACGCGTTCGAAAATGCGGTCGAAGAACTGTCTCCGCGAAGCGCCACCCGTGGCGGCTCTATGCTCGGCGACGCGATCCGGGTTGCCGCCGACGCTTTCGGCAATGATGAACCAGGCGGCAAAGCCATCGTGATTCTCAGTGACGGGGAAGATATGGAGAGCTTCCCAATCGAAGCCGCCGAAGCGGCACAGCGCGACCATGGCGTCCGAATCTATACGGTCGGAATCGGCGATTCGATTGACGGAGCTCGGATTCCGACCGTGATCAACGGGCAACCCAGTTGGCTCCTGCATGAGAACCAGGAAGTCTGGACGCGGATGGATCCCACCCTCCTGCAGTCAGTGGCAGACGCCGGCGGCGGCGTTTTTGTCCCGGCGGGCACGAGCCTCGTCGATCTCGGCGAATTTTTCAAAGGTTGGATCACCACCATTGATCTACAGGACCAGGAAGAAGGAGTGGCTCGACAACTGATCCCACGATTCCAGTGGTTTGCAGGAATCTCGCTTTGCTGCTTTGTGATCGAAAGCTTGATCGCAGACCGAAGGCGTCGACCGTGGCGAGGATCGACCGGACCTCGCCCCTCGGCATCAAATCAGGGGAGAATACCAGCGTGAACCACTCCTTCCTCAGACTCCTGCCGCTCACCCCTCGCCCCATCCGAATCCGGGCGGTGATTGGCGTCCTGCTCTCGGCGATCATCACGAATCCGATCGCAGCGCAAGATACTGTCGCCGGTGCACCGCCATCATCTGGTGGGACCGCCGCAGAAATCGGCGCCGCGATTCTTCGCGCGGAGTCGGCCATGACCTCTGAAGATTGGCCGGTGGCGGCGGCGGCTTGGGCTGAAGTGGGACGACTTGATCCGACGCTCGCGGGCGCCGCGTACAACCAAGGCGTCGCTCGCTACCGAGCCGGCGCTTTTGAGAAAGCAGCCGAGAGCTTTCAGAAATCGGCCGAACTTGGCGACGCGAATCTGGCGGCGCAATCGATGTACAACGAAGGGACCGCCCGCTACGCAGAAGCACTCCAACGACTCGATGCCGCCGCACCCGGCGGGAACGACCCTACGGCAAAGCCCGCCCTCGCTCCCACCGCCGATCCACTGGCCAACCCATCACCACCAGCCGACCCCATGAAGGAAACCATCAAACGAGTTGAAGATTCGTTGAGTCATTTCCGCGATGCGATCGACGCGGACCAAGGCAATCGCGATGCGAGAGTGAATGCCGAACTCGCCGCTCGCCTGCTTCGACAACTCCGCGAGGTTCAGCAACAGCAGCAGGATCAGCAGCAGCAGGATCAACAACCGCAGGACCAGCAGCCGCAAGACCAGCAGCCGCAAGACCAGCAGCAGCAAGACCAGCAGCAGCAGGACCAGCAGCCGCAAGACCAGCAGCAGCAAGACCAGCAGCAGCAGGACCAGCAACCGCAGGATCAGCAACCGCAGGATCAGGAACCGCAGGACCAGGAACAAGAGACCCAGGAGCCCGGAACGTCAGAAGAAAAAGACGGTGAATCCGAGGACGCCACTGCAGATGGCGAACCATCATCTGAAGACGCCGACGCGTCGGCGGAGAAGCCTCGGATGACCAAAGAAGAAGCGGAACGGCTTCTTCAGTCGGTTCGAGACAAAGAACGTCAGCGACGACAGGAGAAGGCCAAGAAGGATGCGGCCGGCCCTCGAACGCCGGTGAAGAAGGACTGGTGATCACCATGCGCCCCATGCGAACGAATCAAAACCTCATCTCGGCAATCAACCTCGGCGGATATCCAAAGCGCCGCGGCGGGTGGTGGTTCCAGTTCCTTCTCGGGGTATTGATCGCATTGACCTCAACCGCTTCGGCGACCGCTGCGGACGGCGACGCAGAATTTCGATTCCCAAGTCGAGAAGTCTGGGTCGGCCAGCCCTTTCTGATCGAGGTCGATGTCGTGAATGCGGCGACCTGGGAAGATCCGATCGTCCCCAAGATTGACGGTATGTCGAGTCAAGTGCTACCGAGTGCGCGTGAAAGCACGTTCACCCAGATTGTGAATGGCGTGGCGACGACGCGGTCCACCCGAACCTTCGTGATTCGAATGGTGGCAGAAAGAGGCGGAATCATTGAGATTCCGAGCATCTCTGTCGTGGTCGACGGAAAGACTTTCAAGAGCCGGAGTTGGCGAGTGATCGCGTCGAAGAGTGAGGTCGGTGACCTGCTTGCGGTCGAGATCATCGGGACGCCTGACCAGGCTTGGGTCGGCCAACCCGTCAAACTGACCCTGCAAATCTGGATTGAACAGTTTGTCGATCGTGAGAACAACATTCGCCTCGATGAAGCGGATATGTGGGGTCTTCTGTCACTCGCGGATTCTTCATGGGGCGTGTTTAGAGAGCCGCTGGAGGACTTACGAAAGAACCGACAAAGACCGTCCGGCCGACGAGTGAGCCGAGACGAACGAATGTACTTTCTCTACGAGATTGAGTACATCGATCATCCGGTGAGGGCTGGAAGTATCGACCCCGGTGAGGTGCAGGTCGTGCTGAGGCAGCCGACGGGACTCGTCGTGCAACGCGATATCTTCAATCGCCGCCAGGTCGCGGTGGAGGGAATTCGACCGGTCCTCCAGACCGCCAAGATCAGTCCCATCGCGGTTCGCCCACTTCCGGAAGAAGGCAGACCGGCCAGTTTTACCGGTGCCGTGGGGCGATTTACGGTGCGGGCGTCCGCTGAGCCGAGAGAAGTCTCCGTCGGCGACCCCATCACGCTCCGCTATGAAGTCATCGAGGATGTCGATGCCATTCCTGGTGATCTGGCGAATCTCCGCCCTCCACCGCTTCGTGAGCTGGAGGCCCTTGCCGACTTCCGAGTGCCCGACGACCCGACCACCGGCGTGGTTGAGGGGCAAACCAAAACGTTCACCGAGACGCTCCGGCCGGAGCGAGATGACATCACCGAGATCCCCGCGATTCCATTCGTGAGTTTCGATCCCCAACTCGGCCGATACGTCACGGCAAGCAGCACGCCCATTCGCATCACCGTGAAGGCGAGCGAACGACTGGATCTTGGCGCGGTGGTTCGAGGCGAAGGCGGGATCGAATCGGCGCCCCGAAGAACCACCTCGCTGACTGCCACCACCGGCGGACTTCGGGCGAACCTCCCGATCACCGAGGCGATCATTCCGTATCAGCGCATTGATGGAGACTGGACCATCATCGTGATCGCACTGACCGGACCTGCCATCTTCCTTGCCGGTTTCGTGACGATCCGGCGACGAGAATTCCGCCACGCTAACCCCGAACATGGTCGCGCCGCTGGGGCTCGCCGGCACGCGATGGCAACATTGAATGGTGATGGGGCGATGGCGGATCGTGTCCACGACGCGCTTTGCGGCCTCATCGCCGCCCGGCTCCATCTCCCGAATGGCACCCTGACCGCACAGGAAGCCGATGAGTCCGCGGCAACCGCCGGTCTGTCGGACCAGCGACGTCGCGAACTCCGTGCGGTGCTCGATGCGGCGGAAGCCGGCCGCTACGCGCCAGCGGCGACGGATCCCGCCGAGCTTCGAAGTCGCGCCGAGGCGTTGCTGCCCGAGCTCGACGAGCTGCGGCCACGCTCGAAGCGTCAGAGAGGCGTCGCATGAGAAGCCATCGCAGGTCTTGGATGCGGCGATCCCTTCGAAGTCGAAGAACCGCCTCGATCGCGGTCTGGTCAGTCGTGTTTTTCGGATGCCTCACCGTGATGCCTCCCCCCATGACGACGACCGCCCAAAGTTCGGCGCTGTCGTCTTCCTCGACGTCGTCAGTGTCCTCAGAGTCCTCAGAATCATCAGGGTCATCGGATCAGGTCGCGCTGGCGGCGTCCGCCGAAGACGCCTATCGCCGCGGCCTCGAGCTCATCGGCGGCTCCACAGACGCCCTCGCAGCCTTCCGACGCAGCGCCGACGACTGGCGTCGAGTGATCGACGCGGGTGGAAACGGGCCTGCGGCCTGGTTCAATCTCGGAAACGCCGAATTGCGTGCGGGCGAACTCGGAGAAGCCATCGCGGCGTATCGTCGCGCAGAGCGTCTCGACCCCATCAATGACGACATCGCCGCCAATCTCGCGGAAGCAAGACGTCGGGTCGCCCAACCGATCGAGGCCGATGCGACAGATCTCACCTTCGCCAACCTCAACCGGTGGTGGAACGTCATCTCCGAACCAACCCGCTTTCGCACCGCGGCGATCGCTTGGACCTGTTTCTGGCTCCTCCTCCTGTGGCGGCGAAGTCGCCCTCTCGAACGTCGGCGCTTGGAACGCGAATCCACCACCGTGATCTGGCGATCGGTCATCATGCTCGCCCTCGCCACCGGCATCCTCTCTGCAGGGACGCTCGCCGTGGATCGACTGCTCCCCGAGGGTGGCACCGCCGGCGTCCTCACTCGTTCTGATGTCACGCTCCGCACCGGAAACGGTCTCAGTTTCGAGTCCGCCATCGATGAACCGCTTTCCGAAGGCGTCGAGTTTGGAATTCTCGACCAACGCCCGGGATGGTGGAGAATTCGACTTCCCGACGGCACGAACGGCTGGATCGAGTCAACCGATGGCGAGTCGATCTGATCCGCTCGCCTCAGAGAAACAACGCCATGAAAAGAACAACCGCCGGGCCCAGATGGGGCACGGCGGTCGTTGTCAGCGGAGAGGGTGGGATTCGAACCCACGATGACCCGGAGGCCATACTAGTTTTCGAGACTAGCGCATTCAACCGCTCTGCCACCTCTCCAGTCCATCGGAACTGTTTTCCGTGGGCCGGAATTGTACCGGGATGAACCCGCGGATGGAACCACTTCCGTACGTTCGGGGCATCGATCGCGTCGGAAGTTGGAGGCAGGAATGGTGCTGGCTCAACCGGTCCAGTCGACCAGAAGCACACCGAGGTCGACGCCGTTGGTCGTCCCATCGCCGTTGAGATCGGTTGGCCCGGGTTGACCCCAACCGACGAGGAACAGGCCCAGATCAACCCCGTTGACCAAGCCGTCGCCGTTCAGATCGCCCGGGAGGTCGGAGACTTCGCAAGCATCGGCGACGCCGTTGCCGTCGAGGTCCTCACAGGTGGCTCCGGTTCCCTTCCAATTGGCCCCCGCCGCAATCGCGTCCGCCTCGGTCAGGATCAGGCAGAAACCGTTGTCGAAACATGCTGCTCCGACCGGCTCCGGACATTCTGTCGTTGCACAATCGGTGCCATCGCCTTGGAAGGCGCCGCCCATCGCCGCACATTCCACGGGCGAGACGATTCCCGAACACGTTCCATCGGGAAGACAGCATGCCCCTTGCGGGAAACAGACGTACGACGCACAGGTCTCACCGGCGGGACCGGGAATCCCCTGCACCGCAAAGCAATCCGCCGCCGTGAGTTGAACGCATCCCCCAGTGCTTGGAAAGCAGCAAGGAACGGTCTCTTCGCAGTTCACACTGCCACAGCTCACACCAACGCCCTGGAAGACACCGCCAGCATCGAGGCACGTCATTTCATCGAGGGTGGCGCAAGTCCCACCAATGCAGCAGGCTCCGAGTGAATCACATCCGCTTGGCGACCACGTCAATCGCTGGACCCAATCTCCGGATGGTCGGCAAATGCTGGGGAGGTCGGAAAAACGCTTCCATCCGGCCGGGCATCCGAAAATCCCACACTCCTGAACGAAAATCCAGTTGCCTGTTGAAGACTGCAAGCCGTCGACATCGGTGCAGGGAAATGCATTGAACAGCGGATCCGGCGGGGTCAGGCATTGATTTGATGGGGGCTGGTGATGGGCGACGATCTCGATGCCCACCGTGACCACCTGACTTCCATTATCCGGAATCCAAATCTGGTCTGGATCATCCGGATCCACAAGGAATTGCAGGTGCAGACCGGAGGTGCCGGGAGGCAGCATGATGTGCGGGAGCAGATCACCGTCGGAGGCAATACTGAACTCAAGCGTTCCACTGTCCGGATATCCGGACCAGACATAGATCGCGTATTCCGTGGTGGTCTCGACCGCAGCACTACTGGTCGCGAACATTGCCTCAAAGAGATCAAGACGCACGGGGAAGGCGTCGGCGGGAATCTGGAAACTGGTCGCCGCGATTTCTCCTTCGATGAATCCACCTTGAGCGATGTACTCGCCCGGACCGAAATCGCTACTGGTGTGGGCCACGACCACCGGATCACACCCACCGGCGATCCCGCCACCCGAGGCGTCACTCCGATCCAATACCACTCGCTGCTGATGCACTCGCCGTGTTCGAATATCGAGCGGTGACGGCGGCCCCGCGAAAGCCGGCACGGTCACCGCGGCAAGCAACGTGGAGAAGAGAAGTATCGAGCGTCTTCGATGCATGGCTGATCTCCAGTTGAAAAGGCCTATCGGGTCGATCCGACGATGTGCGATCCGGAGAGGTGCGATCCGGAAAACTCAAGCCCGGCAGAATCCGGCGAAACACCGGCCTTCTACGAGTGACCAGACCGACGCCGCAGGATCTTCTCAGAGAGTACCTCCGGACCGAACCAAGACCAGAATTACTTCGATATTAGGTCCGAGAACCGGGTCCGTTTGGTTCCGAATTCAATCGAAATCAGCCGAGAACCTTCGAGATCGCTCGAAGGAGCATCTCGGGCTCGGGAAGGCGGCCCGCACCAGAACGGCGACAGGCCTGCCAACCAACGCCCGGTTCAATCAGACGGTACCCGTCGGCCTGCACCAGATCGAGGTTGCGGCGAGTCGCTGGCTGCGCCCACATTTCGGCGTTCATGCTTGGTGCGAGTAACACCGGCGTCACACTTCGATCGATTGCCGAGAGCACCGAAGTAACCGCATCGTCCGCGAATCCGCCGGCAATTCGGGCGAGACTGTTCATGGTGCACGGCGCCACCAGCACCGCATCAAGGCTGGTCGCCAGCCGGACATGCTGCGGGTCCGCGGCCTCGAACTGATCCCACTGGCTCGTGAACACGGACCGTCCACTCAACGCTTGGAAAGTTAACGGCGTCACGAATCGGGTTGCCGATACGGTCATCGCCACGATGACTTCAGCATCGGCTTGAGCCAACGCCGAAACCACGGACGCGACTTTGTAGGCCGCGATCCCACCGCAAATACCAATGAGAATGCGACGTCCCTCGAAGACCGAGCGGTCCACGAGCGATTCGGGTGGGGAGTTTTCCTGCGATGAATCCGACACGTATCGCTCCGAGTCCGAAGCCGATTCAGCGGCTTCCGACGATCAGGCTTCCGGCTGGTGCGGATCTTCGAGCGTGATCTTGTCCTGCATGATCTCTTCGATCACCACTTCAAGATCGGACATTCCGTTCCGCTCGACGAGCGGGCGGGAACCATCGATCAATTCCGCGATTCGCTTCTGGATAAGGGCGGTCAAACGGAATCGACCACCGACCTTGTTGACGATTTCGTCGCTCTTGAGGGCTTCGATCATGGAAATGGGACCTCTTGGATGACTTTGGCAGAAACACGGCCGAACCGAGCATGATACCCGATTCAGCCCCTCTCACGCTATTCTGTGTCTCAGACCCCATCGTGGGCTTCACCTTGGCTGGGAATTGGTTCGTCTCGCAAGATTCGGACCGGATTCCGGCCCCTGCCAGGAGACCGAGGCCGCATGGCCACCCGACTCTGGAACTTCGTTCTTGGTACCGCCACCCGCCTCGGCTTCAGTCGCGAATGGTGGATGTTGGTCGTGGCCGCCGGCGTCGGGCTCTTCATGGGCGTCGCTGGCTACCTGTTCATCAAACCCATCCAGATGTTGGAGCATCAGGCCGAGGTCTTTGGCATGGAATCTCCTTCCTTGCTCCTCTGGTTGCTTCCGGTGATCCCCGTCATTGGGGCCCTGCTGACCGGCGCGCTCGCCTGGCTGCTTCCCAGCGAATTCAACGGGCATGGCGTCTCCAATGTCATCTTTGGCGTGACGCGGCGTCAGTCTCGACTCCGAATTCGTCTTTTGGCCCGTCAGTGGATTGGCTCAACCTTGACCATCGGCAGCGGCGGATCCGCCGGTCCCGAGGGGCCGATCGTCACCATCGGCGCGGTGGTTGGCTCGAATGTCGCCAGACTCCTTCGCCTCGATGCCAAGAGCGGCACGACCTTGCTGGGTTGCGGTGCGGCGGCCGGTCTGGCGTCGGTCTTCAACGCTCCCATCGCGGGCATTTTCTTTGTCCTTGAAGTCCTTCTTCGCGACTTCTCGCTGCGAACCTTCACGCCGATCGTGGTCGCTTCGGTCCTCGCCGCGGCGACCACCCAAACGATCATCGGTTCAAACGAACCACTCTTTGGCGTCGGCCCGAGTTTCTTCGCGGACAACCCCATCCCCTTCACCATCGGCATGACTCCGGCCTTTGTGGTCTTCGGGGTGGTGTGCGGCCTGGTCGCCGTCTCCTTCATCCGAACGATGCAGTGGAGCGAACGGTGCTTCGCGAAAATCCCGGTTCCGGGGATCATCCGCCCGGGCATCGGCGCCCTCCTGCTCGGACTCTTGGGCGTTGGGTACATGTTGATGGTCGCCCCCTGGGCCACTGCCAGCGATGCCGATCCGGTGCCGCCGTTCCTGGGAAACGGATACATGGTGATCTTCCGGCTCCTAGAGACGGAGTCGTACTCGGAGGCCGCCGGATCCATGCTCGCCAACGGCCCTTGGATTCTGATCGGGATCCTCTTGCTCTGGGCCGTCCTCAAAATCGTGTCAACGAGCCTGACCCTCGGCTCCGGTGGTGCCGGCGGCCTCTTCGCACCGGCGTTGGTGGTCGGCGCGATCGTCGGCAGCCTCTTCGGCCTGTTGGTCGTTCAAACCGGCTGGTTCCCCACGGTGAACCCCGCTCACTTTGCGCTGGTAGGCATGGCGGCGATGGTCGCCGCCACCACGCATGCACCCATGACCGGTGTGATGCTCGTCTATGAGATCACCCAGACTTACAGTTTGATCGTTCCGTTGATGCTCTGTGCCGTACTGAGCGTGATCGTCGGCCGCCTTCTCTATCGCGAGAGCGTCTATACCGCCGAACTCGCCGCCGCCGGGATCCGCGTCGGCAGCACGTCCGATCTCACGTTACTCCGCCAGCTTACGGTGCGTGACGTACCGCTCATGCCACCCGTCACCGTACGACCCAACGACAGCGGCCAACGCCTTCTCGAGCTCAGCGAGCGATTTGCGGTCAGCGACTTCGTCGTTGTCGACGAGAAGGACAACTACCTCGGAATGGTGACCGGCACGGATCTACAAGCGGCCTTGGTATTCCGGGAAGCAATTCCGTTGTTGCAAGTCAATGAGATCGAACGCACGGATCTTCCGAGCGTGGTGCTTGATGACACCCTCGATGTCGCACTCGATCGGTTCAGTGAGCATGATGCCGCATCCTTGGCCGTGCTAAGTCACCCCGGTGACGGCCGAGTCATCGGCGTCCTGACCCGAACCCGATTGATGCGTGAATACCAACATGCACTGGCGGAATCGTGACGCCATGACGCCGCTCCGATTCACCTTCGGCTCGGACGATCGATTGAAGGGGCGAAGCGCCTTCGCCGAAGTCCATGCCGCACGGACTCGTTTCGAGTCCGGCCCGCTCTTGGTCTATGCGATCCCAAATCAAGTCGAGCATCTCCGCCTGGGGCTCTCGATCGGCCGACGATGCGGGAATGCGGTTCGTCGGAATCGGCTCAAAAGGCTCGTTCGAGAGACGTTCCGACTCCATCGCGCCGACTGGCCGGGCGGCTACGATCTGATGGTGGTGATCCGACCCCATGAGGAACTCGCGATCACCGACTACGCCAAGCACCTCAAAGACACCATCGGCCGACTGGATCAGACATGGCGGAAACGAAACCCAGCGTCCGCCGACTCGAACGAGAACGAAGAAGCCTCGCCGCCGGCTTCCTGATCTTTCTATTCCGGATTTACCAACGCGTTGGGTCACCCTTCCTGGGTGGCCATTGCCGGTTCGAGCCCAGTTGTTCCAACTATGCCATCGAAGCCGTGACGAAGTTTGGCGCGATGCGTGGAGGCTGGTTGGCAACCCGACGCATCGCACGATGCCGTCCCGGCGGCGGCAACGGGCTCGACCACGTTCCTGACGAGTGAATCGTGCCCACGTTTTTTTGGTTCCACATCGCAAACCACGCGGCGTCATTTTCGCGGCGCGGCCTCGACGGTATTCCGCAGGCGCCCCAATCCCTCGATCTCGATCTCGACCACATCACCGGACTCTAAGAATTTTGGCGGCGTCATTCCCGCACCCACGCCAGCCGGCGTTCCGGTGAGCAGCAACGTCCCTGCCAGCAAGGTCGTGCCTCGCGTCAACTCGACGAGAAGCTCCGCGATCGTAAAGATCATGGCCGAGGTATTCGAAGACTGAACGACCTCGCCGTTGAGACGGGTCTCGATGGCCAGCGCCTGCGGGTCGGCAATCGTGCTCGCCGGCACTGCCGGTCCAACGGGGCAGAAGGTATCAAAGCTCTTGCCACGGACAAACTGCCCCCCGGAGCCCTCCTTCTGCCACCATCTCGCCGTCACGTCGTTGGCGATTCGAAAGTGGGACACGCACGCCATGGCTTCCTCAACGGAAAGATTGCAGGCATCCCGGCCAATCACCACGCCCAGTTCAGCCTCCCAGTCGACCTGCGACTGCGGAAAATGACAGATCTCCGGGATGACGATCGCCTCGCCATCCCCGATCACCGACGCGGGATTTTTCATGAAGACCAGTGGGCGTTCCGGCCGCTGATTTCCGAGTTCGGCGGCGTGATCCGCGTAGTTGCGGCCGATGCACCAGATCGCGGGAACTCGATCGATCACCGTCATCTCACTTCTGCTCCGCCGTCGCGCCGATGGAACCCCGACGCGCTGCCTCTGCGGCGGCGGCGTTGGCCTGGGACTGGCGATAGGCCGCCATGCCCGGCGGCTCTGGAAGCGCCCGATCAAAGGGCACCGCACTGGCCAATCCGCTCTGATCGAATTCCAACTTCATCTCCTCGCGAATCGAATCGAATGCCATCCGCTTTTGCTCGTCTCCGGCTCGGGCGTAAATGGTGAGCCGATCGATCAACGGCAGCGAACGGTCCAGCAAAACGCTGCGGAAGACGTCCCGGACACTCGACTGAAGACTTCCGAGAAGATCTGCCATCCGGCTCTCGCCAAACTTGCTCACGTAGTCGTTGGTTTCATTCTGCTGGAAGTAGAGGGTGAGATCTCCGGCAAACGTGATCGCCTCTTCAAGGATTTCCGGACGGTTGAGCAACAGCCCCTCGCGGAAGCCACGCCGAAGTGCCGAATAGACGTCACTCCGAGCGACCTCGGGTTGCATCTCGTACTCACCGACGGACTGATCCTTCACGAAGATGTCGATGGGTGCCTTGTACACCATGTTGGGAATCACACCACCTTCGCCGTAAAGCTCGTTCAGATAGGCGTAAATCTCGTCTGCGTCCTCATATTCGCCCGCTCGCCAGAGCTCGCGGACCGCCTGCTTCATGAAGTTCTCATGGAAGTTCGCAAAGGTATCCGCACCGCCACCGCGGGATTTATAGTGCTTGCTGTAGAGCTCACGGAAGTACCGGTCGATGGATCGGATCCAACGCGAGTCGTTGAGGCGGCCTGGGTTGTCACCACTGAATGGATCGACATTCAACAACCCGGATCGAGCGAGCGCTTGCATTGCCTGAATCCAGATGCGGTCATTGTTCATGACCTTGTACATCTCCTCCGCGTCCTCGAACCGCTTCGATCCGCGTTCTGAGCCGAGCTTCGCCCAATACAGGGCGTGGGCCTGCGGATGCCTCCAGTCAATCGGACCAAGATCCCGGGTGTACTCGTACATGAGTTCCGGATCCATGTTGTACGACTCGCGGAGTACTTTCTTCCGAAGGTAGTTGACGAAGGTTCGAGTCTGGTCCCTTCGCTCGGGATCGCCAAGGATTCGATCAAAGGTCGCGTACACCGGGTCGTTCTTGGCGAAGGTCGCATCAAGGCCGAGGATCGTCGCATAAGGAGAGCCTTTCACGGCGTTCCACTTCCCAATGCTGAGCATGAAATCCTGGTCAAGATTGAAGCGGAAGGACGATCCCGTCTTATCAAGTGATTCAGCGAGTTCATCCATCAGTGCGGCGGTACCGGGCACTAAGAGATCCGCTTCCTCAATTGATTCGGGCGCGTCGGCGATCTCCTTCATCCAAGTTGTTCGATTCTCCGCTTCAAAGGGCGGCTTCCCGAGAAGGTAGTGCCACTCCTTGGCGTGTTCCCGCTTGTAGTGGAGATGAGCGTCGTCCGAGACCCCGTCCATCTTGTGGGAGAACCAGAAAGCCAACTCTTTGTGAAGAACCACATCGTTGGGGTTGTAGCGAAGCCCCTCGTTCCGGACGAGGTTGATGCCGGCCTTGACCCAGTCCCATCGCTCTTCGGGCGTGTTGGTGAGCACGGAGACGTTGTAGGCCATGTTGTGGCCATGGAATCCCCAAACTTCTGCAAAGCGAGGCTGCAACTTTGTAATGAGATCCGCGTCGCTCATCACTTCGTAGAACTGCCCCTCCTCCTTCATCATGTTGATCTTGATCCACAAGTAATCGACGATCAATCCGCGGAATGCGCCGATCGCCGTCCCCAAGGCCACGATCGGCGGCGCCCCTTCGATTGATGCGTCGGTGTATCGCAGCGCGTAACCATCGACGTTGTCGAGTCGGCCCACCGTGGTACGCGTCGAGGCGCCGTCCCGCCATGAGATCTCGACCACATCCTCCATCTCGCCGCTCCAGTCGCGGGTACCGGCGTCGTAACCGACTTCGAGTGGACGATCGCTGCCCGAGGGGAACGTCGTTTCCATGGAACGAATCATGCTGGTAAAGATCTGCTCGACCTCGACGTCGGCCCCAGGCGTGGGAGCACCCGTCTCGGGATCGACGATGGTCAGTGTCAGGTGTTCCTGGCCAGCCTTCTCCACGATCGTCGGTAACAACTGGCCAGCGGCGACGACGGCGGCAACCGCGACGAGCAGGGCAATGATCTGGGTGATTCGGTCTCTACTCATTGGGACTTCGCGGATGGATAGGTGAAAGGGAACCGGACCAGAAGGGTACGAACGCCGGGCGAGCCCGGTTCATCACGGCCAATCAGCCGTGGCCGCTATACGTGGCGAGCTCGCGACGTCGGAAGATGGCCCAGCCTAAGCCGAGTACCAAACTCGACCAGAGCAGCCCAATGACCCAAAGATCCCGCAGAACGCCGGACCAGGCCACCAGACGGCCCTCGATCACCAAAGTATTGGGACTCGCTCGACCGAATGGCTCAAGCAAGAATGCCACGCTTGATGCGATCCAGGCGATCCCGACCTGCACGATCTGAATCGGAAGGATCGCGTCGGCATCAGGCCGGAACATCATGACACTGTTGGTAATGAAAGAGGTCATCGAGCCACCGATGAACACGGTGAACGAAAGAAGCACGGCAATCGGAAAACTCAGGAAGGTGGCGGTCGAAACGCCGAGCATCGCGAGGAACGCGAGTTTCGTCCAATTGACGATCATCGCCCGCATGAAGTTCGCTTCGAAAGACGCCGCCTGCCAGAGCACTTCAAAATCAGTGGGATCAAAGAAAAGAGTGGCGCCGTTGGCGAAGAACCGCTCCGTCGCATCGCTCGGACTGAACGAGAAACCACCATTGAGAATCTGCACCCGCAAAGTGCCGTCCCCGTCGATGAGCGCTGCGGGGACGAGAAGTCGGTGCCACTGCTCGGGGACGAAATCTTGACTGACCTGTTCGCCGGATGATGGAAAACGGAACATGATCGGATATCGATCGGTGCTCTCCGACCGACCAATGTGGAATTGATATCGAAGCGTGAGATTCTGTCCGCGTGCCTTCGCTGGACCGAGACCCCTGAATTCGTATACCCGTCCGTCGTACTCTTTCCCATCCTCCAAGCCACCGGGCGAGACGGCTCGCTGCTTGTCCAGATGTTCCTTGCGGAGTCTGCGAACAATCGAACGAATGGAATCTGCGTACGTTCGCTCGCCCGCATCGACCTCGCTTCGAAGGATGGCGTCACCGTCGTACTCGGAGGTTGCCTTTTCACGGACTTCGTCCTCCGTGAGCCGATCAAACGTGGGCAGCACGCCCACCCGAGCCGTCAGAACTTCGTCGTAGACCTCGATCGCCTGCATCGGATCGGTGGCTCGAGTGCCGAGAAACTGGGTGAAGGAGAAGATCGAAACGCCGCCGATGGTCAGGAGGATCAGGTTGAGCGACACCAGACCAACCCACTTCCCGAGCATGTATTCCAAGCGGCCCATCGGCTTGGTCACGAGGTGCCAGATCTGACGATCTCGAACTTCGAAGCTGACGGTGGCACAGGAAAGCACCAGCGTCATACATGCTGCCAGGGTGTAGACGAGGCTCATGGAGTCGCTGAGAAAGTTCTGTAGTTGGTAGCGAACCGGCTCGTCTGAATCGATCCAGAGCGGTATCAACGGAAGCGTGACCAGCATCAGCACGATGAACGCAAAGGAGATCCGGAGCCGAATGCTCTCGCGAATCAGCGTGTGAGCCACCGCGGCAATGTTGACCAGAATCGTCGGTCGCCCATGCCGGCTTGCGGATGACCGCGGCGACGCAAGGCCGGAAAGGAACAGCAGAAGGAGTCTGATCAAGAGCACGAACGTGATGACCAGAAGGCCGACGCCCAACACCGAAACCACGACACCGATGTAGCCCTGCGTCCACGGAATGGCCGCGATCGCCATGGTTCCGAGGATTGTGAGCGTGACCGAAACGGTGATTTCTGTCCAGACGACCATGAGGAGCCAGATGAAGACCACGCATCCGGCCCAGATAATGAACTCCGGGCGGTCGATCAGGGCGCTCGGCATCCACTCGGGGATCGACTCCGCCACGAAAAGCGCCCCGAGTTCGGCGATCTGCATCAGACCACCGGTCTCCTCGTCAAAGAAGGCGGCGATCCCGGCCTTCACATCCGGACCGCCGTAGACCTCCCCATCCACTTCGATCTCACCCGCTCCCAGAAGCCTGGTGGCGACCGCATTCTCTGCGACCGCATCTGCTTCCCGCAGCACCGCCACCACGCCTTCAAAACGAGCGCGAGCATCGGAGGCTTGATTCCAGATCGAGCCGAAAATGGCAAGAACCACCGCCACCACCAGCCCGGACAGGACCAGTTTCGTCAACAACTTCTTCTGGAGATCGTCCAGAATCCGCCAAATCTTCTTGAGGAGCGTCACCCGTTCGAACTCCGTGTGTCATCCGAGTCGCCCAGAAGGTCGTCGATGACCGAGCCATCATGGCCTGCAGGCTTGGAAGGGGCATCGGTGACGGGTGCCGCCGGCGGCGCGGCTTCCGGCTCCGCCAGCAGATCGTCGAGCACTTCGCCGTGCTTCCGATCGGAGGCTTCCTTCACCTTGGTATCGCCAGAGGTCGTCTCAACGGATCGAACCGTGGCGGCCGGCGCTTCCTGCTGAAGTGCGTCGATCAGGGAGTCACCCTCTCCAGTATCCACGGCCTCGTCGCGAGTGAGGAACGCCGCGGTCTCGCCGCCCTGCAGGGCACCGGAGGTATCGGTCGCCTCCAACTGGGCCTGTTCGACGATTCCCATGAAGAGCTCTTCGAGTCGCTGCCGGGGTTGTTCAATGGAATCAATCCCGATCCCCCGCCCCTGGAGCACGCCCTCGACCTGCTGAACGGTTTCATCATCCAGCCGTGATGTTCGGATGACGGTGTGACTGGAGTCCGCCAGAAGCTCTTCCGTTCGGCCTTCTTGGCGAATCTTCCCGCCGTACAAGATCACCATGCGATCGCAGACATCTTCGACGTCCGTGAGCAAATGCGAACTCAAGAGAATCGTCGTACCCCGTCGCCCCAGTTCCAGCAGCAGGTCTTTCACCTGGCGGGTTCCGATGGGGTCAAGGCCGGAGGTCGGTTCGTCAAGAATCAGGAGTTCAGGATCGTTGATCAAAGCTTGAGCCAGCCCAAGGCGACGACTCATGCCCTTGGAATATTCACCGACGGCCCGGCGCTTGACCTGCGCCAGCCCGACCATGTCGAGAAGCTCGTCAATTCGACGGTTTCGGGTTCGACGATCGAGTCCGAAGATTCGTCCGTAGTAGTCGAGCGTCTCCTGCGCATTGAGGTAGCGGTACAGATACGACTCTTCTGGGAGATAGCCGATCCGCCCCTTGACCGCGACGTCCGACGGCTCTCGGTTGAAGACGCTCAATCGTCCCGATGACTTATGCAAGAGTCCGAGGATCATCTTGATGGTCGTGCTTTTGCCGGATCCGTTGGGTCCAAGGAGTCCAAAGATTTCGTGTCGACGAATCTCAAAGTCGACGCCGTCGACGGCCCTCGCCTTCGCTCGCTTCCAGAAGTCTGTAAAAATCTTGGTCAGGCCGACCGCTTCAACGATCGGTTCTCCGACCGCGGGTCGCCCCGCCATGCTCACATTCGGCGTCTGGAGATTCGTCATCATTCACCCGCTCCTTCTCGTCCAAAGCCGCCCGTCGCATCCTTGTTCAAGCGACGCCCGGCCTGGCCGATGCTGATCTGCCGAGAACCGAGTTGCCAGGCGTTACCATCGATCCCTCCCATCATCGACTCTTGACGACGTCGATTCGTAGAGGCATCTCGTCGTCTGGTCGTAATGTCCATGGAACTCTTCATCCGAAGTGCCAACCCCCGAAGACCGGGCGGCGCGGAGATGACTTCCACCTCAGGGCCACCGAGTACGTCGCGATAGGCGTCGAGCCAGAGCTGCCGGACCAGTTGCTGGGGATTCTCCTGGTAGGCCGGAACCAAGCTCGCCAGTCGCCGCGCATCATTTCCGATTCCCGCCTCGATCATGGATCGGAAGGCGCGAGCTTCGGTCATGGTCTTGGCTGCCTGCCCACCGATGTCGGCGGCTTCGAAGCGAGCTCCGATACGGGCGAGCACCGATTCCGCTTCCACCTCATTCTTGCCGCTCAAGGCCGATTCGTAATCACCAATCAAGGCAATCAGATCCGCGAGCGCCGAGGCGCCTGCAGCGTCATCAAGAATGGTCGTACTCTCTCGCCGAGCGATCTCAACCGCGATCTTCGCTCGCTCCCGAGCGCCTTGCACGTTCTGCACGTTCCGTCGGACCGCCAGCGGTGGCACACGATCCGTCACCGAGATGGAGACCAACCGGATGCCGCTTTCCAATTCGTTGAGCGACTCCTGAGCCCGACGCCGGATCTCGAAAATTGCTTCGTCGCCTTCGATGAATCTTGCGAGCGTCATGGCGGCGGCGGTATGAATCGCGGCCTGCTCAAGCACCAGCTTGACGACTTCATCACCTTGTTCCGGAGTGAACCGGACCAAGAATGAAACCGCATCGTCGATGGAATACTCGCCGGTCATTCGGCAATGGGCGAGGTCGCCGCCCTCGAGAATGAGCGTGCCATCTCCCTTGCCGACCGGCCCGGGCAGAAGCGGGCGACTGGTGGCCGCACTCGCCGTTGCTTCCTCCAGCGTCAGTGACCGAGAACCGAAGTTTGGCCAGAAAGACTGCTCAACCGACACGGTTCGCTTGAGCGGAACGGTGATGATCTCTCCCACCGGATACGGCCAAAAAGGCTGCAGGCCCGCGGAGATCTGTGCATCCGAACCTTCGCCCTGGATCGCCCCGAAGAGGGTTCGAATTCCGGTCCGGTTCTCCCGGACCGTTTGAAAACCACTGAAGATAAACACCACGGCAAGCGCGAGGATCGCGAACTGAAGTACGCGGTAACTCAGCCGCAAGGCTTCGGTGAGACTCTGGTTGGCCGGATCCATCGCATCACGAAGATCGGCCTCCGAAGCCGCACCGGCGACCACCGTAAACTCCGCGGATTTCTCGCGACGCGGCGCTTCGTCGATCGCCCCGTCTTCCTCGTGGACCGGCTCGAACGAATCGGATGGAGTTTGTTCACTCACTGAGATTCTCCCGATCCGCTTTCGATGTACTTCGACTCGGGCTGGGGAATGCCGTTTGGACCGGCTTTCGACTCAAGATCGATGAGATGGAACGGGGCCTTGGTCATATCTGTGACAAAGGTCGTTGATCCTCGAAGCCCGGCTCGAAGCGTATCAAGCCAAGAAAGGAAGATGGCGAGATCTGCATGATCACGCATCTGCTCGTAGTACCGGGTGGCTTCCTCATTGCCGCGGGCCTCGATCACGGCGGCCCATTGCTCCGCGAAGTCGCGGATGATCTGCGCCTGCGCCTGGGCCCGTTGCTTGATGGTGCTGGCCTCGGAGTTACCTCGAGCCTCTTCGAGATTCGCGAGGGTCTCCTGTACCGCCGACATCCGGCGCATCACCGCAGTGGTGGTCTTTGGCGGGAAAGCCACTCGACTGATTCCCACCGAAATGGGAACCACGCCACTGGTTGCATTCGCCTTGACATCCGCGAGAATGGCCCGTTCGGCCTCCGGGAGTTTGCTGTCCGCGCCGATCAACTGATCGAAACGGTAGCCCCCGACCTGCCCGAGAGACCCCTGTAGAAGCGTCTCAAGGTCACGTTGTGCGCCAGCCAGAGAGCCGTAGCTGTTGAAGAACGACTGGGACTGTTCATCGTCCTCTCCGACCTTCCAGAGCATGAATGCCTGAACCATGACCTGCTGACCATCTCGTGTCTGCACGGTCTTGATTGGCGACTTCACGAACTGCTGACGAGTATCCAACTTCGACACCGAATCGATGAAGAAGGGAAGCTTGAAGTGAAGCCCCGGATCACGAATGATCCCGGCTGGACGGCCGAGTCTCGTCTTGATCGCCACTTCATGAAAATTCACCGTGAAGGTCGTGTTGAAGAGAATCAACACGAACACAAGGAGAAGGGCGACGACGGCGGTGATTGTCTTGCTCATGGTTCGATTTGCTCGGACGCGGGTCGTGAGAAAGAAGCCTGAGGCTCCATGCGAATTCGAATTCCGATCAGTTGCCTTCAGCCGGATTTTCGAGATAGTCGCGGAGGTTCAACCCCGCATCAGGTTCCTGCATTTCAATGTCGAGATCCGTTCGACTCGGGTCGACGGCCAGTACGTACTTGGATCGCACCGTTTGGAGCACCTCCCGAAGGATTTCCATCACCCGGCGCTCCTGATAGAGCTCCGGCGCGGCCTCATAGGCGGCGACTTGACCGAGCACCTCGGCGGCGTTCTTGCGGGCGTCCATGTGGATCTTCCAGCGAAGACTCCGGGCACTGGCGATGAATGATGCGATGAAGCCCTGGCTCTCGCGGACCATTCGCTCCGCCGCCACCCGAGCCTCAATCGTGGCGGGGGCATCAGCCCCTTGCGCTCGTTCGATCGAACGATAACCCTCGATCAGGGCCACAATTTCCAATGCCCGATCCGAATCGCCAACCAGACCAGCCAGTGCGGCATTCGCGGTCCGACGGGCCTCTTCGAGGAGTTTCCTCACGTTTTGCGTGTCAATCGCGAGTTCCTCGAACATCGAGACCGATTCACCGGGAGGCCGCAAGGCCGGAATGGCGATCGAGACCACGTCGACCCCGGTATTGCCGGAATCAAACTCGGCCTGAATTCGTTGACGAAGTTCGGTGGCAAGCACCGAGCCCTGAGGTGAAAGGACATCTTCTAGCGGCATTTGCGAGAACGTCTGGGTGACCACCCGCAAGGCAATCTCCTGGAGCGCCTGCTCTCGCATGTCCAAGGAACTTCGCTTCGGTTTGACGTCGTTGCTGAAGTTCAGGTAGTCGACCAACGCCCCGGGCTTGACCCGGTAGTTGAGGATCACATCAACATCGAGCAGGGCGAATTGATTGGTCACCGCCTGCGT
This sequence comes from uncultured Phycisphaerales bacterium, assembly GCA_905480395.1. Taxonomy (GTDB): domain Bacteria; phylum Planctomycetota; class Phycisphaerae; order Phycisphaerales; family SM1A02; genus UBA12014. The sequence goes on from CAJQQE010000039.1 coordinate 98,442, forward strand.
CGGCTCGTTCGACGCGGAGAAACCAGCCGCTTCATCTCGGCGATCTTGGGCAATCTCCAACTGATCAACTGATCTCGTGACCTCGGCGGGTAGCGGATTTGCGGATACCAAGAAGAGCTCGTTGATCGGTTCCTCAGCGGGATCCCAGAGATCCGTTTCCTTCACTTTTCGCGGCGTGCCGTTCAAGCTGAGTTCTCGCACCCGCGCCGAATCGACAATCGTGACGGTCTCCAGCGGCCAAGGCCACTTGAACATCGTTGATCCTTCGTATACCGGACCGACGATGCGCCCCCCGCGGAGGCGAACGGCTTGCTGACCAGGCTCGACGATCACCACCGTACTCAGACCCACCAGCACCACAAAGGCGAAGGCGAGGAGCCACGCGAAGCTTCGCAGGAGCAGCTGGTAGCCCCAAGAGCTCGTGATATCGAATCCGAACTGGTAATTCACCGCCTCATTGATGGATCGGACGATCGAATCAGGCGCGGCGAAGAGGCTTAGAACTCTCGAATCGAACGCGGGCCTCGGCACTTCTCCGGGCCGGCGTGGTCGATAGAGATTCAGGATGAAGTTGAGCACGATCTCCGCCGCCACCAGCAGCATGTAGATCGACAGCCCCCATGTGACCCCCTCGAGGACTGCGGGGTTCTCGAAGAAGCGGAAAGCGATTCCAACCGAAACGGCCAACAGCACCAGGGCGTTGCCCACCATGTGGCCAGCACCACCACGAAGGTTGCCCCACGCGGAACGAGCGGCCATTCCTGCGACGAATCGGGAGAAAATGAACGCGAAGAGCGCGAGTGCGAGCGTGATGGCGAGCTGCCATCCCAAGTGACTGCCCACTTGGAACGGTGTCACATTCAGTTCTGGATCATTCTGCCATTCGAACCAGGCGAGCGTCCGCAAGCCGAAGAAGACCAGCAGGCCAGCCACCAGAAGACTGGCGATCGGCATCAGCCAGGTGTGCATGAGCCGGAGTCGTCGAGCGACGACGTCGGTCTCACCTTCCTCAAAGATTCCCGAGACTTCTTCGCCGCGCTCGGCCGCGAGATCGTCTCGTTCGAGGGCTTCGAGACGCTCAAGCCGGTGCTGATGGAAAACGACGATCAGCGCAATCCAGACCAGCGTGCCAACCAAGATCGGCTCGCTCGCCACTTGGAATGCCGAGTCCTTGAAGATGAACCCGTACACCAGCATGATCAGGCCAATGGCGGCCTGGAGCAAGAAGCCCATGCCAGCGACTCGGGTGGCCTGCTGATAGGCGAGATGGTCGGTTCTCATGAGCCTCGATCCGAATGAGATCGGTGAAAAATCGCAAGTGAAAGTACTACCGGTGTTCGCACCGATGGTCAAAACAGGTACCGGAACAGGAAGTGTGCCCCGACGTCCCCAAGCGTGGGAATAGGCCGAAACGATTCCGGTCGAGCCGACCGACGATCTCCGGCTCGTCCCGAAGGTACGATGCCGAGGTCGACGAGTTCGGACCCGCTGGTCATAATCATACCCCGTCCCGTGGAATTCATCCTGCCCGACCCCTCAGTCGGATGGAGCCCACAACTCCCCTTCCCCCGTCCCGGATCGGCTCAGAGCCTCCATCCCCCCACCTTCATCGGATCCACCTCCACCCATGGCCGTCTTCGAACAGCTTCTGGCCATCGCTCGGAACACCTTCTTCGAGAGCATCCGTCAACCGGTGCTCTTGGTCGTTCTGATCGTGTCGACGATTCTCGTGGTGCTGAGCAACCCCCTCAGTGCCTTTACGCTGCAGGACGACCAGCGGATGTTCGTGGACATCGGGCTGTCCACGATCTTCATGGGCGGCGCGATTCTCTCGGCGTTTGTGGCCTCCAACGTCCTCACCCGAGAAATCGACAATCGAACAGTCCTCACCGTCGTTTCGAAACCAGTCTCCCGACCGGTCTTCGTGATCGGCAAGTATCTCGGCGTGGCTGCCGCCCAACTGCTGGTGATGATCTTCCTCGCCCTCGTCTTCATGATGGTGGAGATCCACGGCGTGCAGCAGACCGTGACCACCCCGTACCACCTGCCCGTCATAATCCTCGGATTCGGCGCGATGATCCTCGCAGTCGCGGGCGGTGTTTGGTGCAACTTCTTCTACGGATACGTGTTCTCCAGCACGTTTATCTCCATCGGCACGCCACTACTGGTCATCGCCTATGGGCTGTGCCTCCTCCTCGGACCGGATTTCACTCCAGTCCCGATCAGCGAGCAATTCAAAGGCAATCTCTGGATCGCGGTCACCGTCCTCTTCCTCGGTGAGATGGTGCTGACCGCGATCGCCCTTGCCGCGAGCACCCGACTCGGCCAAGTCTTGACACTGGTCACCACGCTCGGGTTCTTCATCCTCGGGTTACTCTCGGACTGGCTCATCGCCCGCCGAATTGCTCGGCTAGACGAGATCTCCGCGGCGCTGCTCGAAGCCGGCGGCGAGATCGGCCTCGATATCCAGTCTCAGTACTGGGCACTGCAGAGCGCCTACGCCATCGTCCCGAATTTTCAAGTCTTCTGGCTGGCAGATGCGATCACCCAAGATGCCTCGATCCCCCTGGGATATCTCGCTTGGACGATTCCATACGGCCTCACCCTCGTGCTCGTCGCCCTCGCCGTCGCCGTGATGTTGTTCCAGCGCCGCGAAGTGGGTTGACCCGCCGGAAGCCCCTCCGACCGATCACTCCATCCAAGCCTCGGCATCACTCATCCGCCCTCGGCTTGTGATGAGAAATCCAACGATGACCGGGTAGACCATTGGCAGCAAGCCAAAGATGGCGAGCATGTATCTGCTCTGCGATCTCATCTCATCCGCCGTCTGAACGGGGATGTCGCCCGCCTTGCCGCCTCGCTCCTTGACCATCTTGATCGTGGCGTCCTGAATCTCAAGTTGCAATTGGACGTTCGGTTCGATCGCAACGAATCCGATCCCAACTCCCAGGATGGTCAGAACAATTGTGACGGCGACCCAGGCCTTTAAGATTCCCAGCGCATTTCGCCGCCGACGAAGCAACGCGATGCCGCCGGAAAATAAGACGATGGCCATGATCAGCCCGATGATTCCAGACCCGACGGTCACCCAGACGAGCCACCCGGGCATCGCAAAATCCCCCATATCGAGACCACTCAGGCGGAGGGCATACGGGGCGAAAAAAGGCGAAGCCGCGCCGCAGGCGTTCGCAATGAATGCGAGCCCCGCATACACCATTGAGATGACTGCCAGGACGGTGGGCCATCGAACTTCCTTCCCTCCAAGATCGTCGGGCGGAAGGATGGAAGGTGATGCACCGGCGTGATCGTCTTGAATGTTCATGCGACCATGGTACCGCTAACCAACCTCGAAAATGGCCGCGCGGTTCGTTGGATCCCTGAACCGTACTGACCACATTCACCGTCTTCATCGGGCATACAAGCGGGGCTCCGAATTGCTTCGAAGCCCCGTCTATGAATCCTATTCGCCTCTGACCGAGTGGTCATATGGGGCAATTCTGAATTTCGGCCGACGCCTCGGATCAGTTGCGTTGGCGAGCACGCTGCCGTCGAAGTTCTTCGATCTGTCGCCGGATCGGGTCCGGATCGGGCGGGAGCCCCATCTCGTAGACCAGCACGGGATAGCACCGGCTGTACCAGCCAAGAAGTTCTTTCAACAGGGTGATGGCTTTCTCAGGGTTTCGCTGGAGCTCTGCTTGCAGCCGTGGAATGCGCTCTCGGCATTGCTTGACGTTCCGCTGCCATCGCTCATGAATCTTTCGGCCTGAGTCGTTCACCTCATGCCATTCCGGAAGGTCCAGCAAGACGGCGAGTTCGTCCGTGGTATCGGCGACTCCGTCGGCATAGCCGCAGTCAATGGCGTTATCGACATTGAGCGTGAGCACGTTATTTTCATCTGAAAGATTGAATTCGCCCCGCATGTCGGGATAGATGGTCACCTTGCCGGTGTCTTCATCCTTGTCATAACTTGCCATGGCGGTTCTGGTCACCATGCAGCGGGCGATGATTGGATCACGCCCGCCGATGTCCGCGACCTCGCTGAACTTCTCCAGCCATGCGTTCAGTTCGCCTCCGGAAATCGCGGTCTGGCCGGCGAACATCACGGCCGAACCCATCGCGCCGACCTTCATGAAGTAGATCTCGTCGCAATGCAGCGAGGTGAAGGCTGCCGCGGAGATCGCTTCTTTGATCCAGGCCACGACGCGATGCCGCTGCTTCACATCCTTTAGCGTCTCATGGATCTTGTCGCCTTCGATCACCAACCCACCCGGGGAGTTGATCTGAAGCACGATGATCTGTCCCGGGCCGTACTTGTCAGCCTCCTCGATGATCGCCTTGATCTCATCGTGGCGAGCCTCGATGCCGACTGGCCCTTCCCAAGGCATGAAGAACACGCCAGGCTTAGAAGACTTCAGAAACCCATTCTCACCCATGGTCGTGGTGGCAGGCTCGGACGAGTCTTCGCCGGCCTTCTTCCGGATGGGCTTCTTGGAATCCGAGGTTGCCGTGTTGGCTCCCGATGTTGACGAGCTCCCCGCGGCGTCGGCATTGGTCATGGTCACAATGTCTGGTGCGAAGATCCCCTTGGTTGCCTCCCGCCCCGCGATCAAGCCGCGGACGAAGACAATCTGGAATCCGGGCCGGCCATCGATTTTTTTGACCACGCCTTGGATCGACTGCTCGATCCCTTGTTCGTTGAAGACCACGTCGACGCGTGCGCCGTCATCTCCTCGCCAACTCGACCCGTTGGAAAAGGTCAATTCGTACTGCTCGGCCGACGCGGCCCCGCCCCCGGCAAGAAGCCCGAAGAAGAGCGTGAGGATCGTGACGATTCGAATCTGCATGAGTGCGTTTTCTCAGAAAAAGGCCGTCGAAGACGAGTGTGAAATCAATATTTGATCCGGCCCGGCCGGATCCGGAGAGGTGATCGCCCGGTGATCAGAGACCTCGGCCGCCACCGCCGCCACGTCCGGGGGTGCCACCGCGATTGCCTCGGCCGCCATTACGACCGCGACGCATGTCACCGATCTGATCCTTGATACCTTCGATCTGCAATTCGAGCTGAAGGATGCTCGTTCCATAATCCTGCTGCCATCGAGCCGCGACCGCCGGATACTGCTTGCAAGCTCGGAGAATTCGCTCAAGGTCTGTCTTGGCGGCACCGAGGTAGCGAATCGCTTCGTCTCCGCTTGCCCAGCCAAGTTTCTGCTGTGCATCGGCGTACCACGACTTGCATCGTTCGAACGTGCGACGCCAGTCCTCCACGTACTTCTTCACCATGTCCTTGCCGCTCTCAACTTCGTCGTACTCGCGGTAACCAAGCAGGAACATCAAGTCGTCAAGATTGGCGACGGTCCCCTGCGAAAGGCCCATGTCTTCGGCGAGGCTGGCATTGAAGTTGGCGACACCTTCCTTGTTCGAATCGACGACCCATTGTCCACCGGTGTCATTGGTCCAAGTCACTTTCCGTCCCTTGAAGCTTGCACTCAGGGCGTACTCGGGTCGCATCATCGCCCAACCGATTTCCAGCGGATAACCGCCGATTTGAAGGAATCCGTTACCCATGCCGACCCACGCGTTGAGCATCTTCGACGCCACGTCGGGATCGCTCCAACCCGCCGCCATCTGAGAGACGCGAGCAAGACCCCAAAGGCGAGCGCCTTCGGACATGTACATCTCGGGCCAAGACAACGCAAGGAGACTACCCAGCCCGACTGAATCCTCGACCCACATCACCTGACGGGCGTCGAGCTTTTGATGCAATGCTCGAACCAACTCTCGATATTCCCCGATCTTGGCCATTCCGAATTCGCGACGATCGTCGTTTCCGGCGAGGTAGAAGTTGGTGTCGATGTCCGCCGACTTGAGCTGGTAGACGATGACGTCCGGCTGGACTTTCAGGATGTCCTCGATCACATCGTCATAAATTGAAGGATGAATATCGGTTCCCATCTGGCCGCTCATCGGCACGACGTAGACCACCGGCACCCCGGTGTCTGCCGCATTCACCAGTCCGGTGAATGACGCTGTGAGGCCTGCGATCGCAAGACTGATCATGGACATGGACTTCTGCAGGATCATGTTCAACTCCGGGTGAGACGGTCTCGGGATCGAGAAAGTCGGTTCTTGATTGCAGGAGAAGTGAATCCCGCCACGCTGAGGATATCAAGTAGATCCTCCAGAGCCTTCAATTGTTCTTCGGCTCACGAATATTTTCGTGCGTGCGCCACCCCGAGATTCAGAGGCCGGTCAATCCGTGTTCGGACCCTCGGAATCAAGATTCAGGGCAGATCGAGCGAATTCCAACGCGCCCACCTTCGTGTGGATTCGGCCTTCAAGCTGGGCGTCGTAAACTGAGAACAAGACCCGTCCGAACGCCGGTCCGGGCGAGATGCCCGCCTCGATCAGATCATCTCCGCTGAGCAGGGGACGTGGATCGAGGCCGGTTTTCCGAAGTTCTACGACCGAATCCGTGATCATAGTCGCATGCTCGGGCCGTTCGATCCTCACCAACTGGAGCGTCCGATCAAACAGCTTGGTGGATGCCAACCGCTTCCGACCAGCGATGCCGAGCCCCTCCCACTCCTGTAACAACCGCCGACGCGTCGTGGACATTTCGGCGATTTCCAATCGCTCCTCGTTCGACAGAACGAGATGCGTGTTGAGGCGGTCGGCCATCTCCGTGGTGGAAGACCGGTCCAATTCCCAAGCCAAAAGGGCATCCACCCAAGGCACGTGAAGTGGGAGTGCGGAGAGCCGATCGAACGTCGTCGGCCCGGATCGAGAACTCCCGAGAATCGTGCGATCGAGCCCGGTTGACTCCGAGAGCTGGGCGGCGATCGCACGCCCTGGATCCGCGAGCATTCGGCGTAGTTCGTGACCGACTCGCTCTCGACTCACACCCGCAAGGCGATCCGCCCGAGCCGTGATCGCGGCTTCCGTGGCGGGATCAAGCGTGAGATGGAAGCGGGCGGCAAACCGAATCCCCCGCAGCATCCGAAGCCGATCCTCCTCGAATCGGTCTTCGGGTTCGCCGATCGCCCGCAACACCCGCTGGTCTAGATCTTGACGGCCACCAACGTGATCGACAATCTCTCCGGTGATCGGATGCTCGAAAATGCCGTTGATCGTGAAATCGCGTCGAAGCGCGTCGTCCTTCGAAGAACCGAAACTGACTCGGCCAGGACGGCGGCCATCCTCGTAGGCGAAGTCTGATCGGAACGTCGCAACCTCGATCATGCGACCCAATCGAGATACCAGCATGACACCGAAGCTCGCTCCCACGCCGCGAGCACCTGGAAACAACTCGAGGACCCGATCCGGAGTTGCCTCGGTCGCCACGTCAATGTCTGTGGGTTCGAGGCCCAGCAGACGATCGCGGACGCACCCCCCCGCAAAATAGGTTTCGTGGCCGTGTTCCAAAAGAACCACGGCAACCTCCCGGGCCGCGGCTTTGGACGCCTCGGATGATGCGGCCGACCGACTCAAGACGCCGTCTCCGACCTCGGCAGATCCCCGGATCCGGCGGCTGGATAGTCAGGACCGAATCTCGCCCGCAGGCGGGCCCGGCATCGGAGGCGAAGTGCATCGACTTCCCCTTCCAATCGTGCCATGGCCGCAGGAACACCGTCCGCAAGCAATTCGGCGGACGGAATCGGATCTCCCGCTTCCACTTCGATCGCGCGACGCCATCGAGGCCTCGATCGGTTCCTCGGCCAGGCGTCGAAGGACCCATCGATGCCGATTGGAACCACCATGGCATCCGCCCGCTTCAGGAGAATCGCCACGCCAGACTTGAATGACTTGACCGTTCCGTCGGGCGTCCTGGTTCCTTCTGGATAGATCAAAACGCAACGACCGGCCTGCAATTCGGAGATCGCCAACCGCATCACTGCTTTGTCTGCCCCGCCGCCGGTGACCGGGAGCGCCCCCAGGGTGTGGATCAGCCATCCGAATGGACCTCGGAAGAGCGTCTCGCGGGCAAACGGCCGAAAAGGACGATCGTTAATCAACGCACCGTTGATGGCGGGATCAACAAAGGACTGATGATTTGAGAGATAGAGCAGCGGTCCCTCGCGGGGAATCCGGTCTCGCCCGGTCACCCGGAGCCCAAAGGCGAGCCGGAGGGACCACTCACTCAGCGACTGACAGATGTCCCACCAGAACGTGGCGATCGCTGATCGACCCGGGGCTCGTCTTTGGAATTGGAAGCGTCTCATGAATCGCCGCCGGCATCGCGGATGGCCGCCACGATGCGATCGACGACCTCCACGAGCGGTAGGTGATCGGTATCGATCTCGATCGCCCCTTCCGGTCGAACCAGTGGGCCGTCAGCCCGACCGGTATCAATTCGGTCCCGAGCCTCGATACCTCGGAGCACCGATTCCACGTCGAGATTCTGGCCTTTGGCCCGGAGCTGATCGACCCGGCGACGGGCGCGGACCTCGCTGGATGCCGTCATGAAAAATCTCGCATCCGCATCTGGAAACACCACGGATCCCTGATCTCGACCTTCGGTGACCAACCTTGGGTGCGACGACGCCACGGCACGCTGGACCGCGACCAGTCGATCCCGAACTTCCGGATGGGCCGCGACCACGGAGACGATCGACTCGACCTTACTTCCCCGAATCTCCTCCCCTAGATGATCTCTGTCCAGGAGAACCGTGGGCGGCTCGGTCTCAAAGTCCATCTCGATGCAATGGGTCCCCAAAGCTCCTGCGATGCCAGTGGCATCGGTTGGGTCGATACCCAGCCGAAGTGTGAGCAAAGCGGCCGCTCGATACATGGCACCGGTATCCAGCACGGTCAGGCCGAGTCTCGATGCGACCCGTTGAGCCACGCTCGATTTTCCAGTTCCCGCCGGTCCATCGATGGTCACGATCAACCGCCCCGAGCGCACTTGATCCGGCTCCCCCAAGGATTCAACGGGATCGTCTGATGGCACCGACATGACTCTCATTCGCCCTCCGCGTGGGCTTCCAGGCCCTTCTCCAGCAGTTCTCGTGCTTCGATGATCGCCTTGGCCGCGTGCTTTCCACCCGCATGATTGAGCGAAATGGCATGTTGATATCCGACCGCAAGGACCGCCCGCAGCCCTTCGACGAGATCGTATGGCGTCTTGTCTTTGGCTGGCGTGGCGGGCTTTCCGCCGAGTTTGCCTCCGCCCACCGTGGCGATGATGGTTCCCGCATACGGCGCCAACCGACGCAAATTACCCGTGAAGTCACTCGAATCATGGGCAATGCGGAAATCCGGAAGGGAGCCGATGCGGAATCCGCCAATTTTCTTGATCAGTTCGGTGAGTCGATCCGGCTTCTCGGTGATCCCCGCGTTCGACTGAATGAGCAAGTTGACCTCTTGGCGATCGATTTTCTGCATGATCTCCCGAAGGGTCGCCGCGGCAAGATCGAAAGAGTCGCCCCGGTCGGCACCGCTGCAGGCGATCCCAAGATTGGCGCAACCCAACATGCTCGCGGCTCGAGCGAGTCGGCCGATGCGTTCACACGCCGCGGCTCGGACCGTCGCGTCGGGACTCCCCAGTTCGAACGGTGTTTCCTCGTAGAGGAGCAGGGTCGGACATCGGGCCCGATCGGCCTCATCCCGAATCCGCTCCAAGGCGGTTGAATCGCGGCCAGACAGCAGAGACGACGGAATTGAGAGCCCGCGAACGCCGAGTTCACTCACCGCAAAATCCGGCATATCGACGAGATCGAGCGAGTCTTCGGATGATTCTAATCGTCCACGGAAAGCGGCCGCGGAGACCGTCACAAGCAGTTGCATCTGGGCCAAGAACCGAACCTCCGAAAGACTTTCGAGCGCGATGAGACTGCTGGAGTGTACCGAAGCAGCCCTTTGGACTCGGAATCGTGGTGATCGGAATTGGGATTGAGGTGACGAGGGTCGATCCCCGTAGTCCGGGAGAGCCCGGAATCACCCCAAGCAGAAGAAAGAAAGCGCCGGCCATGAAGGCCGACGCTTTCCAGAGGGGAGAAAGATTCGTAAAGAGAGCGAGTGGACTCTCGGATGGTTCAACGTTTCGACGCGGAGCAATCTACCCTCCGATTCGATCGAAGGAAACCGTGAGTTCCCGACTCAACCGACGATTGGGGTGAATACCCACCCCCCCCGTGGATGGAAGCCGCCCCAGACGCACCCGTTCGAGGACTTTGGCGCCCGAGATCGGTATGATCCGACCGTCGGCTGGGCAACGTCACCCCCGGTTTCGACTGATCCCCAGATTCGAACAAACTCACCTTCAACCCATCTCCCGAGCCCGGATCCACTGCCATGTCCAGCCCCGCCGATCGACGCTACTCAGAGTCTCACGAATGGTTCCTCGTCCAAGGCGATCTGGTCACGATTGGAATCACGACACACGCCACAGATGCACTCACCGACATCACCTATGTCGAGATGAAGGCCGCTGGGGCAACGCTCGCCGCCGGCGACTCGGTGGGTGAAGTGGAATCTGTGAAGACCACCAGTGACATCTATACCGCCGTGACGGGCGAAGTCGACGAGGCCAACGCCGCGGTCGTGGATGACCCTTCATTGGTCAATAGCGACCCCTACGGCAAAGGATGGCTCATCCGAATCAAGACGACGGATACCAAGCCGCTCGAGAGCCTGATGGATGCCTCGGCCTACGACCAAATGAACGGCTGAACGATTCGGGGTCCTTCCGAGGTGTGTCATTGAGCGATGATCGACCGCGACGTCGGTGGGATCGCATCCAATTCGATCGTTCGACGAAGAGACTTGTTGTGACCCACTCCGACCCTATGAAAACAACATCGGAATTCAACGGGATCGAGATCCGTGGCCTCCGAAAGTCGTTCGTCCTCGGTGAACGCCGGGTAGAGGCGGTTCGGGGCATTGATCTTGACCTTCACGAACCGGGCCTTTGCGCCATCATGGGGCCGAGCGGCAGCGGAAAATCGACCCTCCTTCATCTGCTCGGCGGCCTTGATCGCCCCGACGCCGGCACGATTCGAGTGGGCGACGCTCGAATCGACTCGATGAACGAGAAGGATCTCACGGTCTTCCGAAGACGTGGGCTCGGCATCGTGTTTCAGCAATTCAACCTCTTGGCATCAATGACCGCCTTGCAGAACGTCTCCCTCCCCGGTGTCCTCGACGGCCAGGATTCCCGCGAGATCAACGAGCGGGCCAGTTCGCTCCTCGATGAACTTGGCCTCGCTGATCGAATGAACCATCGGCCCGATGCCCTCTCCGGCGGCGAGCAACAGCGAGTCGCGATCGCACGAGCCCTGCTCTTTGCACCGCCGGTTCTCCTCGCCGACGAACCGACCGGTGCCCTCGACAGCGCGGCGAGTGATCGCCTCTGGCAACTGCTCGACGACTTGGGGACATCCCGACGAGTCCTGATCGTCATGGTCACTCATGAACCCACCGCCGCAACTCACTGCCGCCGAGTTGTCGTGCTCCAGGACGGAATGATCGCCGACGACTTCCAGACGGAAGGAATGGATGAAACCGAGCTGGCACATCGCGCAACACGTCCTGTTCGGGCATAAGGTCCGAACCGCACTGTTAGTGGTCGCCGTCGCCATGGCATCGGCGCTGGTTGCCGCCGTCGCCACCGGTATGCGCACCGTGCAGGCGAGCATCGAACATCGAATCTCCAGAGCCATCGGCGAGGTCGATGCCCGAGTGGTTCATCGATATGGATCACCTTTCGATTCAAGCGTTGTGGAAGGGGTGCGAACGTGGCCCGACGTCGAGCAAGCTGCGGCCAGAATCGAAGGCGGCCTCACCCTAGCGCGGAGTGATGACCGCCGAGACGAAGACGGACGTCGACTCCGACTGACCGTTCAGGCTCGGGGGATCGAGGTCGACGAAAACGACACGTTCGAGCAATATGATCTTCTGGAAGGCCGGTTCCCCACTGACCCCTCAGAGATTCTGCTCGACCCGTTGACCGCCAGAAAGCTTGAGTGTGGGATCGGCGACGTGGTACGCGTCGAACGTTTCGGACCACAGATCGAACTCAAAGTGGTCGGCATCCGGGATCGTCCAGAACTTGGGGCGCTTCAAAAACCTCGGGTACAAGTTGATCGATCCGTGATCGAGGAGGCGACCGGGCGACGCGGCGAAGCGGCGGTCATCTCGATCGTGCTCACCGACGGCACCGATGTCTTGGCATGGGTCGAGCAGTTCAAGGATCGAGTTGAAGACCCGCTCCGACTGGAATCCGCCGAGCGAGCTCGAGCCGGCTACGACCGACAGGTCCGAGCGAGCCGCGTGGGGTTTCGCACGGGGACCATCGTCGCCTTCCTCGCCTGTGCATTCATCGTCGCGATCGGAATGACCACGGCGATCGGCGAGCAGATACGACAACTCGCCATGCTTCGGTGCATCGGCGCGAGCCGATCGCAACTCGCCGGTTCCCAAGCCTTCGTTGGATTGGTCATTGGAGGCGGGGGTGGACTCATTGGCCCACCGCTGGGAATCGGTCTCGCCGCGTTGCTCGCTTGGTGGTTCCAACCACTACTTCCCGGCGGGCTCGCCATCCCTTTCGAGGGGATCCAATTAGCCTTCCTCGGGGCGACCATCGCTGGCCTGCTTGGTGCCGCTTGGCCAGCCTGGCGGGCGGCTTCGACCAGTCCGCTTGAAGCGTTGGCCAATCGAGCTCGACCGGTTCGATCACTCGCGATCGTCGCGTGCGGGTGCACCGGCCTGGCGTTGATCGGCTTTCAACTCATTCTCTTGGCCGTTCCGAACACCGAGCTACGATTTACGCTTTACGCCTTTGTCGGGCTCCCCGCCCTTCATCTCGGCTACTTCCTTCTGGCCGTTCCAGTGTTTGTGATCATCTCCCGCCTTCTCGGTCCGGGACTGGCAACCCTCTGGCGACTTCCCCGTCCGTTGGTCACCGGCAATCTTCGCAGTGGCTCATTCCGGCTTGGGTTGACCGCTGGCGCGCTGATGGTCGGCCTCTCCGTGCTCGTCTCCACGTGGAGCAATGGGCTCGCCATCGTCAACGACTTCCGCGAGCGGGTTCGATTCGCCGACGCCTTCGTCATGAAGACTGGTGGCATCGGCACCGAAGAGCAGGCCTTGATCAGCAAGATGCCCGGAATCGCCTCGGCGAGCCCGATCGGCTATCTCCCGCTCCGAGTTGCCGACAACCAACGACTGGGAACTGGCGACCTGTCCTCACCCAACGTGGTGTGCGTCGGATTCAATCCACGGGAATTCCTCGCACTCAACCGCCTCGACTGGATCGAAGGAGATCCGCAATCCGCCATCCCGAGGCTTGAAGCCGGCGACTCGGTACTCGTCGCCAAGGAGTTTCTGGTGGCTCGCGGCCTCGGCCTCGGCGACACGATTTCTCTTGGCGCCGAGGGTGACGAAAGCACGTTCAACATTGTCGGCGTGGTCGGGGCCGCCGGGTTGGACATGGCCACGGGAATCTTCGGCGTTCGCAACGTCTATATGGAACACGCGGTCAGCTGCGTCTTCATGGACTTCGAGACCGTCGCCAAGAAATACGGCACCCGCGAGGCGTTCATCATGCAGATCGACCTCGACCTGCCTGCCGATGCCGACGCCGCTGATGCGGCCGAAGAACAACTCGCCGAAGCACTCCGCGCCCAGATTCCGGGCGCCGTTTTTGCCAGTGGCCGGAACATCAAGTTGCTCGTCGAGGACATCGGGGGTCGCATCCTGACCGTGACCGCCGCCGTCGCGATCTCAGCCCTCCTGCTCGCGTGTCTGGGCGTCGGCAACGTGGTGGCGGCGGGGATCACCGCCAGAGGCTTCGAGTTTGGCGTGATCCGCGCCGTCGGCGGCGGACCCAGCGTCGCGCCCCGTTTGGTCTTGGCGGAAATCACCGTGGCGGGACTGGCCGCGATCCTGGTCGGTATCTCACTGGGGGTCCATTTGGCGTGGATGGGCGTCGGCCTCTATCACGATCTGGCGGGGCTTCAACTGGCCCTCGCCATTCCGGTGCTACCCACGCTCGTGGGCAGCGGCGTGGTCTTGATGGCGGCACTGCTCGCGTCGATCCCCGCCAGCATGTCCTTACGACGACGGTCTCCACGGGTCCTTCTCGCCAGCGGCCGCGGCGGCTGATCCGCGGACCGACCCGCCCCAGGGTTTCCCGAATGCCGCCGTTCCAAATCGACCATGACCCCGCCAAGGGTCTAGCATGCGAGCCGTGTCCAATCCCTTCCGAATCGAAAGTGAGTTCTCCCCAACCGGCGATCAGCCGGTGGCGATCGAACAACTCGTGGCTGGCATCGAATCCGGCCGCCGGAAACAGGTGCTCCTCGGGGCAACCGGTACCGGGAAGACCTTCACGATGGCCAACGTCATCGAGCGAATCGGTCGCCCCACGCTCGTGGTGAGCCACAACAAGACCCTCGCGGCCCAGCTCTTCGAAGAACTCCGGGAGCTCTTCCCCGACAACGCCGTCTCGTACTTCGTCTCTTACTACGACTACTACCAGCCAGAGGCGTACATTCCGGCCCGGGACATCTACATCGAGAAGGACGCCGCCCGAAATGACGATCTTGATCGTCTCCGACTGGCCGCGACCAGCAGCCTCCTCAGCCGGCGGGATGTGATCATCGTCGCAAGCGTGTCCTGTCTTTACGGTCTTGGCTCTCCCGGCGAATACGCCAAGAAGATCGCCATGGTCGAAAAGGGTCGTCCGCTCGACCGCCGGAAATTTATGCTCGCCCTTTCGGACATGCAGTACGTCCGGAACGAGGTGGACCCGGTTCGTGGCCAGTACCGGGTCAAAGGCGATTGCATTGAGGTCTACCCCGCATACGAAGAATTCGGTATCCGCATCGATCTCTTTGGCGAGGATGTCGATTCCCTCCAGCTCTTCGATCCCCTGACCGGCGAACAATTGGCGGAAGAGGACCGGGTCTTCGTGTTTCCCGCGGTGCACTACGTCATGCCCGAAGATCACAAGGCGGGGGCCCTCGCGTCGATCCGCGAGGAACTCACCGAACGGGTCGAGTCGCTCAAGGGCGAAGGCAAACTCCTCGAAGCCCAGCGGCTTCTTGGTCGCACCCGATACGACCTTGAGATGATCGAAGAAGTGGGCTATTGCTCGGGGGTCGAGAATTACGCTCGCCACTTTGATGGTCGCCAGCCCGGCGCCCGTTCGTTCTGCCTGCTCGACTACTTCCGGCACGGATTCGCTGGCGCCGCCATCGGCGAGGGCGGCGACGACACCGAGGACTGGCTGGTCCTGATCGACGAAAGCCATGTGACGCTTCCGCAGATTCGGGGCATGTACTTCGGTGATCGGGCCAGAAAGCAGACCTTGGTTGACCACGGTTTTCGGCTTCCCAGCGCGATGGACAATCGGCCGCTCAAGTTCGACGAATTCGAAGCGCTCTCACCGCAGACGGTCTATGTTTCGGCCACCCCGAGCGACTACGAACTGCAGGAGACCGAGGGCGTGGTCGTGGAACAGGTGATTCGCCCCACCGGCCTGGTCGATCCACCGATTGAGATTCGACCCGCGCGAGGCCAGGTTCAAGACCTGCTCGCACTCTGCCAGACGCGAGCCGAGCGAAAGGAACGAGTCCTCGTGACCGCGTTGACCAAGCGGCTCTGCGAGGAACTGACTGACTGGCTCGAACGCCAAGGAGTCCGCGTGCGATACCTGCATTCGGAGATCGACACCCTGGAACGATTAGAGATCCTCGCGGAACTTCGAGAAGGCACATTCGACGTCCTGGTCGGCGTGAATCTCCTCCGGGAAGGTCTCGACCTCCCTGAGGTCTCGCTGGTCTGCATCCTCGATGCCGACAAACAGGGGTTTCTTCGTTCGACCTCAAGCCTCATCCAAACGATGGGCCGCGCCGCTCGAAACGCGAATTCGGAGGCGATCATGTTCGCCGACACCGTCACACCTCAGATGCGAAGCGCCATCGACGAGGTGGAACGACGACGGGAGAAGCAGATCGCGCACAATAAAGAGCATGGCATCACGCCGGTCACGATTCAAAAAGCGATTCGCCGCGGTATGGAACGCGAGCTCGCCGCAGCGCGAACCGCACGGAAGGCCGTTGGAGATGCTTCAGAGGAGACCTACGGCCGAGATGAGCTCGTCTCGATCCTCGAAGCAGCCATGTTGGAAGCCGCCGAGAAACTCGAATTCGAAAAGGCCGCGGATCTTCGAGACCGAGTGGACCGGCTCAAGGCACTTCCGGAAGGTGGCGAACTCAGCCTCGAAGAGGCGGGGGCTCCGCGAACGGCGGCCGGAAAGGCCGGCTCCAGCGCGGGCAAGACCAAACGGGGGCAGGGCCGAAAGAAAAAGCCGAAGTAATCGCTCGGTTGATCCGGCGAGACACCACGGGCGGGTGGTCCTTGAGGACCCAAAAAGAAGAAACGCCGCGGTCTGGGCGGCATCGGAAGGCATTGAATTGGATGGTGGGGTCAGTTTCGAGGGGTTCGCTGCTTCACGGCAGTGCCGCGGAGTCGAAGCCCTGTCGAGGCTCTCTTGAGCACCCGGCGGGAGTCAACTCGAATCCACGCCTTCTCGGGCGGAGCCTCCGTGGTCGTTGTTCCACGCAGCTTTGGATTTGTGACCAATCGGGCCATACGAACGATCTCCGAGGAACTCTGGTTCCACCACCTTCATGCTTGACGTGATCTACTATTCGTCTCATTAGACCGTTTGTGCCTCTTCATTTCCATATTTCTGCAATCTTCGTGATTCCCAGCGTCGGGGATCGCTTGAGATACGAAGCCCAAGAGGTTTCCGGACCGAACTTCGTGGCTCGACTCGGAGCCCTCATTCCGCACCCGACGACGCCAGATCCCCATGCCAGCCCCCCCCTCCACACCGTCCCCGCCCTCCGGCTTCATCCAGATCCGCGGCGCCCGGGAGCACAACCTCAAGAACCTTGATCTCCGAATTCCCCGGGATCAGTTGGTGGTGATGACCGGAGTCTCCGGCTCTGGAAAGAGCTCTCTCGCCTTCGACACGATCTTTGCGGAAGGCCAGCGGAAGTACATGGAGTCGCTTTCCTCGTACGCGCGGCAGTTCCTCGATCAGATGCGGAAGCCCGATCTCGAATCGATCGATGGCCTTCCGCCCACCATCGCGATCGAACAGCGAGGCGGCGGGCACACCCCGCGCTCGACCGTCGCCACCACCACAGAGATCTACGACTACCTTCGACTGCTCTATGCCCGTGCCGGCCGACCCACTTGTTGGCATCGAGACGACCAAGGCAAAATCTGCGGGCAGGCGATCACGGCGACCAGCCCGAGCCAGATCGTGGACATGCTGCTGGATCGCTGGACCGGGGCGCGAGCGATGGTCTGCGGTCAAGTGATTCGCGGTCGGAAGGGTTTCCATCGCGAGATTGCCGAAGGGCTGCAGAAGCAGGGCTTCGTTCGAGCCCGAGTCAACGGCGAGATCGTCGACCTCCGGGAGGTGCTGAAGGAGGAAGGCGAGAACCCCCTCGGCCTGGCTCGCTACGAGATGCATGACATCGAGGCCGTGGTGGATCGGGTCAAAATCGATCCGGAAGGACGTCAACGGCTTGCGGAAAGCGTCGAGGCAGCCTTTAAGATCGGCTCGGGTTCCCTTCTCATGCTCGTCGAATCTGGCGCTGACTGGTCCGAGCATCGATTCAGTGAGCATTTCGCCTGCCCTGACCATCCCGATTGCTCCATCGAAGAACTCGCACCCCGGCTCTTCTCATTCAACTCCCCCCACGGCGCGTGCCCCGCCTGTGCGGGCCTCGGAACCGTGAACGAGTTCGACGAGGAGCTCGTCGTCCCGGACCGAACCCGGTCGCTCAAGGAAGGGGCCATCGAACCTTGGCGGAAGAACGGCCGCCGGATGAACATTTACTACGGACGGCTGATTCGGAAGTTTGTCGAGGCCTTTGATGTGGATCCCAAGGCCGCCGTCTCCACCATGCCGAAGAAGGTCTTCCATCAGTTCCTCTACGGGGTCGAGGATGAAGACGCCAAGGCCGTCGGATTCGCCTTCGAAGGCGTCCTGCCCAATCTGCGTCGGCGATACGAGACCAGTGAGAGCCAATTCGTCCGGGAGCGAATGCACGGCTACATGACCGCTTCGAAGTGCCCGGACTGTGGTGGCGGTCGCCTCCAACCCGCCGCCCGAAGTGTCAAGATGGATGGTGCCCGAGAGACGCTCGACATCACCGAGGTGACCCACCTCACGATTGAACGCGCCTTGGAGTTCTTCGAAGATCTCCAGTTGAACACTGAGGGCCAAGCGATCGCGACGCCAATCCTCCGCGAAGTTCGTGCGCGGCTGGGCTTTCTCCGATCGGTCGGGCTCGATTACCTCACGCTCGACCGAGGCAGCGGAACGCTCTCTGGCGGCGAGGCCCAGCGGATCCGCCTCGCCACGCAGGTCGGATCCGGACTGGTCGGCGTCTGTTACGTCCTCGACGAACCAACCATCGGCCTGCACCAACGCGACAACGACCGCCTGATCGCCACCCTTCGTCATCTCACCAACATTGGCAACACCGTGCTCGTGGTCGAACACGACGAGGATGTCATCCGACAGGCTGATCACGTTGTGGACATCGGCCCCGGTCCCGGCCAGCACGGCGGCCGAGTGGTTGCCCAGGGAACCCCGGCAGAGGTCGAGGCGACCGAGGATTCGCTCACCGGCATGTACCTCTCCGGCCGACGACGCATCGAAGTCCCCGAGACTCGACGGATGCTTGATCTGAAGAACTCGGTGACCATCAAAGGTGCCGCCGCGAACAATCTGAAAGCGGTCGACGCGACCATTCCCCTCGGGGGAATCGTCTGCGTGACCGGCGTCTCGGGCAGTGGAAAGAGCTCGCTGGTCAACGAGATCCTTCTCAAGGCGGCCCTTCGGACGGTCGTCGGCACGAAAGTCGTCCCCGGTCCGCACCAAAGAATCAACGGACTGCAGCGAATCGATCGCGTGGTTGACGTGGATCAATCGCCGATCGGTCGGACCCCCCGCTCGAACCCCGCGACCTATACCGGCATCTTCGACCAGATCCGCAAACTATTTTGTATGACCACCGAAGCGAAGATCCGTGGTTACCAGCCGGGACGTTTTAGTTTCAACGTCAAGGGTGGCCGGTGTGAATCATGTCAGGGCCAAGGCGTCCGCCGGATCGAGATGCACTTCCTCCCCGATGTCTTCGTGGAGTGCGAGACCTGCAAAGGCCGTCGCTACAACCGAGAGACGCTCGAAGTGCGTTATCGCGGACGCAACATCGCCGACGTGCTTGATCTCACCGTCGAAGAGGCGGTCGATTTCTTCGAGGCTCATCCGAAAATCCATCGGATGCTGACCTGTATCCGCGACGTCGGTCTCGACTACATGCAACTTGGACAGGCCAGTACCACGCTCTCCGGCGGCGAAGCCCAACGCGTCAAACTCGCCAGTGAGCTTGGCAGTCGCCCAACCGGACACACCCTCTACATCCTCGATGAACCGACCACGGGGCTTCACTTCGACGACATCCGAAAGCTCTTGACCGTACTCCAACGACTCGCCGATGCCGGCAACTCGCTCGTGGTCATCGAACACAACCTCGAAGTCATCAAGTGCAGCGACTGGATCATCGACCTCGGCCCGGAAGGAGGTGACCGCGGAGGCGAAATCCTCGCGACTGGCACCCCGGAGGAACTCGCCACGAAAGATGTGAGTCACACCGGCCGCTGGCTCCGAACCGTCTTGAAGGACTCGCCAGTTCCAGGACGTCCGAAGCGGACGCGGGCGTCTGGAAAGAACCCGACAGAGATCAATTCCGCCGATCGGCCGATGCCCGCCGCCGGAAAGACCCGGAAGAAGACTTCGATCTCGAAAACGTCGGTGAAGAAGAAAGCCCTTGCTTCGGGGAAGACGACACCCCCCACCGAAAAGGGTATGAAGACGCCCGAGGCAAAGACGGCGAAGAAAGCCTCGAAAAAGGCGGCGAAGAAAGTCGCGAAGAAAGCCGCGAAGAAAGTCGCGAAAGCAGGTTCGAAGCCGACCATCCCCCCGAAGAAGAAGGCGGGAACGAAGGCCACCACCCGAAAATCCCTCCGCCCCCGAACCACCCCGGAGCCTGCGAAACGATGAGGCGATCGGTTTCCGTCGCCGGCGTACTGGTCGCGGGGATCGCCATCGCGCTCGTGTGGCGATCCGCGCTGGATGTCCGCGCACGAAAGAGTGCCCTGATCTCCGCCGTCGCTTCCGATGATGCCGCCGTCCGGTCGGAGGCATGGAATGTCATCCCCGCGGAAAGCGATCTCGACTTTCGCCGCCGGATCGAGCTCGCGTTCCGGAACGCCTCGGCCGACGCCAGATCCGATGCGGCCCACGCCTTCCTCGAACGAGCGTGGCAGCCCACCGACCAAGTGGCCGCCGTCGCCCTCGCGATCGCCGCCGCGACCCAGAACGATCCCGAACCAACGCTGTCTTGGTTTACCGAAGCCTGGCGAAAACACCCCGCGGCACTCTCCAACTGGAGCCCTGCCTTGTTCGCCGTGATGCAGCAAGACCAACGCGACGCCGACCCATCCACCGATCACGCGTTGGACCGGATTCTCGCCGCTGACCAGACGCCGTGGCTCGAGGCGATCGAACGATGGAGGGCGGCCCAAGCTGACGAACTACCCCAGTCGGCGATCGAATCGATCGATCTGGCGCTCGGAATGAGGGGTCGCTCACCCGCTTCGATCGAGAGTGAGACGACCGCCATGCAGATGATCCTCGCCGGGAAACACGATCGGGAAGACGCAAGCGATCGATCGCCGACCTGGTTCTTGGCCGCTCAATCCAGCGAGTCTGCGGCCTCCACCATGAAACGTCGGGCGGCGAATGGCGAGGAGGACGCTCGAATTGCCATCGCACTCCAGGACCACACCAGAACGACCCAGATCAATGCCCGGGTCTTGGCGAATTCCGGCCTCGATCTCGACCGCCGAATCATCGCTGCCAGTCGACTGATCAAACTCAAACCGCCTGATGACGCAACCCTGCTCAACCTGCTCGCCGCCGGGCCCGCGAACGCCGATGGCACCGTGCATGGGCTCGCGCTGATCGCACAACATGGTCTCTCGGAGACGGCTCGTCGACGACTCATCAATCGCTGGTGGTCGCTCGAAGATCCGAGTCGGCGACGAGCCGCCACCATGATTGCCACGCTCGATGCCCTCGATGCCGTGGATGCCGACACTGATTCCGACGGGGAGACGCTGGCCGTCATCCAACGCCTGGCGACGATTGATGAGCCGGACGCTGACGTTCGCCGGACCGCTCGATTAGCCCTTCGAGCGCTCGGGCATTGGCCCCTCGAAGACGTGACCGCCGCAGCCTATGCGTCACGCACTTGTCGGCTTTCAGACGGTCGGTTCGATCCAGACGCGGTCCTGCTCGGTCTTCTGGCTGGAGATCCGGCGGCGGCGCGGCAACTGACCTCTCAGCCAGACCTTCCCAATGAGGCCGCCTCAGAGACGGATCGGCAGCGTTGGGCATCAGAGATTGCCTGGCGAGTGGCCATCGCACGGGCCCTTCGCCCACGCTGGTTCGAGGTGACCGGCGAACCAATTCCCGGCGACGTGGCCACACTCCGGCGTTGGATCGACCTCCTGGAGGCCTGTCGTCGTACGGACCCCGCGTTTGCGGGCGAGTCCCGGTCCGGCGAAGATGGCTCCACATGAACCCCGCCGACCACCACGAATTTCGCACCGCACTGCGTTCCTTGATGATGCCCGCCGACACCAATCACCAGGGAACGGTCTTCGGAGGCGTGATACTCAGCAGCATCGACCAGGCGGGCTACCTCGAAGCCCGACGCCATGGCCTGCATCGCTGGGTCACCGCGTCGATGGAGGGCGTGCAATTCCTCGCACCGGTATTCACCGGCGACGTCGTCGCCTTTCGGACGCGGACCGTTGGCACCGGAACCTCGTCGGTGTCGGTCGAAGTCTTGGTTGAAGCGGAACGGTACGCCACCGGTGATCTGGTGGAGGTCACCAGAGCGTGCTTGGCCATGGTCTCGGTGAACGCTGCCGGGAAGGCGATTCCGTTTAACGCGCCACCCACGCAGGGAGATTCGAGTTGACCACTGATGGTCCACGTCGGCTCGGCTGCCTGATCTCGGGCGGGGGCCGCACCGTGCTTAATCTGCAGGCCGCGATCGTACGCGGCGACGTCCCCGCATCGATCGAAGTGGTGCTGGCCCACCGCGAAGACGTGGCCGGAGTCGCTCGCTGCCGTGATGCCGGACTTCCGGTCGAAGTGATCCCGATCTTGCCCGAAGCTGACACCTCGAATCGGGTTGACCAAGCGCTCGAACATGCCGGGATTGAACTCGTGTGCCTCTGCGGCTATCTGAGGCACTTCCGAGTCGGACCCCGTTGGCACGATCGAGTCGTGAACATTCATCCATCCCTGCTGCCCCGACACGGAGGCCCCGGCATGTACGGCGATCGCGTCCACGCCGCCGTACTGGCCCAGAGCGATACTGAGAGCGGCTGCACCGTGCATGCGGTGGATGAGATCTACGATCACGGCGCCATCATCTTGCAGCGTCGATGCCCGGTCGAACCCAATGACACGACCGCGAGCTTGGCGGCTCGAGTCTTCGCTGCCGAATGTGAAGCCCTGCCGGAGGCCATTCAAGCAATCGCGGAAGGCCGGATTCAACTTGCCGATGGCCAGGTGCTCACCAAGGATCGCTCCGGGGCCGCTGATCCCTGAAGGAACTGGGTGCTGGCACCGACGGATACGTCCCCATGACACCGTCCGAAGTCGAAAAATCTAAGTCGAGACCTCGATTTGGCCCCAGGCCGCGGACCTTGGCGGCCAACGATCACTTCCGTGCTAGCATCGACTCGATGCCCTTCCTCTCACGTAAACCCGTATCCCTCGCCCGACTCGGTCGATCGACTTCTCGCCAATGCTTGATGGTCGGACTGCTGGTTCTGGCCACCGTGTTGGGTGGTCGCCAGGCCTCGGCGTTCCAGCGTGCCGACGATGCGGCGGCCCTCGAACGACGGATCGTGCGAACCTTCGGGAGCGGTGATCAAGAGGCGGCGCTCGAACTGATCGCGCTGTACCTCGAGAATTGGCCGGGAACGCCGCACATGCTCTACAACCGAGCGTGCGGACTCGCCCTCCTCGGCCGCCGGGAGGCATCCGCCGCCGCCCTGCTTGAGGCGGTCGAACATGGATTCCGTGA
>CAJQQE010000040.1 GCA_905480395.1 uncultured Phycisphaerales bacterium
TCGACCCGCCACTGCACGGCGTCCTGAGCAACCACACTGGCGGAGATCGCCAAGGCCATCGCGCCAGCGATTCCCGTGAACTTGAAACTTGAATCGATCATCTCTCGTCTCCTTCTGGATCTAGATGCCAGCGCCACCCGAACGCCGCTGCGGAATTTCCCTCGACATGGAGCTCCCATGCTAGAGACAACATGCGAGATTCTCGGGGCTTCAACGTGAAACTGAGCATTTGGCGGTTTGCGGCGGACGAAGGACAGGGATCGCGGCCGAGACCCCACCACCGCGACCAGGCCGCCCCCGCAACGCCTCGCCGCGGCGGCTCGCGGAGGGCGCAGGATGTGAGTGGCCCGACGTGATTCGAGCGATCGAATGAGGCGAGCGAACAAAACGAACGAACCCCGCCGGGATGGCGGGGTTCGTGGTCAAGACGTGGGCGATACTGGACTCGAACCAGCGACCTTCCCCGTGTAAAGGGGACGCTCTAGCCAACTGAGCTAAACGCCCGAATTCGAGCGGGATGATATCCGAGTGCCGCACGGAAGGGGCGCGGCCTCTGCCGCATCGATCGCCCCTTTTCACTACCACGCCACAAAGCCGTGCCCGATTCAGCGACCGCCAATTCGCACCTGTGTGACGATGACACAGACCACGTACTCCTGCGATCATGCCTGCGATGCCTTCGCCCCCGGTCCCAGCCCCTACCTCGAACACGCCCCCCGCCGCCGTGGGGCCGCTGCTGCTGCTCTCGTTTCTCGCCACGTTTGGGACCGCGGTCCTCTGGAACGGCCTCGCCTTTGTGGCCCGCGACGGATACGGCTTCGACGAGAGTTGGAACCTCCTGCTCGCCATCAGTAACGGTGGCATCTACGCCATCGCCGCCTTCGCCAGTGCTCCCATCCTTCGTCGGCTTTCTTCCCGCATCGCACCTCGCACCGTGGTCGCACTGGTCTTTCTTCTGCAAGTGCTGATCTGCCCCGCGATTCTGATCTCGGATTCGCCGGTGGTGCTCTTCGCGGTCGCTGGCGCCATGTCGTTCCTCGCCGCGTTCTTTTGGCCGGTGATTGAAGCGTTCGTCTCGGCGGGGCGAGATCCCGGGGCAATGCGGAATGCCATCGGCTGGTGGAACACGGTCTGGATGCTCGCTCTCGGACTCGCCCTTGTCTTGATGGCGCCATTGCTCGCGGCCGGCCATGCGGTTTGGGCGATCGCCAGCCTCGGGCCGATCAATCTCGCCTGCGTGGCCGTGCTGTACCTGGGCGTCCCGAAATGGATTGCCGCCCATCGCGACCATCAGCCCGACCACGCGGCGCCGGTGACCTACGTTGATCTCCTCGCCAGTAATCGCGCTCTGCTTCCGCTCGCCTACGCATTGATCGGCGCCTTGAGCCCGCTCATGCCATATCTCTTGGAAGACCTCGCCGCGCCGCTCGCGTGGCAGACACCGTTGACCGCGACCTGGATGTTCGCCCGCGTCGCCGGCATCGCCATCCTCCGTCGATGGTCGTGGTGGCACGGACGCTGGGCGGCCACGCTTTTGGGCGGCGTTCTGCTGGTCGGCGGATTCGTCGCGGTGGTTGCGGCACCGAGCATTCCGCTGATCGTCGGGGCGTTAATCGTCTTCGGCCTCGGGCAGGCGGTGGTGTACTACGCCGCCATGTACTACGTCATGCGAGTCGGCGACGCAGACATCGACGCGGCGAGTACTCACGAAGGCTTGATTGGCGTCGGGTACGGCATCGGTCCGGCCGCGGCACTGGCGGGCGTGGTCATCGGCGGCGGCGGCGCGATCATCGCGGCAAGCCTCGCACTCCCCGCCCTGACCGCGTGGCCCGCGATCCGACCCTATCTCCGCTCGCGGCGTCGCCACAGTCGCCTCGGCTGATCGCCGCCTGATCGCCGGGGGAACCATTTAGGACGTTGACGGTGGCGTTCCATCAAGCAAGAGACGAAGACAGGTTTCGAGATTCGATGTCTCGAAACGAAAGCCGCAATCATTCAAGGTTGATGGAATTGCCTCGACGCCTTGAAGGAGCAACGGCTCGGCCATCCGACCCAGGAGAACTTTCGCGGCGAAGGCGGGCATCGGTGCGAAGGCGGGACGATGCAAGACGGCCCCCAAGGTCTTCGCGAACGTCCGTTGCGACACTGGCTCGGGCGCCGTCGCATTCAGACCACCTTCGAATTGATCATCGACCATCACCCGGTGCAACACGCCGATCAGATCGTCCATGCCGATCCAACTCATGCCCTGACGCCCGGATCCGATCGGTCCCCCGGCACCCAGCTTGAAGGGCAGCAGCATCTTGCCCAACGCACCACCCTTGGGGGTGAGCACGATGCCGATCCGTGGATGAACGACGCGAATGCCGGCGGCCCGCGCCGGATCCGCCGCGCGCTCCCAAGCCGTCGAGACGTCCGCGAGAAACCCCTCGCCGGCGGGCGATGCGTCATCAACCTGCTCGGTGCGATCCCCGTAATAGCCCACCGCACTGGCGGAAACCAACACCGAAGGGGGCGACGAACACGCTGCCATGGCGTCGGCGATCACCCGCGTACCGATGGTCCGTGATTCGCGAATCAGTTTCATTCGTTGGTCGGACCAACGTCGATCCGCGATGCCTGCGCCGGCCAGATGCACGACCGCGTCGGCGCCCTCGAACACCGCCGAGTCGATTTCTCCCGACTCGGGATTCCAGCGATATTCGCCGCGAGTCGCGTCCGGCGTCCGACGGACCAATCGCCGAACCACATGACCGCCGGTTTCCAAAAACGCCGTCAACTGCGTGCCGACCAAACCGCTGGCGCCGGAGATCACCACGGTAAGCGCTCGGCCCGGGCCTTCTTCGGCATGCCGCCGCAGATCACTTGCGGTGCGGAAGTGTCGGTAGCGAAAGAGCTTCTCCAGGTCCTTCCGAATGTAACCCGCCCCCAAAGCGCCCAGTGGTCCGAAGGGAATGCGATACTCGATGGCATCGCGAAGACAACTTGAACCGGCGTCGGCGCCTTCGAGAAAGGAATGTTGATGCCGCCATGCGGCGAACGGGCCCGTGACCTGCGCATCCACGAATCGTTCACCGGGAATCGCCTCTTCGATCCGGGCGTGCCATCGTTTCCGAATCCCCGGGGCAAGTGGTACGGAGAGCACCGTTTCAGCCCCCGCACGAAGTGGACCAGAGTCTTCGATCACCCGAACATCCTGCCACGGCGGCAGAAGCCGATCGAGGGCTCCGGAACGGAAGTGCCAGTCGGCGAGCGCCGAATGGGGAACCGGCATCTCGCTCTGATGCGTGAAGGTTCGGCGGC
Organism: uncultured Phycisphaerales bacterium; assembly: GCA_905480395.1. Taxonomy (GTDB): domain Bacteria; phylum Planctomycetota; class Phycisphaerae; order Phycisphaerales; family SM1A02; genus UBA12014. The sequence continues at coordinate 3,304 of CAJQQE010000040.1, forward strand.
CACCGGCGGTGCCATGGATCGGAAAATCGGACATCTTGGTTCTGTCTTCCAGTTGAATTCGAGGGGGCGGTTGCAATCGGATGCACTGAGACCGGTTCGCCACCGGCCGATGATTGGACGCAGTGTCTCAGGAAACGTCATCTCGAGGCTTGAACCGGCCCCAGATCGCCCTCGAGGACCTACCATTCACGGATGCCTGCCACGTCTTCCGAAAATCTGATCCGCACGCTGTTGGCGGGTCGCCGCCAGAAGCTCGATGCCGCCCTTGATGCCCTGGAGGCTGAGACCGACGGTGCCGTGGGCGTCTTACAAGCGGTCCGAGACACCATCGCCTCGGGTGGGACCATCTATACCTGCGGCAATGGTGGCTCCGCCGCCGAAGCGTTGCACTTTGCCGAAGAACTGGTTGGACGGTTCCGGGCCGATCGGGCCCCGATTCGAAGCACCTGCCTCAACGCAGACCCCACCGCCATCACCTGCATCGCCAATGATTACGGCTTCGAGTCGATCTTCAGTCGGCCGTGCGAAGCGATGCTCACGGATCAGGACGCACTGGTGGTCTTCTCGACCTCCGGGCGAAGCCCCAATATCCTCGCGGCCCTCGAGGTCGCCAACCGCAAGGGGGCCACGACCATCGGCTTCCTCGGCGGAGATGGTGACAAGGCGATGCTCGGATGTCGCGCGGCGGTGGTGATCCCCGGCGACGATTCCGCCGCGATTCAGGAGGTCCATCAATTCCTGATGCACGCCTGCTGTGAGATGCTTGAACCGGAACATGAAGCCTGATGACCAGTCCCCAAATGACCGACAACCTTCCGTCCCACCGAGGCTCGCTGATTGGCACCCTGCTGGTCCGACTGGTCGTGCCGCTGTGGCTGTTGGCTGGCGCGAGCGTCAAGCTCTACACCCTCAATCCCAAGCTGCTTCCCGAACCGGTGCTGCTGGTGGTTCGCGACTCGGCCCGGCTCTTTGGAATTGAGAACCTCAACTGGTGGCTCGGAACATCGCTCCGCACGATGATCGCCGTGGAAATCATGCTCGCGCTGATCATGATCTCCGCGCCGCGGCTCGCCCGGTTTGCCGCGTCATTCATCTTGACGATCTTCCTCGCGGTACTGGTCGCCACCATGGCGATGGCGGCCAAACGAGACGGGATCAGTGCGATCTGGAACGGCAGTTGTGGATGCTTCGGCTCCGTCAGCCCCCCGCCGCTCGGGATGTTTGCGATCGACGCCATCCTGCTGTTGGGCGTGGTTTTCTTCCGGCCGATCCGCGAGGCCAATCCCCCGGGCCGATTCTTGTCGGTGCTGGCCGCGGTTGCCATCGGATTCGGTCTCGCCTTCAGTATGCCCGCCGCGAAGATCACCCTCATCCCCATCGCGGCCACGGAGACGACGTCCGAGACCACGCCGCAGACCATGGACGGCTGGGGTTCGATGCCCACGACCTTGGAACCGTTTTACGTCGCTGATTTCGAAAGCTGGGTGGGCACCCCACTCGCTTCGCACCCGCTCGCAAGGCTGATCTCCAGGCCGCTTCCCGACTGGATCGATACCGATCGATTTCACGTGGTCTTCTACCGAGGCGACTGCGAGCACTGCCACACGCTGCTCGAAGATTTCTTCTTTGGCAGCCTCGATACCAAGGCCATCGCGGTCGCCATTCCCGACATTGATCCGGCGAATGCGATGCCCATGCCGTGCGAGGAATGCTCGCTGCATACGCTTCCCGAAGGACCTCAGTACGTCATTGCCACGCCGGTCTTGCTGACGGTTGAACGCGGCACGGTCCTTGCCGTCTGCGAGAACTCGGAAGATCAGGCACTGGTCGTCGCCACCCTCGCCGCCCCGCTTCCGCCGGCCGAAGGCCCTCTGACCAAGCCATGATTAAGACATGATCAAACTATGATCAAGCCATGATCAAACCATGATCAAGCCATGACCAAGCCATGACGAAACACTGCGACGCCCACGAATCCAACCAGAAGAATCACCTCCCAAGACCACGCCAACCGATTTGAAGGTTTCGCACTCGATACCAACTCCGCCGATGGATACCAACCCCCGATGAATACGCACGCCCGATCCCTCGTCCTCCTCATGATCTCGACCACCTTCGGACTCATCCTCGGATGCGAGCCCGCCGTGGACGATGGCGGCGGCCAAAAAGAGACCGGCCCTGCCACGGTCGCCGCGACGGGTGATCCCTGGGGCGAAATGCCGACCGAGGTGAACCCCTTCTACTTCACGGACTTCGACCAATGGGTCGGCAAGCCCCTCGCCGATCAAGAACTCGCCAGGCTCATCAACCGCCCAATCCCCGAGGCGCTGCAGCGCGGACGAGGCTTCGTGATGTTCTACCGGTCCGACTGCGAACACTGTCACCACCTGCTCGAGCAGTGGTTCACCGAATCGGTCCCCGCACCCACCATCGCGGTGCTCGTCGACGACACCGATCCGGCGAATGCCATGGCGTTTCCCAGCACGCTCGTCGAACGAAAAGCCCTGCCCCGCGGACCCGACTACGTCATCTCGACGCCAGCGCTTTTCGCCGTCAAAGACGGCATCGTCACTGGATTCGCGAGTGACCCAGATGACGTCGCCTCGGTCGACGCATGCATCGCCTCCAACGCCCAGTGAACATGGACCTCAACTTTTGAGTCCCGTCGGTATCACTGCCGCCCTCCATCATCGGATCCCGACCGAATGACCAACGCCGCCCGCATCACCCTCGCCATCTGTCTCGTCGCCGCTGCATTCACGATTGCGATCGTCGGGAACGCCGCCATGCCCGCCTGGATCATCGGAATCTCGATCAAGGCTGGCTTTGTTCCTGAGTTCGGGGCACGAATCACCGTCGGTTTGGCCGCCGCCCTCGCGGGCATCCTGCTGGCGCTGGGTCGCCGCGGTCGAGTGCCGGCCATTCTGGTGGCCGGACTGGTTCTCTTCTCGGGCGTCGCCGATCTCTCCGCGTCACTGTCGATCGGAGAGGGAACGGCTCGCTTCCTCCGACCCGCACTCCAGATTCTGGTCGGACTGGGAATCCTCGGGATCCTGCTCAAGACCAAACCCGACCCGAAACGCCTCCGCCATCCGCTGATGGCGGGCTTCGGCGTGGTCGCGGCATTGGTACTCGGATCAGCCATCGCCGCCAATGTCGACGTGGCCATGGAGCCGCTTCCAACCAACGATGGTCGTGGCGCCGACGGCCGGTACATCGTCAACGACCTCACCAAGACGATGTGGGAAGGCTGGGATGGACTTCCTATTGAAGAAACCGGGATTCTCGACTACTTACCCCAGCTGCGAGCCTTGGTCCTCGATCAACCCACCCTCGTGGCGTTCTATCGTCCGAATTGCGGCTCGTGCCACGACCTCTTCGATGGGTTCTTCGGCGAACGCCTTCCGGCCCGCGTGATCGCCGTCCAAGTCCCGCCGGCCGATGGCGTTGAACTCACCGAGAGCGATCTTCCGGACGACGTCTATTGCGCCGACTGTGTCAAGCTCTCGCTTCCCAAAGGTCCGGTCTGGCTGGTGGACTCACCGCTCTTAGTGGGATTCGTCGACGGGAAGGTCGCCTGCATCTCTACCGAGGACTTCCAGCGTTGTGTTGAAGATGCATCGTCGAAGGCGGAAGCCCAATTCGCCGAAGAAGAATCGCAGATCATCGGATCGCAATGACCAGAATCCGAAGCGAAGCCCAAAGGGTCAACCCTTCGGAATCTGCATTCGAGCGTCGGGCATGGTTCTCAAAGTCACGAATCAGTGGGCGCCGCCGAGGATGACTGCGCTGCGTCATCCGCTTCCCGCAGCCGCGTGGCCGTCGCGTCGTCGTTGATCGCGGTCTTGCCGAAACCTTTGACGGCCCCGACCCGCGATGCTTCTTCCTGTGCATCCGGAAGATTTGAGATCAGTAGCCCGACCGCCGGCGACGTCGAATGATGCTCAAGGAGCCGGATGCCATCCGCATGCGGAAAGCGACCGTCGAGCAATCGATTCACCAACATGACGACCGGTCCCTTCGCCTCTCGGAGTTGATCTTCTAAGGACTGCTCGTCGTTGACTGGCTGGATGACCGCATCGGCGAGGACCCGACCGACGGCCGTCCGAAGCATCCAGGCATCGGGGGTGCAATGTCCAACCAACAGCACGGTGGTTGGATTGCTTTGGTGGTCATTGGACGAAGAATCAGAAGTAGTCATAGGGTGGAACCTTGGGGATCTTTGGCTTACATGTCTTTGGCGAGGGGATCTTTGGCGAGATCTTTTTTTGACCGAAGGTCTTCGGCACTCGTGATCATAGGCGAGAGAGATCACCGAACCAAGGGTCACCACTCAAGCCAAGCCTTCGTCCTCGACCGTGGCTTCGGTTCCGGCCAGACCAACCTTGAGGTCAGCCGTCCCCTTTCCGACGCATAATTCGGTCTCCGCGGTGAGCCGGAGTCGACGTGGTGATGGATCGAGGTCCACGATCATGCGGGCCGCGGTGCGCCATTGACTGCGGGCCACGTCCGCCACCATCGGATCGGTGCGGCCGACCGCGGCTCGAAGCAAAGTCATCACCATCGGTTCATCGAAGGACCGGAAGATCGCACGATCCCAAGGCGGCGGCATCAACCCCCCCGACTCGGCGCGATCCTTCAACTCGGCGGCCATGGCGGCGATGCGGCCAGCGGCGCCCGGATGGATGGACTCCAACCGAGGAAGAACCTCGTGACGAATCATCTCGCGAGCCCGATCACGGCGATCATTGGTGGGATCGTGCCGAATCTTGATTCCCGTCTCGGCGATCAAGGCCGCCATGGCGGATCGACGACACGACAAGAAAGGCCGGATCACCTGACAATTTTCGTTCAACCTCCGCTGTTCGGGGATTCCCGAAATCCCGTCGACTCCGGCGCCTCTGGCGAGCCTCAGCAGCACCGTCTCTGCCTGATCATCACCATGGTGACCCGCGAGCACCGTATCGGCCCCGGCGGTCTCCGCCAACGATCCGAGGGCATTCCATCGTTGATCGCGAGCGTCTGCAGAGGATGGCGGCGAACTCGCGCCGTCGGCCATGGACCAGTCGATCCGAGCTTGTACGAAGGGCAGATCCAGTCGATCTGCCAAGTCTGCCACCGCGGCGGCGTCGGCAGCCGATTCGGCCCGGAGGGCATGGTCGACATGCGCCACGATGGGACAGATCCGAATCGGAGATCGTCGACGAGTGATGGCGGCCGCCACCGCCAACAACGCGGTGGAATCAATGCCACCACTCACCGCGACCAAGACGGGATGCGAATCGCGAAGTCCGTAGTAGTCGAGCCTTCGATTCAGGACGTCTGCGAGCGGCGACCGAGAGGCCGCCAACTCGATTCTCGACCGGTCAGGAGCGTCTCGGGGCCACCCCCTCACCGCTCCTTCACTCCCTGACCACCTGGTCCGAGTTGAACCGGCGGCACACGGGGCACACGAGGGTCGATGGAATCCGGACTCAGCGTGATGCGGGCCGTCGCGCGCACCGCATCCTCGGTCTGAAGCGAGGTTGACCATTCAACCCGATGCACGCGAGCGAGAAACCGCGACAGTTGTTCGAGAACCGAGGCGTCCGCCAAGGCATCTCGATCGTCGCTGCGACCTCGAAGCGCCGCAAGATCGGAAAACTGAAGCCCCAGCCTCGCCGGACTCGCAACGCCGCGCATGCAGACCGGTTCTTCGAGCCCCTGCGACTTCGATCGCTCAATCGCTTCACCCACTCGCCTGACGATTCCCGGCGAACTTCCGACCAACACCCAAGCACCTTGCATCGAGGAGGGTTCCGCGTCGTGTGGCCCGTTGTTCTCGATGCGACGAATCGTCCAATTCAAACTCGCCGCCAACGATGCGGGATGTCCACCGGTCAGGACTCGGAATTCCGGCCCAAGTTCAAGGTGATGAATTCCATCTCGGGCAACTTCGATGCCCGTGGTGGGCGTCGAAGTTTTCGAGGAGTTGGAGTCCGGCTCGGATGCCGCGGAGAATCGAGCCTGAACCGAGCGTCCGGCATTCGCTAACCATCCATGAATCGACTGAGTTGACTGCTCGCAGACCGCCGCCGAGGCTCCGTCAGTTCCGCCGGAATCCCGACAAGGAATCGCCACGCAGAATGCGGGCACATCGATGAGGCCGACCCTGGGAATCCTGATCGTTTCACCATCCAACACAATCAGTCGACGGCTGGCCAGGATTTGACGGACGTTCGCGGCCGGCATCAACTCTGGAAGCTCGGCGGACATCCGGATCAGTGCAGGATCGAGGACGCCAACGCCAGACTCGAGTACTGCCATGGCCACCCGGCCTTGCAGCGAGGGGATCAAGCGAGCCGCGAACTGCCCTTGCGGCCGGATTGGAAGTGGACTTGAGACGTATCGTCCAGCAATCTCGAGCGTGGCTTCGCCCGGTCCATCCGGCGTCAGGCTGACCAACGTCTCGCCGCCAGTGGGCGATTCATGGCGAAGCAGGACTTCGATCGGCGCCGAGGGCAGGTCCGACGTCTGGGAATCTTGACGTGAAAACTTGGTACCAAAGCCGTCGACCCGCGCTCGTTCGGTCGCGTGATCAAGCCACGAGGACCCCGTCGGTGCGAGCACGAGCCAAGGGCCTGCCATCACAAGGTCGATCGACGAATCAACGAATCGGAATCGCCCCCGACCGAGTGGCCGTGGTCCAAGACGCTGCAGTCGACGCTCCAGCAAGCCTGGATCGTGCCAGCGAACCGCGTGGAGCCAGTTCACCCCCGGCGCATCGGTGGCATGGATGCATTCAACATCACGACCGACCAACTGACGCGTGATCCGGGTGGCATCGATCCAATGCCGCCCAACCTCGACGGCGCTCACCCCGATCGCATCGAAGATCATGTCGGACCAGCGGTCCCGGTCGGTGGTTCCCTTGCGGATTCGAAGAACGGCAAAGGCCTCTTCCGGCGCGAGCCCCGCGGCAGCGTGCGCATCTTCAACCGGAATGTTCCCGGGGGTCGCCGCCGCGGCGTGAGCGCCGGTCAACCCCAAGACCAACAGCATCCCGAACGCTGGCGCGAGATTTCCAGACCAACGATTCGTCTTCTTGACGAACCGGCGGCAAAGAGCGGTCATGAATGAATGATGGAAGGGATTGATCACGAGTGAGTTCGGAGGAGGCCGGTCGGTCGGTTGATCTGTGGGTCAGCGCGACGATGACGGAAGAAACGATTCCGGATCCGCCGATCAGGTCGATTGCCCGGGCCCGGCGGCCACGACGGAGTCGTACCGGCCAGCCTCACCAGAAGTTGCCGATCCTTCGAGATTCTCACCGGGTTTGCTGGTCGAATCCGGGAGATCTGCAGGGTCGACCGAAAGCCTCCGGAAGGCGTCCTGAACGCCCGACGCCTCTCCGGCAATCGGCGGCACCGCGACCGGGGTCAACGGCGACATGATCTGACTCAGTCCAGCGGCCATCACGACGGCGGCGAAGATTCCACCGACCGCCCAAAGGCCTCGCCGTGCGTCGCGATCGAGCCATCGCCGTCGATCCGGTGCTTCGACGCCATCCAGTCGAGCGAACACGGCCTCGGAAAACAGATCAGTTTTTTTTGACCGCTCAGTCATTCGTCGACACTCTCAAGATGCTCGATCCCAAGAATCGCCGCCTCGTCGCCAAATCGGCCGTCTTCGATCAACGCCACGCCCATCCGCCGCCGAGCGCGGAACAAGTGACTCTTCACGGTCCCCAAGGGAAGATCTAGCCGATGGGCGATCTCTTGGATGGCCAGCTGTCGGCCGTGAAAGAGCTCCACGATCTCACGTTGCCGTGGGTTCAATGATTCGAGCGCATGGGCAACCGCCCGTGCGGCACGCCCGCGTCGTTCGTCCATCTCTGCAACATCTCGTGGGCCATCGCCTCGGCCGGCTCGCCCATCAACAATGTCGCTGTCCGGTACCGGACGGAATTTCTGGATGTAATTAATCCAAAGGCGTCGCGCGATGGTGAAGAGCCAAGTGCTGAATCGGAATCGTTCGTCGAATCGATCGAGATTTCGCAGGACTCGGACGAACGCCTCTTGGGCGATGTCCTCCGCCACGTCTTCTCGCCGGGTCAGGCGAAGCAAGAAGTGATGAAGTGATGAACGATGACCATCGATCAATGCTTCGAGCGCCGTGGCATCGCCACGCTTCGCCCGTTGAATCAAGGTCAGTTCATAGTCTCGCTTCATGACTCAAGAGTCTATCCGCAATCGGTTCGCAATCCTAAAAAATGCCCCTCGGAGCATCTCCACTCCGGGTGATGGGGGCCAACGGAACGAAAACCTCCCGTGGTCTGACCGGCGTTGATCACGCTCGTCGGACCACGGGAGGATGCTTTGGATCAACCATCGAGGGCGATCACGCCGCCTTAGGAAGGTGACGGCCTCTGCCGACGGTTCGCTGTTCCGGGATCGCTCGGCGATCTGGGTCATCGATGATTGCCAGGCGGAGATCCTGCGCGTCGCCCGCCCAGAGATCCGCACCGATCTCCTCGGCAAGGCCTGGAGCACGGGCGAAGACGCCGCCCCCCACCGCGATTTGCAGATCGGGACACGCGCCAACTTCGCGAACGGTGTCGATGATCTCTCGAATTCCCGGAGTGTCGCTCGGGCTCGATGCGTAGAGCAGCAGGACATCGGGAGACCACTGGCCGACATCTTCCAGAATTTCGTCACTCGGAACACCGCCGCCGGCGAAACGAACTTCGTGACCGTCGACTTCCAACTCCGCCACCATAATCTCGGCATCGAGTTGCTCCGCCGCACCATGGCCGCAGAACAACAGGATTCGTCGGCGGTGCGTGGCCTTCATCTTTGGAGCATCGGCCATTCGCTCGATCACTCGTCCCGCGGCAAGCCTCAACGAGCCCATCACGATCGAATTTGCCGACGTGGAGATGCGATCCTCTCGCCGGCACTGTTCGATCTTGGTCAGCGCGGGCGAGACGACTTCGGCAAGAAACTCTTCGGGCTTGAGATTGTCTCGATCAAGACATTCATCCAAGAAACGCCGGAGCACTGTTCGTTCACCTTGCAAGGCGAGTTGAAGAAGACGTTCGACATCTGGTTCGTGTGACATTATTGACTCCACAATCAGTGAGGGGGCTGGATCCTCCAGCCAGTTTCCAAGGTCGCGAACGACGGAGACATCCGTCGAGGGGGGCACTAGAAAAACCGATGGGGAGCCCCATTCGTTTCACGACCAGAGACAATGGGGGTGTTCGCCCCAACCAGTCCCCCGCAGAATTGGAATATTGCGAGCGCGAGCGTCCCGATGCTCAGGGTTCCCGGACGCCAAGCGAGGCGACACAGACGCCAAAGGTCAAGGGAACTTGCCTTTGGACCACGAGACCGGCGCCCCTCATCAATTCGGCCAGTTGCTCGGGATCGAGAAACGTCTCGATCGAGCGAGGCAGATACCGATACGCGCCGGAACCATCACGAGCGACCATCGATGCCGTCCAAGGCATCACCCGCATGGTGTAGAACCGATTTCCCCAACGGATGAGCGGATTCCGAGGTTCGGCGAACTCCAGAATCACCAGTCGTCCGCCCGGCCGCAGCACGCGGGCAAACTCTCGGATCGCGGCCGCCGGGTCCGTCACGTTGCGAATGCCAAAGGCGATCGTCACCACATCAAAACGTTGGTCGTCGTACTCAAGATTCATGGCATCAGCATGCTCATAGACCGGCCGAGACCCCTCCGGGAGACGAGCCGCCTTGCGGCGCGCCTGATCCAGCATCTCGGGCGTGAAGTCGCCGCCAATCACTTCGGTGGCCCCCGTCCGCAAGAATGCCTCGGTCAGGTCGCCCGTCCCGCAGGCCATGTCGAGTACGGCATCACCGTCCCGCACCCCGGCCAAGGCCACCGTCCGTCGCCGCCAGGATTGATCGAGACCAAAAGAATGGAGGCGATTATTGAGGTCGTAGGACCCCGCAATCGAGGCGAACATCGACCGGACCTTTCCGGCCTTCTCCGTCGACTGATGCGGGTTTTCGGCCAGTTCCGTGGGATTCCAGGCGACATCATCCCGGCGCTGAGGGTTTGAGGACATATCGGGCATGACCAAAGTATAGGCCCGACCACCATTTCGCCGATGAAATGGTCAGGAACGGGGTTTAGAGGCTCCAATTTGATTGACCAACCGCAGAAGATTCGATTGAACGGAGGTTGGTCGAGTACCATGTCTCTTGGTAGTCCAGCCAGTTCAGACGGCCCGATCGTCTTGTCTTCTCATCGGGAACGAGCAACCAACCAATGGTGATTGACGCACAGACCAGAATCTGGCCCTCCGTCGACAGACTGGGACGGGAGACCTCGGAGATCCTTCGACGGGCTCGCGCTGACCGTTGGATCAAGGAATCCGCGGAACCTGAACAACTACTGGCGAGTCTTGATTGCGTCGACGCCGCCATGGTCTTCGCCTATCGAGCCGACCGACAAGACGCCTGCATTCCGAATGAATGGGTCGCTGAGATCGTCTCAAAGAGCCGTGGCTTGCTGATGGGCGTCGCAGGAATCGACCCCCTTGCCCCCGACGTCTTTGGCGAACTCGATCGAGCGGTCGAAATGGGATTCGTTGGAATTACGGTCTGCCCTTCCGATCAAGGATTCCATCCAACGCACTCGACCGCGATGCGACTGTGGGAACGCTGCGAGGAACTTGGATTGCCCGTGTTCGTCTCCCGGCCCGGCCCGGTAGGCCCCGGTGCCATTCTCGAATTCGATCGCCCGCTGGCCTGGGATGAGGTCGCCAGATCACTCCCCAATCTTTCGGTCGTCCTCAGCGGTATTGGCGCTCCTTGGGTCGAAGAGACTCTGGTCCTGCTTCAGAAGCACCGTCGAATCTTTGCCGACACCGCCGGACTCGTCCATCGCCCTTGGCAGCTCTTTCAGGCCCTGCTCGGCGCCGCAAGCATGGACATCATCGACAAACTGCTCTTCGCGAGTGGTTGGCCGACGGAAACACCAGCCAAGGCGATCGAGACCATTTACTCGATCAATGCTTTTAGTCAGGGCACGCAACTCCCCGGAATTCCTCGAAGCCAACTCCGGTCGATCGTCGAACGCGATGTGGCCACGACGCTCGGAATCCCAATCGCTGGTGGACGAGGGACTTTGCCTGAGATCACCCCCGTGACCACGAGCCCGACGGGAGTCACCGGTGATTCGACGGGTGTCTGAACCATCTGAGCGACGAACTTCAACATGGAAGACTGCCACCGCCATCTTGACGGCGATCGTGGTTTCGGCCTGCGCGCCGACTTCGCCGTCCGGCCTGGTGACCGTGACCTCACGCACCGCCAATCCCGTGCAACTGACTGCCTCATTCAGCTACGGCGCCTACACGGTCGATCCCGCGAAAGTCTCGATCATTCTCAGTACGGTTCCGCTGGAGACCCTGGCTTCGGGCGACTTCGAGGAAGCACAGGTCGCCCATGTACAAATGCTCTGGAAACCACGAGCAGGTCGAACGCCAGTCAGCGCCGACGCTACCAATCTGAGTATCCGATATGTGGTGTTGGTCGACGGTGAGGTCGGCCTGTACGGCGGCGGTGGCTTCGGCTGGCCAAAGGGAACGCCTGGCAAGACTGGCTTCGGTCTCAACATTGCCGGATCAAACCTCGCCCTGCTTGATTCGACCGATGGATTCCGAGACTTGCTCACCCCCGCTCGACTCTTGGGCTCGATCGGCGCTCCCCTGGATGAAACGGTCGCCATCAGGATGCGAGATACCGTCAGCCAGATCGTGACCGACCGACTGGGCAGGTCACAGTGGGTCGATCTTGGCCTCGGCGAAGGGCGGATTCTGTCATCGGCCCCACTCAGCCGCTGAGTCCTCTCTAACTCGCCTCATTGATGCCCTCAAGGACCAGAGAAGCCAGCGCCGCCATCGCTCGGGCGGCGTCACTCGACGGCTCAGGAAGCGTGTCAGGCCCCACCACCGCAAACTCATCGTGTTCCCAGCCTGGTGAGATGATCGGCGTCGACGCCAACGTGCAGCGGTAGATGACTTCCCAGGTTCCGACCACGTCATCACGAAGGATGGCGATCGGGATGGGCTCGCTGGTGGCCGCGACGCCGCACTCCTCGTGGAGTTCTCGCTTGAAGACCAGATCCGGCCGGACCGAACCGTCCTCCTCGGGCGGTACGCCACCGCCGGGAAGATACTCCCACATGCTTGGATAAGAACCGCTTGACTCACTGCGCCGCCCCGCGAGGAGGCCGAGCCCGCCCCCTTCGGCCACCACGCACAGTCCCTTGAGACCGAGGGGCCGGATGCCGGTATCGATGCCCATCGCACGCACCGCATGAAATCGGTAACTCGATGGCGCCAGATGCACGATTGCCCCGCCATGTCCGTTTCGAACCACCCCGAGGACGTGCAGGACCTCGCCGTCGTAATAGCGAGGATTTCGCTCACCAAGCGAAGCCCATGCCTCGTCGACGGATTCAAGATCGACCGAATCAGGAATCCACCGATCCGGAATGACGTTGAACACCGGTGGACGACGGAGTCGGATCAAACGGCCTGCTTCCGCGGTCACGAGATCACGCCGCCGACTTCTCGGTCGACGATCCGTCGCCTTCCTCTTCTTGGAGGTAGGTCTTGGGTCGGTAGAACCAGCCGACTGGCACGAAGAGAAGTGCTGTGCCCAACATCACGTAGGTGAAGAACCAGAAGTAGCTGGCGCCAGAGAGTAGGTTGGCGCCGCCAATATCCCACTGGATCGATCGGCTGAATCCGGGATCCTCATCCACCGTCGACACTGAAGCCGTCCCGGCGCCTTGAGGTGCCGACTCGATGGCCTCGCCATTTTCGGCGGCGATCTCGTTCTTGCGTCGTTCCAGCCAAGTGGTCTGGGGACGCGCAAAGGAGAGAAAGTCGCCGGATCCTCCGCTGGCAATCGCCTCACGCTGTTGCGCCGGCGTTTGCGAATCGACGGTGACTTTGGCTCGAATGTCATACTCGCTCTGCCAGACCTTGTCCGGCCCGTCGCTGGTGACGAAGAAGCCTTTGATCGTCTCGATCTGGTATCGAATCTGCTGACCCCAGGGATCGGTGATCCCTTCGATCAACGTGGAACCCTCGGCCGTACTGGGAAGCCTGTCCTCGGTCTCCCAGAATGCACCGATGCGATCGATGCCCTCGTTGATGGCGTCGGCTTCCTTGTTTACAAAACCGACCATCGTGCCATCAGGGGCAAAGCCCATTTTGATGTCGTCTTCATTACCAAGAACCGCGTCGAAACCTGCGTGCCGCAGGGCGAATCCTTCTCCCGGCATGGTTTCAAACCCTAATCCCTGGGCCTCGGCCACCGCCGACGGTGCGGCGACGACGCCTTCGCCGCCGGCATCTGGCGTTCCCACCTGCATCGCCACGGTCTTCGCCGCAGTCGCGTTGGATTCGACCAGGATCACGCTATTCACCCCGGCGGTGAAGATGCTGCCGAGTGACACACTCATCAAGAACAGCGCCATGATCACTGACTTCATGGTTCGCGGTGCTTGGGTGTAGGAAAACTCCAGACAAGTGATTGAGACCATGACCTCGGACGCCGTGAGAATGGCGTACGCCGCGATCTGCCAGCCGATGCTTGGGCGTTGCCCAGCGTCGATCTGTCCCTGAACCCATGCCACCATCGCGAAGCCCACCACCATGACGAAAAGCCCAATCGAGATCTTCCGGATCGGGGTCAGCGTGAATATGCGATTTACCAACGGATACACCACGAACGCAAAGAGCGGAATGAAGACCAGAATCATGATTGGATTCACGGCCTGAATCTGCGACGAGAGCCACGTGACGCCCAACCAGTTGCGATCCAGGTTCTCCGCCTGCAGCACCCATGACGAACCGGTCTGATCGAAGAGCGCCCAGAATACGGCGACGAAGATGTAGATGACACCGAGCTTCAGGATGGCGCTGACGCCCTTCCAACTGAAAGTCTCGCGGAACCACTTCAGGCCGCCGGCCGGGACATGGACAAACTTCTTCCGCCCGCACCAGAACAGGAATGTCGCGATGCACATCAAGACGCCAGGCACGCCGAAGGCAAGGTGTGGGCCGTACCACTCCAGGAACCAAGGGGTCAACAGCGTGGAGACAAAGGCGCCGACGTTAATCGAGAAGTAAAAAGCACTGAACACCTTGCTCAGCAGGTGGGCGTTGGACTTGCCGAACTGGTCACCGACGTGAGCAGACACGCAGGGCTTGATGCCGCCGGAGCCAAAGGAGATCAACCCGAGACCTAGAAAAAGCATCCAACCGGGATCGATTCCGCCGCCGAGACCCATCAACGCAAGCACGCCGTGACCCATGCAGTAGACGATGCTCAAGATCATGATCGTCAGATACTTCCCGAGCAGGATGTCGCTGATCAAGGCCCCGAGAATCGGCGTGAAGTACACCGCCGAGGTGAACCAGTGATAGTTCGCGATCGCATCGGTGTTGGACATCGGCTCATTGCCGGTCGCACCAGGCATCAGAAAAAGGTAACTCGTCATGAAGACGACGAGAATGGCCTTCATGCCATAGAAACTGAATCGCTCGGCGGCCTCATTCCCAATGATGTAGGGGATGCCACCCGGAAGCTTCTTCGACGGGAGGGGTGCGGTGAGAAAAGTCGACATATGCGGGAGGCTCCAGAGGTTCAGATTGGAGGATACCCAATCCGCCGGGGCCAAGTCTGCCGCGGGGGGCTGACGCTCATTCCTTCGTCAGCGTCAGGCGATTTCGGTCCTTGCGAACTCCGGGAAAACGCATCGCCTTGTTGTGCATCACGCACCAGATGCCCGGCTCAAGAAGCTGAATCGCCAAGAGGGCCTCGGTGATGTTCTGAATGGCATCGGTCTGACGGAGCTCGAACGGACGCATCGCACCGGTCAGCACCACGGGCTTGCCGGGTGCGGAGAGGCGTTCATGGAGCAGTTCTCCGGTATCGGCGAGCCGATCCGTCCCATGAACCACCACCACGCCGTCATGCTCCGCCAAACCCCCGCGCACCGACTCGACGATCAACTCCAGATCTTCGTCGGTCATGTCGAGGCTGTCCTTGCTCATCAAGGATTGCCGAGATACTTCAACTCCGTCGAGCTCCAATTGGGCCAAAAGCACATCAAGCACACTCACCTGATTGCTCAGGACGCCGCCGAGCTCACAGTAGGTCTTCTCGATGGTTCCACCGGTCGAGATGATGACGACCCGGAAAGGCGTGCTCGTTTTGCTCTTGGTGCTCATTCTATAAACCTCAAAGAGAACATTGCCCAGCGCGGAAAATCAAGGCCGGATTGCAAACTCGATCTCCTCGGGACGGAAACAGACCCGTTCATCGCACGCCTGCCAGCCGACCAGAAACACCACGGTTGATTCCGGAGCATCCCGAACGACCTCGAAAGGTACCTCAAGCGTTCCGCCATGCACGCGGATTCCGTCTCGCCATGGCGCTCCTTCCGGCCACTGAATCTGCACCGTGCCCCCGGAAACTTCGACCAGCGTGAGCCCGATCAGACCTTCGGCTTCGGGGGTATCGCCACCCGGCTCATGGGCATTGACATGTTGGCCAGTGGGAATCTCAAGCCGCAAGACGTAACGTCCCGCCCCATCGCCATCGTTGACGCTGGCGACGACCTGCGTCAACTCGGCAGCGGGTTCCGGAACGACCACCGGACGCATGCCCGGAAGTCGAAGCGGATTCGACTTGGCAAGCCGATCAACCGCCATCACACTTCGTGCCGCCCCGCTGGGGTTTGCCGCAATCCCGCTCGACATCCCGGCGAGCGCCCACTGCATGCCGTCCAGATACGACTCGTCGCCGGTCCGCTGGGCGAGCTCATAAACATTAAGAAGCATGGTTCCCGCACCGCTGGGAACCGCCCCATCGTTCATGTTGACGGCGCGAACGATCAGGTCGGACTGACCAGCCTGAGTGTCGAACCAACCGCCCCGATCATCGTTCCAGAATCGAACCCTCGCCGCTTCGACCAGTGCCGCAGCCTGCTCCAGCCGAAGGGGATCTTCAGTGGCCCGATGAAGCGCCAGAATCCCCTCGGCAAGCAACGCGTAGTCTTCCAAGAACGCGTCGATCTGCACGACGTCACCGCGAGCGGTGCGATAGAGCCCGCCATCTTCTTGGCCGAGTTTCTTGAGCACCGCATCCGCGGCCCGGTTTGCCGCGTCGATGTACCGCGAATCCTTGAGCACCCGGCCCGCATCCGCGAACCCCTTGATCATCAGACCGTTCCAGCCCGCAAGGATCTTGTCGTCGAGACTGGGCTGAGGCCGTAACTCCCGTGCGGCGAGCATCGCTGCATCGACGCGAGCGCGACGCAACGCAAACTCCGCCGGTTCCATGCCCATCGACGCCGCCACGACCTCAGGTCGATCTCGGAGCCGGAGGACGTTGGACGGCGTCGCATCTGGATGATGAGGATCTCTAAAGTTGGCGCCAGCATCAAGACCATAGAGCGACATCGCGAAGCCAAGGTCTGATTCGAGTCCCGCTTCCACCAAAACCGTTTCCACTTCCGCCGGCAACCAGATCTGCGTCCCGCCTTCGCGGGCATTCACTTCCGCATCTTGGGCGGACCAGAACGCGCCGTCCGCATCGGTCATCTCTCGCAGCACGTAGTCGAGAATCCCCCGCACTACTTCGGCGTAATAAGGATCACCGGTCCGGGCAAGGGCTTCGGCATAAATGGACGCGAGCTGCCCATTGTCGTAGAGCATCTTTTCAAAGTGAGGGACGGTCCATTCGGCATCGACCGAGTAGCGATGAAACCCTCCCGCCACCTGGTCATGAACACCACCGACCGCCATGCGATCGAGGGTTTTTAGAATCGCGGCCCGCATCGCCGGCTGGTCCCAGCCGATCTCCATCATGAGTTCGAGAAACACCGGTTGCGGGAATTTCGGCGCCCCGCCGAAGCCGCCATTAACCGAATCGTGATACTGAAGAAGCCCACTTGCCGTCGCCGGCCCCAGCGACGATTCGAGCCTCGCCTCGCTGGCATCCGCCGAGAGCCGCTCCTTGACCAGGGTCGCAATTCGATTCCCTTGCGCCACGATCTCTTCGCGCCGGGTGGACCAGGCGCCCGAGATGTTTTCGAGAATCTGCGAAAAGCTCGGCCTGCCGTAGGACGGCTCAGGCGGAAAGTAGGTTCCGACCAAGAAGGGTTCGAGGGTGAGAGGATTCAAAAACGCATTGAGCGGCCAGCCACCAGAAGCTCGACCCTCCGTCAACTGCGTAAAGATCTGACAGGCCGTCATGTGGATCTCGTCCACATCCGGACGTTGCTCCCGATCGACTTTGATGCAGACAAAGTCGCGATTCATGATCGCGGCGACCGCGGCGTCTTCAAAGCTCTCTCGCTCCATCACATGGCACCAGTAGCACGTCGAGTATCCGATGGAAACCAGAATCGGCACATCTCGTTGCCGGGCCTCGGCAAAGGCCTCCTCACCCCATGGCCGCCAATCGACGGGGTTGTAGGCGTGTTGCAGCAGATAGGGGCTGGTTTCGTCAACGAGGCGATTTGGCGATCGATCACCGACGCCCACACCGTGGCCGGATTCATCCTGTTTCATACTTGTTCCATCACTTTTTTTCGTCGAAATGGTGACCGTGTTCTCTGTCATCTCGGATGGCTTGGTCGGCTCGGTCGTGGGCGGCGGACTCGGCGCGGCCGACCCTCCCGAGCAACCAATCATTCCCGCGATCAAGATTCCGACGGGCACGACGCAGGCAAGAACGGCGGACCGAGGTCCGTCGCCGTCGATCGATGGGGAATATCGAATGGGAGTCAATCCTCTTCGCCGGCTGATTCCGTGGAACCACCCTGTTGATGCACGATGCCGAGCACCGCCGCGGTCACGACGAGAAGAGGAAGCACGCCCGGATGGAGCGACAACTGCTCCTGAACTTGAGTCGAGACCGACTCAATCTGAAGCAGCAACGCCGCCAAACCCATCACCATCATGGCCGCACCACCGACGCTTGTGAAAATGATGACCACGATTCGAAAGAAGATAAAACTCAGAAGGGCCAGCGTGATGAAACCCATCCCCGCACCGGCCCAAGCCAACGAAGTCTCGCCTGGGTTGAAGAAAGACCAGACCGTGGCGCCGATGCCCGCGCCGGCGATGCCCGCAAAGACCGCGACCGCATACTTCAGCAACGGCGACGCAATGGCGGCCAGCAACACCCCGAGCGAAATCGCGACAACCGCGGATTTTCCGACGTCTTGGCTAATCATCCGCCCAACCGCAAAGCCAAGCAAGAGAGACAGAAGTACCACGACGGGCTTATGCCACTTGTAACCCCGAAACACACAGGCCGTTCCCACGACGGTGACCACCACCGCTGCGACGATCGGCAGCGATGTGAGCATCCGCAGAATCTCGTCCGGCCGACGGAAGAGGTCCAGCGAATTGAGAATTGTCTCCCAAGTATTCGAGAACGTGAGTTCGCCGGCTTGGGCGAGGATCAGCGGGGTCATGGCAACGGCTCCATTGCAGATCAGTTTCGACGACCACTTCGCGGGCATCGAACGGAATTCCGGGTCAAGACTGGATATCGGCCCAATGCCGGACCAGCGACCAGATATCGCGGCCGATGGGCCTTGAGGTGCATTCTGAGAGGGATTTTGAGGGGTTGAACCTGCTTTTAGGCCTCTGCGGGCGGTTTCTTGGCGGGCTTTCTGGAGCTGGTATGGGATCCTTGAACCAAGATCCCGACCGCGGTCGCGAGCCCCCAGCCGAGCAGCATCAGGAATGGCGATGGAAGATCCCCCCCGGCCGAGACTCTGGCCCAGAGCACCGCTCCGCACGCCATGAGCATCCAACCGCCGAGGACGGCGGTCCCGATGGATGCCACAAAGACCGGCCGTATCAGGGCGATCACGAAGCCAGCAATACCCACGACGACCGCCATGGCCATCACGAGGTCGAGCGTGGCCGGCGGCACATGACGTGTCCGGTCGGCCCACCAAGCACGGATGTCCCCAAAGATCGAGTCGGCCATCCCACCCAGTTGCTGACGGGTTTCTTCGATGCTTTCGAGTCCATTTTTTGTCGCCGCATCGATGACCTGACTACCAAGTTCCTGCACCGCCGCCGCACGGATTCCCTCCAGAAGCCCCTGGTCATTTCCCCCCGCGTCGGACGCCGGTTGATCCTGCCAGGACACTCGCCACCCGATGGCCGAAGCGTCGGCGTTGGGCGTCCGTCCACCGTCCTCTCCCCCAAGACCGAAGAATGCCACCGCGATCAGCATCACGCCAAAGACACCGATGGCACCGATCAACATCGCCAGCACTATCCTCGAGAAGATCGCGGCGAGAAGCCCTGCGAGCAGCGGGAGGGCAATCACCCAGGCCAGCGGCGGAATGCCGAGACCCATCAGCCATGCGGGAAGCGTGTCGGCTCGAGTGGCCGAAGCGAGTTGCAACCCCAGCATCGCCCCAGCGACCGCCGCGGCCAGAACGAGACTCGGCCGAAAAAGGTGGCCCCCAAAGAAGAGAAGCACCAATCCAACGCCTCCGACCACGGCAAGCGAGATCGGATCGACGGCCGACCATTCAACTGACGTCGGCGCGGCGGCCTCCACGGAATGTTGAAGAAGTAACAGCACGCTGGTGGATATCGACCAAATCTGGGTTTCCTCCGCACTCCACCCAACCCAACCCCCACCGCTTGCCGTACCTTTGAGAGATGCCCGACGACCCGACCAACCCCGATCAACCCAACGCTGAAGAGGCTTGGGATCTCGACGACCTCCGCCACCGAATCGATGATCTGGACCGGCGATTGATCGAACTGCTCAGCGAACGGGCCCGCGTCGTGGTCGACGTCGGACGCGCCAAACAGGGCGATGGGACACCGATCTATGCGCCAGACCGTGAGTCCGCGGTGCTCAAGCGGGTTCTTGCCTCGAATCAAGGGCCACTGCCAGAGCGGACGGTCGAAGCAATTTGGCGGGAATTGATGTCGGGGTCTTTCCGACTCGAACGGCCGCTGCGCATCGGATATCTCGGACCGGAGGGTTCCTTCAGCCATCTGGCCTCCCTGAGACATTTTGGTTCCAGCACCGAGCTCGCCCCGATGACCTCGATCAACGCCGTCGTCGAAGAGGTCATGACCGACCGCGCCGACTATGGCCTCGTGCCCTACGAGAATTCCATCGGCGGCTCAATCACCGAGACCCTCGATGCCCTCGCCGAACAAGAGGCACCGGTCTGCGCCGAGAGCTTGGTCGCGATCGATCAGGCGTTGATGGCCAACTGCAGTCCCGACGACATTCGAGCGGTCGCCAGTAAGCCAGAGGCGCTGGCCCAGTGCGGTAAGTTTCTCGCCGCCACGCTGCCACACGTCGAGATCATCGAGACGTCGAGTACGTCCGCCGCAGTGATGCGGGCATCCACCGCCAGCCGAACCGCGGCGGTCGGCTGTCGGCTCGGCGGCGAAATCCACGGCGTCAAGGTGGTCTTCGATCGGATTCAAGATCGAGCCGAGAACATCACTCGATTTCTGGTGATCGGAAGGCAGGCACCAGCGGCCACCGGAAACGATCGGACCACCGTCCAGTTCCAGACCGCCAACCGACCGGGCGCCCTGGTCGACGTCCTGGCGTCGTTCCGAGATGCCGGCGTGAACCTGAACCACATCGACAAGCGTCCGTCGAGACTCGACAACTGGCAATACACATTCTTCACGGACCTCGAAGGCCACCGCGATGATCCGTCGGTCGCCGCGGCCATCGAAGACGCCCGCGCCCACTGCAGCAGCCTCCACGTCCGAGGGTCGTACCCCCGCGCGGTCCGCGTGCTCTGAGTCACGCCGCCCCGACTCCGATTACCCTGCCACACGCATGGACCACTTCAATCACCGATCCGGCCGACTCCACGCCGAAGAAATCGACGTCACGGCGATTGCCGAACAGGTCGGCACCCCCACCTTCGTCTATTCGACCGCCACGCTGACCGCGCACTACGAGCGATTCCGCGACGCATTCGCGCCCATTCATCCGCTCATTTGTTTTGCGGTCAAGAGCAATGCCAATCTCTCGGTTCTCCGCCTGCTCGGCAGCCTTGGATCGGGCATGGACGTGGTGAGCGGCGGCGAACTCCATCGAGCACTCGAAGCGGGGGTTCCGGCGGCCCGATGCGTCTATGCCGGGGTCGGCAAGACCGCCCCCGAAATCGAAGCCGCGCTCCGGGCGGGAATCGGATCGATCAACGTCGAGAGTGAACAGGAACTCGAGACGATCGCGATGGTGGCCCGCCATCTCGGCCGCGTGGCCCCAGTTTCGATCCGGGTCAATCCCAACGTCGATCCCCGCACCCATCGCCACACCACGACTGGTACCCGCGAGACCAAGTTTGGGATCGATGCCGAACGGGTTCCCGGGGTGTTCGCCTCCGTGCATGACGAACCCGCGGTTGCCGCCACCGGACTGCACGTGCATTTGGGTTCACCCATCTACGAGACCGAGCCGTTTGTCACTGGGCTCCAGCGAATTCTCGAACTTGCCGATCGCGTCGAACACGACGGCGGGACCATCGATCGGCTCGACATCGGCGGTGGTTTTGCCGCCGATTACGAGACCAACCGCGCCCCGGATGCCGCGACCTATGCCGCGGCCATCTGTCCGCTGCTGGCGGATCGAGCACGCCGCGGCACACAGATCATCCTCGAGCCAGGACGGGCGATCGCCGCCAACGCCGGGATCCTTCTGCTGGAGGTCGTGGTTCGAAAGACCTCCGGGAGAAAAACGTTTCTGGTCTGCGACGGCGGCATGAACGCCCTGCTTCGCCCGAGCCACTACGACGCGTTCCATTTCGCTTGGCCAGTCAAGGTCCCGCCCAGCCTTGTTCCGACGATCCGAACCGAGCAGCCAGAGCTCCCCGATCTCGAGCTCGTGGACATCGTCGGACCAATCTGTGAGACCGGCGATTTTCTGGCCCGCGACCGATCGTTCCCACCGTGCGATCGGGGTGATCTGATTGCCATTTTCGCCACCGGCGCCTACGGCATGACCATGGCCAGCCGGTACAACGCGATGCCACTCCCCGCCGAGGTTCTGGTGGACGGCTCGGACTTCCGGGTTATCAGACGGCGGGAAACGGTGGAAGACCTACTCACGCACGAGCGATGATGTCACTCGATCTGATGTCGCCAAACCGGCATCAAACTGGCCACGCGACCACTCAAACCCACGCTCCAGCACCGTTCTTTCTGGTCTCGACGGGTTCTGAATTCCAAAACGAGTCTCGGTTCGATGAAGTCGGGGGTCCGAAGTGACGATTCCCGAAGGAGGACGTTTTCGTGCGGCAGGTTGCCCCGAACGCCCCCCTGATCTTCCCACCGCTTCGGGAGATCGATGCTGCATCTTCGAGGAATCAGAATGATCAACCCCACCGCTTCGCGAAACCAAACCTTCTCGTTCCGAACTCGATGCGCCTTGGCGGCGGTCGCCGTTGCCGCCGTCGCCACGCCACGAGCCATCGGTTCCTTCCAAGTCGCCGAAGGTGATGCCGAAGTCTCGACGCCCACGACCCTCCGCGGTGACGTCCTCTTGAACGCCACTCGAACCTACCTGAGTTCGCTGGCCGAGCTTGATGTGATGGTGGAGACGAAGATTGTGACGAAAAATGCAGAAGTCAACGCGCCACCGAAGCGATCGGCGCTGGCCTTCTCACGGCCTTCATCGAGTCATCCCCTTCGCTTCAGTGTTCACAGCTGGAGTGGCCCGAGCGGTGGAAGCGACTTGGTTTGCGACGGGACCTCACTGCTGGTGGGAGACCCGCTGCTTCGACAATTCGATCTTCGCGTCGCGCCGACCAACTTCCGATCCATGCTTGCGGATCGCGATCTCTCAATCCGGCTCGGACTCAGCGCCGCCTTTCTTTTCTCGGCGATGAGCGAGCACACATTCTCAGATCTCATCGCGGTTGGTGATGCGCGGCCCGTCGACGCTTCCGGAGTTGCGGCGGCGGTCATCCAATGCCGATCGACGGACCCCGACCGCCCCTTGCCGATGGAGCTCACGGTCGGGATCGAAGGCGACCCGATCCTCCTCGGCGTACACATGCCACTTGGCGACGGAAACACGATCGTCATGGAATTCTCGAACTGGATGGCGGACGCCACCGTCGATCCCCACGATGGACGGCCTCGCTTCGCGATGACCCCGCCTCCGCATTGGGTGCAAGTCGATTCACAGTCCGCCGGCACTGGCAAGGCACAAGCGCCGGTGCAGGCCCTCGTGGGGCGACGCGCCCCTCGCATTGCCATGCGAGATGCCGCCGGCAACATGGTCGATCCACTCGCCAACATGACCGTCCCAGTTGCCTTTCTCTTTACCGCCGACGACGCACTCAACGACCGCGCCGCACGAGACTTCGCGAAGTTGACCGAAGTCGACAATCGGTTTCGGGGCTATCGAATCCAACTCTCGTCGGACGATCAGGCACTTCTGAATGCTGACCGCGATCTGATGGCGGATGCGATGAAATGTGGATCGAACTGGCGATTGAGCGGTCTTCCGACCTTGGTCATCGTCACGCCGGACGGTCGAGTTCGTGCGGCGCAAGTCGGCCACCCCGGCCTCGCAACGTGGTCCGCCCGACTGATGCCGCTCCTTGATCGACTGGCATCAGTCCCGGATCAAGAATGATCACCACCGGTGCGTTGGTCAGTAGATGAATCGGACGCCGACCTGCAGGATCACGGCCGCCATCACGCCAGCGATCAGATCATCGACCAGAATTCCCATGCCGCCGCCGAGCCGCTGAAGTCCGTTGGCCGGTGGCGGTTTGAGGATGTCGAACACTCGAAACAGCAGAAACCCGACCACCGCGAGCCCGATGTTGAAAACCATCGGGGTGACGCCTTCCGGCAGCGTGGGGCTGCCCGCCCATCCGTCAGCGATCGCCCAGGGGAGCGCGAGCAAGGTGAGCGCCTGGCCGGCGACCTCATCGGCAACCACCTGACCTGGGTCCTTTTTGCCCATGATCGCTTCCGCGGACCGGCCGAACCGAAGACAGGCAACGACGCCAATTCCGAGGAGCAGGATGAGGGCCAGATCGATCTGCCAGCCCGGAGCGCCAAAGATCGCCAGCAGGGCCGCCACCACCGCGGGCGGGAGCGAGCCCCAAGTCCCCGATGCCGGCCTCAGGAAGCCAAGCCCACCGGCGGTGACCGCGAGGGCTGGAATCACCCCCATTGAGCGAAAAACCTCAGATGGGGTCGGCCGGGTCGAACGTGTCGATTGATCCGTACTCAAGAACTGTCCCCCGACCCAGATGGGGTCTTTCCGGCCAAAATGGAGCGAGCCCGAAAAAGATAGGGCCACGCCGACCAAACGGTGATGACGATCGTCATCCAGATCAGAATGTCGCGAGCCACCGTGAGGCCCAAGGACTCCTGGGCGAATGGATTGACTGCGACGAAGAGGGCGAACGGCGCCGCGATCGATTGCAGCACCATCTTCCATTTTCCACTGGATCCCGCCGAAAAGTCGATTCCCAGTCCTTCAAAGACCCCTCGAATGCTGGTTACCAACAGTTCCCGCGCCAGGATGATCGCCACCATCCAGGGCCGGACCCCGGTCGTCATCTCCACGTTTCCCGCCGCATCAAAGGGAACAAAGAGGTAGACCCCGCCATAGACGGGCGCAACCTTGAGAAACGCCGGAGAAGCCAAGAAGACAAAGGCCCCGATCACCAGTAATTTGTCACCGAAGGGGTCCATCACTCGCCCAAAGACGCTGACGACCTTCCACCGACGGGCCAGCAGCCCATCCACGTAATCCGTGATCGCCGCCACCACAAAGATTACAACCGCCACATTGCCCCAGAATTGCCGGTCAGCGAGGTCGGATCCGGCCCCCTGCTTCGGCCACAACGCCACCGCGACGATGGCGAAGAAGCACCCGGCAAGGCCAACCCGAGCCAAGGTGAGAAGATTGGGGATCATGCGACGCACGGAATCGGACATACGAGCAAGGTAGCCGGGGAACGTGAAAGCCGCCGGGCGAAGTGAAATTGAACCGATCTGCCGCGAGAATCCGCACTGGTGACATCAATCTCAAGGATCGAAGGACGCTTGCCGGTTGCGACCCCGGGCGGCGGGGCGTATTCTTCGGCACTTCTCGGTCCTTCCAAGGGCCATTCCCCTCCCGCCGACCTTTGAACAGTCGGCCCTCAGACGGTTCCAGCCACCAGGGCTGGATTCGGTCGAAGGGATTCGACCGGCCGTTCACGCCGTACGCGACGGATTCAGACAGGCATGACGCCATCCATCCTCTACATAGCGTGCGTTGTCGGGGCGATCGGCCTCTACCTCATCATGCGACCGCATCGGAAGTCGACGCGGATCGTCGGAACCATCCTTGGCGCCGGCGCCATTGCGTTCCTGATGGTGAAGGTGCTCGAAGGCCTGGCTGCCGACGCGCCGGTTCCAATCCTCGAAGTGATTTTCGGACTCGCCGCGATCGCGGGCGCCGCTCGGATGGTGACGCATCCCCGCCCGGTCTTCGCCGCCATCTACTTCGTCGTGGTGGTAGTGAGTTCCGCCGGCATGTTCTTGCTGATGGATGCGGAGTTCATGGCCTTTTCGCTGATCATCGTCTACGCGGGCGCGATCCTGATTACCTATCTGTTCGTCTTGATGCTGGCTCAGGATGCCACGTCCACTGCAGGCGAAGCCCTCTACGATCGAATCCCCCGCGAACCGGTCGCGGCACTGGTGGTCGGATTCGTGCTGCTTGCGATCCTCAGCGATGCGTTCTTACTCGTTGACGGCGGAGTTCGACCAGATGCCCCGGGTATGACCCCATCGCTCTCGTCGGCCGAGGAGCATCGCTGGATGGTCCTCGACGGGCTTCCGCTCCAACTCAATGACACCGTGGCCGGGCTCCTCGACGCTGATTCCACCGACGCCGCGGCCGCCGAATTTACCATCGAACGAATCGACGGCCGAGCCATTCGGTTTGACGGAACCAACGCCAGTGTCGACGTCAGAGTCGCCGACGAGTCTCGAAACCTCGTGCTGCCAGTCAGCGCCCTGCCGACCAATGCTCAACTCGTTGGATGGTCGCTGGTCGCGACTTTCCCGGTGAGCCTCGAAGTGGCGGGCGTGATCCTGCTCATGGCAATGTTCGGTGCGGTGGTCCTTGCTCGCCGACAGATTGATCTTGGCGAAGATGAGCTCCGCGTCGCCGCCGGCATGACCCCGCTGCTTGAAGACGAAGAATCTGACTTTGCGGGAGGTTCGTCATGAACGACGTTGCCATCTCGCTCACCCAGGCTGGCGAAGCATCCACGATGGTCCCGATCGCCACCGGAACCATTCAGATCGTGCTGCTGGTCAGTGCCGTGATGTTCGCCATCGGAATGGTCGGATTCCTCACCCGCCGGAACATGATCCTCATGTTCCTGTGCACCGAACTGATGTTCCAAGCGTCCGCGATCGCGATGATCGCATTCGGCCGCATGCACCTGAACCCCGAAGGCCAAGTCTTCGTGATCTTTATTCTCACGGTGGCCGCGGCCGAGGCGGCCCTCGCCCTCGGACTCGTGGTGCTTCTCTATCGTCGAAAGCCGACGCTAGACGCCGAAGCCTGGTCGGAGTTGAAGGAATGCTGAGCGCCATCGCGCACACCGCACTCGCGACCGTCGCCATGGCTGGCGACGGAGACTCGTCCCACGGGCTTCCCGCTGGCGAACCCTTTGGGTTCCAAGTACCGATTGCACCGGTGGTGGACGAGCAATCGTTCGCCCTCGCGGCCTGGATGATCTGGCTGCCGGTGATCAGCGCCGTCCTCTGCGGTATTTACGCGGCACTTGGCGTCAAGAGCCGACTCCCCGCGTGGACCACCGTCGCCGCCCTCGCTGGATCCTTCGTGATCGCGGCGATGACCGTCTCCAAACTTGATTTTGCCAAGCCAGTGGTCGTTCACCTCTTCGACTGGATCGACCTCTCTTGGTCGAGCGGCTCGGGGAGTGCCGGTGATCAATGGCACGGACTACGAGCCAACTTCGCCCTCTATCTCGACGGCTTGAGCGCGTACTGGATCCTCTTTGTCACGTTCCTCGGCACGATGATCGCGTTTTACGCGAGTGAGTACATGGAGGAGGACAAGGGCACGGGGTACTGCCGGTTCTTCGCCGGCGTGAGCATCTTCCTCTTCGCCATGACGGCTTTGGTCCTCGGCGAAAACCTGATCATGCTTTACCTTGGCTGGGAAGGCGTGGGTCTCGCGAGTTATCTGCTGATTGGCTACTACTACAAGAAGCCCGCAGCAGTCGCAGCGGCCAAAAAAGCCTTCATCATGAATCGGATCGGTGACCTGGGCTTGGCCCTCGGCATCTACCTGATCTGGCTCGAATACGGCAGCCTGGAGTTCGGTGTGCTGTTCGCCGCATTGCAGTCCGGCGCCACCGGGGCCGGCCAGTACGACGGCTGGGCCGCGACGCTCATCCCTTGGTGCCTGATGCTGGGCGCCTTCGGTAAGTCTGCCCAATTCCCGCTCTACGTCTGGCTCCCAGATGCGATGGAAGGACCGACGCCGGTCTCCGCGCTGATTCACGCCGCGACGATGGTGACGGCCGGGATCTACCTGATTGCCCGCACCATGCCGTTCTTTCTCATGAACAAGGCAAGCGGCGGTCACGCCCTCGAAGCCGTCGCGTGGGTCGGCGGCCTGACCGCCCTGCTTGCGGCGACGATTGCCATGGCGCAATACGACATCAAGCGGGTCATGGCCTACTCCACGGTCTCGCAGCTCGGTTACATGTTCATGGGTCTCGGTCTCGCGACCAGTTTCGGTGCTTGTTACCACGTCCTCACCCACGCCTTCTTCAAGGCGTTGTTGTTCCTTTGTTGCGGTGCCGTGATGCACGGCTTCGGTGGTCAACTCGACCTTCGTAAGCTCGGCGGCATCCGTCGGGTTCCCGGATGGGGCGTGGTCTGTTGGACGATGCTGATTGGAAGCCTCTGGCTCTCGGGCGTTCCCGGCAGCGCGGGTTACTTCTCGAAGGACGAGATTCTCGCCCAAGCCTTCATCACCGACGGCGCCGGCTTCCGGATCCTCGGCTGGATCGGCATCCTCACTGCTGGACTGACGGCCTACTACACCTTCCGCGTGTGGTTCCGAGTCTTCACCGGCCCGACACACTACAAGCCCGATGAGTCTCACGGCCAAAGCGGGCACGACGATCATCACGGCGACGACCACAGCTTCCATCCGCACGCTCCCGGCATCCGGATCAACCTGGTGCTGGCGGTTCTTTCGCTCGGCGCGATCTGGCTTGCGGTTGGCTACTTCGTCGGAGACGTCTGGGGCACCCAGACCTGGATCAAGAACGCGATCGAGAACTCCAGTGCCGGCACGGGTCTCCAGCTCATGCCTGCTGGTGAACATTCGACGCTCTTGGGCTTTGAGCCTCACACCGCGATGTACTTCGTGAGTGGCACCTTCGGCCTGGTCGGCCTCGCCATCGCTTGGTGGCTCCACTGTGCCAACCGAAAGTCTGCGGACGATCTTCGCACCTGGCTCACCGCACGCGGCTGGATCGCCTGGCTTCCACGAGCGATGGAAAACAAGTGGTATGTCGACGAGATCTATATCGCGACGATTCGATTCCCGCTCTGGATTGCCGGCCAAGCGCTCTACATGTTCGACCGAGTCTTCGTCGATGGCATCGGGGTCAATGGCACCGCTCGCCTACCGAAGATCGCCGCGTCGCTTTTTCAGCCGCTTTATAACGGCAAACTTCAGGGATACGCGACCTCAATGGCAGGTGGTCTCGCACTCGTGATCGCCTGGATCGTCTGGGTCTGGATGCGAGGGAGCGTCTGATGCAACTCTGGATCCTCCTTCTTCTTCCGTTGGTCACCTGCATCGGCGTCGGTTTCGGCGGCGAACGCAACGCCCGAGCGATCGCGCTCGGTGGCTCGCTGGCCACCCTCGCCTGGGCCGTGGTGCTCGCGATGCAGTTCCCCCACTGGCAAGCCGAGCAGTGGCTCTACTGGCCCGCGCCGGAAGCCAATGCCTTCCCGGTGCTTCCGGGTCTCGGTGTCGCGCTCGAACTCGGCGTCGACAGCGTTTCCCTACTTCTGGTCTTGCTGAACGTCTTCTTGATGCCCTGCTGTGTGCTGGGCTCTTGGGTTGCGATCAAGGAACGACGACGCGAGTTCTACATTTGGCTCTTGGTCCTCTCGACCTGCGTGATGGGCGTCTTTGTCGCTCGCGATGTGATTAGTTTCTACACGTTCTTCGAGGCGTCGCTGGTCCCCGGCTTCTTCATGCTGGCGATCTACGGTGGCCCGGATCGGCGCGAAGCGTCCTTCAAGTTCTTTATCTACACCTTTGTGGGTTCGCTGTTCATGCTGCTGGGCCTCGCCTACGTCGCCTGGCAGCACGCCCAGCAGACGGGCGACTGGTCCTTCGCGATCAGTGATTTGACCACCTTCGCACCCACGCTCTCCGCCGGCGAACAAGGGTGGATCTTGCTCGCACTGCTCGCTGGCCTTGCGGTCAAAGTCCCCCTCTTCCCGCTGCACACCTGGCTACCCCTTGCTCACAACCAGGCCCCAACCGCCGGTTCGGTGAACTTCGCCGCGGTCATTCTCAAGCTCGGCCTTTACGGCCTCTACGTGTTTGTTCTACCGATGGTCCCCGAGGCCGTCGTGACTTGGGGACCAACCATCGCGATACTCGCGGTGATCGGCATCGTCTACGCGGCGCTGATCTGCTGGGTGCAGACTGACGTCAAGAAACTGATCGCCTATTCGTCGGTGAGCCACATGGGCTTCGCGGTGCTGGGCTTGCTCGCCTTGAACCCCCTCGGCCTGCAAGGCTCGGTTTTCTACATGCTCAGCCATGGATTTGCGACCGGTGGATTGTTCCTCTGCATCGGCATGATGTACGAGCGTTACCACACCAAGGACCTTCGTGAAGTTGGAGGACTGGCCTTCAAGATGCCGGTCTGGTCATTCTTCTTCATCGTGTTGGTCTTCGCGAGTGTTGGTCTTCCCGGTCTCAACGGATTCGTGAGCGAGTTCCTCTGTTTGATCGGGACCTTCACCGCCGTCCCGGGCGCTCAGACGGGATACCCCGGCGTCCTTGGACCATGGTTCGCCGCCGTCGCCGCGACCGGCATGATCCTCGGTGCGATGTACCTGCTCTACATGACCGGCAAGCTGTGCTTCGGTCCGCTGCGAGAACCCGCCGACCATCACGAGCACGAAGAACTCCCCAAAGACCTCAGCCTTCGAGAGATTGCCGCCGTGGCTCCGATCGCACTGGTCTGCTTGGTCTTCGGAATCATGCCTTGGCCGATTCTGCACGCCGTCGAACCGGTGGCAGAAGAGGTTCTCAAGCCCTACCCGGCTCTCGTCGAGCGCCACTTCGAAAAAATGGATGCGGCCGCCAAGGTCAGTCTTCTGACCGATATCACGCTCGAGGGGAGCCGCTGAACCCATGATTGAAATGAGTTCCAAGCTAATCCTGATCACTCCGGAGATCCTGCTGTTCATCGGCGCGGTGATCGTCGCGGTGCTCGGACTGTCGACACACCGTCGGATCCGAAACGCCGTCCCCTGGACGACTGTCGGCTTCTTGGTGGCGGCCATCGTGGCGACCCAGGTGGTCTACGATGGTTCAAAGACCGTCACCGATGCTGATCTCCTGTTCCCCAACCTCGGGCTCTATCTCAAGGTGATGGTGGGCGTCATCGCGATCGGGCTCGTCCTGCTCGGTATCGGTATGGTCGACCGTCGATACGAGGACGCCGTTCGCGACGGTCGAACCGGGTTTGATCCGCTTCGAGTGGTTCGTGGTGAGTACCACGCATTCCTGCTCCTCTCGATCGCGGGAACGATGCTGGTTGCCAACGCCAATGACCTCATCTGGCTGTTCTTGGCGATCGAACTCTCCTCACTTCCCACCTACGTCATGGTCGCCCTGGGCCGCGGAACTCGTCGAAACAAAGAAGCCGCGATCAAGTACTTCTTTCTGGGCGCGATGAGCTCCGCGACCTTCCTCTACGGATTCGCCTTGCTCTACGGCGCGACCGGAACGCTCTCCCTGACCGGAATGCAAGCGGTCTTCGCGACCCAGGCCGCGGGCGACGGCATTCCCCTCTTTGGCCTGATCGGGATGGTCTTCGCATTCGTGGGCTTGTGCTTCAAGATCACGGCGGTCCCGATGCACTTTTACGCGCCTGACGTCTACCAAGGCGCACCAACCCCGGTCACCGGTTTCATCTCATTCATGCCCAAGGTCGCCGGATTCACGGCGATCATCATGCTCTGCGCTGCGGTGGGATGGAGCGGGCATCACATCATCGATAATGCGGGCGTGAAGGTCCCGACCGAAGGCCTCCCCCGCCCAGTTCATGCGACCCTTTGGGTGATCGCGGTTCTGACGATGATCCTCGGAAATATCGGCGCCCTCCTTCAGACGTCTATCAAACGACTGCTCGCCTATTCCTCGATCTCTCATTCCGGCTACTTGCTGGTCGGGGTGATCGCGGGCACCGCCGAGGGCATCGATGCGGTGTTCTTCTACCTCGTGACCTACGGCGTTGCGACGGTCGCAGTCTTTGGAGTTCTGAGCGGCCTGCAACGACACGGCCGCGAGGTCGAGACACTTGACGACCTCTCCGGTCTTTGGAAGCGACATCCGGGCATGGCCTTCGTGCTGGCCCTGAGCGCCTTCTCAATGCTCGGGCTCCCACCACTGCTGGGTTTCTGGGGCAAGCTGGATATCGTGATCGCTGGCATTTCTGCGGGCGAAACACCGCTGGTCGTGATCATGATGGCGACCAGTGCGGTGAGTGCGTATTACTACTTACATCTCGCCGGGCTGCCGGTCATTCGCAAGCCCGATGCTCGAACCGAGGGCGTCGAAGTCGGTCCATCGCCGTGGCCGCGAATCGCGGGCATGGTGTTTGGTATCGGCATCCTGATCCTGCCGTTCGGTGCTCGGAAGTTGATGGAGCAGGCCGAGGCAAGTACCGCAAGTAGTTGGCTTGAACCGGCGGAGACCACCCTGAATACCGAGGAAGCCCGACCGGTCGACCAGACCACCGAGATCCCTCGAGCCTGATCCGGGTGAGGGTTGTTTCCGTTATGATCCCTGATCGAAAAAATCGAGCGAGTGTAGCTCAATTGGATAGAGCACCGGTCTACGAAACCGGCGGTTGAAGGTTCGAGTCCTTCCACTCGCGTTTGACAGCCCCTTCGGGGGCACCCGATGGGATACATCACTGGTTCGCTTGTACCGCAGCTGGAGAATCTCCATGCTCGTGTCTCAAGCCATCGACCAGTACCTCACCCACGAAGCTCACCGGCTCGCCCTTGGAATCATCAAGGGCCCGTCACTCGATAGAGCACGTGAGTTCGCCCTGAGAGCCCAGCAGTTCCTTCCTGAGCAGCTCGTGTCTGAGCTGGGCCCAGCCGACTTCCGTGAGCTCATGGCTCGTGCAAGCGAACGCTGGGGCTGTCTCAGGCTGCGGCACCTGCGGGTGTGGGTTCGCAGCTGGCTCAAGTTCCTCGTGGAGGAAGGGCACATCAGCGAGCCGCCACGCACGGGCACCATGCAGTCACCCCCGTACCGGCCCAAGCCCAAGCACGTGTATTCACCTGCGGAGCTTCGCATGATGCTGGAGCACCCCCGGCCCATCGTCGGTGCCGTCTGCGGGCTGGGCCTGTGGGCTGGCATGAACTGTGGTGATGTCACTGCTCTGGAGCCTGAGCACTTCGACGGGCACTGGGTCAGCCAGCCACGCCAGAAGACTGGTGCAGCTCGTCTGGCTTACGTGCCGTCATGGGTCATGGCCCAGCTGGCGGAGACTGGCATACCCATCCGCTCGAAGTACGGCATCCTGAAGCGTCGAAGCGTCAGCACCATGTGGCGTGATGAGACCCAGAAGCTGCTGGGCAAGGCCCTGCCGTTCACAGGGCTCCGCACCACGCTTCGGAGCGTCGTGGGGCATCTGGACCCTGAAGCTGTCGAGCTGTCCGTCATGGGGCTGTCAGCGTCCCCACTGGCAGGCACACCCGTAGCCATCAAGCACTACCTGTCACGTGACTCAATCAGCCGGGAGCGGCTGCGGGCAGTCTCGAAGGCCCTGACGGAGTACGTGCAATCTTCATGACTTTCCGCCCTATGCCAGGCATGCCCCATCTGGGCCTCTAGTCTGCAGCTGTCTTCGATTTCCGCCCGCCCCTGAGCTTCACGGCTTGGGGGCGGGCTGTTTGTTTCTCGAATGACAAACACGATGCCGCAGACGTACAGGCCGCTGTCAGCACGGCTGCTCAAGCTGGCTGGAATCATCCAGTCAACACGTGTGAAACAAGGCAAAACCACACTCGTCAGGTTGGGGACACGAAAGCCCACCCCCCGCCGCGTTGCTCAACTCTTCATCTGAGAGTTCGTTGGAGCCGGTGGGCGGTGCAGGCATCGTGATGTGTACGCAGTTGTCAGCGTTCTCCACCACCTTCACATCCATCCCATCAGGAACATCCATGCCGTGTTCCGCCAGGACGGCCTTGGGGTCGGACATGAAACGAGCCTTCAGGGCCTCGTCCTTCCAACACGCCGCAAACAGCGACGCGAGCTGGTTCTTCTGTTCGGTCATTGGTCTGTCCTTTCTTGAGACAGTGGTGTCAGAGAGTTGGCTGGAATCATCCAGTCAACACGCGTCAACAGATCAGATCAGCGGTCCAACCCCCAAAGCTCACATCCCAGTTATTGTGCAGAAGATGCACCCCCCCGCCGCGTTGCTCAACTCTTCATCTGAGAGTTCGCCGTGACCGCTGGGCGGTGCAGGCATCGTGATGTGCACGCAGTTGTCGGCGTTCTCCACCACTTTCACAT
>CAJQQE010000041.1 GCA_905480395.1 uncultured Phycisphaerales bacterium
TGTTCTCGGCCTGGGGCCCGTGCCAGTGACGGCCTGACGCGACCGTTCAACTGCAATCCACGAACGCCGCATCCATCACGGGAGCGGCGTTCCGGATCGGGGGCCGACGACCGCGATCCGTGACCGGCTCCGGAACACCTGTTGGGCGTGGGTGTGTCATGATCGAGCCCAGGCGTTTTTTCCACACGGGTGCCGTGTGCCATCGTCTCCAATGGGCTCGGTGACGTCCTCGATCTGGCGTCGACACCGTGGATTTCGATTAGGCTCGTACCGCGTCCGCGAAGAATCAGGAAACCCGGAGAAACGTAATGTGCTCACCCCTCATCATGGCCGAGGTCGATCGCGTGGTCGCGGATCGGCGTCGTTTTCTCAAGTCGGCGGCCGGTTCCTGCGCGGCGGTCGCGGGCATCGGAACGGCCTCGGTCGCCTCGTCGGAGATCGCGATGGCGACGAGGGAAGGCCGGCCCCCGACGACGTTCAGTCGGGCAGTCGATCTCACGCACACCCTCCGGCCGGACTTTCCCGCCTGGTTCTCCGAAGGACAGGACATCATGGGTCGGACCGCACCGGCCAGTCTCACCGAGGTCGACGAGTTCGTCGTCGACGCGGAGACACCGTTCGCCCTGAAGAAGGTCTCCTACTGGGAGCACGTCGGCACCCACGTCGATGCGGCCAGTCACTGCAGCGCCGGCGGGAAGTCGGTCGACGAGATTCCGGCCGAGGAACTCGTCGCCCCGCTCGCGGTCCTCGACATCCGGAAGGAGGCGGCGGAGGATCCGCTCGCCCAGGTGACGCCCGAACACGTTCGTCGCTGGGAAGCGGTGAACGGTCCGCTGCCGCCGGGGTGCTTCGTGGCGATGAACAGTGGCTGGTCCGAGAAGGCCGGCGATCGCAAGGCGTTTCTCTGCCCGGACGAATCCGCCGAAGGTCTGTTCACGTGGCAACAGCCGGCCTTCCATCCCGACACCGCG
The DNA here is from genome assembly GCA_905480395.1 of uncultured Phycisphaerales bacterium. Classification (GTDB taxonomy): domain Bacteria; phylum Planctomycetota; class Phycisphaerae; order Phycisphaerales; family SM1A02; genus UBA12014. Next base: position 972 of record CAJQQE010000041.1, read on the forward strand.
AGCATGCTGCTCGAGGATCGGGAGGAGAAGATTGGGGACACCCACCGATCGGCCCCTCATATAGACAGTGTTCTAGGGGATTTTGGCTTGAGATTTACCAGCGGCAGGGAAGTTGAGGTGCCGGATGAAGGTCCGACCCCGCGGGAAGGCACTGTGGGCGCTCGCCGATTGGGATCTCGTCGCAGGTTGATGGGGGTCCACGATTTTCGTCCCAAGGGTTGGGTTGTAGGAATGGCTGGGGTGTCGGAGATGCCGCCATTCAGAATGACGTAGGGGTACGCTTCCTCCAGCAATTCACGGATGTCGAGCCGTGGATTCGGGCACACGCTTCGAGGCTGACTCGCCTCGGAGTCATTGTCCGAGCACCATCCGTCGCAGCGCCGAGTCGCCCTCCTGCTTTGGGAACTCCTGCCGATGGAGCATCATCTGAAAGTCGCTTCGAGCCCGCGTGGTGTAGGCGTACATGATGCGATAGCCCGGATCGACCGCGTGGCGACTTCCGTAGTGAAAGCAACGGCTGGAGTCTAGAAAGAGCACGTCGCCGCGCTTTCCGGTGAACGGGATCCGCTCCGAGGAATCGATGTGTTCGTACATTCGTTCGTCGGTGACCCGATACGGCTGACGCCACCCTTGGTACTTCAAGTCCCGGGTCGCTCGTTCCGACACCGAGGCGGGAAGGAACGTCCAAGGCCCGGTCTGTTCGGTCGCGTCTCGAACCAGGACAATCGCATAGACCATCGGGAAGTCGTGAATGTCGCGGTGCCAGAGCTGGCTTGCGTTGTAGGTGGTCCGCTCGCTGAATTGTTCCGTCGACTCAAAGACCCGAATCCCGGTCGGAAGATTCATCGCGATCGTGGGGATCATGCCCATGTACTCCGCCACCGTCGCCACCACCTCGGATGACGTTGCGAAGTCGAGCAGGCGGGGAAACTGGTCCAGTTCGTCGATCCCGCTGAGGTGATAGAGATAGTCCTGCTGGGCCAATGCCGTGCCGCACCGGTTCTGGCCTCCGCGTTCTTCAATCAATCGATCCGCTTCCGCGAGCGAGGACTCGAGCCCGGGAAACGCGCCGGACCGATCGATCGCCCATCCGTCTTTGAGGCGATTCCGAGGCGTGCCGGCGTATTCTGCTTCGTTGCCCTTGAAGAGTTCGTCGTATCGGTTCTCGTAGCCGTCCACGACCTCCCTGATCTCGCGCCGGTACCGAATCCGGTTGTAGGCTTTGGCGAGTCTTCGGGTGTTGGCGATTCCGATTCGATGCTGGAATCTTCCAAAGAACCGGTTCACGATACGACCCGTGATGTTTTTCATCGGTCATCTCCATTCTTGTGGTGATGTCGTTTCCCCCCGGGGGCGTTCTCAAGTAGTTCCGGGCCAGATGCTCTGCCAGCGTCGTCCGTGAACGCTTCCGCAAAGGCGATGCTCATGACTTGGCCGCAGGACACCTCGAGCCGGTTGCCGTCGGGATCTCCGATCATGCCGTAGTAGTTCACGGGATGCCCCGCGTCGCGAGGAGGGCGACGCAGGATTCCCTCGCGTCGAGCCGTCTCGCAGAGTCGGTCGACGTCGGCCCGGGTCGCGACCGCGATGCCGATGTGGTGCATCGCCGGGCGGACGCCTTCGAGTTGTCTCGCAAGCCATGCCCGCAGCGGTCCGATCCTCCGCTCCACCAGGACCAGCCCGAACGGCCTTCGAAGATCGCTGATCCAGCCGACACGGATCGTTCCCGAGCCGCGTTCATGGATCCCGTGGAGTCCGGCGTACCGTCGGTAGAACCTGACGCTCGCTTCGACGTCGCGGACGGTCAGGGCGATGTGGGTGAGCCCAAGATCGCCGGCGGGTGGATCGGATCGATCGAGGTCGGTCATCGAGCCGCCTCCGTCTCGTCGATCGCCATCCGAAGATCGTTTTCCAGTCTCGAGCGATGGTCCGCGTATCGTTTTCGGAGGCCCTGGAGTTTGGGATGGTGGTGAAATCGAAGCTCATGATCCGAATCGAACCGATCGACGATCTTCGTTCGCTGGCCCTCTCGGGCTCCCCGATAATGTGCATCGATCCGCTTGCGTGCGGTGCGGCTCGCGATCGACTCGCACCATCGGCCGAATCGGCCTCGAAACGGGAACTCGAGCAATCGTTGCAGCCCGTTCGGTCGACGCCGCTGGCCGCGCCGCACCTGGGAAGGTGAAGCGTTCGGAAGGTACTCTCGAACCCAGTCGTTGATTTCGAAGAAACGCTCGGCGTCCTTGTCCAACGGTCTGGCCTGGGCGATCTCTCTCGCGATGAAGAGGTTCTGTCGCTCGATGAGAAGATGATCCTCGGAGATGTAATAGTTAGGGCAGTAGAAGCAACGTCGCGTGAGACGCGAGAAGCCACCGAGCACGAGAAAGACGGATGCCAGCCGTGAAGGCGCCACGATGATCATCAGGTCAATGTCCGCATCCTCTGTGGCGGCCTCGGCGGCGACCGATCCGGTCAGGATGATTCCGCGGACGAAGGGGACCATTCCGAGCACGAGGCTCATTCGTTCGGCGCGGCGGCGGAGACGCAGCGCCCTTGCCCGGGTCTCTCTCCGTCGTTCGACGAGTTCTTCCCGTCCCGCCAAGGTGACGTACTCGTCCGTCCGCACGATGGTTCGGCCGATCGATGGGGACGCCAGGGTCTCTGTCGCCTCGTGGTGGCCGACGGCCCGACGACTGAATCGGACGACCTCGTCCAGCCCGACGGCGCAATCGAAGAGATCGCCGTACACGATGCCGTCGAGGATCTCCAGCGTGGCCTCGAGGTCCAGAGGTTCGGTTCGGGCCGTCATGCTCGTCGTTCCAGACGGCATGGGAACGACATGCGCTGGGGGTTCGGATCGGCGACCAGATTGGTCTCGGGTCGAATCCGCCATCGGCGAAGCACGGTTGCGGCGATCAGCTTCATCTCCACCGTCGCGAGCCGGCGACCGATGCAGGCGTGTGCTCCCGCGCCGAAGGGAAAGAAGGAGAACACCGGGCGCTTCTTGACCTCGGAGGGGAGCCATCGAGCGTCATCGAAACGGTGCGGTTCGTCAAAGTAGCGGCCGTCGCGATGGGTGTAGAGCGGGCAGAGCAGCATGTACGAACCCGCCTTCACCATCGTTCCGTTCAGCTCGACGTCCGCGAGTGGTCGGCGGTCGATGAAGTGAACGGGCGGAAAAAGGCGGAGGGTCTCGTCAAGCACGCGATCGAACCGTTTGAGATGCCTGATGTCCTCCACCGTCGGATCGCGATCACCCAGAATCTCGTCGAACTCGGCGAGGACCGCGGATTCGACGTCCTCGTGCATGCCAATCATGGTGAAGAGCCAGCACAACGTTTTGGGCGTGGTGTCGATGCTCGCGATCATCAGGGCGATGATCTCGTCTCGTATCGCCTTGGGAGAGAGTCCCGCCTCGCGAAGGTCTCGAATCAGTTCGCCCCGGGTGAACTCCGCGGCCATCCCACGCGCATGGCGACGGGCCGAGAGCAATCGTGGGCGCGGAATGGGAAGACGTGGAATCGCGACCAGAAGTTCGAGGAGCGCCTCGTTCAGTCTCGCGGACCGGCCGTGGAGATCGATCTCGAAGAGCGACTCGCAGGCGATCTCAAGTGCGAGTCGGCCCATGTCCGGAAAAAGATCGATGCTTGCTCCGTCCTGCCAGTCGTTGCAGAACCGGATCGCCCGATCGACCATGAACCCGGAGGAGGCTTCGACGGCCTGCCGTCCGAAGGGCGACCGCATCTGGCTCCGCCGCTCTCGATGGGGCCCGCCCTCGCGCGTGATGAGGCAGTCCTTCATGATGTACCGCCCGCGCAAGGTCCATTTGCCTTCGCCGTAGAGATCGTTCTCCTTGACGAGAATCCGCTGAATCAGATTCGGGCAACGCACCAGATCGAAACCGCCGAGTCCGGTCTTGAAGTTGACAACATCCGCTCGGTCTTCGAGGCGCAACAAGAACGGCAGGGGGTTCCGCTGGAACGATCGCCCGTCGAGGATCTCTCTCGTGGTGGAGAAAAGCACGTTCGATTTTTACCGCTGCTATTGCAATGTCAAGTCCGCCGAGGAATTCCAAGCGGAGATTTGGGTCGTTTTACTGCCGATGTTGACGAGCCGATAAGCCGGTTTGGATGGATCGCGTGAGAGGGATCGCTGGAAGTGTCATGGCCTGCCCGGGGGATATCGGACTGGGGTTCCGTCGCAGGATCGGCAGTCGCGGTCTGGGCGGTGCGTGGCCGGGCGAACTGCCCTGACGCCGTGAGCAGGAGCGACTCGGTTCTCGAAACGACTTTTTTCCGGGCTTTTGCATTCGTGTACCTTCTCTCTGCAGGCCGATGAATCGTCCTGCCACCGCCACGCCGCGTGAACGGAGATCCCATCATGTGCTCGCCATTCATCATCGCTGAGGTTGATCGGATCGTTGCCGGCCGTCGCCGTTTCTTGAAGATTGCCGCGGGGAGTTGCGCGGCGGCGGCAGGACTCGGAGGGATTTCAAACGCTGCGTCCGCACAGTCGGCACCGACGTCGCGTCCCAAGATGACGTTCAGCCGGACCGTTGACCTCACGCACACTCTCACCCCGGATTTTCCGGCATGGTTCTCCGAGGGGGATGAGATCATGGGGCAGACCGCGCCCGCCAGTCTGGCGCTGGATGACGTATGCGTGATCGACGAGAGGACGCCATTCGCGCTCAAGAAGGTCAGTTACTGGGAGCATGTGGGGACCCACGTCGACGCGGCCAGTCATTGCAGTCACGGGAGTTCAGTCGATGAGATTCCGCCTGAGCAACTGGTGTCGCCGCTCGCGGTCATCGACATTCGGGACGAAGCCGCGGAAGATCCGTTGGCTCAAGTCACGCCGGAGCACATTGGAAAATGGGAGGCCATTCATGGGCCGCTACCGCCGCGATGCTTCGTGGCCATGAACAGCGGGTGGGCGGACAAGGTGAACGATCGGAAGGCTTTCTTCGCCCCGGAAGAGCAGCGTGACGGAAGAGTCGTCTCACGACAGCCGGCGTTTCATCCGGACACCGCCACCATGCTCCTCGAGGACCGTGACGTGGTGGGGATCGGCGTCGACACGTTGAGTTTCGACAACGCCCGTTCGAACGGGTTGGACGTCCACTTGATCTGGTTGCCCGAGGATCGTTGGGGAGTCGAAAATCTCAAGGATTTGTCGAGGGTTCCCGAGGCGGGTGCGACCATCGTCGTGGGAGCGCCGAAGTTCAAGGGCGGTACCGGTGGCCCGGCCCGAGTACTGGCGCTGGTCTGAATCACGAAGCGTCTCGGTGGCAGCGTCACCGGCCGGCTCGAAGCGTCTTTCGAATATTTCCGGTCACTTGGTCCCCCAGGGCGATCGAGCCCGGGCGGTTGAAGTGGACGTTGATGGGTATCTGGATGTCCTCCAGACGTTCCGCCGCGAACGAGTGAAGATCATTCACTCGAATCCCGAGCTCAGACATCACCTTGAAAGCAATCTCGTTGTAGAGCTCAACGTCCGCGGGGTCGCGATGGGGACGGACGCCACCCTCGGGAACTGGCGTGGTGGTGCAGAAGACCGGCGTCGCACCGCTGGCGAGAATCGTCTGGGCGATGCTTCGTAGGTTCTGTTGGTAGTTCTCAAGATCGGCCTGCGGGGGATCGTCCGGGTCGTCAGAGTTTCGTCCGTCGGCGCCGACCCGCTTCAGATCATGAAGGCCGAAATTGAAGTGGACGACGTCGAAGTCGCCGCCTTCCAGTTCGAGCCAGTCTCCGATGCGTCGAATGCCCTTGGTCGTTCCTTCGCAGTTCTCTTTCGGACGCACGAGTGTGGCTTCGTCATCCAGCCCGGCGACCACCGTTGCGTGGTAGCCCATCGAGATCGAGTCGCCGAGGAGAAGCACCCGGGGAAGCGGGGCGGCATGGCCGACGGCGTTGATGACGGCTTGGTCGCATGTCTTACGGAGGCGTTGCAGAATTTCGGCGTGGCCGGGGTCCGTCGCCAAGTTGACTCGTTCATCCGGGTCGGCTTGAAGATCGTGGAGAAACTCGGAACCTTCGGGCTGATCGAGATAGCGGACGTATTTGAAGCGGTCGGTTCGGTAGCCTTCCCAGCGAGGGATTCGTGGATGTTTCATCCCATGCTCGCAGAAGAAGCCTGCGCGTTGGAGCGGGGCTTCGCCTTCCATCGTGGGGACAAGCGATTTGCCAGAGCCGGTCGTTCCAGCGCCGGCGAGGTCAAGGATGGTGGGCGCGAGATCGATGTTGAGCGCGGTCTCCGTCAGCACACGACCTGCGGACGATTCCGGGAGACGGGGGTCGAAGATGACCAGCGGCACCCGGAGAGATTCCTCGTAGTGCGACCATTTTCCGGCGAAGCCGCGTTCGCCCATGTAGTACCCGTTGTCACCCATGAAGATCACGATGGTGTCCTGGGCAAGTCCGGTGCGATCGAGTTCCTCGAGCACTCGACCGAGGTTTCGATCGAGGCCGGTGAGCATCTGAAAGTAGCCGCGGAGATTCCTTTGGTATTTGTCTTCTTCATCCCAACGCCAGTGATACCGATCCCGATTCATGGAGTGACGGAGGAATTCGGGTTGCATGTCGAAGGTCGCGCCGCCGTCAAGGCGGGGTCGCGGCATCGGGACTTCGGCATAGAGCTCGGTTTCGCTCGGAGGCGCCGGATAATGGTCGTCGAGATCGCCGTCCTCCGCGTGGCCGGCGTTGAAACTCACGGAGAGGCAGAAGGGCCGTTCGTTGGTCTGGCGGCGAATGAACGACACGGCCTCGTCTCCCGTGATATCGGTGACATGGCGGGTCGTGCCGTCTTCGAGTGTTTTGAAATACGGATTCCGGGACAACGGCGTGAATTCGTCGAACATCGCGTCGATCGATGTTCGTCCGCCGCTGATTGAAACTCCCAGTTTTCCGATGAACGCCGTGCGATATCCGGATTCACGAAGCACGGCCGGATAGCTCGATGCGGCCAGGCTTGCGGCCAGTGGTGGGCGACCGAACGTGTATTGATGCGATCGCTCAGGGAGGCCGGTCAGAATCGAGGCGCGGCTCGCAGCGCAGATGCTGGTGGTCACGAAGGCGTTTTCGAAGCGAACGCCGTTGGTCGCCAGGCGGTCGATGTTGGGCGTCTGCACGATGGCGTGGCCGGCGCAGCCCAGGACGTCAGCGCGATGATCATCGGAGACGAAGAGAACAATATTCGGTGGTTTCGAATCACCGGCGATCGCAGTTGACGCTTGCAGAAGAAAGATGGCGAGGGCGAGGAATCGAATCATTGTTCATCCGCTGCTGAGGGCGCTGGTGCAGACGCCGCGTGAATCGCCCGCATGGCGATCCTCGCGACCATCAGGCTCACGATCATCGAGATCACCAGGCCGCTGTACAGAGTGATCTCATGAACCAGTGAATCCCCCTCGATCGGGGGATCCCCGGCCTTGATCTGGGTGGCGAGATCGGCGGTATGTCGGGCCGCAAAGCCGAGATAGACGGTCGAGAAGTTTCCCGGGAACATCCCGAGGCAGCTGATGAGATACGTTCGAAAGCGAACCTTGCTGACCGAAAGGAGCCAGCAAAGCAACGTGTAGTTCAAGGGGGCGAGCCGAAGGAGGAAAATCAATCGGAGGCCGCAGTCTGACGCGGCGGCATCGACCGCTTTGATCTTCGGGTGTCGATCAAGAATTCGGGTGACCGGTTCCTCAAGGACTCGTTGGCCGAGCCAGAAGATGACGACCGCGGTCAACGTGCCGGCGACCACGACCCAGAGCAGGCCCCACCAGAGTCCAAAGATCGTTCCAGCGGCGATGGCGAGCACCGACTCGGGGAAGAAGATACTGGTGGTGACGAGGAAGATGCAGATGAAAAGGACGGGGCCCCAAGGGCCAAGCCGTTTCAATGCGTCGTCGAGTTGAGCTTCCTGTGGTTCGATCCACGTCTGCCAGACGAGGAAGATCGCCCCGAGAATCACGAGTGCCAAGGCGAGCTTGATCGCGATCCCCAGCCAGGACCGGTGGATAGCCGATTCTTGCTGACCATCGAATTCGAGGCGCTGGAGACTGGAAAGCTGATCAGACACCCGGTCAGATTACCGTTCCGAGGTGTTTGGAGTCGTCTGGCCGCCATTCAGCGGCAAGGACCCCACAATGCCAAGAGGAGCCCGAGGTCGGCGCCATTGATGGTCCCATCACCATTCAGATCGGCAGGACAATCCGGCGAGTTGCAGGTCCCCCAGAGTGCGAGCAGGACGCCGAGATCGGCGCCTCCCACCGTGCCGTCGCCGCTCAGATCTCCAAGGCAGATGCAGATCGCGTTGTCTCCAAGATCGATGTAGGGGCCATTGATCTCATCCGACGTGTTGTCGCAGACCGTGACGCCGAAGAGTGCGATGGGGGGTGATCCAAACCGGGTCTTGATGCCACCGCCGATCTTATTGGCATGGTTCAAGGTGATGATCGATTCATCAACCAGAAGTGGCTTCGTTCGGGAATTGGCGAACCAGTAGATGCCGCCTCCTTGATAGGCGACGTTCTCACTCATGGTGCAGTCGTGGATGTAGGACTCGCCGAGCACAAACTTTGCGGCGCCACCATGATTGACTGCACGATTGTCGAAAAAGTTGTTTCGGCAGATTCGTGTGGCGCCGTTGAAGACGAAGAGTCCGCCGCCGTCGGCACTCGCGAAATTGTCGTCAAAGAGACAATCCGCAATGGTGGATTCCGAGCGAAGGAGATACGCACCGCCGCCAAATCCGGAGCGATTTCCGATGATCCGGCAGAATTCGATCCGAGGGTTCGAATCAATCACGAGGAGTCCGCCGCCCGCCAGGATGTTGGCGTTTCCGGGGAGTCGTGAACCAGCGACGCCGTTGGCGATGGTCAGCATTTTCAGGATGGTGCTCGAATCCTGCTCGCCGCTGATTCTCACCACGGAGGAATCGAGTCCGGATCCGTCGATGACGGTCTTCGAGACGTCTTTGCCTATTCCCGAAATCACCAGGTTCTTTGTGCCGAGATCGATGGTCTCGTTGTAGATACCGGGTGCGACCAAGATCGTCGATGCCTCCGATACCGCATCGATGGCCGACTGGATCGTGGTGTAGTCGCCGGATCCGTTCGCGTCGACCGTGACCGTATCGCTGAAGACGGGAACCGAGAAGGTGAAAGCGACTAGAACGCTAAGGGTACGTACGGGTAGGCGCATGGGACTATCTCTTGTGATGGTTTACTAGAGCACTCTCGTCCCATACAAGGTATCAGCATGTCTTGGAGGGTCAAGGTTGTTGCGGGTTGGTGGGGGGTAGCGTCCGCCAAAGGCATTCTTATTCGCCAAGGGTTCTCAACGGAGCCTCGTCGGGAAGGTCGAAGTCGCCAGCAGGGCCAGAGGGACTGGCCCAAAGGTGCGACGATCTCGATGTATTCGAGGCTCTCTTAGCGGGGGAGCACGGTGACGAAGACGGGGCGGACCGAGTTGATCTCGATCACGTTGCCTGAGGAATCGATCCGTACCACTTTGACCGGCTTCGATCGATTGACCGCGATTCTGGTTTCCATTCCGACGGCCCGAAGATCACCAACCGTCACTCGCTGCATGTGGCGATCGACGGTGGCATCATCGCTCCAGATGAACGTTCGGTGTCCATTGGAAGCCGACGGTCCGATCACTGGCGCGGGGTCTTCGATAATCAGTTCGAGGTGTGGAATCACGAGGCCGCCTCCTTGGGCGGTCGGACGCGAAACGCTTTCGCGGGTGCTCAAGCGGGCGGTTTGAGCGGTGCAATCCGGCTCGCCCCAACTCGGGGTGAGTGATCGCCAGTGATGGCCGATCACCCTCGCGTGATTTTCTCGGGCGGCGATTCCCCCGCCGATCAAGACCGTGGCAGTTCCGATGACCGCGGCCACGATCAGCCACGTGGCGGTGGTCTGGTTCATGATGTTCGGACGGTCTGGCATATCGGATCTATCGACGGATCATTGTCGTCAGTTCAATCCGTCAGCGGAGTGCTGGGGATCGATGTATCAACTGTGATGATTGAGTCCGGGAATCACCACTCTTTCGTCGCATCTGATGGGTGGACGGGAGTAGGATGCGTCTCCGATGGGACGACTTGCAGACATGTTCGCTCGGCGAAGGTCGGATGGTTCATCCGCCATCATGCCCTTCGTGGTCGCCGGTCACCCGACGCTCCAGCAGTTGGGTTCCGTCCTACAGGGGCTTGAGCGGGGTGGGGCAGATGCGGTCGAGATTGGAATACCGTTTAGCGACCCCATCGCCGATGGACCGGTGATTGCGGCGGCGATGCACGATGCCTTGGAAATCGGGGTCACGGTTGAGGGGGTTCTGGCCGAAGTGAAAGCGATCCGCTCTTCGCTTAAAATGCCGATTCTCGCCATGGTGAGTGTTTCAATCGTGGACCGACTCGGGCGATCCGACTTCGTTGCGTCGCTCGCAACCGCGGGATTCGATGGGCTCATTGTTCCAGATGCGGATCTCCATGTGGTTGCACCTCTGGTGGAAGCTGCCAAAGCGCATGATCTCGCCTTCAGCACCCTGTTGGCGCCCGATACCACGCCCGAGCGAATGGTGGTGATCGCGTCGATGGCTCGCGATTTCATTTATCTGCTGGCGCGGGGAGGGCTCACCGGAGAACACCGCGATGCGCCGGAACTGCGGGATCGAGTCGCCGAGATTCGCGAGATCACAAATCTCCCGTTGGCCGCAGGGTTTGGAATCTCGACCCCAGAACACGTGGCTTCGGTGGTGCGAGACGCGAACGCGGCCATCCTTGGATCAGCGTTGGTTCGGGCGATCAACGAAGCATCCAAATCCGGGAAGGACCTCGGCGATGCCGCCAGAGAATTCATCACCCCGATGGCCCTTGCCGCCCATGTTGTGAAGCGCGGAGATCGGTAAGATTTTGAGACCCGGCTGATCGACGAGGGGCGGGCGCGATCTGGATTTTTGAACTCAAAATGACGAGTTTTCGAAGCGGCACCATGAATCCGCAGAAGTTTCTTCATGATCGTGTGTTGCTGGTGTATGTTCATTATTGATCTACCGCTCAGAGATCTAGAGCCGACTCAGATCTCACGGCGAAAGATCCATCATTCCGAGAGACCATCGGCCGGGCGGTCTTGAATCCGAAGCTCGGTGGTAGTCACGTTTCTTTTTCCGATTTCTTCAAAGGGTCATCGCTTAAATGTTGAATCACGCACTCATCGCAAGCCTTCTTCTCACGCCTTCGCTGGCGGCATTTGCCGGTGATGGTGGCGCTATTCTCAAGATCGCCAACGTGGCCGCTACCCGAGGCCAAGCCATTGCAGTGCCCGTCAGTGCTGAGACCATGGATCTGATCGGCGGCTTTGGTTTCAATGCGATGCCCGCCGGGTTGCCGGTCGAAGCCGTCGTGTACGACGGGCCCATCTTCGGCAATGGATGGCAAGGTTGGGACAACGCGCCGTCGAGTGACGCGCGAGTCGATGCCGCTTGCATTTTCAACGAGGATCAGATCGCCCCGGGAGACCATCGGCTCGTTGGTCTGGTGATCGAAGTTCCTGATTTTCTTGAGCCTGGGACAGTCATTCCAATCATGCTCGCGAACGTTCAGTTCTTCAACTACGACTTCTCCATCCCCACGCTCGAGACGATTGATGGAAGCATCACGGTTTTTCGAACCGCGGATCTGAACGAAAACGGCAGCGTTGATGCCGGTGACTTGGGCCTCATGATTGCGGATTGGGGCAAGGTGAAGAAGTCGTCCGATGCCGACCTCAATGGGGACGGTCAGGTCAATGGTCTGGATCTCGGCCGACTCCTTGATCGGTGGGCGACCGAAGGCTGATCACGATGGCGGGCTTTCTTGATTAGTAACGCCGCATGACACCGGTCACCACGCCCTGAATTTTGCAGTCGCGGACGATGATTGGTTCGAATTCCGGGTTGGCAGGCTGGAGCCGTATGGTGCCGTCTTTCTCACGAAAGAACGTCTTGAGCGTGGTCTCGCCCTCGGGCAACAATGCAACGACGCGTTCACCGTTTCTTGCCGTCTGACGTTTTTCGACGATGACGTAGTCGCCATCGAAGATTCCTTCGTCCCGCATCGACTCGCCTTCTACTTGGAGCGCGAACATCTCTCCGTGCCGTCCTTTACGGGGCCCGAAGATCTCGCCGAGATTGAGCTCGCCGTCGTCCTCGCACTTCTCGATCGGGCGTCCGGCAGCGATTCGGCCGACCAGGGGAAATGAGAGTTCGTCTTTGGCTGATTCCTCAACTGGGCACAAAGAGCGAGCCTTGTTGGCATCGCGTTCGAGTGCGCCCTTCGCGACGAGCGCTTCGACATGCTCGAACACTGTGACCTTGCTCACCTCGAATTCGTCTGCGATCTCCTGCATCGTCGGCGAAAAGCCTTGCGTCCCCCGATACGTCCGAATGAATTCGAGGATGCGGAGTTGTTTGGGTGTGAGGTTCATGTTCGGATTCCTGAGTCGGATGATGGCGAATCGATTTGGGCGGCGAGAGTGACGGCGAATTGGTGCTTCGGTGATGAGCGGAACTGACAATCGCGTGCCGCTGACGCTCGAGCGTGGCGGTCGCGAGAAGTCTGGCAAGACGGCTACGAGTGGCGACGGGCTGTTGATTTGGTGGGGAAATCGAGGCCGGAATCGCCGGCGCGGAGTGGAGCAACTCCGCGCCAGACGATTCGAGCGGGGGTTCGGTCGGCTTCATGGCTCGAACAGAGCTCGAGGAAGGCGACTGGGATCGATCGAATGCTTCGGTGCTGATCTCGATTCGATCGATACCGACGAAGCGTTCGAGGATCTCAGGGTGGGTCGAGGGAATGGCAGTGAGCAGATCGTTGGCAGTCTCTTGGAACTTCCGGGCGGTTCGGGTTGAGATACCGAGCGGGCGACCTCGCGAGGCGAGCTTCGAGGACGGAAGGGCGGTGTGAATCGGTGATGCTGCCGTACGAAGTTGGATGAGGCCGATCGCCTGAAGGGCGGTCAGGAGCCATGCGATTGGTCCAACGGTGGAGGCGGCGGGATTTGGTCGGGAGACCAGACGCCCGCTTGAATCGGTGAGTGAGAACGGGCGAGTGACCGACTGCAGTCGATCGTTGGTCGGGACGATTCGTCTGATGTAGTCGCCGCCAGGGCCGAGTTGTACGAGAGGCATGGTCATCGAATTGATCCTTCTGACTCAGAACTGACTAAAGGAGCGGCAGTTTGGAATGCACGACTCCGTCGCGTCCTGAACTTGTTCGGAAGATGTCCGGGTAGGCCTCCACAATTCGTTCGGTGGATGTTACCCCCAACAGAAGCCGTACGGGCTTGGTGAGCGACCCTGACCGGAAAAATCAGTGTTCTGGTGCAAGGAGTGCGGCTCTTGCCGATGGGGAGCATCTCCAGAGGTCTCAAAAAAAAATGCCGTCTCGCCAGAGAGAGGGGCAGTTGGGCGAGACGACACCCCCATCCGAACACTCGAATGGGGTCTTGATGGGATGAGATTAAGAGCCTTTGGGGCGGTCTCCGGAGATCCGGCGGATTTTCGCGACCGGGTTCCGGCGGCTAGGCTCCGCCTCCTATGAAGACCCCATCGACCTTTCTAGAATTCGGCGCTTCCGCGAGATCCCTCTGGGAACTGGATACCGACCTGGTGTTTCTCAACCATGGCTCCTTCGGTGCCGTCCCGCGAGAACTGCAGAATCGGGCGCTGGAAGTTCGACGGGAGATTGAACGGAATCCTGTGGAGGGTGTCTGGCGATCCGGCGTGAAGTCGATCCGTGGCGTGGCTGGCGAAGTGGCAGAGTTCGTTGGTGGGCATCCCGATCGGACGGGATTCGTGACCAACGCGACCGCCGCGATCAATGGGTTTCTAGATTCATTTCCGATCGAAGCTGGAGACGAGGTTCTTCATCTGGACCATGGTTACAACGCGGTGTGGCAGACTCTGTTGATGGCCGCGCGTCGTCGCGGAATCGTTCCCAAGCAAGTCGCGCTCGCCATTCCTTGTCGGGGTTCAAGGGCTGTGGTTGAGACGGTGATGTCCGCTTGCACGAAGAAAACTCGTCTCATCGTGCTCGATCAGATCACGTCACCGACCGCGCTGCGACTGCCGGTGGCGGAGATCGTGGCCGCGGCGAAGTCAATGAATATTGAGGTGCTGGTCGACGGAGCCCATGCGCCAGGCATGATTGATCGTCCAGCGTTGGAAGGTGATCCTGCCGCGTGGACGGGCAATCTTCACAAATGGCCTTGTGCGATCCGCGGGTGCGCCGTGCTCTGCGTGCGAGATGATTACGCCGCGCACATCAAGCCGCCGGTGATCAGTCACTATCTCGATGAGTCATTCGCGGCAGAATTCGACTGGCAAGGGACCTTTGATCCAACGCCTTGGCTTCTCGCCGGTGAGGCCATTCGATTCATGGACCGATTCGGAGGCTGGGCGATGGTTCGTGAGCGAAATCATCGATTGACCATTCAAATGCAGGAGATGCTCTGTCAACGGTTCGGCGTCGAACCGATTTCGCCGCTGGATGGCTCGATGCTGGGATGTATGGCGACGATTCCATTCCCCGATCGACTGCAACTTGGATCGGGTGGACCGCCGCCAGAAATCATGCAGGCGGCGTTGCTGGAGAAGCATCGTATTGAGATTCCCGTGATGGATTTCGCGGGGCGTCGCCATCTCCGGATCAGTTGCCATGTCTACAACGACTCGAACGATTACCAGCGATTGGCGGATGCGATGGATGCGATGGATGCGATGTAATGGATGGGTGATCGACGGTCGGTAGAGCGGCTCCGGTCGAGAAACGCCGTCGTCCGCGCGGCCCGGGGCGGGGCAAGCCTCAGTCGGATTCGTCAACTGGAATAGATCGTGACCGTGCGCGCTCCGCCTCCGCGAAGCCGGCGGCGGCTTGCGCATCGTGATCAGCATTCGCCCGGGCTCGAGCGATGGCGAGGAATTCGTCGTTGTACCAGTCTCGCCACGCGGTGAAGCTCCATCCGTTGCCACTGGTATCGCCGCCGGTCGCTCGGCTCGTCATGCCGACCAGGGCGTGATGGACTTCGGTGCGGTAGATGATGGCGATGGCGTCGGTCACTCGCATTACGAATCCTTCAGTGATCTGGCCGATCACCGGCCGAAAGGCCCCGGCGCCGTCTCCGGCGACGGGGATGAGATTCTGAACGTAGGACCGTTGGGTACCGATGGCAATCCACGCGAGGTCTCGTTTTTCCCTCACCGGATCAGCGGCGTACTGCGTCGCGATGAGGTGAGGAATGGCCGCCCAGGCATCGATCACGCCGGCAAGTCTGCCCGCTTGATCAATGGTCGCATGTTCGGTCCCTCGCAGACCGATCTGAAGCACCCCGAGAACGGCCGGAGAGGCCGGCGTGCGAATCGCCGCGGTGGCTTCGATGCGCATGTCGGCGCTTTTGCTGAAGACGGCGGTCCACGCCAATACCGCTTGGCCGACTTCGCCGGAGTCGGCGAGGTGATCGATGACCGCTCGGCGAACGTCATCCCGTTCGTTGCGGTAGACATCGGGCATCGCAAAGAGATAGCCCGTTTCGGTCAAGGTCATCAAACGTCGAATGCCTTCCAGTCGGGCCGTCGCGTTCTGCGGCCGGCCAAAATGCGTTCGAGCGATTTCTTGGAGGATGCCACGGTAGGGGCCAAGCCGAGCCGCGCGTTCACCCGCGAGGATCCCATCGCAGATGGCGGGATCGCACATGTAGGGGAGCTGCCCCTGATTGGGAATTCGAGTTGGTTCACCAATGCCGCGGTTGATCGATGCCGCTTGGCCTGACTGATGGCCGGTGTTCTGGCCCGGTATCGCCGGGGCTGACGGTTGGATCAAGGCGAGGAGTATGGCCAGAGTCGAAAAGAACATCGTGGGCTCCAGATGGGCCGCCGGTCGATTGGCTTGGGAATGCCGCCGGACTGAGTATACGGCTCAAGGCTCCGTCCTCTCTCGGTCTTCGGCATAAAGTCCGTGGCGGTTCCATTTCGGAGGTTCGATGCGTGGTTTGATGGGGCTGCAGAGGCGTTTGCCGCTGTTCGGTCTAACCTCCGATGGCGACGACCACGGCATCGCCACGGCCAAGTCGTCGGAGCGATCGTCCTGCGGTGGCCCGGTCTGGGAAGGCGCCGGCCTGCACTTTCCAATTGCCAGATTCAAGTCGGATTCGTACCTCGCCGAGTCCGGAGCGATTGACCTCGGCCCGGACCGTGGCGGCGTGTCGAGTCGCGTTGTCCCGCTGGGCAAAGCTGCCGAACTGTATGGCGTATCCCGTCGATTCGAGTCGGCGTCGAGCCTTGGTCGCGGTCCCGCCAGTGCTGGCGGTTGCCCGGTCGAGGCAGCGGCGTGCCTGCGTCTGGCGCCCGACCGATTGATAGTCTTCGGCCGCCAGCAGGAGGGCCTGGCCCGATTCTTCCCCCTGGAGTTTGGTCGCGGCACTTTCGAAGGATCGGGCGGCCGCAAGTCGGTTGCCTTCGGCTCTTTCCAGGACACCAAGCTGAGCCAAGGCGCGACCGGAGAGCAGGGGATCGTCTGATCGAACCGCGGTCCCCAGATACCGGCGGGCTTCCATTGGCTCGTCAAGCCGAGTGGCGGCGACGCCGGCCACGAATGCGGCCTGCGCCCGGAGCGACCCGTCGCCGGATCCCATCGCCGATTTGGCATCGGCCAACGCAGTTTCATTTCGACCGTCCGACAACGCCAAGACCGAGGCGTCGTATCGACGAAGCTGGTCCTCGCCGCAGCCAGTGGGAACGAACGCAAGAACGCCGATGAGGAGGCTCAGGGTCCATGGAAACAAGATTCTTCGGCAGGAATGGGCCATGTCCCCGTATGGTACGAAGTCATGAAACTCTACGACCGAATCCGCCGGACCCTTCTTCGTCGTCCCTTCTTCGAGATCGCCATCGACGACTTCCGACGATGGCGGGGAATTGGCATGCTCTATGCCGCCGCCCATCTGGCGAAAGCCATCAAGGCCACGACTGATCAGCCTCGGATCGGGGTCATGCTTCCGACCTCCGGCCTTTTTCCAATCGCACTGCTCGCGGCCTGGCGTCTCGGGCGGACGGTGGTTCCGCTCAACTACCTTCTCTCGAAGGAGGACCTGGCCTTCGTGATCAACGATGCCGGACTGGACGCCGTGGTGACCATCGGACCGATGCTCGATTTCGCGGGGCCGCTGCCAGACCATGTGAAGGTCATTGCAACTGAGAAAATCAAATACAAGGGATTACCCCCGCGAACTCGTCGGGTTCGAATGAAGGACGATGAGCCCGCGGTGATTCTGTATACGTCGGGCACATCGGGGCGGCCTAAGGGAGTGATCCTGACCGCGGGTAATCTTTCGGCGAACGTTGACCAGATCGTGGAATGGGTGCATTTTAATCGACATGACGTGATGCTCGGCGTCCTTCCCCAGTTCCATTCCTTCGGTCTCACGGTCCTCACGTTGATGCCGTTGGCCGTCGGTTGCCGTTCGGTCTATGCCGCCAAGTTCATGCCGAAGAAAGTTCTCCAACTGGCAAGAAAGCACAAGCCGACCGCCATGGTCGGAATCCCTTCGATGTTCAATGCGCTGCGCTTGGCGAAGTCGGCCAAACGTGAAGATCTCGCAAGCCTTCGTTTTACGGTCGCGGGGGGCGAGCCGCTTTCAGATGCGGTGAGTGAAGGCTTTCTGGAGACGTTTGGCATCCGAATCTGTGAGGGTTACGGTCTCACCGAGACGGCGCCGTGTACGAACTGGTGTCGCCCCGAGGAGTTTCGCCCGCACAAAGTGGGCAAGGCAATGCCAAGGATCGAAGAACGGATCGTCGGTGAAGATGGGTCGATTCTGGGGCCGGAAGAAGACGGCGAGATTCGGATCAAAGGCCCCAACGTGATGCCGGGTTACTTCAATCGGCCTGAAGAGACTGCCGCGGCGTTCGATGAGGATGGGTTCTTCCGGACCGGTGACATGGGTCGGATGGATGCCGATGGATTTCTCTCGATCACTGGTCGCATCAAGGAGATGCTCATCATCGGCGGGGAGAACGTCTTTCCTCGGGAGATCGAGGAAGTGCTTGATAAGCATCCTTCCGTCAAGAGCTCCGCCGTGATTGGGGTGCCCGACGAGTCCCGAGGCGAGGTCGCCTTGGCATTTGTGGAATTGGTCGACGATGCCACGTTTGATGACACGGCCCTGCGATCGCATTGTCGCGAGCAACTCGCCCAGTTCAAGGTGCCCCGCGAGATCCGTTGTCTCAAGGAACTTCCTCGAAACCCCACGGGCAAGATTGTGCGGCGAAGTCTGACGCCAGAGACGTCATCCGAGGTCTGAGATCAACCCCGGCGTCGTCTCCTTGCTCAGCAATCACCCCACAACGCCAACATCAGACCGATGTCAGAACCATCGACGTTGCCGCTCTCGTTGAGGTCTGCCGGGCAAGCTCTTGGGCACGGGCCAAAGGCGGAGAGCAGCAGGCCGAAGTCGGCGCCGTCCACCCGGGCGTCTCCGTTGAGATCTGCGATGCAAGGGCACGAAACGCCAAAGCACTCGATCGAGATGACACCGCTTCCCGTCTTGTCATCCACGCCGCTCACCCGGATCCAGAGATTCTCGCCGCACGTGGCGCCTTCGATCAACGCCACGCTGGTCTCCGATCCGCAGAGGAGATTGTCATCGTTACAGATCACCGGCTGGAGCGCATCGCACCCACCTCGAAAGACGTCGATGTTGGTATTGAAGTCGGCGATGCCGCAGGTTCCAATGAAGAACTGGCCGTCGCAGGCAACTCGGTGGACGAACCAGATATCGCCGCCTCGGCGACGCTCGTCGATGCACGCAGAGGGCGGTTCTTCGCGATTGGAGAGGAGTTGCCGGAACGACGTCGAGCCGAGGCCGACTGCTTGGGCTTCCGAACAGAGATCGTTGGGCGGTGGCGGTCCGCCGCAGTTTTCTGCAGCGGTCACGGTGCATGATGAGTCCCAGGTCCAGTCGCAGCAGAGCGGGTCTGAGAGACAAACCAAGTCGCAGCATTCTGGGTCATTGCAACCCGGCGTCTGGTGGGGAACCAAACAGTCAATCGGATTGCCGCACGCTTCACCGCAATAGTCAATGACCTCGATCATCGCGGCGTAGACGGGTTCACTGCAGCCAGAGGTCGAGCCGACAGGAGAAATGACCAATTCGCTGGGCACCGCTGGGACACAGAGGAGGCTACTGCTTGCTTGGCACCCCGCAGATTCGATCGCCATGATCGGGGGCTCATCACATCCGGCAGGTCGAAGCCCGAGCGAAGCGCTGGCAGCACCCAGTGAGATTCGGACCCGGACCTCTCCGTCGAGGTCAAGGTCGAATGCGGCAAGATCGATCGCAAAGACGTCCACATCGCTGGCGTTCCGGAAAGTCCCGAGGAAACGACGGTCGGTGGTGATCGTCTCGGGGGTGCCTCCCTCGCAGGGGTCGTTGGTCTCAGACTGGCAGGTCTCGGCCTCGCTCTGATCACCGGCCTCGGAACTCACGGTGCAGGTGCCGCCGCAGATGTTCTCGGCGACCGCCACGCAGACCAGATCCCAGGACTGATCGCAACAGGAGGGATCGACTTCGCAGACCGAGTTACAGCAATCCTCATCGGCACAGGCTGGCGATCCGTTGGCTTGATCACATTCGCCGCTGTCGGGATCTCCGCAGGTTCCGCCCACCGCCTCGCAGACGGTGCCGGCGAAGAACGCGCAGTTTCCATCCCACATTGTCTCACAACAGAAGGGATCGATTGAACACACAACACCGCAGCAGGTCGCGTCTTCGCAGCCCGGTGATGAATTGGCGATGAAACATGGGCCGCTGGCGGTGGCGCCACAGAGGCCGGCACACGTCGCATCTGCGGTGTCTACGCAATTCGTGTCCCAATTCTTGCAGCAAAAAGGATCGGCAAGGCAGACCGCCACGCAGCATGCGAGGTCGTTGCAGCCGGGCGACTCGTGGGGTGAGAGGCAGTCCTCCTTGCCGGGGCAGACTTGGGCGATGGCGGCGGGGTTGAAACCCGCCACTCCCAAGAACGCGATGAGCACGAAACCGATGGAGATGGGACGGAGGCGATTCATAAACAGGGAGTCTTCTCGATTGGCCAGTGGCCAGAAAGATCCGTGGAGCGTCAGTTTCAAAAAGACGGCGATCCCGACGGTTAAGTGGTGAGGTACGGCTTGAGGCGGGGCTGGTTCCCAACCTTGCAACTATAGACCACGAAGGGGTTGATTCCTAACAATTCACAGGAGTTGTGGCACCAAAAAACGCCCCTCGGCCGAAACCGAGGGGCGTTGATTCTTGAAATGAACCCGTGACTGGAAAGGGGTTATCGAGGAGCGTGCCGATCAGGGGCAGATGCCCCAAGCGGCGAGGAACAGTCCCACGTCGATTCCATCGACCATGCCATCATCGTTGAGGTCTTCGGCACACCCGGTGCACTCACCCCAAGCGACGAGCAGGAACCCGAAGTCGATTCCGTCAACGAGACCGTCGTCGTTGAAGTCCGCGGGACATTCGCCTCCGCCGCCACAGTCTTCACCGCTGGCGGTGATGTCGAGCGTGGCGATGCCCTGTCCGGCGGCGCTGTAGGAGCCGATCCGGATCAGGTAGGTTTCGCCACAGACCGTGGCGAAGGAGACTTCCGAACTGAGCCCGCAGGTGTCATCGTTGCAGGCGACCGGATCTCCACCTTCGCACCCGTTGGCGTAGACCGCCATCTTGGTGTCGAAAGTGGCATCTCCGACCGGGCAGAACGATGCCGTCACGGATCCGTCGACGGTTGCCTCATAGGCGTACCAGACGTCGTTGAAGATCTCCGGGTTGCCGAACTTCGCACACGCTTCGGGAAGCAACGGTCCATCGGTGCTGGCGGCGATCGTGGAGATCCCGGTCTGACCGTCGGTGATCTCGCTTGCGTCGGCACAATCGTCGTTGGCCGGCGGCACGGGGCCGCCACCACCGGTTCCGATGGTGAGGACTCCGCTTCCGCTCACGCCATCGCCCCAGGCGCCGACCTGGATGATGACTTCCTCGCCGGCGGTCAGTCCGCTCAGCGAGAGCAGTGACGTGTAGCCAGTGCAGTTGAGATCATCATCGTTGCAGCCCAGGAAGGCACCGTCACAACCGGCATAGGCCGCGAGACGAGTATCGAAGGTCGCCTGGTTGCAGGTCGAGAAGAACCAGTCGCCGTCAGAAGGCACCGTCCATGACATGTAGATGTCGTTGTAGATGGTGGTGGATCCGAAGCTATCACACTCGGCGGGGAGTGCTGGGCCATCGGTGGACGCACAGTCGGTGCTGAAGTCAAGGTCACCTTCGAAGTCACCGATGACGATCGCCTCGTCGCAGGTGTCGCCTTCGACGAAGGCGGGCTCTGCGGTGAGGGTCGCTCGATAGGTGTTCAAGGGTCCGGAGCCACAGGGCACGCCGTCGAAGCCGTTGGCGGCGACGAAGACGCGATAGGTTCCGGCATCAAGGCAGCCCGTATGGACGGCCGGGCAGGTGTCGTACGCATTGCCGATCTGGATTGCGGGCGGGCATTCGCTGCTCAGGAAGAAGAGCACGAGCGGCACGTTCGCTTCAACCGACCAGGTGAGACGTGACCGTTCCGTGATCGTGAAGTCGAACCAGTCGGTGTCGCGGGTTCCACCGGAGGCCCAGATGGTGCCACAGACGGTGTCGCCGACTTCGATCAGCTGGGAGGCGTTACCACCCGAGGGATCGTTGCAACCTCCGTTGAGGTCTTCACCACAGAGTTCGTTTTCCGGAACGTCGGTCTTTTCGCAGTTGAGGATGCATCCGGCGAGACAGGCGTCGCCCTCACAGATGGTGAGGTTGCCAGTGCCCTGAGCGGGTGGGTTGAAGCCGCCGATCTGGATGATGTAGGTCGTTCCGGCGACGACCGGCGCGATCAGTTCGGAGGTGAACCCGGCGCAACCGAGTCCGTCGTCGTTGCAGGCCTCGAAGACGAGGTTCTCACAGTCGCCGCTGTAGAGGGCGAGACGGGTGTCGAAGTCCGCGTCGTTGCACGTCGAGATCACGACGATTTCGTCGGTGCTGGCGGTCCAGGTGAACCAGATGTCGCCACGGATGATGATTTCGCCGAAGCTTTCGCATTCGGCAGGAAGATCGGGGCCGCTGGTGTTCGCGCCCAGTGTGCTAAAGGCGGTGACCGAGTCGCCGGTGCCGAGGTCGATCGCGTCGACGCACTCGTCGTTCTCGGGTGTTGGGCCGTCGTAGCAGATGGTCGTGGATTCGTCGGCACAGATGCCGTCCCAGGCGGTGTCGCAGCAGTAGGGATCGACGGCGCAGACATCGGTGCAGCACTCGAGGTCTTCGCATCCGGGCGTGCCGTTGGCGACGTCGCAGGCACCTGCATCGGGATCACCGCAGTTGCCACCGCCTCCGCCACCGCAGAGCTCAATGGCGAGGTCGGCGCACGTGGTGTCCCAGACTTCCTTGCAACAGAAGAGGTCCACTTCGCACACTGTCAAGCAGCAGGCTTCGTCGGCGCAACCCGGGGTCCCATTGTCCTCGAGGCAGTCGCCTGACTCCGGGAGGCCGCACGCAGAGAGATCGTCGGCATGGCTGAGGCCATTGCATGTGAGTAGAACACCTGCGGCGATCGCGAGGCCACTGAACCAGTTGCTTGTAGGCATCTCTTGAAAACTCCTAGGGGGCGAAATTTCGTCCGTGATAGTGATACACAGATCCGAACATTTGGCGTCGCTCGATTTCGAGCCCGCGTTTCTTGCTTTACGACAATACACTCGTTTTCCCTTTTTGCCAGCGTTAGATCGGCGGTATTCGACGAAAGCGAGGGCCAGCCCAGAATGGGGCGGCCCGGTAAGATGATGGATGCCGCGCTCGAAACGTGTCGTTCTGAGGCGGAAGATTCATAGCCTTGTCCTCTTGGAGACTTCATATGCCCCTTTCCATCGGTGATTCCGCCCCCAAGTTCAGCTTGCCCGAAGGGCCTGGCCAGATGGTCGATGTTGGTGCGGAGTTCGGTGCGGCCCCCGTGGTCATCCTGTTCTTCCCGCTGGCCTTCAGCAGTGTCTGCACCGAGGAATTCTGTGCCATTCGAGATGACTGGTCCGCCTGGACCGGGCTCGGAGCCAAGGTTTTCGGAGTTTCGGTGGACAGTCCCTTTGTGGCCGCGAAGTTCCGCGAGTCAGAAAACCTGCCTTTTCCGCTCCTCAGCGATTTCAATAAGACCGTCGCCGCCGAGTGGGGGGCGCTCTACGACGACCTCATGGGTTTGAAGGGCGTCGCGAAGCGAGCCGCGTTCGTCGTCGGCACAGACGGCAAGATCGCCCACGCTTGGGTGAGCGAAGACGCGGGTGTTCAGCCTGATCTCGCGGCCATTAAGGATGCGGCCGCGTCCTGCAGCACGATCGGCTCCTGAGTCGAGAGAACACTGGTTCTTCGGAACCCAATCATCGACAACGCCCTTGAGCCACGAATGTGGTTTGAGGGCGTTTTGACGTCTCCTGAAAGACAGACGCGAGCGCGTTACGTCCCCGGCTTCACTCGGGTCATTCCGAATGAGTCCGTGGTGTGCCAAGGCTTCAGGGGGGCAGTCAAGGCTGGCATCGGGCAAAAGATGACCTCCCGCCAACTGGCACACCGCGACTCCGTGGGAATCCTGGCCAGTGTGGGTCGGCTGGAGCGAGCAGAGTTGAAAAGATGTTCGATTCGAGTGTATGATTCGATCATCGATTGACCTTGGAAGCGAGGTTCGTCGGTGTCGCGGGTGTAGCTCAGTTGGTAGAGCGTCAGCCTTCCAAGCTGAATGTCGACGGTTCGAACCCGTTCACCCGCTTTTCGAGAATTCTGAATGTGGCCGTTTTCGTCTGAGAGCGGCTCTTAGAATTGAGAACGCAGACCGCCGCAGCCTCTCAGGGCTGCGGCGGTCTGCGTTCTGGTCCCGCCCCTCTCAGGGGCGAGGCCGGTTGGTGACCGTCGATCAGACTCGATTTGGTTCAGAAATCAGTTTTCCGCAAAAATCAAAGTGATCGCGCGCCGGATTTGAGAAAACTCCGTTTCACCGTGAGGATCCGGCGGCTAGGCTGGAAGTTGGAACCTGCGGGTCGCGACGATCAAGATCATCTGAAAAAGGAAACCATATCGATGCCGTTCGGATTCAAGATGCTTCTCGGAGCGGGTGTGGTCATTGGGGCGTCGGTTCAGGCCGATGTCATCGTTCAGGATGGAAGTCTCTCCGGCGAGGCCGGGCCGCCCACCGAACATCTGATTGTCCTCGATCAGTTCGATTCGATGGACGGCACCCGGATCTTAAACGCCGTCACGCTTGAGTTTCAGACGATCCTCTTCGCCGAGGCGGTCACCAATGGCGAAGGGGGATTCATTCATCTCTATGCGTCACTGTCGGCTGACTACTCGTACTTCAACGGACCGCTCATCGCAGAGACCGAGGCGATGATCGAAGACGTCATCGACAACGGAGATCTACCGTTTTCTATTCTCTACCTCGACGAGGACCTCGTGACCGTCGAGTTGGTCCAGCCGCGCGATCTCGCGCCTTGGCGGGGAGACGGGACCATCGATCTCATGGCGGTGGCCCAAATGACGCTGGTCGATGATCCCCCGGACGTGATTGACTTCTTCGGTTCGGGCATGGTTACCTACGTGGTGACCTATGACTACAACGTGCAGCCGGTTTGCGGGGCGGATCTCGATGGCAACGGCATCGTGGATGGCGGCGACCTCGGCCTCCTCTTGGGGTGCTGGGGTGGGCGGGGCAATGGCTGCGATTTAGACGGTGACGGCGTGATCAACGGGGCGGACCTCGGTCTCATGCTCTCGGCATGGGGGCCGTGTGACTGATGGTTTGCCCTGCAGATCCCGGGCTAGAATGCATCCTCCGCGATCTTCCGCGATCCTCCGCCCGCGAAAGATAGACAGAAGTGCCACGGATCCTTTTCTCGCATGACTACCCTCGTTTTCGCGATCCTGCTTCTCTTGAATGTGCTCGTCGTGCCGCCGGCGGGCGCGGAACATGATTTCGAGGTCCGACCTGTTCAGCTCGGCGAATTGAGGCTCGTCCATCAAGTCGGGCCAGAGTTCTTCACGGGTGGGGCGCCACGCGGTGATGCTGATTTCGAGTCACTTCGGGTTGCGGGCATTCGAACCGTGATTTCGGTCGACGGGGCCCGGCCGGACGTCGACCCGGCTCGGGTCCGTGGGCTTCGATACGTTCATCTGCCGATCGGATACGACGGCATCAATGCGACCGTGGCGGCCCGCCTGGCCCGAGCGATCCGTGACCTACCGGGCCCGATCTATCTTCATTGCCATCACGGGCGACATCGAGCACCCGCCGCGGCGGCGGTTGGGCTGGCGGGGCTGGGTCGAGTTGGCTCGGCGGGCGGCGTTCAGATGCTCCAGTTCGTAGGCACCAGCCCCGACTACCCAGGCTTGTATCTCGCCGTCAAACAGTCACGGCCGCTTGCGTCCGAGTTGATCGATGCGGTGCCGATCGGGGAACTTCCCGAGATCGCGGTGGTGTCCGACCTCGCCACGGGGATGGCCGACGTCGATCGCATCTACGATCGGCTCGCCTTACTCGCCGCCAACGACTGGGTGGTGCCAAAGAACCACGCTGATCTGGTACCAGCGGCTGAGGCCGGCATCCTCACCGAGCGATTTCGCGGGATGAGCGAACTCGCCCACCCCTTCTCAGCGTCTGGCCCGCGTGAACCACCCCTTGAGTTTCGTCCCATGATCAAGATGGCGACGGCACTCGAGTCGGCGATCCGGGATCGACGGACGTCCGATGCGGATGCCATATTCACTTCGATAACGTCTGAGTGTCGGGCTTGCCACCGCCGTGATCGAGATCAAAAGCGACTGGCCCCGACGAATTAATCCTTGGTGACGCGGATCGAGCACTGCAGCTCAACGTCTGCCACCGTTGAATACCACTCAGCGTCGAAGAAATTCCAGCAGCCCCTCGGTCGGGGAGAGGTTCTCGACCACCAGATCGGCACCGGTCGCTCGAAGCGCTTCGGCATCAAACACCCCAGTCGCGACCGCCACCGCTTCGGCCTGTCCGGCTTTAGCGCATTGGACATCGCGGGGGGTGTCCCCGATCACGATGATCCGGTCGGGAACGGCGCCGTGCATGGATTTGAATTGATGGCGGGCCACCGGGACGAGTTCGTCGCGGTGCTCGCCGTGTTCTGCGAAGGCATTGCAACGGAAGATCGTGCCATCGATCCCAGCGGCTTGGATCTTGAACCGGCCGGTCTTCTCCCAATTTCCCGTGAGTAAGCCGATCTGAATCTCCGGCAAGTCCGTGAGGCATTCAAGCAGAGAGACAATTCCCGGGCAAGCCTCGAATCCGCCGCGATCCTCGGCGACTTTTTCCAGGGCGATGGCATAGGCGGATTGAAACGCGTCTGCATGCTCCACGTGGTCGATTCCAAGCCCGTGGCGGCGGACCGCGTCTGCGTAGTTCTCTGAGTCGAGTCGCCCGTGCAGTGGGACGTTTACGAACGAGAATGCGACGCCAAAGACTTTGACGCTCGCCATTTCGTACGCGACCACGCCTGCATCTTGGGTGTTGAGCAGGGTGGCATCGATATCGAAAAGAACGAGGGTGCGAGGTGGCATCGAAGGTCCGGTTGGACTCGGGAAACATTTATATAAGGCAGGGGAGTGGATTCCCCCATACCGGCGAGGTCGCGGCCTCGGGGAGCGTCGTTCAGCGAACGCCGGTCTGCTTGGCGGATTTCGCGGAGGCGGCTGGCAGAGTGGGGGCTTCCTCAGCGGCAAGAACCTCCCGGATCCGTCGCGCGATGCTGATGACGTCGAGGCCGACTTCGGCGAGCTGTTCGCCGCGTCCGCCCTGATACACCCAGTCGTCGGCCATGCCCAGGACAGTCACCTTCCGCGAATCGAGACCGAGGCGGTTGCACGCTTCGAGCACCTGCGTGCCGAAGCCGCCCTTGACCGTGTGGTCTTCAATCGTGACGACCTGCACGCCGGCGGTGATCAATTCGGTGAGCAGCGTTTCGTCGACCGGTTTGGCGAATCGGGCGTCGTAGACGCTGGTCGAATACTCGTCCCCGAGTTCGGTCTTGACGTCCATGCCGGTCAGGGCCATCACGCCGAAGCCAAGAATGGCCACATCGGGATCGGCTGCCGTCACTAGTGCCCGAGCCTTGCCCAGCTCGAAGGGCGGGCAGGGTTGGTCGGCAAAGAGATCACTGACGTTGTCGCGCGGGTATCGCACCGCGGAGAGACCGGCGTCGTATCCCGCCATGAAGTCGAGCGCCGCCAGCAGCGACGGCTCGTCCATCGCGGCCGTGATCGCGGCCTTCGGAAGGGGGGCCAACAGGGAGATGTCGCAGAATCCGTGATGGACGGCGCCGTCGCCGCCAACGAAGCCCGCGCGATCGAGGCAGAGCCGAACGGCGAGCCCCTGAAGAGCGACTTCCTGGAACGCCTGATCGAATGCTCGCTGCAGGAAGGTCGAATAGACCGCGAAGAACGGTTTGAGCCCCGTCTTGGCCATTCCGGCCATCATGTCCATCGCGTGGCTTTCGCAGATGCCGGTGTCCCAAGTTCGATCCGGGTAGGTCCGCATGGCCTTGGTCAGACCGGTGCCGTCCGGCATGGCGGCGGTGCAGGCGACAACTTTTTCGTCCCGAGCCATGAGGTCGGTGAGCCCGTCTGCAAAGGCCGCGGTGAACGACCGTCCGGATTTCTTGATTTCGACGCGGCAGCCTTCGCGTTCGAGGTTGTCGTCGTCGGGAGTGTCAACGACTTCGAACGCGCCGGGAGAGTGAAACGCCGTGGCGTCACCCTCCGCGAAGGTATATCCCTTGCCCTTGACCGTCTTGACGT
This sequence comes from uncultured Phycisphaerales bacterium, assembly GCA_905480395.1. Taxonomy (GTDB): domain Bacteria; phylum Planctomycetota; class Phycisphaerae; order Phycisphaerales; family SM1A02; genus UBA12014. Next base: position 28,861 of record CAJQQE010000041.1, read on the forward strand.
GCAGCACCATCGGGCGATCGAATCTCGCCGCCTCGTTGAAGAGGTCGATCAGCGTCGGGATGTCGTGCCCATCGACCGGGCCGACGGTGACGATGTTGAACTTCTCGAACCAAGTGTCTTCAGAGATTAACGCCTTACTCATCTCGCCCATGCGGTGGTAGAGATCCGAGAGCGTTTCGCCGCCGGGAATATGCTTGGCGATCTCCTTGGCAGCTTTCTTGAAACCGCCGTAGGAATTACTCAATCGAACGCGGTCGAAGTAGGCGGCCACGGCACCTTGTGGCTTTGCGATCGACATGCCGTTGTCGTTGAGGACCACGAGAAACTGTCGGCCTAAGGTGCCCGCGTTATTCAGGCCTTCCATCGCGAGACCGTTCACGATCGACGCGTCGCCGATGATCGAAACCACGCGACGCCCGTCGGTGGATTCCTCGGACCATCCTTCGCCGTTGAGCGTGTCGCCTCGGGCCATGCCCACGGCGGTCGAGATGGCGGTGCCGGCGTGACCCACCGCGAAGAGATCAAAGTCGCTCTCACGCGGTTCGGGGAACCCGGACATGCCGCTGCGGGTCCGCAGGCCTTCTAGCATTCCGAGCCGTCCGGTCAGAAGTTTGTGGGGATAGCACTGGTGGCCGACATCGAAGAGCAAGCGGTCATGTCCGAAGTCGAACACATAATGCATCGCAATAGTCAGCTCGACCACGCCCAGATTTGGTGCCAGGTGTCCGCCGCTTTTCCGGATCTGGTTGCAGATCGCCCAACGGATCTCGGCGGCCAGTTCCGGGAGCCGCTCGATGGGGATTCGCTTGAGATCCTGAGGGGTTCGGATTCCAGCGAGTAATTCGAGGTCCATTCGAAGTTCCGATGGGGAAAAAGGCGTCAAGGCGGAGTCGGATGACGATTCAAACGCCATCGACCCGAGATTCTAGGAAAGTCTCACTATAGCGGCCCAGAAGCACGCTTCGGCGGATTTCAGCGGTATCAAGCAGGACTCTGGTCAGTTGGTCCGGAATGCCAGAAAATCGACGAGTTCTCGGAGCGGGTCGGCGCTCGGTCCCATCGAGCTCAATTCATCGCGGGCCACGCGGGCGAGGCGGGCAATCTCCGCTCGGCTGGCATCGAGGCCAAGAATGGCCGGGAAGGTCCGTTTCCCCGCGGCTCGGTCTTTTCCGCCCGCCTTTCCAAGATGCGCGGTGGTCTGGGTCTCGTCGAGGACGTCATCGACGATCTGGAACATCAGTCCCAGCGCGGCACCGAAACGGTCAAGTCGATCGAGGACGACCGGATCAGCATCGGCCGCGAGCCCACCGCATCGGCAGGCCGCTCGGATCAACGCGCCGGTCTTGAGTTGATGAATGAGCCGCAGTCGGGCTTCCTCATCCGTGAGGTCAGCCCGAAACGTACCGTCGGTGTCGTAAGACTGGCCGTCGATCATGAGTCTCGTGGCTTCGAGAACCTCCTTCGCGATGAGGGTGGTGTTTCGTGGGCTTTCCAGCACGACTTCCGCCGCGATGCACAGGAGTGAATCGCCTGCCAGAATCGCGTTGCTTTCGCTGAACGCCCGGTGAACCGTCGCTCGGCCGCGTCTGAGATCATCATTGTCGAGTGCGGGGAGGTCGTCGTGCACGAGGCTGAAGGCGTGGACACACTCGAGTGACACGGCGGCTGGAAGCGCGTCGGCGGGTGATCCGCCGGCCGCGACGCATGACTGGAGCGTGAGCGTCGGCCGGAGTCGTTTGCCGCCTCCGAGCAACGCGTATCGAGTCGCTTCATCGAGGGCGGGGGCCAGATTTCTTGATTCGATGGCGGCTTGCAGACCAGCTTCAATGATTCCGAGAAACGATTGGTCCATGGAGTCCTCGGCGACTGGGGGAGGATGAGGCGCTGGGGACGACATGAAGGCATTCTACCGGGGAAGTCATCTCGATCCATCACCAGATCCGTCTTTGCGTAGCCCGTATGATTTCCCGCATGACACCGATCAATGCATTCCTCTCATTTATGGAACGAGGCGGACTCGTGATGTGGCCGTTGCTCTTCCTGAGCGTGGTGACCGTCTCGATCGTGCTGGAACGAGGGATTTTCTGGCTGCGGCTTGATTCTCGGCGAGGCCGAAGTCGCTATCGAGGACTCGCGGAGGCGTTGCGTCGGGGTGATCGATCCCGGATCGCCGGGCTGGTCGATGGAGACGGCTCTCCGTATGCAAGCCTGGCGAGAGACATGATCGGGAGCCAAGATCAGATTGATGAGGCGACCGCGGCCGTTTTTTCGGAAGAGATCAGGCCGAGATTCGAGCGAGGCCTCTTGATGCTCTCGACGATTGTGACGGCGGCGCCGATGCTCGGCATCCTCGGCACGGTGATCGGGATCATCCAAAGTTTCGAACTGCTTGGCGGCGATGCGACGATTACTGATCCCAACCAGGTTTCGGGCGGAATTGCGGAGGCCTTGATCACCACGGCGACTGGCCTGGTGGTCGCGTTGCTCGCACTCTTTCCCTACATGCTTTTCCGAGGCAAGCAGGATCGCGCGATTGGGCGACTCGAATCCCTGGCCACCAGCGCCATTGCCGGCTTGGCAGGACGTAAGTCGAGCTGATGAAACAAGAAGCATCGCTTCAATTCGAACTCCTGCCCTTGGATCCCGATCTGGCTGGTCCGTTCAATTTTTCTGAGGCGTTTCTGTTGCGCGTCGGTCGTGATCCAGACTCCGAGATCATCCTTCCCTATCCGTCGGTGTCGAGGCGTCACGCGCGAATTCAATTTGAGTCCGGGCGATGGCTACTGATCGATGCCGGAAGTCGGCACGGCACCTTCCTCAACGGGCAACAGTTGAAGGCCGAAGAGCCGGTGGAGATCGATCACGGCGATCGCCTCGCCTTCCCACCGCACGAATACCGCGTTCGAATCGGTGGACATTCAGCGACCGCCAAGGCGTCGGTCATTGCGCTTGACGAGCGTGGCGATGATGCGGGGCAGGTCGAGCAGATCTCTCATCGTGAATTGAATAGCCTGGCGGCGAAGCGGCTTGGCTTACTCATGGATCGAGCGGGGGCGATCAGCGAAGCACGTGATCAGGCTGAACTCGTCGAATGCGTCCTGGAGATCCTGCTTGACGGGACAGGATTCGGTCGCGCCGCGATTCTTCGCCCGATTGACGAAGACGGGCGGGTCGAGGTGATCGGATGCATGGGGCAGTCCGCGGAGATTCGGCCATTCAGCAGCACACTGATCGCGGCGGCACGCCGAGGGGAGACGGTCCGTCTCTCGAGCGAGCAGGATCTTTCCCAGGCCGTGAGCATCGTCGCGGGCGGGGTCCAGTCGGCGATCTGCACGCCCGTTCGGGCCGGCGCGTCGATCGCCGGTTTGATCTACCTCGATGCCACGGATTCCAGTGCGGATGCGATCGATGATGCGGCGTACTGCGCGGCGATTGCTCGTCTGCACGGCCTGGCTTTGGGAAATCTCCAACGGCAAGAACTCGAGCGCCGACAGGAAGGGCTTCTGCAGGAGATTCAGGCGGCCCGGAGTGTTCAGGAGCGGATCATGCCGTCGCCGACCGGTGAAGTGGCGGGTATTCGTTACGCGATGCATGCCCAGCCCGGTCGGGTGGTGGCGGGGGATCTCTTCGGATTTACCGAGATTTCGGAGGGCCGCACCGCTTTCTTCCTCGGTGACGTTGCCGGAAAGGGGGCCGCTGCGGGCATGTTGATGGCGGTGATCCAGGCCTCGCTCGCCGCCTACTTCAGTTCCGGAGCGGCGCCGTCGCCGGCGATCGATCGGCTTAACGAATTCGTCAGTCGCCATACCGCCTCGAATGAATTCAGCACGTTGTTTCTCGCCGTGATCGATACCAAGGAAGAATCGCTCTGCACCGTGGATGCCGGTCATGGATACGCGCTGTTGCTGCGGAATGGAAAATCATCGGTGATCGAGTCGGAGGGCGGACCACCCGTCGGCGCCGTCGAAGGCATTCCCTTCGGCGAGTCACAGCACCAAATTCAAGCGGGTGATCGCATTCTTCTTTACTCAGACGGGGTGGCGGAAGAGCCAGATGATTCTGGAACGCAGTTCGGGGTCGAACGGACGCAGGCCGCACTCGAGGGCAGCAGCTCGGTCTCGGAAGACGTTGATCGGGTCATGGAGGCGCTTCGAACCTTCGCCGGGGGCGACGCCTTCTCCGACGACGTTACCGTCGCGTCGCTGGAGATCGTCGAACTCGGTTGATGTTCCGGCTCGATTCCCGATCGGGGATTTCGAGTGGCATCAATCCGGCGTGTGCGTGAATGCGTTGGGATTTCCGAAGCCATCATGGGCCGCGTTGATCCATCGACGTTGATCGGTCAGGTTTCCGATCCCTTCGCCGGCCGTGCTGCCATCGAGATGAACAACGCTCACCGAGCCGTGTCGCCGGTAGGGGATCGCCTGGGCGGAAAAGACTTCCAAGTCAATGCCGCCGGCACCGAGGGTCAGCGGGACATTGAGCAGAGAGGCGGGCCCACCAAGAATGTCGCCGATGAGGCTCGTCGAAGCGGTATCAACACCGCCGATCATCCCGGTGTACGGATTCCAGATCATCTGGTCGGCGAGGATGTGCGGGGTGATCCAGGGAGCGCCATTGAGAAAGGTCGAGTCTTCCCGGTAGATGCCGGGGCCGCGGAACGTGGATCCGCCGAAGAGGATCAACGAACTCCCCTGAGCGGCGCGGCCGATTGTCCGAAGAACAAGCTTGCCCTTGGTCTGAATGGGGGTTCCGGTACCGCTGTTTTGTGCCCAAGTCGAGTTAGAGAATCGGCATCGGATGTCGCCGCTGGAGTTCGTCTCCCACCAGCCTCCCACGTAGTAGGCGTTGTAGCCGAACCAAGGTTGGTCGGCGACTTCCAAGGCTTCGGGCTCGATCACGCCGGTCTTACCTTTGGATGGGATGTTGTCGTTCTCATCCGGCTGGTAGCCGAGGATCGGCTCGTAACCCCAGTCGAGATAAGGAAGCAGACGCCATGGGTAGGTCTGGCAGATCGTCGGATCGATTCGGCCGCTGACTTGGTATCGATACTTGACGTTCCATCGTTCCTGCGCCGACTCGTCGAGGTATCCGGGCATCACGTAGTCGTTATTGCTTGCGGAGTAACTCGCCCAGGCGAGATGGAGTTGTCGAAGCGTGCTCAACTCTTCGGTCCGTCGAGTGGTTCTTCCGGCGGCTTGAAGGCCGGCCAGGATCAGACCCATCAGCGCGGCGATGATGCCAACGACCACGAGGATTTCGACGATCGTGAAACCCCGCGGTCGGGCGTGATGATTTTTGGCCGGGAGAGTCATCAAATGAGTGTCCTTGAGTTCCGAATGCCGGATTCTGGCGGATGGACTGCAATGCCGGCATTGCCGGATCGAAAAAACGGGTCGGGGTAGATTCCGCAGGGGACCGATCGACGGTTCCCGGCAGATTGAATGCTACCCCACGAATCCCCGGAAGGGGGATTCTGGCCTCTGGGTCAAGAACCTTCAATGGTGATTCGCTCGACCAGACCAGCCTGAATCTTCTGGACTCCGGAGCCGAGTTCGCCGATCGGATCGGGTGGAACGATATTGACGACTTTCTCGCCCAGGGTCGCCTCGCCAGCCAGAACCCGAGCTTCGAAACCTTTGCACTCGGCGAGAAGTCGATCGAGGATCTCGGCCTCGGGAACGTTGGCGACCTTCTCGCCCTGCACATAAATGATGCCACGTCGATCACCGGCGAAGACCGCCACGTCGGCACCTTCGGCTTCGCCGGGGCCGTTGACGATGCATCCCATCACCGCCACCTTGATGGGCATGGTGATCTCCGCATCGAGAGTCTTCTTCACATCTTCGACGAGGGTGAAGAGGTCGACCTGAATCCGACCACAGGTCGGGCACGCGATGAGCTCAATTCCTTGACGTTCCCGCATGTGGAGAGAACACAGAAGTTCGACCCCGTCTTCGACCTCATACACCGGATCGCTCGCGTAACTGATCCGGATGGTGTCGCCGATGCCGTTGGCGAGCAGCGTGCCGAGTGCCGCGATGGAGCGGATGGCGCCGGTTCCTCGGGTGCCAGCATGGGTCACGCCGAGGTGAAGGGGGTAGTCGAATCGCTTGGAAATCTCGGTGTACGCGTCGATGACGAGACGGGCGTCCATCGACTTCGCGCTGATCACGACATCGTGAAAATCGCGGGCCTCGAAAATGTCGAGGTATTCCTCGAGTTTCGCGACCATGATGGCGAGCAAGCGCCCGGAGCGATGGCCTTCGAAGTAAGCGCCGAGCTCTTCGAGTCGCTTCTGCTTGTCCTTTCGCTCGATGATCGATCCTTCGTTCACGCCGATGCGGATCGGAATGCCCGCGGCCTTACAGGCGTCGATCACCGCATTGACCTGATCTCGATCGCTGATATTGCCAGGGTTCAGCCGGATCTTGTGCACGCCCGCTTCGACCGATTCGAGGGCCCGTTTGAAATGAAAGTGGACGTCGGCCACGATGGGTACCGGCGTCTGTTTCATGATCTCAACGAGCGCCTCGGTGTCTTTTCGCTCCGGCACCGCGACTCGAACGATGTCGGCACCCGCTTCCGCCAGCTTCTGGATCTCCGCGAGGCATCCATCGATATCGTGGGTGTAGCCGGAAGTCATGGATTGAACCGACGGGAGGGCGTCGCCACCGATCTGGACGCGTCCCACACGGTCGTCACCGACGGTCACTTGCCTGGTTGCTCTTCGAAAGTAGCTCATGGTGCGATTGTACGTGGTTGAACCCCGGCGGAGCCGTCGTTTTGGCAGACAAATGATCCCGTGGTTAGCATTCGGCCAAGTTTCTCCTTCGGCGTCCCGTGGACGCGATGTGAGATCGACATTCGGAGATACGACCGATGAGCAATGCATCCGTAGCCCAACCCACCTCCGATGGTGGACCCAAAATCCGCCTTGGGATCATGATGTTCCTTCAGTACGCGGTTTGGGGCATCTGGCTCCCCGTTTTGGCGATCTACTTGATGGCGACCCCGGATGACGGCGGGCTCGGCTTTACCGGTGCCGACGTCGGCTGGATTCTCGGCGTGGCCGCGGCCTCCGGCGCCATCACCGCTCCCTTCATCGCGGGACAGATCGCAGATCGGTTCTTAAATGCGGAGATTGCGCTGGGCCTCCTGTTGCTGGCGGGCGGCGTTATCAATGTCGGATTGGCATACGTCACTGACTTCTTGCCGTTTATGCTGCTCTCGGTGGCGTATTCGATCTGCTACATGCCGACCATCGCCCTGACGAACTCGATCTGTTTCGCCAATCTTTCCGACCCTGACACCTCGTTCCCACGCGTCCGCATCTGGGGAACGGTCGGATGGATCGTTTCGAGCACGCTGTTCGGGCTTCTCTATCTCAACACCAACGTGACGCTGACTTGGATGCCCTGGTTCTTCCAAGGTGATCCGAAACCCAACGCGAACGCGCTCATCGCCAACGCGTTGGTGTTTTCCGGTGTCATTTCGATTCTCTATGGTTTCTTTGCCTTCGTGCTGCTTCCGCGGACGAGACCATCGAAGAGCACCTCGCATCCGCTCGCCTTTCTCGAGGCTTTCGGGCTTCTCCGGTATCGCGGCGTGCTGGTCCTGACCATCGCTTCGCTTGCGATCTCGATGATCCACAACGTCTACTTCGTCCGGACCGGTCCTTGGCTCGAGTCGATCGGGTTTCCCAAGGGCGACATCGGCGCCGTCATGAGTGTCGGCCAGATCGTGGAGATCTTCGTGCTCGGGGTGCTCGGCTGGTTCTTGAAACGGCTCGGCTTCCGGTTGGTGATCACCCTCGGGGCGATCGCGTACTTCCTTCGCTTCGCAGACTTCGCATGGGCGACCGACGGGGACAAGAACCTGGCGTTCATCGGCATCGCCTTGCACGGCTTCTGTTTCGCATTCTTCTTCGCGGCCGCCTTCATGTTCATCGATCGGGCGGCGCCGAAGGGAGCCAGGCACTCGGCACAAACCGCCTTCGGGATCGCAATTCTCGGAATCGGCCCCATCCTCTCGGGGTTCTTGAACGGTTGGCTTGATGTCGTCGGCGGCAGCCGCGAGGCCGTGGCGAATGCCGGTGGAATCACCACTTGGTGGCGGGGGATCCTGACGGATTGGGTGGGGATCACCTTCCCCGAAACCGGAACCGGAACCAGTTACCCGGCCATCTGGTGGACGCTCGCGATCGTCGGTGCGCTGGCAGCGGTTCTGGTGATCGTTGCCTTCACTGATGATTCGGCGAAGTCTTCGGCATCGGACGACCCGGTCTCGGAGTAGGCATCCGGCCTCGTCGCCAAGTCGGCGAGCGGAACCTGCGGATTGAAATTGAAGATCGCCCGCGGCCAAGTGGCCGCGGGCGATCTTCAATTGAGACCGACAATGAGTCGTTTTAGAGTTTGGTCACCCCGCCTTGCGGGAACTCGTGTCGGCGACGGCATCGGGGTGGATCGGAAGGTCCTGCAGCAGGCCCGGAACCACGAGGTCAGCGATCGGCGTACCGGCCTCGATGGGGGTTCCGTCCATGCGGGTGATCACCGGCATGGGGTTGTCCTTCAAGTGCTGCTGGAGATCCTTTTCGAGCTTCTCTCGAACGGCATCCTCGAGTTTTGCGAAGCCTTCTCGGCCCCGGCACTTCGGAAAACCACTGCAACCAAGCCACGGACCGCGTTTGCCGTCGCGAAGATTCATGGGTTTTTCCTCGCACTTCGGGCAGATGAGATCAGTCACCACCGGCGGTGGGGAAGGGAGTTTCAACCCGCCCTTCTTGTCGAGATTCAGTACGAATTTCACGTCGGGGTAGTTGGGGCTCGCCATGAACTTTCCGAAACGGCCCGTTCGGAGGATGAGTTGCGATCCGTCGTCGGGGCACTTGATATCGACCATCTCGGGGAGGAGCGGCCGACCCGTTCGGTCGATTGGCGCGGCGTAGTCGCATTCTGGATACGCGGTGCAACTCAGGAATCGCCCGTTCTTGCCGAATCGGTAACAGGTCATCGCGGCGCACTTCGGGCAGGCGTAGGGGGCCGGTTGGATCTCAGCCTTGGCGTGGCCGAGCTCTTCATGAGCCCGCGCGAGGGATTCGCTGAAGCGCCCGTAGAAGTCTCGGAGCATGTCCCGCCATTCGACGTGCTCCTCTTCGATGGCATCAAGACGCTTCTCGAGATCTCGGGTGTAGCCGAAGTCCATCAGTCGCGGGAACGCCTCGACCATCTTGTCGGTGACCACTTCGCCGAGGTCGGTGGCGAAGAACCGACGGTCCTCTTGTACCGCGTAGTTTCGGGTCTGGATTACCTTGATGATCGATGCGTAAGTCGAAGGGCGTCCGATCCCCTCGTCCTCGAGCTTCTTGACCAGCGAGCCTTCGTTGTATCGCGCTGGCGGGCTGGAAAACTTCTGTCGAGGATCGATGGCGAAGGGTGTGGTCTGATCGCCTTTTTCGAAGGAGGGTAAGACCTGTTCATCGCTCGCCGCAATGCCGCCGACTCGCGTCCAGCCGTCGAATGCCAGTACGCGGCCGTTGGCTTTGAGTACCGCGCCGGTGTTTCGATCGGACCGACGGAACTTGACCGCAGTCGAGTCCCACTGGGCGTCGGTCATCTGACAGGCGACGAATCGATTCCAGATCAGTCGGTAGAGCTTGAGTTGTTCCTCGTTGAGCGTCGAGGCAAGTTGTTCCGGCGTTCGCCGAGGGTCCGTGGGCCGAATCGCCTCGTGAGCCTCCTGCGCGTCCTTGTTGCTCGACCCGTAAAAACGAGGCTTGTCCGGGAGGTAATTTTTACCGTGCCGCTCGGAGACGTAGTCGCGAGCCAGCGCGATGGCATCTGCAGACAGATGGGTCGAGTCGGTTCGCATGTAGGTGATGAGTCCGACCAGGCCTTCGCCGGGCACATTGATGCCTTGATAAAGCATCTGGGCGATCCGCATGGTTCGATCCGTCGCGAATCCGAGGACATTGCTGGCTGAGACTTGGAGGGAACTGGTGATAAACGGGGCGAACGGTCTGGAGCTCTTTCGAGTGGTTTCGACTGACTCCACGGCGTAGCGGGTCGCGGTGTCCAGGACGCCCTGAACCGATCGGCGGAACCGGGCGGGGCCTTTGCCCGCGGCATCCTCCTCGGTGGACATGGTGACGTTGGTCATCCCGACCGCCTCAGCGACCGTGATCATGGGCTTCGAGAGGTCTTCGATCGCCTCTGAGGTACAGCCGACGGAGAAGCGGCCTTCGCTCACTTCAACCAGTTCGGTTCGCAGGCCTCGATGGTCGGAAAGCCAGGCGTTCTGTCGCTTGATCGTCGGGCCCTTGCCTTTGTCATCGAGCGAGGTCATGAACGTCTTCCAGCCTTCGGCCAGTGCTGGGGCGGTGGTTGGATCGAGCGCGAGCTTCACGCCGACCTCCCATGACTCATCAGGAACAAAAACGTCGATCTCGCGTTCACGCTCGACGATGAGCCGGGTCGCGACCGACTGCACCCGGCCGGCGGAGAGCCCGCGGGCAACTTTCTTCCAGAGCAGCGGGGAGGCTTGATATCCCACAATCCGATCGAGGATCCGGCGGGCTTGTTGAGCATTCACCTTGTATTCGTCGATGGGTCTGGGCTTTTCAAAGGCACGGGCGATTTCGCTCTTGGTGATCGCGTTGAACACCACTCGCTTGGCCTGATCCGGTTTGACGCCGAGAATGTTGGCAAGGTGCCATGCAATGGCCTCGCCTTCCCGGTCAAGGTCGGTCGCGAACCAGATCTCCGTGGCGCCCTTGGCGGCCTTCTTCAGATCAGAGACGGTCTTCTTCTTTGCCTCGAGAACTTCGTAGGTGGGGTTGAAGTCGTTTTCGAGATCAACGCCGGGCACCGGTTGTTTCGAACCCTTGGGCGCCTTGCTCGGCAGGTCTCGAACGTGTCCCACTGACGCGGTGACCACAAACTCCGGACCGAGGTACCGGTTGATGGTCTTCGCTTTCGCCGGGCTTTCCACGATCACCAGCTGCTTTCCCGCCGCGGACGGCGGTGCGGGATAGCTGGTGGTCTTCTTAGACGTCTTCTTCGACGTCTTCTTCGTCGTTGTCGTCGACGTGGTCTTCTTCTTGGTCACCGCCTTCGCCGTCTTCTTGGATGGCGATTTCTTGGCGGTGGACTTCTTGGTGGTCTTCTTCTTGGCCATTGGGGTACTTCGACGATCGACGTCCGGGGTGTGGTGATATTCACCACTCCGGGGACTGGAGGGGACAAAGAAAGGGGGCTGACGCAGGTCGATTCGGCCAGCTAGGGGGGCGACATTGAAAGATTACGGATGGGGTTTCGTCAAGCCCGAAACAAAAAACGCCCTCTCATTGCCTAAAAAGGGGGTTTCGGCAGAGACTGCGCCTTTTTAAGTCGAGAAAAAATTGTTCGCGAGGTCTTCAGGCTTGGTCTGCGAGCTTGAGGATCGCCTTCTGGGCCAGATCTTCGACCGTGGTTCCTTCAGGCTCAAGCCGGATGGCCCCTGGAACCGCTAAGAATCGCCGCAACCAGGTTCGTTGCTGTTTGCCGTAACGACGAGTTCTGATCTTGATCTGCTCCGTGGCCTCTGCGAGCGAATACCGGCCTTCAAGGTGATAGAGAATCTCCCGATAGCCAACCGCCTCTTGTGCCTGGAGGCCGAGCCCGCCTTCTGCTTGGAGCTGCTGCACCTCTTCTCGCAGGCCAGAATCGATCATGGTCTTGACCCTCGCGTTGATCCGACGATTCAAGGCCTCCACTGGCCAGTCGAGGATCAGTACCCGCGTATCAGGTCGCCCGCGGACGGTATCGGACCATTCCTGCTGCTGGGTCGAGAGTGGGATGCCGGTTGCTTCGTGCACTTCGATCGCTCTGACGAGTCGGCGATGATCATTGGGATGGATTCTCTGGGCTGATTCCGGATCAATGACGGCAAGCCGGTCATGGAGTTCGGCGGCGTCAACCTGTTCGAGTTCGGCTCGGAGGGCATCATTCCGGCCGGGGCCTTCGAAGACGCCTTCGAGGAGGGCTCGAATATAAAGGTTGGTACCGCCGACGACGATGGGATGGCGGCCGCGCGATCGAATGTCGCGGATCGCCGTTTCGGCGGCATCCAACCAGCTCCGCACGGTGAATTCGGCGGATCGTGGATCAACAAAGCCACACAGGTGGTGAGGCGCTGAATCGAGTTCCGATTGAGTGGGCTGTGCGGTGCCGATACTCATACCTCGATAGACCTGCATGGAATCTGCCAGCACGCACTCGCCGCCGTGGGGGAGGGTGTTCGCCAGCTCGATCGACAAGGCGGTCTTGCCACTTCCGGTGGGGCCGAGCAACAGAATGATCGGCCGGAGCGGTGGGGCGTCCGGAAGCGACGCTTGGAGGTTTTCGGGCGAATCATGGATCACTCGCTGTGACGGTAGCGACCCCACGCTCTGGACGTCGATACCATCGAACCCCGCGCGGGTACGCAACGTCGCCGCGTTTGCATCCACTTGATGAAACACCGAGGAGATTCTCTTGCCCAGCGCCGCTCGAACGACCATCGATGCCATCGAAGTGTCGGGGAAAACCGTCTTGGTACGGGTCGATTTCAACGTGCCGATCTCCGACGGCGAGATTTCTGATGACAGCCGGATCCGGGCCGCAATACCCACCATTCAATCGATTCTTGATCGAGGTGGGTCATGCGTGCTGATGAGTCATCTCGGGCGGCCTTCGGGAAACGGTTTTGAATCGGCCTTCTCGCTGGCACCCGCCGCGGTCCGGTTGTCGGAACTTCTAGATCGACCGGTGAATCTGCCGAGTGATGATTGCCTCGACGATGCATCGAGGGCGGCGGTCGCTTCGATCGGCTCGGGCGAAGTCATCCTGCTGGAAAATCTACGTTTTCACGCGGCCGAGAAAAAGGGTGACGTCGATTTTGCGGCCCGCCTTGCCATCTACGGAGACGTGTACTGCCAGGACGCCTTCGGGGCGGCGCACCGTGCCGACGCGTCGATGGTTGCGGTGCCTCAAGCCATGGAAGGGCGGCCTCGAACCGCCGGCCGATTGCTGGAGGCGGAGCTGAAGTATCTCAGCGGCGCGATCGATTCGCCCGAGCGTCCGTTCGTCGCCGTCCTCGGAGGCGCGAAGATTTCCGACAAGCTGGCGACGATCCGGCACCTTGCGGGCCGAGTAGACACGCTCGTGGTCGGCGGTGCCATGGCCTTCACGCTCCTCCGGGCGATGGGGCATGACACCGGTCGGAGTCTCGTGGAAGCATCGATGATCGAGGAAGCCCGCGCCATCATTGACGCCGTTGACGCGACGCCAACCACACTCCTCCTGCCGGTCGATTTCGTCTGCGCCGCGGCGCCGGCGGCTGGCGTTGAGACCACGGTTTCCGGTCCGGATATCGAAAGTGGTCTGATGGGTTTGGATATCGGGCCGGCATCGATCAATTCATTCTCAGCCGCGGTGCGAGCGGCGCGAACGGTGGTCTGGAACGGGCCGATGGGATTGTTTGAGATTCCTCCGTTCGATCAAGGCACGCTGGCGATCACGAACGCGATGATCGAGGCCACGATCGCGGGCGCTACGTCGGTCGTCGGCGGTGGGGACACCGCGGCGGCGGTGAATGATCTCGGCCTCGGGGCCGGTTTTACGCATGTCTCGACCGGAGGAGGTGCGAGTTTGCGAATGCTGGAGGGTGGGCCGATGCCGGGCGTGGACACGCTTGATCTGGCGTGAATCACCCTCGAAGGCGTCGTTCCGCTGTGCGGCGTGGCTTTCGGGCCTCGCGGCGGGTAGGCTAGAGGGTCGATCACCGGCGTTCCGGGGCCGGATTCATGATCGTGTTCTCATTCTGAAAGCGTCCGATCAGGAGACGACCAAGCATGTTCCATCAGATCTTCACCATTGCCGCGACCGCGGTGCTCGCATCTTCGACCCTTGCCGCCGAATTGAAAGTCGGAGACAAGGCGCCCGCCGTCGAAGTCAAGGAATGGATCCAAGGCGAAACCACGGTGGGGGCTGGAAAGCCATATGTGGTTGAGTTCTGGGCGACCTGGTGCGGCCCCTGCCGCCAGTCGATTCCCCACCTCAACGATCTCTACAAGAAATATAAGGGCAAAGGCCTGTCGATCATCGGTGTGTCTGATGAAGTCAAGGCCGTCGAGAAAGTCCGAAGTTTCGTCCGGGGCAAGGGCGACGGTATGAGCTATTCGGTGGCGATCGACGGAGGGGTCAAGCGAAACTTCTTTGATGCCGCCGGTCAGAAGGGAATTCCCTCGGCCTTCATCGTCGCCAACGACAACTCGATCGCATATATCGGCCATCCGATGGATCCGAAATTCGAGGAGGTTCTCGCCAAGGTTGTGGCGGGACGATATAGCCCAACGTTGATGAAGAAGGCGGCCCCGAAGCTCGCCGCGGCGGATCGGGCCGCCAAGGTTCGCAACTATGGCGACGCCTATCAGCACATGGATGATGTGATCGCACTCGACAACGGTGTCTTCGTGCAAGTCGCGCTCGACAAGTATCGCCTCATGGCATCTGAGCAGAATGATTCAGCCTCCGCGGACCTCTGGGCTGCTGAGATGATCGACATGTACAGCGATGATCCAGGCGCGCTGGGGATGATCGCGGTCATGACCGCCGCCGATCCTGATGAAGAAGTTCGCAACATTGAAGCGGCTCGAGAGGCTGCGGACGCCATGTTGCAGAAAGCTGGGGCAAGAGACCCCGAAGCCCTCGCGGTATCGGCCAAAGTTGCATTCGCAGAAGGTGACGCCAACCGAGCGATCCGGGAGCAGATGCAGGCGTGGATGACCGCGAATCCCGACTTGAAGCCCGAATTCAAGCGAAACCTTGATATCTACCGAGGCCAAGCCAAACGGCCCGGCGCTGCTCGGCGTTGATCTACGCTGGAAGCACGAAGTTAATGGCCGGCTCCCTCCTCGGGGGTCGGCCGTTTTGATTCCGTCATACGAAGGTGATCACTTCATGACCGATATCGCGACCGGTGTCTCTAATCTCCTCACGCGACCGGACGTCAGCACGCTGGTCAGTGCGTCGATTCTCTCCGCAGATTTTACGAAGCTTGCATTGGATTGCCACGCGGCGCTCGATGCAGGGGCCGACACACTCCATGTTGATGTGATGGACGGGCACTTCGCGCCAAACCTGTCGATGGGACCTGCGGTGTGCGCTGCGGTTCGACGAGGGGCGCCTGCGGCCTTCCTCGATGTTCATCTCATGCTGACTGATCCGGCATCGTTTCTCGAGCCGTTCGCGAAGGCGGGCGCCGATCACTGCACCGGGCACATCGAAGTGCTGGAAGATCCCACGGCCTTTCGAGATCGCTGTCATCGCCTCGGTATGTCCGCGGGGATCGCGATCAATCCTGAAACGCCGTTGGAAGCACTCGATGGCGTCGCGGAGTGCTTCGATCTGGTGCTCGTCATGAGCGTTCATCCAGGTTTCAGCGGCCAGTCATTCATCGACTCGGTGTTAGAAAAAACCAGAGCCCTCTCCGCTCGGCTCGGGCCGACGCAACGTCTTGAAATGGACGGAGGGGTCGCGCCGGCGAACGCCCCGGCGGTTCGAGAGGCCGGATGTGACGTGCTGGTCGCGGCGACGGCGATCTTCGGCGGTGACGACTATGCGGGTTCCATCGAGGCGCTCCGCAACGGTGGTGGCAGCTGATGTTCGGGAGTCGTCGAACCAGGGTTCTCTGGCTCATTCGTTGCGGCGAGAATGAGTGGGATGCGGAAGATCGACTTCGAGGCGATGAGGATCTGCCTTTGACCCTGGCCGGTGAAGCGGCGACCCGGGAGGCGGTCGAGCGGGCATCTTCGTATCCGTTCCCCAGACCTCGGGTCATCCATCACCCCCTCGATCAGTCTGCGGTCTCGACGGCCCAGCTTGCCGCCACGGCGTTGGGAAGCCGCCGGCAGGGCAACGACGAGTTGGCAGATCCGGCCCTTGGCGTGCTGGCGGGCATCACGCTGGAAGAACTCCGCGATCGATTCGAACGACGAGCTCGGCAGTGGGAAGAAGACCCGTCGGCCTTGATGCCACCAGATGGCGAGCCTTTTCTGGACGCTCGAGTTCGACTCATCGAAGCGGGGCGGGAGATTCTCCATCGCAATCGAACCGAGGCCGTGGGAATTGTGGTCCACGATCTCGCGGGAGGTTTCCTGCGGACCGCTTTGGCGGGGCTCCCGGAAGGAAATCCGCGGCGTTGGATGGAAGGTCGAGCTCGGGTTGAGACCTGGGCGATTCCCGCCGATGTCACGGACCGGCTTGATGGCGTGCTGGACGCGATCGCTCAAGCCGAGGGAAACTGAGCGAAATCTTCCGAATGCGATCGGTGGTTGGTATCCTCACCGGCATCGGTTGATCCCCGGCGTGGGGATTCCATCGACACTCGATTCCGCGATTTCGAGAGATGACCGTGGCGAAACAGACGTGGGAACAGGCCGATATCGCTGCCAAGAAGGCGGTGCCAGAAGGGCTCTGGGTCCAATGCCGGAAGTGCGGCGCGACGATCTTCGGGAAGACGCTTGAAGCGAGCCTCGAAGTTTGCCCGAAGTGTGATCATCATCACCGGGTATCCGCGCGGGTTCGTATTCGGCAGATTGTCGATCCGGAGAGTTTTGAACCGTTCAACGCAGACCTCACGGCGTCGGATCCGCTCAACTTTGTTGACGTCAAGACGTATCGAAGCCGGATCGAGGCGGCCCGAAAGAAGAGCGGGGAGAACGACGGGTGCCTGACGGGTGTCGGGTTCGTCAAAGGGCGAAAAGTCGTGCTGGCCGCGATGGACTTCGCGTTTCTCGGCGGCTCGATGGGATCCGTGGTCGGCGAGAAGCTCGCCCGAGCGGCCGAGTACGCCATCGACCACGATCTGCCCCTGGTGATTTTCTCCTGCTCCGGCGGCGCCAGAATGCAAGAGTCGGGGTATTCGCTCATGCAGATGGCGAAGACTTCTGCAGTCCTTGCTCGATTCGACGAAGCGGGCGGACTGTTCATCTCCGTGCTTGCGGATCCGACGACCGGCGGCGTCACGGCGAGTTTCGCGATGCTGGGTGACGTGATCCTCGCGGAGCCCAGAGCACTGATCGGTTTCGCTGGTCCACGGGTGATTCGAAACACCATCCGCCAAGACCTTCCGCCGGGATTCCAGACGTCCGAATTCGTAAAAAACTCCGGATTCGTCGATCGAATCGTTCATCGTCGCGACCTCAGAAGTGAGATCGGCCGCATCATCGACTACGCAGGCAAGTGACCGAATGACCGCAGAGACCCAGCCCCGGTTCGCCGGATGGAAAGTCGCGGCACTCACCGGCCTGCATGCCATTTGCTGGGCGGGTGCTTTTCCGCCGTTTGGGCTTTGGCCGCTGGCGATGATCTCGCTGGCACCGCTGGCCGTCGCAGCCATCAGCGCGGCGCGACGACGGACCCTCGTTCTTTGGACGTTTTTAAGCTCGACGATCGGCTGGGCGGTTTTGAATCTGTGGGTCGGCGAGATCAGTGGGGCCGGGCTGCCGGCCATGGCGATGTATCTGGCGGTTTGGACGGTTCTCGCGGCGCTCTGTATTCGTCGGCTGGCACGTCGGCAACAATTCGGGGGCCTTCCGCTGGCATTGACGCTTCCGATCGCATGGATCGGAGTCGAGTTCATCCGGGGCTTCATTTTCTTCGATGGGTATCCCTGGTACCTGCTCGGTCAACCGTTGATCGGCTGGCTTCCGCTCGCCCAGGTGGCCGACCTCGGAGGGATGGAATTGGTGGGCGTGCTGCCCGCGGCAATCGCAGGGGTGCTCGCGGACGCTTGGTTAAGACGAGGGCCTACTTCGCGAAGATGGTTCGCAGTGGTTTGCACGGTCTTCTTGGCGGGCCTGGTGGTGACCTACGGTTTTCTTCGGGTGCGACCGATGGGCGCGGGGATGCGTGGCCCGTCGATCATGGCGCTGCAAACGAATATTCCCCAGTCCAACAAAGTTCGTTGGACCATCGAAGAGCAACAACGCGACTTCATCTCCTTCCGGGATGCGACCTATGCCGCGGTGCGGTCGGCGGTTGGCGATGATCAGGCGGTTGATTTGGTGATCTGGCCCGAGACCATGTTGCCTGGTCCGGGATTCGATGCTGGATCGATGGCAGCGCTGGAGGCGGGCGGATACTGGCCGGGAAGGCGATTCGCGGTCGCGGCATTGGATCTCACTGATGCGATCGGCACGCCGATGCTCTTTGGGACCTCGACCATCGTCGGGCTCCGAGAAGCGGATGGAGAACTCGTCTGGGATCAGCGGTACAACAGCATGGTGCTTTTAGAACCGGTGGTTTCCAAAGATGCCGGGGATGAGCTTCCGGCTTCCCCGCCGCTTCGCTACGACAAAGTGTTCCTCACACCGTTTGGTGAGACCATGCCCTACATCTCGGCTTGGCCGTGGCTGCAGACGCAGATGCTGGCCTTCGGGGCTCGCGGGATGACCTTTGATCTCGATGCTGGGACACAGATGGTTCGATTTCCAGTCGAGTGGGTCGACCAGAACGGCGAGGATCAGTCCACATTCTTCGGCACGCCGATCTGCTTCGAAGACACCGTGCCGTTGTTGTGCCGGGATCTGGTCTGGTCAGACGGTCGGAAGGTCGCGGGCTTCTTGGTCAACGCCAGTAACGACGGCTGGTTCGGCGACTCGGACGGGATTCGGCGGATGCACCTGCTGGCCGCCCGGTTCCGGGCGATCGAGAATCGAGTGCCGATGATTCGGGCGGTCAATACGGGAATCTCGTGTGAGATTGACAGTTCCGGCCGGGTCTTGAATCCACTCTTACCTCGGCAAACCGAAATATTCGGACCCCGGGTCATCCACCTTGATGATCGTTGGACGCTCTTTTCGGTGATCGGCCAATGGCCGGGGCGGAGTATCCTTGCGATCCTTGTGGTGATGCTCGCGTTCGCGGGGGTGATTGGCGGAAGTTCGTCGGTTGAACCGATGAGAATGGCTACGGTGGAGTCGTCCAATCAGGACCGCCGGGAGGGTGAAAAGACATGAGAATCCAAGAGTCACTGTTGCTGTTGTCCGCTGGTCTGACCGGACTCCTCCTTTCCGCGTGCATCGAACCGAATGAGTCGAAGCCGTGGAGTACTCGAGACCAAAGTCTGACGACCCTCGAAGATGACCAACCCCAACGGGTAGTGGTGATCGAAGCATCCTCGGAAATGGCTGAGACAGGAACGCGCTCGCCAGACTTTGATGTGACCGAGTTGGTTGAAGTGGTCGAAGTCGCGAGGCCGGCTCGGCCCAAGCCTGCTGGTCCCGTTGTTTTAACCGGAACGACGCCGGCGGCTCGCGCGACTTCTTGGTTGTTGCAGGCGGTCACCTTTCCGGAGGCGGTCATTCGGGCGAACGCGTTCGAGGCACTGGAGGGAAATCCCGAGGCGCTCTACGAGGTCGCACCGCTTGGATTCATCGACGAGAACCGCGGGGTGCGATTCATCGCCACGATGTCCGTGGGCGACGCGGGGCTCGAAGGGCTCGCGGCCTTGATCGAACCATTGGTGATGGATCCATCGGATTCAGTTCGGGCCTCTGCGATCTACACCCTCGACGCCCTTGGCCAGTCGGTTGATCCGAGCCCGCTCGGCGGCATGGTCTTTAGCAACAGTCCGGAGATCCGAGGAAACGCCTATCTGGTCTTGGGTTTGATGGGAAACTCCAGTGCCATCCCGGTGATCAAGTCGAATCTCGGCAAGGGAATGCGCCTTGAGAATGCGATGCGGGTCAGATTGACCGAACTCCAGGCGGCCGAAGCCTTGGTACGGCTTGGCGATGAAGATAGCATTGAGCCCATTCGCGCTGCATTGTTTACGCCCGTGGAACAGGGGGAGCTCACCGTGCTGGCCTGCGACATGCTTGGGCGGCTCGGTGACGAACAGGCCAGATCAATGCTATTCCGCCTGATCGTGGCCAGTGGCAATCAGGCCCGCCCGCCGGAGATCCAGATGGCGGCCGCGGCGGCCTTGTTCCGGCTTGGGCCGCCACTTCCCGAGCAACTCTCCACCGTGGTTCTTTCCCAGATCAAGGCCAGAGATCCTCGTCGCCGTTTGCAGGCCGCGGCGATCCTCGGCATCGTCCCGGGGCCAGAGGCATTGGCCGCCCTCGAAAGTCTTTTGGTAGACATCGAACCCATGGTAAGAACGGCCGCCGCAGGCTCCATATTGAGCCGTCGCGACAGTTGGGGGTCGGCCACGGCAATCGCTCCAGATTGACACTGGGGGCCGGTAGAGGTACAAGAAACGGCTTCAAGAGGTGCTTCGACCGGAGGATTCCGCTCGATGCACCATGCAACTGCTCGGTCGACGATGTGTGTCGGCCTCCTTGATTTGATTTCGGCGGTTTGCCGATTCGACCACCGTGTGACTCTTCGCTCCGGCGAAGCGGAACAGATCCGATCTCCAGCCCCAACCGTTCTTCGGTTTCGGGCGACGGAAAAACTGTTCCGCTACAGGCTTCGAAGGATTCGAGCCGCTCGCCAGTCCGTTCGCTCAGAAAGGAACTCCGCCCGTGCATCTCCTGACCAAGCTCTTCATCGTTTTAGTCTCCCTCCTCGCGGTGATGATTACGCCGTTGGTAGCGGTGAACGCGATGAACGAAGAGTCGTTCAAGACCAAGTGGATGGCTGCCAACCAAGGCAAGAACGCCGCCCTTGAAAACCTCGGCTTCGAGCAGCGGGTCCGGATGGCAGAAGCCTCCGCCGCCGCAGTCCAGACCAAAGAACTGGAACTTCGAATTGCCGAGCTCCAGAAGAATGGCGACGGCAAAGTCGCGGAAGTCACTCGTCTCCAAGGTGAACTCGCCATGGCCCGAAGTGGCCAAGAAGAAATCAATGCCAGGATCGGCATGATGGCCGAGACCCAGCAGGCGCAGCAGAAGCTTGGTGAAACACTGGTCGTGGAGCTTCGATCGCTTCGAACTCGTGCCGTCGATGCGGAACGACAGTCGGTTGATCTTGAAGAGGAACTCGGAATTATCCGTTCCAACCTTGAGGTCGCAGAAGCTGCCCGCCGGGCGCTTCAGGAAGAAGTCCAGCAGCTCAATGATGAGCGTGACCAAGCGGTCGGCAAGATCGCGCGATACGTCGCCTACATCGGCGAGCTTCCCTCGGCCCGGGCTGGTGCTCAGGCTGGAACGCTTCCCGCGGATCGCAACCTTTCCGCAACGATTATCAACGTTCGACGTTCAGAAGGATCCGTCCTCGCCGAGATCAACGCGGGCAGCCGTGATGGCGTTCAGGAAGGCTGGGTCCTCACTCTTGCCGACGGAAGTCGATTCGTCGGCAACCTCAGGATCATCGAAGTTGATGTGAACCGGGCCACCGGCGTCGTCGAACTCGAGGATGCCAATAACCGCGGTGCGGTCCGATCCGGCCAGCGGGCGATCGCTCGCAAGGGTCAGTGAGCCAAAAGGCTCGTTCTCGAATCGATCGCGTTCTTCAATCGGCAATTGCCGCTCGTTTCGCAAGGAATCACCCATGAGCTCCATGACCGCACCTATTCGACGTTCCGGAGGCGATTTGGACGTCTACACTGGCCTGCTTTTCGCGGCCTTTCTCGTCCTCACCGCCGGGCTGGTCTCGGTGGCGATGGCCAATACGAGCCAAGTCGAGGCATCGACCGACCGGACTGCTTCGGTGCAGTTTGAGAACGTCTTCCTTGGCCTCCCGGGCTTCGACGTCGTGAAATGACCCCAAGATCGGGCAGGCTGGAGTTCGAACTCCACAGTGCTCGGCCTGACGATGCATTCGCGTGGGCGTCTCTCAATCGAGAGATGCCCACGTTGTATTTCCGGCGTCCGTCTGGCTCCTCGGGTATTCTCGCGGAAAGTCTGCAGTGGCCGATCCTCCTGATGGGCCGCGCGGGGCCGCTTGGGTCGATTCGTCCTTCCTCCATGGACACCCTTAAACATGTTCTTTGATTCCATTCTTGGTTGGTTCAGCGTTGATATGGGCATCGACCTGGGTACTTGCAACACCCTCGTCTGCGTCCGCGGAGAAGGCATCGTTCTCAACGAGCCGTCGGTGGTCGCGGTTCGGAAGGGGACCAATCGGGTCATCAACAACGGCACGGCGGTTGGGTGGGCCGCGAAGGACATGCTTGGGAAGACGCCTGGGTCCATCTCGGCGGTCCGCCCCCTCAAGGACGGCGTGATCAGCGACTTCGAGATTACCGAAGCGATGCTCAGTTACTTCATTCGCAAGGTCAACGGCCGAAGTCGGATCTTTGGTCCCCGGGTCGTCATCGCGATTCCCTCCGGCATCACCGCCGTCGAGAAACGGGCGGTGCTTGATTCTGCGGAGCGGGCTGGTGCCCGGAAGGTCT
Source organism: uncultured Phycisphaerales bacterium (assembly GCA_905480395.1). Classification (GTDB taxonomy): domain Bacteria; phylum Planctomycetota; class Phycisphaerae; order Phycisphaerales; family SM1A02; genus UBA12014. The sequence goes on from CAJQQE010000041.1 coordinate 51,226, forward strand.
ATCTGGTCGAAGAGCCGATGGCGGCGGGGATCGGTGCCGGACTTCCGATCGCGGAACCGACGGCCAGCATGATCGTGGACATCGGTGGTGGTACGACGGAAGTGGCGATCATGTCGTTGGCGGACATTGCGAGTTGCGAATCCATCCGGGTTGCCGGAGACGACTTCGACGAATCGATCATCAGCCACATGAAGAAAAGTTATGGCCTGACCATCGGTGAGCAGACCGCAGAACGAATCAAGATTGAAATCGGTTCGGCGGCCCCGGTCGGTGAGACGATGAACATGGAAGTTCGAGGCCGAGACATGGTCACCGGTCTTCCTCGAAAGACCGTGGTCACCAGCGACGAAATCCGCGAGGCGCTCACCGAACCGGTCAACCAGATCGTTGAAGCCGTGATCCGGACGCTGGAGCACGCCGAGCCCGAACTTTCGGCGGACTTGGTCGACAACGGGATCATGTTGGCCGGAGGCGGGGCGCTGCTCCGTGGAATGGGAGTGGTGATCTCCAACGCCACCGGGCTCGACGTCCGAGTTGCCGAGGATCCACTCACTTGTGTCGCTCGGGGAACCAGTATCTATCTCGAGAGCCTCGAGGACTGGAAAGCGACGCTCGAATCAGACCTCGACGAAGTCTGAGCCGCTCGACGGGAGGCTCCCGATCAATCGCACGCGTCATGTTCTGATGGGCCCTTTCTCACTGGCAATGCTGGTGGTGTTGGTGCTGTCGCTTCTGCCCACCAACTGGCTCATTCCATGGACGAACCGGCTTTCGGAGATCGTTCGACTCCCATTGGTACCCTTGGGTGACGTGGCGACCTCGGTACGCATCTGGCTCACCGTGGATGGAAGTGATCTGGCGGATCGGGCGCAGTTCGATCTCCTTGAGACCGAACGAAACGAATATCGAAGACGATTTCATGCCGCCAATGAGCGAGTTCGTGAACTCGAAGGGCTGGTGAAGTCGCTCCGGGGCCTTCCTCCGACGGGCGGGGTTGGTGAATTCATGGCCATTGAAGTGGATGTGATCGGTGGTGATCCCAGTAATCCAGCCTCGCCGTTGCGAGTGAACGCAGGAACTCGCCGGGGTATTTTTCCGGGTGCCGTCGCGGTGCATCGAGGAGACACCCTGGTGGGTCGGGTTCTGGCGGATGTTGGTCCGACCACCGCATGGGTGCGTCCCGCGGTGGGATTCGGATTGCTTGACGCGCGGCTGGTTAATGACCAGGAGATGGCCGCTGACTCGCCAAGCCGCGATGGCGTACCGGTCCAACTCACGCCGGACAATGGGGGCTGGACGACCACCGTCGATCGAGCGGCCGCGATCGAGGTCGGGATGGTCGCGAGATTGCATGATCCGGGCTGGTCAAGATTTTCCCAAGGCTTGGTAATCGGTGTGGTCCGGGACATCAGTACGTTGGAATCGAATCCCACTCGGAAGACCGTCCGGATCGATGTCCTCAACGATCCGCAACGGCTTGACCACTTCCTGATTGTCAGTCCGAAGAGCAACGAAGGGGAGGCGCCATGAGGCTTGGCATCTTCGCCATCGCGCTGGCCATTTGCCTCGTGCTTGATTCGAGCTTTCTGATGGCACTTTCGATTGGTGGCGTACATCCGATGTCCACCGCGGTGCTGATGGTCTTCGTTGGCCTGTTCGCGCCTCGGCGAACCGTGATGTGGACCGCCTTGGTGGCGGGGATCTTCCTCGATCTCGCGACGGTCTCGACCTATCGAATGGACGAGCCGTTCTTTCTCATCGGACCGTATGCGATGGGGTGTGTCTTCGGGGCCAATCTCATCCTGCCAATCCGGACGATGGTTTTTCGTCGGAATCCCATCGCCGTCGGTCTGCTGACCATTCCCTATCTTCTGGCCGTGGACGTCGCCTTCATGGCGGTCTGGACCATTCGGAGCTTCTACGCAGAGACGTCGACACCCTGGGGTGACGCTTCGGCGGCGTCGGAACTCGGACGAAGGATGGGCGAGGCCATTTACACCGGGGGCTTCGGAATTCCCTTCGCGTGGATTCTTCTCCTCACCTGGTCGAGCTGGCGGTTCGAGGTCGGGTCGGTTCGCCGCTGAGGGGCCCATTCGAATCCCGCGAGGACCTCGGAACGGGTATCTTCGGGGCATGCAAGGATTGGTTTTCTACGACGATGGACGCGGTCACTTCGGTCCCATGACCGATCTCCGGTCTGCGGTGGATCTCCGCAGTGGAATTCTCACGACTGCCGAGCGACTTTCTCGTCATCTGGGCCTTCCGATGATCGGAATGATCGTTCCGAAGTCGATCGAAGGCGTCGTGGCGGCGGCCCATCCCGGAGTCGCGGTCAATCTCGCGCCGGAGGGTGATGGGCCATTTCTAGTTCTCAACGCGCGATTGCTTGAAGTTCCGGCTGGCACGGTGCCAGCCCTTGGGACGGCCTTCGTCGATGCCGATGACGACTCGATCGGTTTGGCATTGCTTGATCGGTCCTCGCTCCGAGCGCTCATCGAAAGTAGGAGCCTTCCGGCCGACGTGACACCGTCAAATTCGACCGACTTGCCCTTGGCGCGGGCCGCCTGGGATGTCTTCGCGACTGCGGGCAGTCGAATTGCATCTGATCTGAAACTGATGGCGTCGGGGGTTGGGCTGCTCATCGATCCTCGCGCTCGGGGCGCGACGGTACTGGGGGACCACCCGGTCCAGATCAGCGACGCTGCGGTCATTGATCCGGGGGTCGTCTTTGATGCTCGTGAAGGTGCGATTTTCATCGGCCCACACGTTCACCTGGGCGTTCATGCGGTCTTTCACGGACCTTGTGCCGTGCTCGAAAAAACTCGTATCGCCGACCATGCCACGATCAAGGCCAACACCGTGATCGGCCCGCATTGCCGGATTGGCGGTGAGGTGGGCGGCACGGTTTTCCAGGGTTTCTCGAACAAGAGCCACGATGGGCATCTGGGTGACAGTTGGATCGGGTCTTGGGCAAACCTCGGGGCTTCCACGGTCAACTCCAATCTACTCAACACCTACGGCGAGGTCATGATGAAATTGACCCCTGGTGGCCCGAGGATTCGAAGTGGGCGGCAGTTTCTCGGGTGTGTCATCGGGGATCACGCCAAGACGGCGATCGGAACCAGAATCATGACCGGTACCGCCATCGGAACCGGCGCGATGGTGGCGACCAGCACGCCGCCGCCGACGACCACGCCGGCTTTTGCTTGGTTGACGGATGATGGAACCAGGGTCTATCGCTTTGAGAAATTCATCGACGTCGCTCGAACTGTCATGAGTCGTCGGGAGATCCCGCTTCAGGCCGCCGTCGAGGATCGGCTCCGCGTCCTGCACGCGGAGGCCACCGCGGAGGTCGGCTCGTGACCGCGGCCACGTCGGCCGCTGGCCGACCTGAGGTCTTGTATCTCATCGACGGCTATGCCCAGTTCTTTCGGGCCTATCACGCCATTCGAACCGAGATGCACAGTCCGGTCACCAGTGAACCGACGCACATGACCTTTGGCTTCACGGACATGATCCTGAAGTTGTTTCGGGAGTATCGGCCGAGCCATCTGGCGGTGGCCCTCGACGTGTCCGGCGACCGTGGCACGTTCCGTTCACAGATCTTCCCCGAGTACAAAGCGAATCGTGACGCGCCGCCTTCGGATCTCAAGCCACAGGTGGATCGATGTCTCGAGGTGTTGGGTCAACTCGGCGTTCCCTCATACGGGCTTGAAGGCTTCGAAGCCGACGACGTGATCGCGACGATCGTTCGTCGGATACGTCGAGCGCGTCCAGAGATCGATATCCGAATCATCTCCAAGGACAAGGATCTCCAGCAGCTGCTGGACGATCAGGTGTCGTTGATCGACGTGCACAAGGACACCTCGACGGGCCCGGCCGAACTTGCGGAGAAGACCGCCGATCCCAAACGCGATCTTCCCGGAATCAGGCCAGACCAAGTCGTGGACATGCTGACCTTGATGGGTGACAACGCGGACAACGTGCCAGGCGTGGAAGGCATCGGGCCGAAGACGGCGGCGGGCCTCATTGCCGAGTTTGGATCAATCGAAGGTGTCTACGAATGCATCGACCATGAAGAAGGGGTCAAGGATGCCAAGCGGCGGATCAAGGGCAAGCGGCGCGAAAATCTGCTCGCGGCCCGCGATCGAATCCCACTTGGGAGAACCCTTATCACCCTCAAGGACGATTGCGACATTGCGTTCGATCTTAAAGATGCGACCGTCCGGTTGGAGGACGTCGACGCGGCGGTAATCGACGAATCGATGCGGATCTTGGGATTCTCACGTCACCGTCAGGGTTTTCGAGCATTGCTTCAATCGCCAGCTCCAGAAGCTGAGGCAACCTCCGCCCCGGCCTCGGATTCGGCGGTCGATGACGCGGCGGGGACACTGTTCGCCGTTGGCGATGGCGCGATCTCGATCACGACGTCGCCGACCTTGGAGCCGGTCGATGGTGACTACCGCATCATCAGAACCTTGGACGAACTCGACGCCATGGTCGAACGGTCCCGCGAGGCGGGGCTGATCGCGATCGATACCGAAACCGATTCGCTGGGGCCTCGGACCGCAACGCTGGCCGGCGTCTCCGTTTCCTGGGAGGTCGGCTCCGGCGTCTACGTGCCGCTTCGTTCTCCGGAGCCAGAGACGCATCTCGATCTTGAGGCCGCGCGACCGGCGTTGAAGCGATTGCTCGGAGATTCCGACATCGGAAAAGTCGGACATAATCTGAAGTTCGACCTGGTGGTACTTCGAGCTCACGGATTAATGGTGCAAGGCGTGGTCGGCGATTCGATGGTGGCGTCATACGTCGAGGATGCCACCCGAGCGACCCACAAACTCGATGCCCTGAGCGAGTCCATCCTCGATCGCCGTTGTGTGCCGATCGAAGCGCTGATTGGACGGGGAAAGACCCAGAGGACGTTTAGCGAGGTTCCATTGGCGGAGGCCGCGCCATACGCCGGCGAGGACGCGGACGTCTCTCTTCGTCTTGAGCGGCGATTCCGAGGGGAACTCGAATCGGAAGCGCTCACGACCCTCTACGACCGAACCGAGGTCCCATTGGTGGAAGTGCTGGCCGGTCTGGAGTACGAGGGGATTCGAGTCGAGCCCGATGAACTCGATCGTCAGCGTGAAGGGCTTCAGGTCAGAATCGAAGAACTCCGGCAGTCCATCGTGGAGGCGGCGCCCCATGCTTTTAGTCCTGATTCGCCGAAGCAACTGGCGGTCGCGCTCTTCAATTTGCCGTCTGCGGAACCGCCTGGATTGGGCATCAAGCCGTTGAAGAAGGGGAAGACCGGCCCCAGCACCGACGCCGAGGTGATGGAGAAACTGGCCGACGACCCCAATGTTCAAACGCCGATCCCCTCGCTCATTCTTGAGTACCGGCAACTGACCAAGCTCGTCAATACCTACCTCTTGGCGCTGAAGGCGGCGATCCGTCCGGAGACCGGGCGGATTCATGCCTCCTTCAATCAGACGGTGACCGCGACGGGACGTCTCTCTTCCAGTGATCCGAATCTGCAGAATATCCCGATCCGCACCGAGGTTGGGCGGCAGATCCGGCGGGCGTTTGTCGCGGAACCTGGGCATGTACTTCTGGCCGCGGATTACTCGCAGGTCGAACTCCGAATGCTGGCGCACCTCTCGGGGGACCAGAATCTGCGGGCGGCCTTCCACCGGGGTGATGATATTCACGCGGCCGTCGCAAGCGAGGTCATGGGCATACCCCTCGATGAAGTCGACGCGGCGGCGAGGACCACGGCGAAGATGATCAACTTCGGCATTGTCTACGGTGTGACTGCGTACGGCCTGGCTCGACGGCTCGGGGCTGACACCGACATTCCACGTGCCGACCAGATCATCGCGGACTACAAGGCGCGATTTCCTGGGATCAAGGACTTTCTCGAAGCCTGCATTGAGCAGGCTCGTACGGAGGGGTGGGTCTCGACGATTTTAGGACGTCGTCGGTCGATTCCGCAGATTCATGCTCGCAACCCCCAGGAGCGCTCGCAGGGCGAACGCATGGCCATCAACACGGTGGTGCAGGGGAGTGCCGCCGATCTGATCAAGCGGGCCATGATCGATCTGCACGAGGCGCTTCCAGGCGTGAATCCTCGGGCTCGAATGATCCTTCAGATCCATGATGAACTGGTCTTTGAGGTGCCCGAGGGTGAGGTTGAATCCGTCGCGTCCATCGTCCGGGAACGCATGGAGAAGGCGATGGATCTCACGGTTCCGCTGCTGGCCGAGCCATCTTGGGGGCCGAGTTGGGCGGACACCAAGTGACCAAGTCCCCGATGGCCTCAAGCCCTGTTTCTTGCCGACTTGACGGAAGCCCGGGGGACGCTAGTCTGTACCGTCTCAGCGGTTCGCCGCTGTGGGTCTCACCGGTTTCGGTGAGTGGAAAATTCAGCGAGGGGCGGTAGCTCAATTGGTTAGAGTACCGGCCTGTCACGCCGGTGGTTGCGGGTTCGAGTCCCGTCCGCCTCGCTTCGCGGCTTCCTTCGGGAGGCCGCGTTCCATTTTTGGGGTGGGGTGATTTCTGAGGGGCGAGGGGGGGGTTGGCCGTTGAGCGGTGGGGCCCTCGGAGGCTCCGAACCGCTTATATTCTTCGAAGCCCGATGGGAATGCCAACGGTTGGGGCTGGATTCAGCCAGCAGGCTCGTTGCCGGGCTTCCACTTGATGTTGCAGCCCAGACTGGGCCGTTGGTCACTGGGGACTGGCCGGCCCTCCAGGACGGCCTCCACCGCCGTGTCAAGATCGGCTCCGGTCGCCGGCAGCTCGCCGCCCGGACGGCTATCACAGAATTGGCCGCGGTACACCAATCGCCGATCAGCATCAAAGAGGAAGAAATCTGGCGTACAGGCCGCGCCGAATGCTTTGGCGACCGATTGGTCTTCATCGAACAAGTAGGGGAAGATGTAATTCCGGGCCTCAGACTCCTTCGCCATCTCGTTGGGATGATCCGCGGGATGGGTTTCGACGTCGTTTGACATGATCGCGTAGATCGCGAGGCCGTCGTGCTTCCAATCTCGGGTCAGTTCGGAGAGTTGGTCGGCGATGTGGGTCACAAACGGGCAGTGGTTGCAGATGAAGGCGACCAACACGGCTGGTGCGGCGGCGACATCCTGAAGGTCATGCATCTGGCCGGCAGAATCCGGGAGGCTGAATTCAGGTGCGAAAGTGTGGAGATCGACCATGGTGGAAGGGGTTCGAGGCATCGGAAGCTCCAAAAGGGGAAACCGGAGGATTCGGTTGAAGAGTCAACCGGTCGATCAGATCAGGGATTCAACTCTGGCCGATGAGAACACCGCAGCCGAACACGATCAGGCCGCCGACCATGGTCCCAAACAGAGCCTTGAGAATCGGCGTATCCATGTATCGGCGACGGATGATCGAAATCGCAAGAAGTTCGATCAGAACAACCCCAACGGCCACCATGGTGGCGAGTTCAAATTCGTTGATGAGATAGGGCAGGGTGTGTCCCAACCCGCCGACGGCGGTCGCGCCGCCGCAGATCAGCCCTCGAACCACGGGCGAGCCTCGGCCGCTCATCTTGCCGTCATCACTCATCGCCTCCGCAAAGGCCATGCTGATACCAGCCCCGAGCGCCGCGGCGAGTCCGACTTTGAAGGTCGGCCCCGTTTCTTTGGTGGCGAACGCCGCGGCGAACAGCGGAGCCAAGGTCGAGACCGAGCCGTCCATCAATCCAGCCAGTCCCGGTTGGACGACCTGTAGGATGAAACGTCTCCGTTCAGCACTTTCGGGGGTGCCGGCGTCTTGTGGAGGAGGCGTTGCGGGGGCGTTCATCATCGGAGTTGCAGCAGCACCAGGACGGCAATGATCGTGATCACCAGAATCACCACGGACTTCGCGGAGAGGATGCCCCCGGCCTTATCGGCCGGGGTGCGACTGACTCGATTTTCGACGATTTCATTGCAGTGTGGGCATTGATAGGCCTCGTCCCAAATCTCTCGCCCGCAGTCGGGGCAGAATCCCGTCTCGCCAGCAAAACGATCGAGGTCGTCATCGGTAGGGTCTTCATCAACCATGCCACGAGGCTAGCAGCCCCGTGGCATGGATGTGGTCTTGATCACCGTGGAGCAGCCGTTTTCCGGGTAATAAAAAGAGGATTCGAAGCACTGATCGAATCAACTATGCAGAACGAGCGTGGCGTTGATTCAGGCGGGAAGGCTCGATGACCTGTTCAGAGTCGAGGGTTTTTCGAAGTTTATCGATACCGCGGTGCTTCCAATTGTTGATCGTGGAGACCGAGACGCCCAGGCTTCGTGCGGCATCCGCATAGCTCTTTCCTTCGCACACGATCATTCGCAACGCATCGCGTTCGTCGTGGCTCAGTCGTGCGAACGCTCGTTCGACGGACTTTGTGGTCGCGATGTGCTCATCGGTTCGTCCTTCGAGCACATTTCCGATCTCGAGACGTTTTCGAGGTACGACCTTTTCGTCAAGGATTTCACGAAGCCGGACCGATCGCGAGTAGCGACGTCGGAGGATGTTGTGCACGATCTTGAGCAGGTAGCTGATCGAGATCTCCAGTTCCTCCAGTCTGGGGTGCTGGAGCAGCCGCACAAAGGCCTCCTGCGTGGCATCTTCGGCGATGGCGGGCTCTGCCGACTTCCTCGCGAATGCGTAGACGCGGTCGTAGTAGGCTTCGAAGAGACCAAGAACAAGATCCGCCCGCTTCTGTTTCGTGTTCGATTCTTGAATTTCCATGACGATTCGCTTTCCTGCTTAGTTGTCGTCCTGGTTTTCTCAGGAACGACGCGGTGGCCCATCTCGCTGTTCGGTGGCCATCGTGTCACACATGCTTTGCCCTTCGGAACCATTGCCTCACCGAAGGGTCGTTACCTATAGAACACCACTCGCGTCGTTCTCTCTATGGGGTCGATACCTAGGCTTTGGTTTCGGAGCACAAAAGTCCATTTTTCGCCTTCCAGAGGCATTTCTTCTGGAGTAAATTTTCACCAGAGCGGTTGAATCGGTCGAGAACTAGATTGAACGATTCTTTGATCGCCAAAGTCGGCCTAGGAAAACGCCTCGAATGCAATCCGACCAAAGCGTGATCATTGCGGATGACCATTCGCTCATTCGTTCTGCGTTGGTGGCACTGCTCAACGACTCCCCAGGCCTTCATGTCGTCGCAGATGTCGAAAATGCTGACCAGGCGCTCCGGGAGACGGCCAAGAATCGTCCAGATGTCGTGGTGCTCGATATTGACATGCCCGGGGTCGACGCGTTTCAGGCTGCCACAGAAGTTCGTCAGATCAGTCCGAAGACGGAAGTGATCTTCCTCTCGGGCTCATGCAACGACCATTTCATCGAATCCGCGAGGGCCTCTGGGGCACGCGGTTACGTCTACAAGGGTGACGATCCCGAGGAGCTCGTGGCCGCCATCCGAGCGGTTGGAAAAGGTGGATCGTTCTACTCGACGAGTGTGAGCGAGCGCATCGCCACGATGCCCGGGCAAAAGGGCGGCGGATCAAGACTCTCGCTTCTCTCATCTCGCGAACTGGAGACGCTTCGCTACATTGCCAAGGGGCTCTCCAAGAAAGAGATCGCCCCGCTCATGCACATCAGCGTGAAGACGGTGGACAAGCATGTCACGCAATTGATGACGAAATTGGAGATTCATGACCGGGTTGGTCTCTCGCGTTATGCGATCCGCGAAGGACTAATCGATCCCTGAGTCGCGGGCTTCGACTCGCGGCCTCTTTTCTAGAGGGCCAATCGGCAACTCAATTCGGCGGTGGTACGCCGGCCTACTTCTCGGCGTCTGGCAAACACGTTCCCAGAAGAGTGCGGGCGCTGGCGAGGAGTGCGTCAATCTTGAAAGGCTTGCGGAGGAACGCAATTCGATCTAGCTCGGGTGGATCGGTCACGCCGCCGGTGATCAGCAGGCAAGGTGTTTCGACACCGTCGAGACGAAGGCTCTTTAAGCATTCCACCCCAGTCCGCTCCGGAAGGTCAATATCAAAAACGAGGAGTTCGATCTCGGGGTGATCTTTCAGAATGATCTCGACGTCTCGCGCGTCGCCGCGGGCGATGACCGTCGCGCCGACGCCTTGGAAGAACTTGACCAAGACGTCACGGATCACCAAGTTGTCCTCGACGATCAATACCGAGTTTGGGTTTCGATCCCCGGAGCCGGGAATCTCCGGCGTCTCTACAGCCTTGCTCGCGGCGGCGTGGACCGGGATCACGGCCCGGGCTCCAAGTCCGCCGATCGGTGAGTCCAGCAAGTCAAACCGACCTCCCGCTTCCTCGACGACCCGACCGCAGATTGCCAGGCCGAGCCCGATGCCGTCGCTTGTTCCGCCGGTAACGAATGCGGTCTTCAATCGTGATCGATCCGCCGGTTTGATTCCCGGGCCGTCGTCGTCGACTCGAATTTCCACCGAGTCTTGGGTGATCCTCTTGGCGGAAAGATTGATTCGCCCTTTGGACTGGATCGCGTCTCGGGCATTCACCACGAGGTTCAGAATGAGTTGCGGAAGAACCTGCGGTGGCGCTTCGATGACTAACTCGTCGCCGTCTTCACCAAGATCGATGGTGGTTTTAAAATCGATGCGTTTGGGAATGAGCCGCTCGGCCATTCGGCCCACTTTCTCGAGTTCTGCATCGAGGGGGATCTCGATCGGTTCGGCACCCTCACGCTGGGCGGCAAGGAGACGCGTGACGAGTTCGCCCGCGGATGCGACGGTCGATCGAATTTCTTCGAGGCCCTCCACAAAAGTGGGATCTTTCGCATGACGAAGCAGGAGAGAGACGCGACCAGAGATTGCAAAGACCAAATTATTGAAGTCGTGGGCGACGCCGCTGGTCAACTGCGCGATGACCTCGGAGCGTTCCAGTGAACCTCGTAAGGCCGCGAAGGCCTGCCGTTCGTCGGCGGTTTCCTCTTGTTCGATTCGCCTTCCAAAGGCGTCTCCGATTCTCGACAACTCCGTCAAGGTCGCACTGGTCCATCGATCCCGAGCGTTCGTCTCGAGGGTGAGAACGGAGGCGAGCCGGCCATGAAGGAGGACTGGAAGGAAGAGGGCCTGTGGTTGATCAGAGGGACCAAGCAGCGGGAGTCCGCGGTCGAGGAGCCCGGGCTGGTTGGAGATGCCCGGTCGTGGATCAAACGCCCGCGATCGGCCCGAACCGTCAGCCGGCCACGCGGCGAGCAGGGTCGCCTCGCGGGAACGCGGGGCGATTTCGAACCAGGAGAGTCGAGTGAGTTGGAGTTCTTCGCCGAGGAGCGCCAGGACTTCTGTCGCGGTTTCTTCAACTTCCTCAGCGCTGGCGAGGGTCTCGATCACCGTGGCAACGACTCGGTGGACGTGAGCTGCCTCTTGTTGCTGGCGTTCGGTCTCGACCCGGTCGGTGAGGTCGACTAGCAGCATTTGCATCGAGCCAAATTCGTCGGCAAGACATTGAGCGTACATCCAACGCCAGCCTTGCGATTCGTCTTTGACTCGGAACTGACCTTGGCCGGTATGGGTCGGTGATGCATCATCGATGATCGATGAGAGTGCTGGCTGGTCCGATTCATGGATGTTCTGGCGCCACCGACGGGCGTGAATCAGCGTGGTCGTTTCCATGTTCGACAAGCCGAGCCGAGGGCCGATGCCCGGACTCCACTTGGTGAGGTTTCCATTCGCATCAATAGAGAGGAGGCCGAGATCGGTCGCCTCCGCAGATGCAAAGATATTCGATGGAGGACTCGGTTTCGAAGTGGCCGAGCCGCGTCTTCGACGGCCGATGGTGAAGCCGATCGCCAGCGAGACGATGATCAGGGCCGGTCCACCCCATCCGTCCAGCGGCCAAGCGTCGCCGGTGGGAGCCCTCAGAATGGCAAGGCATAAGCTCATCGTGATTGAGCATATCGCCTCCGGTCAGGCGTGGAGGACGAGATGGGGTCTTCATGAGACTGAGACGGCGTCTTGAGTTCGCTGTATTGCGTCGGTCCCCCGCGTGGAGGACCGAAAGAGCGGTGAATCAGGAACAAGGCCCCCAGGCGGCGAATAGGACGCCGAGGTCTTTTCCGTTCACGAGCCCATCGCCGTTGAAATCGGCCGCGCAGCCCAGGCATGAACCCCAAGCGACGAAGACCATCCCGAGATCGGCACCGCCGGTCGTACCGTCGCCATCAAGATCCGTCGGGCAGTCGGAGCCACAGGAATCTGAAATCATATTGCCTCCCTGATCTGCGAAAGGGCCGGCGATCTGGTTGGTCGTATTGCCGCAGATCACACTCGCACGAATGGTGGGCGTTGCAGAATTCCAACTGTAGATCGCGCCGCCGCTACTGGCGGCGTTTTCTGAAAATTCCGACTTGCTGATGACCGGGCTGACCGAAAAATTATGCATGGCACCGCCATCTCCGGCAGCGATATTTCCCCGGAAGACGCAGGCTTCAAAGATGGGAATGTGAGAGGTACTTGAAGGGTCGGCGTTGAAGACGGCGCCGCCTTCGTCAGACGCGGTGTTTCCCACGAATTCGCAATTTGTCGAGACCGGTTCGCTGGCGTCGTTGTACACCGCACCGCCGTCGCTGGAGGCGTGATTGAGCAAGAAGGCGCAGCCTTCGAGGATCGGATTACTTTCGTTGAAATTGAGGATGGCACCACCGAAGTAAGATCGATTTTCGGAGAAAATACAGTCCGTGATGGTGGGAGCGCTACTCATGTTGTAAATCGCGCCACCAAGCCCCTGGGAGATTCCGTTGTCAATGAACCGGCAGTTTTCCAGGCGCGGGCTCGCCGTGGTGCCGTTCTCGTCGCCGTTATAGATCGCGCCGCCATATTCAGCGCGGTTGCCCACGAAGACGCAGTCGCGAATGGTCGGGCTACTTCCATTGCGATTCCAGCATCCGCCGCCAAAGTACTCCCAAAAGTCGATCGCATTATTGCCATTCCAGTCGTACCAAGTTGCCAAGCAATTTCGAATGGTGAAACCCTGAATGAGGGTCGACCGTGTCTCGCCATTGCCGCAGTAGATTCCGCGTCGAACGCCTTCGCCATCGAGGATGGTCTCTTGGGCGCTTCCGGTGGCCTGCACGACAATGCTCTTGCCGACGAGGTCGACGACCTGATCGCTGGGTTCGGTGTAGACGCCGGGGCCCACAAGAATCCAGTCTCCATCGTCGGCCGAGTCAACGGCTTCTTGAATCGATGTGAAGTCGCCAGTGCCGTCCGCATTCACGGCCAAAATGTCGGCGGTGGCGACATTGACGGAGGCGGCCAAGATCAAGAGGGAGAATGTCATCCATGCCGAGGTTGGGGTCTTCATGATCCCAGTATGAGGGGTTCTTCGGTGTGATGGCAAATGAAATTCCATCACCCGACCGATCTTCGGGGGCATTCACCTCGAATGCGGATTCTCGCCGGGGTTCGATCGGAGATGGATCGCAAACGTCGATTCGCCTCGAAGCGCAAAGACGCGTGATCACCATCAAAGCCTTTTCGCGCCGGCACGGCGAGAACAGGCACGCCAGATACGCGACGACAGCCTCGCGTCGCCGCGTCCGAAGTGGGTTTCTGCAGTGAAATCCCCGTTGCGAGGCGGTGCTCCTTCGACGGTGGCAGCTTGGCTTGATCGCTGCGGGGACGGCTCCGCCGTCTCCTCGCTGCGTTGACTAGACGGCGACAGCAGCGGTGCCAGAGACGACTCCCCGCTCGCCCTGGCTCGTCGACCCCATTCGCGAACATTGCCGACGTTTCTGGTGTATCAATGGCCTTCGTCGGGGTACCATCGATGACGTTTCGTTGGCTTGAGTTCGTACACTCCCGCCCGAACACACCTGTTGACGCATGTTGACTGGACAATTCAGTCCACCCATTGTGACACGGCTATTCGAAAGGCCAAAGACCATGACTGATCAGAAGAACCAACTCGCCTCGCTGTTTGCGGCGTGCTGGAAGGACGGTTGAAGTTTGGTTCGGTCCGTGTCGGGTCTTGATCGAAATCACGAACGCCGCATCCATCGCGGGTGCGGCGTTCTTCGATGAAGTACCTCGGCAGCTTTGGTAAGAGTACGCTGTGACGTGGACGATCTCATCGTCGCAAATGATTCCGCTCGCGTTCACTGGAGGCAAGGATGGCCCGTCATTACCTGAGATCTCTGCTGGTCCTCGTCGGCCTCGTCTGGCCCGCGACCGCCTTGGCCGCGTCTGCGGGACTACGACCATGATCGATTCATCACGCAGCCTGTCGACGCGGTTCGGGACTTCGAAGCGTTCTTCGAAGCCTTCAAGGTGAGCTTCGACACTGACCAGGATGCGGACGGCATCGCACTCGGCGTACCGGACTGGGTCGCGTATGAACTCCGCCGCGACGAATGGGCTGGCGGGAAATCGCACAAGCGGCCCTCGAGGTGGTCCACGGATCCGGATCTGCATCAACGAGGCATCGCGCCCGACGACTCGTCCTACCGAAACTCGGGCTACTCACGCGGCCACATGTGCATGAAGTCGCACGCCGCCGGTATGGGTGCGGCGGCGGACCGAGAGACGCACACGGTGCTCAATGCCTGCCCGCAGATGCCGCGGATGAACGGCGGGATCTGGCTCGCCATCGAGTATCTGACAGGCCGCTGGGCAACGAGCAGGGCGCCGTCTGGATCGTCACGGGGCCGGTGTTCACGGAGGCCTCGAGGAACTGGATCGGCGACCTCTACCGGCTGTTGATGCCGGTGTTGACTGGATCAGAAGAAGTCGCAGCCCGGAGATAATCCCGGGTATCCCGTCAGTACGGGATTCGACGCGGTTTAGATGAAAGCGGGTGAACGTATTCGAACCGTCGACATTCAGCGTGGGAATGTTGCAACACCGCGCCTAAACCACCATTCCACGTAAAAGGAATGAGGTTGGAGTGTTGCGATCGTCGCGTTGTTTGCGTCAAACCGTCAAACAGACGGTGCGGGTAGCCCGTTATCGCCGCGACGGCATGCGGCCTCTCCGGCGGTCGTTCACGCCGACAAGGGTGACCTGAACGAAAGCCCGCCCCGACGCGAGGTCGAGGCGGGCTGGTGTACTGCGGTCATACCGAACGTGGTTCAGTAACACGTGCCCCAGGTCGCGATCACCAGGCCGAGGTCGGCGGCGTCCACCTGGCCGTCGCCGGTGAGGTCCGCCACGGTGTCGTCGCTTCCCCAGTTCTCAAGGATGTAGGCGAGGTCGGCGCTGTCGATCATGCCATCGCGGTTGATGTCGGCGATGCATGGGAGTTTCGAGCACTCGGTCCAGAGCTCGTTGTTGCCTAAGTCCGTCCAAGTGCCACCGATGTTGATCGGAGCCTTCGTGTCCGTGTAATTGTCGCACATGATGCAATCCCTGAGCTCGGGATTGCTCCCACTCACAGAGGAGATGCCGCCCGGGGCGTACTGGCGGGATCCGAGGTAGCCGGTGTTCTTTCGAAACACGCACTTGTACAGCAGCGGGCTGCTCCCGTTCTCGCAGTACATGCCGCCGGCGTCGTAGCCGAAGTTTTCCAAGATCATGCAGTTGATGAAGGTCGGGCTGGTTCCGTTGCAGTTGATGCCGCCCGCGCCCTGTAAGACTTGGTCGCCGAGCCAAAATATGAGATTTTCGAAGATCGTGGTCCGGACTTCGCCCGAGTCGCACGTCAAGATTGTGAACTGGGGAACGTTGGGGGGGGGAACGATGCGGGTGGTGGAGAGGCCCATGGCGTTGACCGAGCCCACGAGTCGAATGGCCTTGCCCAGGGTGTTGAGTTCCTCGGCGTAGTCTCCGGCCGCGATCTGGATGATCGACCCGTCGCCGACGGCGCCGATCGCTTCCGTGATGGTGTCGTACTGGGCGCTGCCGTCGCCGGCGACCGTCACGGTATCGGGCATGCACTCATTCTCGAGGATGTTGTCCCCGCCGTCGGTGTAGTCTCCCAAGATCTGGTCGGGCGTGTTTCCGCAGAAGTAGTTGTCGGTCAGGTCGGCGGTGGCGTCGGATGCGATCCAGATGGCGCCCCCCCCGGGGAACTGCGGCAGGATCGAGTTGATCTTGAAACTGGAAGCGCGGCATGTCAGGTTTCCACCGTTGTCGACCAAGATCGCGCCGCCCCCGGATCCGCCCGTGTTCTCGTTGAACCGGCATCCGGTGGTGGTCACGGATGAGGCGCCGTTGATGTAGACGGCCCCACCGGGAGATGCGGCGTTCTGGATGAACTGACACCCATCGAGCGTGGCAGTACTGGCCATGAAGAGGATTCCGCCGCCGTCGGAGGTCGACTGGTTCTGCTGAAAGATGCAGTTGGTGATCGTCAGGTTGGCTTTGTTCACGAACATGCCTGCGCCGCCGGCCGGGTTGGAGCCGTTGACGATCTGGAGATCGCTGATCGTCGTCTGGGAGTTTCCATTCGCCGCGATCGTGATCACCGTTCCGCTGCCCTGACCGTCGATGATCGTGGCCGGCGGGTTCCCGATGTCGGGCGTTCCCTTGATGTTGATCGGACGCGCGCGGGTCGTCCAGCCACCGGGCCAGGTGCCGGCGCCGATCGAGACCGTCGCACCGATCGGGGCGGCGTCGATGGCGTCCTGGATGTTCATGTAGTCGCCCGTGCCATCCTGTTCGACGGAGATCGTGATCTGGCACGCACCCGACACGACGGTGCCGGCGTCCACGGTGACCTGGCTGGTCGGGTAGATCGGATTGACCTGATTACTGGTGAGGGCACCCGCGTTCCCCACAGGATTCCCGCACAGGTGGCTGTCGCTCAGGTGCACGGTAGTGGAGTCGTCGGCGTCCAACAGTGAGATGCCGCCCTGGCCGCCGTGGTAGGAATTGTCCGAGATGACGCTTCGCAGGATGTCGACCGAGCATTCCTTGCCGACGTCAACGCCGATCGAATTGCCGGTGATTCTGGTGTCGTTGAGGCTGAGGGTGGTGTCCTCCGACATGGCGATGCCGGCGAAGGTGTTCGCCTCTATGAGACACTGGGAGAACGCTCCCGATCCCTCAAACAAGTAGATACCGGTGTCTTCATTTCCGCTGATCTCGCATCGATGGAGGCTGAGCGTGGACTGGTCGCTGTAGATCCCGCCGTTAATTCTCGCCCAGTTGTTCGAGATGACGGTGTCGGTGATCGACACCGTGCTCTCCTTGAACCACAGGGCGCCGCCATTACTGGCGGTCAGGTTGCTGCAACCCGATGTAAACTCGTTCTCGACGGTGTTGCGGACGATCACGCATTCGATGATTGCCACGGTGGTCTTGTAGCCCGCGATGGCCATGCCCTCGGCCTGGCCACAGGTCCCCGACCTGCAGTCAGAGCCGGGAAGTCCACTTCCGCAGGGATTCTCCGAGCCGTCGGTAGCGGTCCAGTAGATGGTGTTGTCGGTGATGTGACAACCGGAGAACGTCGGTTGGCCTTCGTTGCAGTAGATTCCCCCGCCCGAGGCATTGCTCGTGCCCTGCCATTGGGTGCGGTTGGCGGTGATGGTGCAATCCTCGATCAGCGAGTCGCTTCCGGACATGTAGATCCCGCCGCCCGTCGGGCTGGCCTCAGATCCGTCGTTACGGTAGAGGGCGGAATTGCCGGTGATGGTGCACGAAGAGATCGTGGGACTGCAGTTGATGATCTGGATTCCACCGGCATAACCATGCGCGTTTCCGTCGGCGATGATCAGGTCCCGGATCACCGTGGAGGAGTCCTCGCCGCTGTTGAAGTAGAACACGCTGCTGTTTTCGTCGACATCGCGGTCTTGTCCGGAGATGGTGGTGAGCAGGGTTCCATCGGTTCCTACTTGGCCCTGAATCGTGAGCGGCTTGCCATTCGTGTTGATCTTGTTCTCGTAGAATTCTCCACCCACACCCACCTCGCCGATCGAGATGGTGTCGCCCAAGGACGCGGCGTCGATCGCATCCTGGATCGTGGTGTAGTCGCAACCGGCTGGGCAGACGGTCAAGGTGTCGCCGGCGCTCATGGTGGTGGTGTGCAGGCCGGTGACGGCAAGGACCGCGATGATCAGATATCGGTGCATGTTTCCTTTCGCGCGCGACGAGACGAGATGAGCGGGGGAGTCAACCCTTTCACCCTATAGATGGTTGGAGGCCGGAGCCTGTGAAATCTGCCGAGATCCCGGGAAATCCAGCCCCGCGAACGATATCGCCCCCGGCGGAAAGCCAAGGGCGGTGGTTTGGTCGTCGTCTGATGAAAGCGGGTGAGCAGGTTCGAACTTCCGACATTCAGCTTGGAAAATCCAAGGTGCTTCGAATAAGTCGCCTCTCCGTAATGAGAATGCGGGATCGAGTGTCGCACGTGTCGATTTTGTACACGACAATCGTTCTAAAGCGTCGCGAGGTTGAGTCGGAGATTGGCACACGAAAGCCCGCCCCGACGCACCCGTCGCCGTCGAGCGACGAAGCTGGTCGGGGTCAGCCCTTAGACTGGCGGCATGCATGGACTCCCTGAACCACGTTCGAGCGGCGGGTTGATGATGCTCGCCGCCTTCGTGCTCCTGGCGCAGGCGTGCCAGGGGCCGCCGACCGAGACCATCGAGGTCGTCAACTGGAACACCTATCACTTCTTCGATCATCGGGCGAAGCTGGACGAGGCGACGACGTGGATCGTCGAGGAAGGGCCGGATCTCGTGGCCCTGCAGGAGGTCCTGCACTGCGACGAGCCCGGACTGGCGGAGATCGCGCTCGCGTGGGGACACGAGCACGCCGTGATGCACAAGGAGAAGGGGTACCCGGTGGCGTTGACCAGCTCCGCGCCGATCGAGGTGCTGGAACGTCGGGTGAAGGGGTTTCATCATGGGTTCCTTCACGCGCGGACGCATGGGATCGACGTGTTCGTGGTGCACTTCTGGCCGACGAAGCCGACGGAGGCCGTGACCATCGCCGAGATGGCGGAAGCCGTCGTGAAGGCGGGACGCCCGGTGCTGGTGCTCGGGGACTTCAACGGGAAGATTCGCTTCGACGAGCCGTATCTGCTCGAGCACGGGTTCGGCGAGGAGAAAGACGGCGAGGTGTTCGACTACCGGATCACGGATGCCTTCCTAGATCGGGGGTTCGTCGAACTCGTCAGCGAACACAGCCCGGACGACCACTACACCTTCGGTTCGCCGGCGCTGATCCCGCGTTGGGCACAGACGATGGCAGAGGTGGAGGCGCGGCGACGGCGCATCGACTTCGTGTTCGCCAGTCCGGATCTGGCGAAAGGGTGTCGGTCGGCGCGGGTAGATGTCGACGACGCCCGGGTGGGGTTGTACTCGGACCACTACCCGATTCTCGTCGGCCTCGAGCATGAATCGACCCGGGAGTGATCCCGCGAGTCACGCCGGCGACGGCGAACCGCGAACGAAAGCCCGCCCCGACGCGAGGTCGAGGCGGGCTGGTGTTTTCGTGTTGCATGTGGCGTCGAGCGTGATCGCGTTTCGATCAGCAGTCTCAGGCGACGGTGGGCTGTCGTCGGGAACGAACGCCCGCGGCGCCGATCGCGAGGGCGGCGAGGCCACCAAGTCCCGGAACGGCACTGCTGCCGGCCGCGGTGTTCTGGCCCGTGATGATGCCCTCGCCCGCGACGTCGTTGTAGGCCCAACTGTTGACAGTGAAGACGAATGTGCCGGGGGTAATTCCGGAAAGGTACAGGTTGAGGTCGACCCCTCCGTCAAACGTATTGGCGCCGGTGCCGAGGGCGGCGGCGGGAAACTCGACCCTTGATTGGCTCACGATGGCCGGCAGGAAGTCCAGAACGCCTCGTCCCGAGAAATGACCAACGTCCATGGGAGGACTCGAACCTCCAACCCCTGCCTTCGGAGGGCAGTGCTCTATCCAATTGAGCTACACGGACAAACGTTGCGACGGAACCGTGGGTCGCGAGAAGGATTGTAGGACGATTGTCAGTTTTTGGCGTCTGCGGCTTCGAGAAGGGAAATCACCGCCTCCAGCTCGTCTCGAAGGAGCACGCGTTCCCTGGCCATGTAAGCCGCGTCGTCTTGGGCCTTTTCCAGCGTGATGGTCAGGTCCTCGATGACCGATTGAAACTTCAGGAGCTCGGTGTCACGACGCAACGAGGCCGCACGCAGGTCGGCCATCTCTGCTTCGAGTTGGGGACGCTGTGATAGCGCGGTTGGCGTCGCTTCCTCCGATGCTCGCGGCGGTAAATCTTGAGGGGATCCGAGCGGGCGGGCCTGGATGTTGGCGGGGATTTCTTCGCTCGATGCAGGTGTCGACGTGGCCGTGATGTTGTTCATGCTCGAAACGGACCAGGCCAGAATCAGTCCGAAGGCAACCAGCCAGCCGGCGGCGGCCCTCGTGCTTGATCGCGGGGTTCGATTCATCGCCCCGGCGTCAGGCGGCGGCGCGGTTGTGGTGATTTCGACTTGGTCCTGCGGGGGTGCGTGCGTGGACGTTTGGGTTGACGCTCGGGTTGGCGCGTGGGTGGATGCAGGCGTTGACAATGGTGCGGGTAGATCGAGGCGGGTCTCTTGGCCCTCGGGTTGGCGCTCGGGGCTTGCAGGGCTTTCGTCCGGTTCGACGTGGGCTTCGGTCTCTGGCACGGGTAGGGTCGCCACCGCGATCGAAGGCTGGGTGTTGGCAGCCTCTGCATTCTCACGGGCCACTCTGGCTGCGGGGTGTTGGGAATCGTGGTGTGCTGGATCACCTTCTGGCCGCCACGACATCGACCATTTCCCCAAACCTGACGGTTTGGCCGCCGGAACGGTCTCCTCGACGGGCTCAACCAAGTGCTCCAACTTGAGCTGTTCGTGGGCTGGCATTCGGGCGGCTTCATCTTGCTCGGAAGATTGTTGATCAGCGTTGCGTCGAGGGTCGGTCACGGAAGGCTCCGGTCGTTTGGTGGGGTGGCCCGTTGGGAGGCGTCTTCCGAGCGGGTGAACGGCTTGCTGGGGATGATCCCGGACGCGGCCTCGAACCGCCTCTTCCGGCCGAATGTTTGACCGGGGTGATTCGGGTTCAACCGGCACTGCGACCGCCTCAGGTGGCTCGTGTGAGGGCGAGGATGGTCGGGGGGGCAGGATCACAAGGGGGTCCGGTTTGGGCGAGCGCGCTTGGAAATCCACACGACGATCTCCCGGAAGGTAGTTTCTGTGGAGACACTAGGAGGGCGACGGTGCCGACAGGAGCCACCAACCGCTGATCCACATTCGTGAGTCGATCCAGAAACCCAGTCCCCGGAGCGTTTCATGCAGTTTGCCGAATTCCAGCAGTTCATTCGTGAGCGATATCACGAGACGGATGCCGCCCGAGGCGTTCCAGGAACCTTTTTGTGGTTTAGTGAAGAGGTCGGCGAATTGGCCGAAGCCTTCGGACGCCGGGAGCGTGGAGACGGCGATGAGGCAAACTTACGAGAGGAATTCGCCGATGTGCTGGCGTGGCTCACCACCCTCGCGAACATCTGTGACGTGGATCTCGAAGCCGCGGTGCGGGAGAAGTACTTCAAGAATGGCGGTCCCACCGGGACCAAGTGACCACGGGACTTCTCCAGCCCGCAAGGTGGAGCGGCCGAGATAGAACTCATGGCGCGACGTGATCGACGCCGTGACCTCGCTGACCGATGGATTTTTGCGATCATTCATGTGTGGCATATTTGGCATTCTCGCGTGCGGTGGAGGTTCGCCTTCGCTCGATCTCGCTCATCGACGACGACTTCGTGATTCGATGGCGCATCGCGGTCCGGACGATGCCGGCGAATGGAGTGACCGACACGCGTGGTTCGGCCATCGGCGGCTTGCCATCATGGACCCCAGCCACGGCCAGGAGCCAATCGTTCGGAGTGGCCGGGCCGATGGTCGGTCCGGTCCGACGGTCGTGGTCTTTAACGGTGAACTACTGAACCACCTCGAACTCCGGGCAGCGCTCGAAGCGGAAGGTGAACGATTCGAAACCGGATGCGATGCCGAAACCGCGGCGGCGGCGGTGCATCTCTGGGGCGCTCGGGCACTGGATCGCTTCAGAGGCATGTTCGCGATCGCGTGGTATCGACCCGATGACCGCGAACTTCATCTCGCCCGCGACCCATTCGGGGTGATCCCGTTGTACTGGACCGTGGCATCAGGAAAATCGCAGGAGTTTGTCTTCGCGAGCGAACTCAAGACATTGCTGCAACACCCGGCGGTGGCTCGGCGCGTCGATCCGTTCACCCTCTCGTCCTACCTCTCGACGATTCGAGTCGCTCTCGGCGAACGGACAATGATCGATGGTCTCCGGACGGTTCGACCCGGTGGGCTGGTTCGAATCCGCACTGGTGGTTCGCGTCCGGAGATCACCGCCACTCGATGGTGGACGCCTCCGCGGGCCACCGGTGAACTCACCGGAGACGCCGCGGTCGAGTGCCTTCACGCCGCGGTGAGTGAGTCACTGGAAGCGCACCTGCAGAGCGACGTCGAGGTGTGCGGGTTGCTGTCCGGCGGGATCGACAGCGCCTCGCTGCTCTCCCTCGCACGTCCTCGGTACGGCGCATTTCGCACTTTTACGGCGTTGGGCGGAGACGGCGAGGAGGATCCCGATCGAGCTGCAGCGGATCTGATGGCGGGGCAACTCCGGACCGAGCATGTCGAAGTCCCGGTACTTTCGGCATCGGAGCCGCCGACGGATCGATGGCGGAGGATGGTTCGTTCGCTGGGCATGCCGCTGGGAACCCCCAACGAGATCGCGATCAATGCATTGGCCGAAGCGGTGCGTGGTGCGGGCGTCAAGGTTGCGATTGGTGGAGAGGGTGCCGATGAACTGCTCGGTGGGTACGAGCCGATCCTGCGCCTAGTCCTGGCGATCACGAAGACGGATCCCGGACCGGAGGCGGCGGCTGCGATGCTGCTGGAGTCGGCATCGTGGATTTCGCCGGGAGGGAAGTCGATGTTGCTGCGCCGCGGATGGGTTGAAGCGACGCAGCACGATGTGGTGCTCATCGAAGAAACGGCGGCCGCCTTCGAGTGCGGTGGCAGCAGTGCTGATCCACGGTCCTATCTTCACTGGTTACAAATGGTCAACCTCCCCGGTCTTCTGGGCCGCCTGAACTCGGCCTGCATGCTCGCGTCAGTGGAGGCTCGACCACCCTTCGCCGATCGACGAGTGGCGGAAGCCGCCGCAAAGATCGCGACGGATGAGCTCTTTGATTGGTCCGGGGATGATTCGGACATTCTTCGCACCAAAACGGTGCTGCGGTCGGGATTTCGATCGTCGTTGCCCGCGGAAATCATCGAGCGACCAAAAGCGAGCTTTCCGATGCCGTTCACCCCCTGGGCCGCGTCCATTCTTGAAGACGCCAGCATCCAGGCCGCCCTGGAACCACTTTTGGATCCGATGGCGATGGCGGCGGTACTCGAGGATCCCGCCTCGCATCCGCTTCAGGTGTGGCCCCTGGCAAATCTGGGGCTATGGTCCGTCGAGGCCGGGGTGTCGCTGGCACCGAACTGAGTGTGGGAGGTACCCTAGGCTCGATCATGAATTCCATTCGCCTGAGATTACGAAACGCCGAAGCCACGGGCCTTGAGGAAGAGATCCATGATCTCGATGGGCCTGCGGTCCTCGGGCGAAGCCGCGACGCGGACATTCTGCTGTCGGACCCCGGGGTTTCGCGACGGCACGCCTCGCTTCGTCCAGGTGACGATGGCGGCTGGCTCATCGAGGATCTTCATTCGACGCGAGGTACCTACGTCAATGGACGCCGGATGGCACCCGGCGAATTCTCGAAGATCGTCGAAGGCGATTTGGTCGAGATCAATCCTTGGAGTCTGCTCGTGCTCGGTCGAGAGGCGACCGCAGGCATCCTGCTTGACGGCGACCAGGCCGGGGGTGCGATCGCCGCGGCCCATTCAAGCCCTCACCTCCGGCATCGGTTCGACGGTCTCGTGGCAGCGGTTCAACGAGCGTCGAATCGAAGCGGTGAAGAGGAGGCCTTCGGGGCGCTCCTCGAGTGCCTGCTCGATGGTTGTGACCTCGATCGCGCGATGATCCTGCGAGTCGAAGACGGCGAGACGCGGGCGATCGCGATTCGATCTTCTGATCGGGCCGAAGAAATGGAACCGCGGCCGTATTCCGGCACGTTGCTCACCGCATCACTGGCATCGGAAGGCACGGTCAGGCGGGAGGAAAATCCGAAGGTCGAGCAAGCAGAGAGTCTCGTCGTGGCCGGAGTTCGAGAGGCATTGTGCCGCTGTTTCGATGCGGTCGACGGAACCTCGCTTTCGCTCTACGCCGATTGCCGAAAGGGCATCGCGGATGGCGAATTGGTGGCTTGGTTCGACGCCATCTCTGATCTCTGTGCGGTCGCGCTCCGAGTGCAGCGGGGGCGTCGATCCGAGATGGAGAGAGCGCAGATGTCTGCCGAGATGAACGCGGCCAGAGCGGTTCAAGAACTGCTTCTGCCGAGCGAGTCAGGACGGCTCGGGTCTCTGGAGTGGGCGACCGTCGCGATCCCCGGCCGGGTGATCGCCGGTGATCTCGTGGACCTGCGACCGATCAAAGATGGAATTCATGTCATCCTCGGCGATGTGAGCGGCAAGGGAGCTCGGGCGGGCATGGTGATGGCCGGCACGCAGGCGTGCGCCGACACCTTGGCAGAAGCCGGGCTACCTCCGGCGGAGATCGTGGAACAACTTGATCACTGGGCAATCCGTGCGATTCCCGAAGCGTGTTTTATCACGCTCTGGTGCGGCAGAATCGGTCCGGACGGTCTGGTGCGATACGTTGACGCCGGGCATGGGCTGGCGATGATTCAACGAGCGGGAGGTGAGGTCGCCATGCTCGAAGGCGTCCGACGTCCGCCGTTGGGGATCGAGCCGCGGCCGTCGGTCGAAGCAACACTTCAACTCAACCCTGGCGACGCGCTGGTCCTCTTCAGTGACGGCTTGGCCGAAGAGCCCTCTGCCACCCGCGATGGCGATCGGTACGGCCTGGATCGGATCAAGGCGTCAATCATCGCGAACGATGCAGATCCCTCGCTGATCCTCGCGGATCTCGTGGCGTGGGCCGATCGTGATCGATTCGACGACGACCTCACGATTCTGGTCATCCGACGCTCGAAGGCGTGACCAATTCTCTGCAGAGGGCTTGAGCCCGATCGGAGCCCAATCGACCCCCGAGCCCGTCGGACTTCGACGCCGCGGTCAATCGAGGCTGCCGATCGAGGCGATCGAGCATTCGGCCTCAGGGGGCGCAGTAGGTGTCTGCAAGCAGGACGCAGAACTCGTCCCAGTCACCAAGGCAGCAGAAGGGCTCGTACTGGCAGACCAGTTCGCAGCACGTGGCGTTGTCACAGTACGGCCCATCATGAGGAACGTTGCAAGGGCCAGTGTCGTTGGACCCGCATTCGAGATCTGAGTTGCAGAGGTCGCTGCAGATGTCAGCGGCGATCTGGGCACAGACGCCATCCCATGCGAGATCGCAGCAGGCGGGGTCGTCATCGCAGACGTCATCGCAGCACTCTTCATCGTTGCAAGATGGGGTGCCGTTCGGGAAGCAACAGTCGCCCGCGTCGGGGTCCCCGCAAACCGCCACGGGGCAGGCGTCTTCGAGACCGGTACAGTCTTCGTTGGTCAATGCCATGCCTGCACAGACCAGATCCCATTCCACGTCGCAGCAATAGGAGTCGTCGGCGCAGACCGAGTCACAGCAGGAATCGTCGTCGCACTTGGGCGTCCCGTTGGGCAAGCAGCACGATCCCGCACAGGGGTCGCCGCAGTCCCAGTTGGCGCCGCAACCACAGCGGGTGCTTTGGCGGGCCAGTTCGACGCAGACGGTGTCCCAGGTCGTGTCGCAGCACGTGGGGTCCTTGGCACAGATGTCTTCGCAGCACCGCTTGTCGTTACAACTGGGTGAGAAGTTCACTTTGCAGCATTCACCTGCCGCGAAATCGCCGCATTCCGGCACGTCGCATCCATCAAGCGCGGCGGTCGCACACTCGCTATCCCAGACCGTCGTGCAACAGACCGGATCGTCGTCACAGATCAACACGCAGCAGTCGGCGTCACTGCAGCCGGGAGACAGGTGTGGAAAGAAGCAAGGACCGGCGGTGTCGATTCCGCAGCCCTGTCGACAACGCTGGAGCGCGGTGGCGACACAGAAGGAATCCCACCGATTGGTACAACAGCTTGGATCAATGGCGCAGACGGCGGAACAACAGGCGGCGTCGTCACAGAAGGGGGTCTCGCTGCTTTCGAGGCAGGAGCCAGTGCTGAAGGAACCGCACTGAAGATCGCTGCCGCAGTAGAAATTCGCAAGGTCAGCACAGACTTCGTCCCAGTTCTCAATGCAGCAGAGTTCGTCAACGTTGCAGATCGCGGCACAGCAACTGACGTCGTCGCAGCCCGGCTTGGGTGCGTCGACGGGTCTGGCCTCGAAGCAACTTCCCTCGCAAGGACACTCCCAGCCAGAACTCGACGGGACACGGCAGATGTTGATCGCCAGGACAGCGCAACTGTTGTCCCACTTCACGCTGCAGCACAGCGGGTCGACGGTGCAGACCGCGTTGCAGCAGGCGGCGTCGTCACACATCGGCGTCGCCTTGGACTTTTCGCAGTCTCCGACGCCCGGGCACTCGTAAAGTCCGGTGCAGACGACCGCTGCTGCTTCGACGCAATCGACGTCCCATTTATTGGTGCAGCAGTCTTCAAGCCCGGGAATGGAGCACACCGCGGCGGTGCAATTCTGGTCGTTGCATCCCGGAGTGGCGTGAGTCTCGTTGCACGGGTCGCGTCCGCCGACGTTGAACGGAATATCGCACACCGTGAAGGCCTGGGCGGCACAGACCGCATCCCAACGGACTTCGCAGCACCAGGCGTCGTAGTCTTCGCAGACGCTCTTGCAGCAGGCAGCATCACTGCATCCCGGTGTGAAACTCTCGACGAAGCAGTTTCGAGCCTGGGGATCGCCACAACTTTGATCCCGGCCGCAGAGGTCCGGGTAGAAGGCGGCGGCGACGGCGCAGGACCCGTCCCAGCTGGTAAGGCAGCAGAACGGATCGACCGAGCAGACTTCCTCGCAGCAATCCTCGTCCGAACACGCGGGCCCGGGGTGAGGTGCAAGGCAAGACCCGGCATAGACGTCGCCGCATTCGGTGCAGACTTCCTGGGCGAGTTCGACGCAGGTTTCATCCCACGCGTCATTACAGCAGAAAGGCTCGACGATGCAGACGCTTTCGCAACAGGATTCGTCGTCGCAGTAGGGGTTCTTGCGGGGGATGTAGCAGCTGCCGGCGAGGATCTCACCGCAGAGTGGGTACTCCTGGGCGCACAGTTGTTCGGCGCCGTCGGCGCAAACCTGATCCCAGCGAATTTCGCAGCAGAACGGATCTACGTAGCAGACGGTGTTGCAGCAATCAGCGTCTTCGCACCCGGCAGCGTATTGCGACTCAAGGGGGCGGGGTTCGAAGCAGGAGCGGTTGAGCGGTCCGAAGTCGATGACTTTGGCGCCGCAGCCGCATTGTTCACCGAGCGTCTCGCATCCCGCGGTGGCGACGGTCGCGCAGAGTTCGTCCCACCGGACCTCGCAGCAGTAGGCGTCGTAGCCGCACACGAGTTGGCAGCATTCAGCGTCTCGGCAGAAGGGGGTGAAACTCTGGAAGCAGCAACTGCCTGCGGTCGCGGTCCCACAGCCCAGACCCATGCCGTCGTTGATCGCAACGGCGCCCTGGGTTTGGACGTCAGCAAAAGCGAGGTCCCGACTCGGAACCAGAACGCACTGGTTGCCCGCAAGTCGAACGCAGTCGGCATCCCACGCGAGTGTGCAGCAGGTTGGATCCAGTTCGCAGACAAGTTCGGAGCAGAAGGCGTCGTCACAGCCCACGCCGGAGTGGGGCCGGAGGCAGGGGCCGAGCCCGGTATCCCCGGGGACGGGCTTGCGGATCAATCGGGCCGCGACCTGAGCGCACCCGGCGTCCCACTGGCCTCCATTGAATTGGTCAACGCACTCGGGATAATTGTTCTGGATCACCGCGAGGGCATTCGCGATGTCGATGAAGAACGGGAGATCCCCGGCCGGCTCGCAGTAGCTGTTATCGATATTGCAGAGCAGAATTCGGAACGAACCAAGCGCGGTCGCCAATGGCTCGGGGTCGATTCGAGTGGCCTCGGGGATCGGTGCGAGGAGAAAATGCCGCGGCAATGCGGTAATGCCAGGGTTATTCGGTGAGGCGAGAAAAGTCATCGCGGCGAGGGTGCAGGTGATGTCCCAGTCGCCGGTGCTGCAGCAGAGGGGGTTCACCAAGCAGACCTGCTCCTGCACGGTGACATTGGTGCATGGTGATTGGCAATGGATGCGGGCAAGTTCCGCACAGTTGGAGTCCCAGGCCGCGGCGCAGCATGCCGGGTCGGAAACGCAGACCAGCGAAGCGCATCGGCTGTCAGCACAACCTGGGGTGGGATGGGCCACGAGGCAGTCAGGGGCCGTCAAGTCGTAGGTATGGGTTCGGAGCGAGTCCCCGGCATCGGCTCGGGTGTCGGGAACGTTCGGAAGGCAGGTGTTCTGGGCGATGGCGGCACAGCCGTTGTCCCAGAGATTCGTGCAGCAAAGCGGGTCGAACTCACAGACCGTTCGACAACAGGCCGCGTCGTCGCAGCCTCCCGGGATGGGATCGCCGGGGTTTCCGCCGACAAAGCAACTTCGATTGGCAGGGTCGCCGCACTCTGGACGGCAGGCGGGCTGGTAGCAGGGGTTGAACAACGGGTTTGGGTTGAGGATCCAGTTAAGGAAGTCTTCATCGACTTGGTTGACGACCCCATCGACGTTGAAGTCGGCGCAGAGATTCTGAGGCGTCTGTTCGCGATAGAGCTCAAACACGATTAAATCGGTCGAGTTGAGAAGCCCGTCACCGTTGAGGTCTCCTCGGCACTCGCCGCATGGGATGAACCCGGGCGGAGGTGGAGGAGGGCAATTTTGTTGCGCAGAAGCAGCGTGA
The DNA here is from genome assembly GCA_905480395.1 of uncultured Phycisphaerales bacterium. Taxonomy (GTDB): domain Bacteria; phylum Planctomycetota; class Phycisphaerae; order Phycisphaerales; family SM1A02; genus UBA12014. The sequence goes on from CAJQQE010000041.1 coordinate 80,104, forward strand.
TTTCCCCCGATGACGGCGAGAAGCAGCGACGCCAGAATCGCCATCGACCGGATGGAATTGAGGACAGTGTCTGAGATTCGAGTCAAATGGTCATTTCGCTTGGGCATCGTCCGTGGAGGTCCCTGCAGGGCGTGAAATGAGCCTGGGAGGCCCGAAGAGCCGTCCGGCCGTGGACGACGAGGAGCGAACATCTGGCCCCCTCCGAGAAAGTCGAAGAGGTCCCTGTCGATAAGTCTACGCCCCCGGAGGGCTTGGAACAAACAACTGAAGGCCACAATTGCTGGTTCGAGCGGTCCGTCCGGCCGGATCCCGCCAATCTGGGAGATCTCAGTATTCGTCGATGGCGACTTCAGGGATCGTTTGGGTTGGCATCGGGGCGGGGGGATGGCTCGACCAAGCCGAAGCGTCTCGTCCGCCCCGCGAAGTCGGTGAAGGCCTGATGGAGATCGGAGATCTCGAAGGCTGGCCAGAGAACGTCGGTGACCACCAATTCGGCGTAACTGATCTGCCAGAGCAGAAAATTCGAAATCCGCATCTCGCCGGCGGTCCGAAGGAGAAGATCCGGATCTGGAAGGCCAGCGGTATTCAGTCGATCCGAAATCATCGCCTCATCGATCGACTGGGGGTCTAACCGGCCTGCGGCGGCGTCTTCAGCGATCGATCGGGCGGCGTCGGCCAGCTCGGCGCGGCTCCCATAATTGAGGGCCAGCGAGAGCGTCATTCCATCGCAATCTTGAGTGGCTTCCTCGCAGGCGTCCGATTCTGCCAGCACCTCCGCAGGGAGACCCTTCCGGCGGCCCAGGCGTCGGAATCGGATGTTGTGTTCCACCATGCGGCTTCGTTGCGTGATGAGGTGCTCCTTGCAGAGCGCCATCAAGAAGTCGACCTCTTCGGTCGGACGCTTCCAGTTCTCGCTGCTGAATGAATACAGCGTGATCGCTTCCAACCCCAGGCGGGCGCATTCCATGGTCACGAGATCGACGGTCTTCGCGCCCTGGCGATGTCCGGCGATTCGTGGCATTCCCTGCGCCTGCGCCCATCGCCCATTCCCGTCCATGATCACGGCGAGGTGGCGGGGGAACGTTGACGGAGGAATATGATCGGATGAGGTTTGGGTCATCAGTGGTTCGAGACGGCGTGCATCAGGAGGCGACGAGAACCTCGGACCGTTCTGGGCCGATGCCGACGATTTCAATCGGAACTCCGACAAACGCTTCCACTCGGTCGAGATAGGCGCGAGCGGCATCCGGCAGCGAATCGCGGTCGGTGGGACGATCCTGCGGATCTTCCCAGCCGGGCATGGTTTCGTAGACCGGCTCCACGGTGTCGAGATCAAATGCGTCGGCGGGGAAGCGATCGGTCACGGTTCCATCCGGAAGTCGATACCCGATGCAGAGTTGGACTTCATCCAGCCCGCCCAGCACATCGAAGAGGGTGCACGCGATACCGGTGACCCCGCAGACCATGGCGGTGTAGCGGACCGCTACAAGATCCAGCCAGCCGCATCGACGCGGTCGACCAGTGGTGGTGCCAAACTCGCGGCCTTTTTCGCGGATTCGATCGCCGACGGCGTTGTCGAGCTCCGTGGGGAAAGGCCCGCCACCCACTCGAGTGGAATATGCCTTCATGATCCCCAGAACTCGGTCGATGTGGCCGAGCGGGACGCCGGTTCCCGCCGGGATGCCGAGGGTGGAGCAGTTCGAACTGGTGACGAAGGGGTAGGTGCCGTGGTCCACATCGAGCAGGCAGGCGTTCGCGCCCTCGAAGAGGATGCGCTGATCAGCGGCGAGGGCATCGTGTAGGAGCCAGGTGGTATCGCAGACGTGTGGCGACAGTCGCTCGCCGAGGGTGAGGGCGTGGTCGAGCATTTGCGCCGCATCGACTTTGGCATCGTCGAGCGGAACCCCGAGTGAGCGGAGTTGGGCTTCCCGAAGCGGACAGATCAGGTCAAGCTTCTGTTCCAGCACCTTGGGCCGCAGCAGATCGTTCACGCGAATCGCGGTCGATCGCTGGACTTTGTCGGCATACGCTGGGCCGATGCCGCGTCGGGTGGTGCCGATCGCGCCGGAACCGGAACGACCCGCGAGGAATTCTTCCAAGGCGCCGTCGAGTGCCTGGTGATACGGCATGACCACATGGGCGCGGCTCGAGATTCGAAGGTTGTCTCCCACTTCGATGTTTCTGGCGCGAAGGCCGTCGATTTCTTCGAGGATCTTCGCCGGATCGATGACCACGCCGTTGGCGACAACGCAGGTGCAACCGGGAACGAGGATGCCCGAGGGCACGAGGTGCAACGCATATCGTTCGTCGCCAACCACGACGGTATGGCCCGCATTGGCGCCACCGTTGTATCGGACGATGAAGTCATGATCGCTGGCAAGAATATCGACGAGCTTGCCCTTGCCTTCGTCTCCCCATTGGAGGCCTACCACGGCGGTATGACGGGGGGCGGCGGCTGGCATGGAATCACTGATGGGCATGGAGACTCCGAAGGGAGGAAAACGGCATTCTACGAAAGCCGGGGATTGGTGTGGCGACTTCTCGGGGCTGATCCCCATTCCGGAATCGATCTTCAGTGGAGGCATCGAGCACCCGATGAGCCTAAAAGGTCGGCCCCGGTTCTGCGGGCATCCGGCAACCGTGGAGGCGTCTCTCGATGGGTGAATCCCAAGTAATCCGAATCATGTGCCCGAATCTCAGCTGCCAGCGGATTCTCGCGGTTCCGAGCCACGCTCGGGGCAAGTTGGTGCGATGTCGATCCTGCGTGACGAACATTCGGATTCCGATGTTGCGAGATCCGTCGCTTCCCCGAAACCTTGGCCCGCGGGGCGAACCAGTGGTCGACGCCGCCTGATCGCAGTTCACCGACCAGCAGCCTCTGGAAGGGCATCAATTCCGGATGAGGCCAAGACGCCGGCCTCGCGGTGAATACAATCACCGGGTGCCCACGCCCTCCATTGAACTCCCGCAATACGACGACAGCCCCAGTCTGGCCGCTGCCGCCCGCATCGTCCACGCGTCGAGCCCGGACTCGCTCTACGCCCACGTTCCATTCTGCCGGCATAAGTGCCACTATTGCGATTTCTACTCCCTGGTAGATCAGCGTGATCGAACCGAGCCCTTCGCCGATCGATTTGAACTTGAGGCGGAGGCGATTCGGAGCTCGATCAACCGGTCGCAGATTCGAACCGCCTTTGTCGGGGGCGGCACGCCGACGCTTCTGGAACCGCCCATCCTTGCTCGGATTTTGGCGGCGATCGGAACGATCCCCGCAGGCGGCTTGGAAGAGTTTACGGTCGAGGCAAACCCAGAAACGGTGAGCGAAGCGGTCGCCGAGACATTGGTCGGGGGGGGCGTCGACCGCGTCAGCCTTGGTTGCCAGAGTTTTCAGCCGGATCTGCTCAAGACACTCGAGCGTTGGCACGATCCCAACTGCGTCCCGATCGCGGTTGAACGCCTTCGGACTGCAGGGATCAAGCGGATCAGTCTCGACCTGATTTTTGGTATCCCAGGCTCGACCATGGAAGATTGGGATCGAGATCTCGATGCGGTACTTGCCCTCGAGCCCGACCATCTCTCGTGCTACGGTCTGGTCTTCGAGCCCGGAACGCCATTGGCGGAGAAGCAGCGCCTGGGACGCATCGACGCGATCGACGACTCGATCGAATCGTCGATGTTCGACCGCACCCGCCAACGCTTAGCGACCGAAGGATTCGAACATTACGAGATCAGCAACTGGGCTCGGCCGGGTGAGGAATGCCTCCACAATCTGGTCTATTGGCAAGAGGGCGACTGGTTGGCGATCGGTCCCGCGGCGGCCGGGAATCTTGAAGGCATTCGATATCGAAATCTCCCCAGATTGGATGACTGGTTGGATGGATCGGGGCTGTCGCCAGTCGTCAACGTCGATGAACCTTCTGCGATCGTGGCGAGTGGGGAACGCCTCATGCTCGGTCTCCGGCTCCGAAGTGGAATCGAGCGAGTGGTGGTTGATGGACTGATCCATGGTCACCCCGAGCGTCAGGCGGCCTTGGGTCGACATCTGGAGCGGGGAAATCTGGTCTGGCTGGAGAATCGGCTCCGCATCGCGGATGGCTCGATCATGCTTGCCGACGATATTCTGAGCGATCTGGTCTAAAAAGCCCTTCATCGGCCTCATTGGCATTCTGTGACGATTCGAGGCGTTGCCCGGCCGCCCGGTTTCGAGCCATTGAGACAGGTCCTCAAACCGGGCCGGCTCTAAGTGGCGGAGACCGTGGAGATGGCCGATGTAAGACTGTCCATCCCGAAAGACGGCCAATTCCGGATCGCACACATGCCCATCGATTTTCTCAAACTCATGCGGCCTCAAGATTGGGTGAAGAGCATCTTCATCCTTCCGGCGATCATCTTTTCGATTCCCGGGCTCGAGCCAGCGGAACGAGCGGCGGTCCTTCCGGGCTGGTTGCTCGCCACGGCGCTGACGATCATCGGTTTCAGCCTGCTGGCTTCCGGCTTCTATGCCATCAACGATTCGATGGACGTCGAACTCGACCGTCGTCATCCCCGAAAGTGTCACCGCCCGATCGCGGCGGGTCGGATCACGCCCGCCGCCGGTTTTCGATTCGGATTGATTCTGATCGCGATTGGTGTCTCCGTCGGATTCTCCGTGGACCGAGCGGTCGGCGGTGTGATGATTGCCTATCTGATCCTGCAGTTCGCTTATAACGCGGGGCTCAAACGGATCGCCATCGTTGACGCCGTGGTGCTTGCGACCGGATTCGGCATGCGTGCGACGGTCGGGGCCTTTGCCATCGATCGTCCAGTCTCTACCTGGCTACTCGGGTGTGTGTTCTTTCTCACGCTCTACCTCGCCTTCATCAAGCGGATGTGCGACCTCGCGGCCGCTCGCGAAGCCAGCACTGGCTGGGAGAGTCCCGCGGGCTACGAAGATCGATTCGAACTCAATTGGTTACTGGGTATGAGTGGGGTGACCGTTGTACTCAGCTGGGTGCTCTACGGCCTGAGCTCGCACGCGGTGAATCTGTTCGAAGGCCGGGCGGCGGGGTTTGCGCTGCTCACGCCGTTCGTACTCATCGTGGTGCACCGGTTCTATCGCCGGGCCAATCGTGGAGAACGTGACAGCCCACTCGCGGCGATGAAGGAAGATCCGGTCATTCTGATTTCCTTGTTCCTGTTTACCGCGGGGCTTCTGGCGTGTCTCTATGTACCGGCCGTCGAAGATCTTCTCTCGCGGCTCATTTATCCTGATGCTCGAGTCGATGGCGGCCGCTCATGAGCGGTCGTGGTGGTCGATCGGGACCACTCGCGCCACTGGTGCTTCTGCTGGGATTTTTGTTGGTGACCATGGGGCCGGTCCTCGTCGGGCTCGATCATTTTCCGGCCAAGAGTATCGATCAAGACCGCAACCACCTTCCGGTGATTCGAGCCTTTGCGGACGCCCTCCCCGAGGTAGATCTGCGAGATTACGACAGTGCCACCACGCCAGGCATGCACCTTTTTCTGGCGGTCATGGTCCGGGCGGGGTTTGATGATGAAACATCGCTTCAATTGGCGAGTTGCGGATTCGGCGCGGTGCTCGTGCTCGTGGCCTGGTGGTTCGCCGCTTGCGTGGTGTCTTCGTGGACCGCGGTGGCGTGTGTTCTTCCGCTCGCCTCATCCCCCTATGTGCTGGGCAACTCGATCTGGGTGATGACCGACAATCTGTCGCTGGCGTTGGTGGCGATGATCATCGGCCTCAGTCTGTTTCGATCACCCAGTGGGCGCCGAAGCGTCCTGTCGGGCAGCATGTTGGTACTCGCGGTGCTCGTGCGGCAAATCAATCTGTGGACCTGTGCGGTGGCTGGCGTCGCGACGCTGCTCGGTCTCGATCCGGTACGCCGCCGTCTGCCGTTTCGCGACCCGCTGGATCGCCGTCGAGATGCGGTGCCCAGCGTGATTTTCGGCCTTTTCCTGGTCTTGACGATCGCGATCCTCGGTTGGTTCTTCTCCCTGTGGGGGGGGTTGGTGCCGCCTCGCTTCCAGGTCGGGGGTGATGGCGCCGCGATCCATGCTGGCGGTGGGAATACCGCCGTCGCGCCGTACGTCCTGACGCTCTTCTTCGTCTATGCGGGCCCGCCGCTCTTCGTCCTTCTGCCGAACTGGACTGGAGACCGGCGCATTCGCGCCACCGCGATTGCTGGCGCCGTCATCGGACTCGCCATGGGCTTGGTGCTTGAATCGACGCCGGGATTCGGAGTCGGTCGGACTGGAGGATGGCTTTGGAGTTTCGCCGGCCAGACGCCGGAGATCCTCGGGCGATCATCGATGCTGATCATCGGAAGCATGTGCGGCGGTGCCGCCGTCGGTGCCGCGTACGGCCTGCTGGTTGCCGCGGGCCGAACCCGTATGGCGTTACTGGGGTTGGGGTTTGCCCTGTCCTTCGTCGTCGCCTCTTCAGCCAATGCTCAGGTATTCCAGCGATACTTTGACCCCCCGGTGCTGCTCGCCTTGGGGTGGTGCCTCGCCGGGTTCGCCGGGGCAAGGACGAGTGCCGGAACGATCTCTTCTCGACAAGTGGCAATCGCCGCGCTTTCATCATTCACGATGCAGGCATGCTTCGCCGCGCTGACGCTCTATCGTCCGTTGTTTTCAGCCGCGTTGTGAACGCCAAGCAGCAGCTTCGGACGACTCGCAACGAGGTTTTTGCCCAGAGCGATGCCCAGTGCGATGCCCAGGCCGTTCGGAGCGAGGTCGCCGGGCGCTGGCCTCAGGAAAAAGTAAGCCAGACAGGCAAAGTACGATTCATTTGATCAATGGCGGCAAGTCGAGCCATTCAGGATTTCTCCTCGGCTCGTGATTGCAGGCGATCTGAGCGTCAAGTGGCTTTGACGGGACCTCGGTTGTCTCCGCCATGAATCGTGGCGTGGATGTAGTCCTTGTTCATACGGCCGATGTACTTGATCGAGATGTTTTTGGGACAAGACGCTTGGCATTCCGCATAGTTGCGGCAACTTCCAAAGCCTTCGTTGTCCATCGCCTCCACCATTTTCCGCACCCGCCCGTATCGTTCGGTTTGGCCCTGTGGCAGAAGTGCAAGGTGCCCGATCTTGGCCGACGTGAACAAGCTGGCCGATCCGTTGGGGCAGGCGGCGACGCAGGCTCCGCATCCAATACAGGCGGAGGCGTCCAAAGCGTCTTCGACGACATCTTCTTCGATGGGGATCGAGTTGGGCTCGGGCTTTGGTCCCGAGTGAACCGTGACGTAACCGCCCGATTCGATGATTCGGTCGAGCGGGCTGCGGTCGACCACGAGATCTTTGATCGTCTTAAACGCGCCCGTGCTGAAAGGCTCCACGGTAATCGTGGCGCCATCTTTGAAATTCCGCATCTGCAGCTGGCAGGTGGTGCACTGTCCCTCGCCATGAGGAAGTCCATCAATGACCAGTGAGCAGGTTCCGCAGATGCCCTCGCGACAATCACTCTCGAAGGCGACTGCGTCTTCACCCGACTCGACCAGTTGCTCATTGAGAATATCGAGCATCTCCAAGAACGACGCTTCAACGGGGATGTCGTTGACCCCGTATTCCACGAACTGTCCGTTAGAGTTGCCGATCGGCTGTCGCCAGATCCGCAGACGTACCGAGAGTGTTTTTTGTGGCTCGTTCACTTGTAACTCCGAGTGGCGGGCTGAAGATGCTCGAAGTGAATCTTTTCAGTATTCCGGCGATGAGCCGTTTCTTCCCCGCGCCATTCCCATACCGCAGCATGGGCGAATTTCTCATCATTTCTCTGGACTTCGCCTTCTTCAGTTTGGTGTTCTTCCCTGAAGTGGCATCCGCAACTTTCGTCTCGCTCCAGGGCATCGCGGCACATGAGCCGGCCGACCTCAAGGAAATCAGCAACCCGCATCGCCCGCTCCAGAGTCTGGTTCATGTCCTTCGCCGAACCCGTCACGTGAACGTTGTTCCAGAACTCCTGCGTCAATTGGTCAATGTGATCGATGGCGCCTTGCAGATTGCCCGCATTTCGGCTCATCCCGCAGTGGTTCCAAAGTGTCTTCCCGAGTCTCTTGTGAATTGAGAGGGGGGTTGAGGAACCTTGAATTGACATCACCTTGTTGATTCGGCCGTTGACATCGGCAATGGCTTGGGCGAATGCAGGGTGATCCGTGCCGACCTTGTCGCGGAACAACGGCTGTAGACCATCGCCGATGGTCTGGGGAAGAATAAAGTACCCGTCGGCCAAACACTGCATCAGGCTCGACGCGCCGAGGCGGTTCGCCCCGTGATCGGAGAAGTTGGCTTCGCCGATCGCGTAGAGGCCGGGGATCGTCGTTTGGAGGTTGTAGTCAACCCACAGTCCCCCCATGCAATAGTGCACGGCGGGATAGATCTTGAATGGCTGCTGATAGGGAGATTCACCGGTGATCTCCTCGTACATGTCGAACAGATTCCCGTACTTGGACTTGATGGTGTCGCCGCCTTGGCGATTGATCGCGTCGCGGAAGTCCATGTAGACGGAATATCCAGTTGATCCGACTCCGTAGCCGTCGTCACAGGCGACCTTTGCCGCCCGGCTCGCAACGTCCCTCGGAACCAAGTTGCCGAACGTGGGATACCGTTCTTCGAGGTAGTAATAGCGTTCCTTCTCGGGGATATCTGCTGGGGAACGTGTCTCGCCCTTCTTGCGTGGGACCCAGACGCGGCCATCATTGCGAAGAGATTCGCTCATGAGGGTCAATTTGCTCTGATGGTCACCGGATACCGGGATGCAAGTCGGATGAATTTGAACAAAGCTCGGATTGGCGAAAGCCGCACCTCGGCGATGCGCCCTCCAAATTGCCGTCGAATTCGAATTCACCGCATTCGTTGAATTGAAATACGCGGCGCCATACCCGCCGGTCGCCAGCACCACGGCTTCGCCGGCCGAAGATTGGATTTCGCCGGTGAGCATGTCGCGGTAGATGATTCCGCGTGCTCGGCCATCAACGACAACCAGATCGAGCATTTCCGATCTTGGATAGAGAATCACACGGCCTTGATCAACTTCCTTCTGAAGAGATTGATAGGCCCCAAGAAGAAGCTGCTGCCCGGTTTGGCCACGGCAGTAGAAAGTGCGTTCTACGAGGACGCCGCCAAAGGATCGATTCGCAAGCATGCCGCCGTATTCGCGAGCGAAGGGTACGCCCTGAGCGACGCATTGATCGATGATCTCTGTGGATGTCTGAGCTAATCGATAGACGTTGGCTTCGCGTGCTCTGAAGTCGCCACCCTTCTGGGTGTCGTAGAAGAGTCGGTGAACGCTGTCCCCATCTTGGCGATAGTTCTTGCATGCATTAATGCCACCTTGAGCGGCAATAGAATGCGCTCTTCGAGGCGAATCGTGATAGATGAAGACATGGACCCGGTAGCCTTGGGCGGCGAGGGAGGATGCCGCACTAGCCCCAGCAAGTCCGGTACCAACCACAATCACATCATAGGTGGGGCGATTTCTTGGTCCCACCAGATTGATGTGTTCGAGGTGGGAATCCCACTTGTCCTCGAGCGGCCCCGAGGGGATTTTTGCATCAAGGTCCATCATCGAATCACCTCTATCTGTATGGCGCTTGCGTCAGCGCTCTGCAGCTCGTCCATCGCGGGCGGTTTGGATATGGCATTGGTCAGCATCGCAATTGGCACCGCAGAAAAACCGATGAACAGGCTGATGGCGATGGCCGCCGCGGAACCACGAATCAGTGCGTTGCGATCAGGCGCATCAAGCCCGAAGGTCTGCATCATGCTCCAGGCCCCGTGATACACATGGAGGCACACCATCGCCATCATCGCGACGTAAAAAAGGGCGACGTACCAGATGTTAAAAGCGCCCCAGAGATTGCTATAGACCATCCCGGTTTCGAAACCAGTGGTTCCCGAAGCGTGCGGCGTGATCCAGCCCAATGTGAACTGAGCGATGTGAATGATGATGAACAAGAGGACAAGTGTCCCGCTGATTGCCATCCACTTCGCTGCCAGTGTGGAAGCATTCCGACGCCGGATGGTCCGAGTTGGCTGCGACGCCGAGTTGATCCTACTGAGCAGGATGACTGTCGTGACGTGGCCGATCACCGCGGCGATGAGAACGATTCTGGCGATCCACAAAAATGTGCCGTGCCCGAGGAAGGCCTTGCCGATTTCGCGGAGCATCTCGGCATACTGGTCAAGCGCGGTGGCGCCGCCAAAGGCCTTCAGGTTTCCAAGCATGTGACCAATGACGAACCCGTACATGATGACACCGGTGATCGCCACGACGATCTTCTTGCCAATCGATGTTCCATAAAATGTCTGCAAACGATTCATCTGACTGGGGCTCCATTTCTCAAGATGGAGGACTCTGTTCTGGTCACGAAATCTCGATGTTTCCGGGCGTCGGGTGCAACGGGCAGTTTTTCCGCATGATCATGCATCATGAGCACGGAATCTCCGGCCAACGATCGGTTGCACTGAAGGGCTCGGGCGACATTCGGCATGGATGGGATACGGCAATGCGACATGGCGAGAAACGGGGGGTGTGGAACGAAGAGTGGCGGGCGCTTCTCCAATGTGGGTACAAGCGCCTTCGAATCACGGTTCTTCGATGCGAAGATTCGGAATGCCCGCAGGGTTTCCGCCGGTTGGATTCCCGTCAGGCCCGACGCCGGCAGCGGCCTGCTGGGCGACGAGTTGGGCGATCTGAACGAATCTTGAACGGAGTTCATTCAAGATGTTTTTGAGTTCGCCGGCTTCATCTTCGGAGATGTTCCCGACGGTTTTTTCTTCGAGAATTCCCAGAAGGTCGATCGCGAATTTCGCGCCGGGCAGGTCGATGACGACGCCGCCGGTCTGGGGATCGGTGTAGGCGCCGAGGCCCATGATCGCCTGCGAGGCGAGCACGCCCATCAGGCCCTTGAAATCGGCAGGCGGAAGTTCAGGTGCGTTCGGGTCATTCGGGTCCGGCGGAAGGTCGCTTTTTGGAGCTTCCTTATTCGCCGAAACTTCGACGAGTCGTTCTTTTTCGGCCTGTGCTTCGGCCTTCCAGTCGCTGTCGACATGAATGCGAGGAGTGTCGTCGGACATCGGGTACCTCCGCGATCGCGGACTGGGGCCCAGTTCGGCGGGCCTAAGGAGAAACGGCAGTGGCCACGGGACAAGTTCCGAGGCCGAGCGAGTCGAAGATTGTACGCGGCTCAGGTACTCGGCGGGCGGGTTCCGGGCTGGTTAGCATGCGAACGTCATGCTGATTCGGCCTTCCCATCCTCCCGTGATCTCCTCAGGCCCAAGGGCTGGAGGGGCCGTGGCTTTCGTGGCCCGGGTGTTGTTGGCTGGGATGAGCCCATTCGTGGTCTTGGGCTGTGGGCCTCGGATCGCGTCACAGCCGATCAAGACGCTCGCCCCGGCCGATCTGGCGAGCAGTTCCACGCTGATCGGTGAGGAGACCCCGCTCGATGCCGCGTCCGAAGCCGAAGGCACGCTCAGCATGGTCCGAGAAACGGAGACGGTCGAGATCGACGGGCGATCGTTTACGGAAGGTCGTGAGGTTATCTCGGACGGTTCTGGCATCGATTCAGTCCGAGAAATCACCGCCGTCGATCTGCCGGTTGGAGTGGCCTACCCCATCGAGAGTTTGGTGGGCCAGATCAACGGCCGACCCATCTATGCCGAGGAATTCCTTCTCCCATTGGAGGATCGCATCCTCAGAATCGTCGCTGAACAACCTTTGGCGAATGCGGTTCGCGAAGTAGAAATGCTGGTGATTCGGCGATTTTCGGAGTTCGTAGATTCCGAATTGATCATTGCCGAAGCCGAAAGCAAGTTGAGTCCAGATCAACAGCAAGGGGTGTTGGCGTGGATCCGCTCCGTTCAAGAAGACACGATTGCGGGGCGAGGCGGCACGCGTGATACCGCAACGGCGAGTATCGAAGAGGAATTTGGCGTGAGTTTCGACGAGTTCATCGCGGAGCGAAGAAGTGTCGCGCTGGCCAGCGATCTTCTTCGCAAACGAGTGCAACCGCGGGCCATCGTCTCTTGGCGGGATATCGAGCAGGCCTACCGCCGAAACTATGCGATCTTCAATCCGCGGCCGGTCCTTCGGATCGGCCGGATTCGATTCAACAGCGCTCGTGAGGTGGAGAAAGTGAAGCAGGCCGAAGCGCTCATCGCTGAAGGCTCGGATTTTGCATCGGTCTGTTCAGCCATGGAGATTCCTGAGGATGGCTTCTGGCTGGAAATGGAACTGCCGAAGAACGGCATCGCAGGAACGAGCCTGGTCGGCGCCGTGAAGAATCGGCTTGAAGGATTGGAGCCAGGCCAATTGAGCGAGCCATGGGTTCAGACATCCTTCATCTCTTGGTTCTCCGTCTTGAACATCGAGCAGCCCCCGGGCCGGACCATCTATGAACCGTCCGTTCAGTTCGCGCTCGAGAGCGAACTGTCGAACATTCGTTTGATGCAGGAGCAGGATCGGTATCTCGACAGTCTCAAGGATCGATGGGTGTCCGCGGACATTGACGACATGGGTCGTCGGCTGCTGGTCATTGCGCGGCTTCGATATTTGATGAACAACTAGCCCTCGGGCGACCATGGATCGCGGGGCCGGCAGATGGGCCGTGCGATCCTTATTCCTCAAAAACCAGAATCTCCGGCGGCCGGCACCGCACATCGACCGCGACGATCATGATCCGGGCGGGACGATCGTGACCCAAAGTGATGGCGGCGCGTTCGAGTCGTCGCAGACGCCCTCGATCGACCCGGCGTTCACCCGGCGTTCCGGTCGTCGTGGTCTTGACTTCGATGACGACCCATTCATGGCGAGCGTCATCGGCCGCAACGAGGTCGATCTCCACGCCCGCAATTCGGCGGTTTCGAGCCACGATGCGGAGTCCACCTTCGACGAGATGGACGGATGCAAGGTGTTCTCCATGCCGACCAATCTCGGCCAAGGTCAGGTCTTTCCACGATGGATGGTGCTCAGCGTCGTTCGCAGAACCACGACGGTCGCCCGTCATCGAGCCTCGGACCCAATCAAGGAGGCGGGCCCATCGAATCCATGGAATCCATCGAATCCATGGAATCCATGGAATCCATCGAGTCTTTGGAGTCCATTGGATCAATCCATTCTTTCGGTCTCCGTGGTTGTATTCCATCACGGCAAACTCACGGTGAGTTGGGCGTGAATGTTTCGGATCGCCGCGTTGATAGATGCCAGATCTTGGGGTTCATATCCGCCGGGTGAGGGCCCGCGGAAGAGGAGGCGGGCGGGCGCGGCATCAATCAGGAGCCCGACGAGATTGGCGTTGATCCGGATTCCCGCGACGCCTGCCGGACATCCCTTGGGAGGGAGCGTCAAACGCCATTCAGATTCGGCGGCCTTCTTCAAGAAGCCTTGCGTGAACTCGGGGGTCATTGCTTCAATGATCAGGACCTCGGCGTTGAGTTCAAGTGCGATCTGGTCCAGTTCGATGTGGTCGACATCACTGGCGGTGACTCCGGTCAGCCATGCGACTTTCGTCACGGTCGACTCTTGGCCCGCCGTGTGGCCAAGCCGCTCAGTGAACGCGGACCATCGACGGAACATGCCCGGTTCGGGATTCCAGTTGCCAGGATGGCGAAGCCTTCGAATCGCCATGGTGGGGGCGTTGCCATCGGGGGCTGACGAGGCTGAAGCGAGACGGCTGGGGATTCGACCGTGGCACGCATCGAGGCAGAGACCGGCGAGCATCGCCGCGGTCGCCATCGAGGCGCGATGGCCTGGGGTGCTGGGGATCATCGCCGAGTGGGGAAAAGCCAGCCAGCGTCGGATGGGTGATCGAAGTTGGTCGGCTCGAATCCGCCATCGCCCCGCGATTTGGCGGGCGGCGTCCTCTCGGTCGATGGGTTCCATGGCCAACCCGGCGGTGCGAACTTCAAAGACTGCTTGCAATCGATCCTGTAACAACCGCCGATCGCCGGATCGGCCGGATGCGGGAATCGCAATGACCAATCCGCCCCCAGAGGCATGATCGAATATTCGTTGGCACGCCATCGAATCTGGATCCTGAATCCAAGCGGAACGCGATCCGCCCCGGACCACAAGAACCGGGGCGCGGTGCCATGCTTCTGCAGGGTCATCGAGGCTCACCCGTGTCCACGAGACCGGGCGTTCGAGGGTGTTCGAGACCACCGCAACGGCATCTCCCAGCAGATCCTGCGTTGGGGTTTCTCCGGTCGAGTCGAAGCACGTGAAGGCGATTGGGTCGAGGCCTCGCTGAAGAACAAACAACGCGAAGGCAAGTCGTTCGATTCGAGGTCGGCCTCGAATTCGTAAGCCGGTGGTGGCATCGTCAACAAAGAGCCGTCGATGAATTGACTTCGCGCATTCCGAGAACCAATCCTGGCCACCGAAGCGACGAATGCCGGTGGCGCGGGCGGCGCGTTCGAGGCTATGAATCCAATAGAGATGCCAGCGATGACAGCCAGGGTTGGACTCGGAATCGAAGTGCCGGTCCAACCAGTCGATTGAGGCACCGATGGCCGCATTGGTCTGAGCTTGCTCATGGGATGACCCAGCGTCGAGGCGTTGGCAGATCGCGAGGGTGGCCAAACCGGCGGCGGTCATCGAGCCCCGGGCAGGATCGTCGAGGTCGCGGTATCCCCAGCCGCCGTCGGGCCTTTGTCGTGCGAGGAATCGGCGGCGGATGATTTCGACCAGCCGATCTGGGATGTCGATGCCCCGAGCGGTCGCATCGGCGATCGCTTGGGTCGCGAATTGGGTCAGTGATTGATCAACGAATCGAGCTCGGGCGTTGGGGCCGTAGTCCCAGCCACCGCCTTCGATTGAGAATCGTTCGAGCAATCGTCTGGTCGCCCGTTCTGCCGCCGGGAGAAACCGGTCGTTCAATCGGGTCCAAACCATCAGCCGGGCGGCGATGGCGTAGGTGCCATCGGCAGGAGTCCGGCCGAGCCAGTCGATTGCCGCCGCAATCTGGGGTGTTTGAACCGGCATCCCCGCCTCCAGCAGGGCGAGGGCGGCAATGGCCGTGCGGCCGGTGGGCTGGGCCGACTGGTCCGACGGCGGCTTGCCAGGCTCCCATTGGCGTGAGGCATGGTGCCGCTCCAGAATCGCCTCGGTCAACACGGCGATCATTCGCTCGACTGGTTCTCGTCGAATCTCGGTGGCGTCGGGGGGGACGCTCCCAGCCACGGTGGGGGCTGCATGGGTCGCCGCGTGGACGGCGAGCCAGGGCCACGCCCAGATCCCGAGGCTTTGACGGTTCCAGAAGCGGGGGCATTTTCGCGGGAAGAGCCGAAAAAAACGCGAGCGGACGATCCGCAGCCTGTTCATAACGTGTCTCACGGAGGCCCCAGTCGGAGGCTAACACCCTTCATGGAGGGTTCACGGAAACGATGCCATTTTTCCAGTTCGTCATCCGATGGGGAGACTGATTGGAAGCCTCGCAGTTGAGCCCGACGGTCAGTCCGCGTACCTTCTCCGGATGCCCATTCTTGTTATCCAGCATTCCAATACCAGCTCTGCCGCCACCATCGGCGAAGCACTCGTTCGTCATGGCCTCCGGTGCCGGACCATTCGCCTTGCCGCCGGCGAGCCGCTGCCGAGTGATCTCGACGGGATCGACGGCATCATTTCGATGGGGAGTTCGGATTCGGCGACTGATGACGGCCTCCCATGGATCGCACAGGAGATCGCTTTGCTCAAGGCGGCGTGTGCCGCCCAGCGACCGGTCCTCGGCGTCTGTTTGGGGGCGCAATTGCTCGCGAGAGCGTTGGGCGGACGAGTTTCGAAGATGACCGACAACGCCAGTGTTGGGTTGTGCCGGATCGATCTCACGACCGCCGGTCGAGATGACCCGCTGTTTCGGGGGCTTCCGTGGTACGGAAGCTGGCCGAGTTGGCACATCGACGAGATTTCAGAACTTCCCCCCGACGCCCGCCTCCTGGCGAAGAGCGAGGAATGCGGTATCGAGGCCTTCGCCCACGGGATCTTCGCCTACGGGGTTCAGTTTCACCCCGAGTGGTCGGCGGAGCGAGTGGCGGAGCTCTGCGACGACCCGGCGGAACACCTCGCCGGTGACGGCTTTGACTACGCGGCGGTCAAGGCGGCAGTTCGAGACGAGGCCGATTCAATCGAGCGGATGGCCCTTCGTTTCGCGGAGAACGTGGCGTCCTATCTGATGCCAGTCGAACGGGTGAATGCGGGCATCCCGAAAGATATTCATCATTAGTGACGCGTGATCAGGGGCGTTTCTTCGACGTGACTTCTTGGAGGCGCCGCGAGGACTTGAAACTCTGAGGATGGCTCGTTCACCATGATCGAACACGACCACAGAAAGCGCAGTCGGGGGCCATGGAGAATTTGTCTTCTCTCTACGCTGTTTTTTTTCTTTGCCTTGTCGGGTACCCCGGCATTCCCACAGGATTCAGCATCATCGGCAGTCATCCCTTCCGCGGTGATTCCTGATCAGGCTTCGCGGGAAGCCGAATTTTCGAGAGTAAACGCCGCGCTGGAGGCGGCACAGGGCGAGCTGACTCCGGATCCCGAACAAATCAAGCTACTGCAGTCGGTCTTGCTTGATCTGTCGGAGATCCGCGCCGCAAGAACCCGGATTGACCAGTTTGAACGTGACATCGCGGCTGCCGGAGACCGCCGCGAGAAGCTGAAGGATCAGCTTGCAGAGGTACCCGACGAGGATTCTAAACCCAAGATCCCCGAGGATCTCGATGAGGTATCGCTTCGTGAAGGGCTTGATGTTGCCCAAGAAAAATGGCGGGAGGTTGATCTCAAGATTCGTCGAGTCGAGGAAGAACTCGCTCGAAGGGAGACTCGCCGGGTTGAGATGCGGGCCGATTCGATCAGAATTACAGGAAAACTGACACTGCTCGAGACGGATGAGATCCAAGACAGTGAGCCGTCCCAGACTCGGCTCATTGAGAAGTATCGAGTCCAGCTTGGAGCGATTGAACGGGAGCGAAAATACTACGAGGAGACTGCCGACATTCTCCGTCTTGAGCAGCGTCTCTGGATTCGGAATCGCGATGCTGACAACGTCGTGCTCAAGGCGTGGCAGAAACGCGTCGCCGATGATGCGGTTGAGGCCGCAGAGGCGAGCCGAAAGAAAGCCAGCACGGTCGCGGATTCGCAGGAATCTGAGTTGGCGCGGGCGGCCGCCGAGCAGAACAAGCAATTCGCAGATCGTCTCGCAGAGCTCGTCGGCCAACGTGAGTCACTCCGGGGAGAGTTAGCGAACCAGAAAATTCTCTTGGGTCGGGTGAATCGCCGAGTTGATGTCGATGGGATGAAATTCAAAGGGCTGGTGACGCCTGAAGTTGCAAGAATTCTCCGCGATCGGGAGGCTGAATTCCCAGATGAGAACCTGATCGCGGCTCGGCTCTCAGCCCTGCGCCGATTGAGGCCGACACTTGATCTCGAACGGGCCTTGCTCCAGGATTCTCTCGACGACGTCGTGGATCCTCGCGGCTCGGCTTCTAGATTAGTGCAACAGGCCGGCATCTCTGGTGATGAAGGGGTCGCGGTCATACAGTCGCTCATTGCAATTTATGAGGATCGACTGGATCTCTATGGCCGCTCACTTTTAAAGGTGCTCAATGAGCAGGTCGAAGTTGTGAATTCCCTCATCGCGATCGATCAGGCGATCATTAAGGGAATCATCCGGTATCGCGAACTGGTCCTTCGCGAGACGCTCTGGATCCGCGATTCGCGTTCATTCCAAGAAGGACACCTGGCGCGGACGGTGGAAGAGTTGAAGCGGCTCTTTGAGCCTTCGGATTGGGGTCATGCCCTAGAGAACGTGTACACCAAGGTCATCCTGCAACCGGTCCGACTGCTTCTGGCCTTCGGCCCATTGCTCCTGCTGGTGGCTTTTCGAAATCGCATCGCCTCCAGAGTCGCGCTGGCGGGTGTTCGGGTGGCGCGTCCATCGACAGATCAGTTCCGTGAGACTTTTCTCTGCGGGATCTTGGCAGCTTTCGCAGGCACCGCGATCGCATCACCGTTCTTGATCGTCGGCCATTCGATCAAGGATGGGGACCTTGGAAACTCCTTCTCAGATTCGCTGGGCGGTGCGATTGCCATGCTGGGTTGGTTCGTGATGTGGATCGCGACGATCTGGTCGATCACCCGAAAAGGGGGGCTGGGAGAGCGGCATTTCAACTGGCGGCCTTCAACGATCGAGGCGATTCGGGCCTCGCTGGTCGTACTTTGTTTTGCCTTGCCATTTGGAGTTTTCGACCGCCTGTGTGATTCGACTCATCTGGATCTTCCGGATGCGGCGCGAGTGTTCTATGTCGTCCTCGCCGTGTGTTTGTCGCGCTCCGCGATCCTTCTTTTCTCCGCGAAGCGCGGCATTCTCTTTGATTTCTACAGCCGAAATCCGACGCACTGGCTCTCGGCTGTTCGCTGGGCGCCTTTCGCGATTTTGATCACGATCTGCGTTCTGTTTGCCGGGTTCGCCATCGCCGGTTGGTATGCAACGGTCGCCACCCTGCAACGCGATTTCGTCGCGAGCATCATGCTCCTGATTGGAATTCTGCTGCTTCGCGAGTTCTTGCTCCGCCTGCTCTATTGCCGACAAAGAGCGCAGTCTGCGGAACTTCGACAGCAGGAAGCCGACGGCGAGAACGTCTCAGGCCTCGAGGACTCTCTGGCGACGTTTGGCGGACAGGTTCTGGGGGGGATTCGTTTTGCGGTGGTCTTGGTCACGCTCATCGGACTCTGGAACATTTGGTCGCCGCTTCTACCGGCACTCCAGTTGGGTGAAAGTGTCGTCCTCTGGGAACGCGCCTCGAGCACCTTG
The DNA here is from genome assembly GCA_905480395.1 of uncultured Phycisphaerales bacterium. Classification (GTDB taxonomy): domain Bacteria; phylum Planctomycetota; class Phycisphaerae; order Phycisphaerales; family SM1A02; genus UBA12014. The sequence continues at coordinate 98,906 of CAJQQE010000041.1, forward strand.
ATTCCTGACGAGTCCGGGGTGATGATCGCGACTCCGATGCAGGTCCCGGTCAGTGCGCGTGATCTTCTTCGTGCGATCGCATTGGTGGTGGCGACGATCTATACCGCCAGGCACTTGCCGTATCTCATCGGCCTGCTCGTTCTTGAACGACTTCGGATCGGCCGCGGCGATCGATATGCCATCGTGCAAATCCTCCGTTGGGCCATCGGCATCGGGGGCTTCGCGGCCGCGTTATCAAATCTGGGAGTGACTTGGGACAGTGTGCAGTGGCTCGCGGCCGGATTCACCGTGGGCCTCGGATTTGGTTTGCAGGAAATCTTTGCCAACTTCATCTCCGGAATCATCATCCTCTTCGAGCAACCCGTGCGGGTCGGCGATGTGGTGACGGTTGGAACCACCACCGGGCGGATCTCCCGGGTTCGGATGCGAGCGACGGTGATCACCGACTGGGACAACAAGGAACTACTGGTTCCCAACAAGTTCCTCATCACCTCTGAAGTGGTGAACTGGTCTCAGGGTGAAGCCAATATTCGTCTCTTGCTACCAGTGAGTGTCTCGTACGGTGACGATCCTGCCAAGGTGGCGGCGCTGCTCCTTTCCGCGGGGAGGGGTGCGGCCAACGTTCTGGAAGATCCACCGCCGACCGTGGACTTCGTCGGCTTCGGCGAGAGTTCGATGAACTTCGAACTCCGGGTGTTTATCCCCTCGGTGGACGTTCGCATTGAGACCAGGCGAAGCATCAACATCGAGGTGAAGCGAATGTTCGATGAAGCCGGAATCAAGATCCCGTTCCCTCAACGCGAGATCAAGGTGCAAATGGTGAGGCCGGAACAACTTGCAGACCAAGTGATCTCCGATCCTTCAGAAAAATCTCGTCGGACGGAGGAGAAGTAATGCCACGGCGAGGGCTTCGCCAATCTCTGCGGCCATACGGGCGATCCATTTTCTCCGAGATGTCTCTGCTCTCGGCGAAGCATGATGCCATCAACCTCGGGCAAGGCTTTCCCGACTTTGATGGTCCAGAGGAAGTCCGAGCGGCGGCGGCGGCGGCGATTCATCACGGGCCCAATCAGTACTCGCCGCTTGCCGGACTCCCCGAGCTCCGTCACGCCATCGCTGGCTGGTATGCGCGCTGGTACGACGTGGCGGTTGACGCCGACCATGAGGTGACGGTGACCAATGGGTGCACCGGCGCTATCGGTGATGCCATGCTCGGAGTTCTTGAGCCAGGTGACGAGGTTTTGCTGATCGAGCCGTGGTACGACAGTTACCCGGCGTCGGTGGTCATGGCCGGGGGGGTGTGCCGTTATGCCAAACCGACTTCGCCGGACTATCGCGTCGATCGCAGAACACTCGAAGCCGGGGTCACGCCCAAGACGCGGATGCTGATGGTGAACTCGCCGCATAACCCGACCGGTCGCGTCTATGACGAGTCCGAATGGAATGTGATCGAGTCGTTCTGCGTGGATCACGACCTCATTCTTTTCAGCGACGAAGTCTACGAGACGCTGGTCTTCGAGGGGACTCATCGCTCGGCATTGTCTCGTCCGAGGCTCCGAGATCGCAGCATCGTGGCGTCGAGCGTTGGAAAGACGTTCTCGCTGACCGGTTGGAAGATCGGATGGACGGTGGCTTCTCCGCCTCTGACCGAGGCCATTCAAGGGGCCCATCAGTTCACGAGTTTTTGCGTCGCCACACCATTGCAAGTCGGCGCGGCCGCGGCGCTCAAGTTGCCCGATTCGTACTTTGAAGGGTTTCTTCGCGGGTATCGATCACGGCGTGAACAGCTGGTACGCGGATTGCGATCAATCGGTCTGACGCCGATTTTGCCACAGGGCACGTATTTCACGCTGGTCGACTTGGCGCCGCTGGGAATTGACGACGATCGAGTCTTCTGCGAGCGATTAACTCGTGAACTTGGAGTCGCGGCGATTCCAACCTCTGCCTTCCATGAAGACGGCCGGAGCGGGCCGATCCGATTCGCTTTCTGCAAGCAACCGGAAGTCCTCGACCAAGCGATCGAGCGACTCTCAAAAATCGATCAATTGCTGCCATGACCGGGTCAGTACTCACCACGATCGACTGGGTGGTGATCGCCGGCTATCTGGCACTCGTCTTCGGCATCGGAATCTATTTCGCTCGACGTGGTTCCCGGAGTACCGAGGGGTACTTCTTGGCGGGACGTTCGCTTCCATGGTGGGTGGCGGGTACCTCCATCGTGGCCACCACATTTTCCAGCGATACCCCGTTACAGGTCGTGACGCTGGTCCGGCAAGGGGGGATCGGCGAGAACTGGTGGTGGTGGTCTATGGCGGCGGGTCACGTGGCCGGCGTATTCCTCTTTGCACCGCTGTGGCGACGAAGTGCGCTCCTGACGGATGTGGAGTTCATCACGTCTCGCTACGAGGGGCTTTCGGCTCGACTCCTTCGGATCTTCGAGGGGCTCTGGCAGGGACTGTTGGTCAACGGTGTGGTGCTGGCGTCGGTGACCGTTGGAATGGCCACGATCGCGAGGATCATGCTTGGCATCCCAGAAGATGCCGTGGTGACCCTCGGTCCCATCGAAATGGATACCGCGACGGCGTTGGTCGCGGCACTCGCCGTCGGTACCCTCGGGTATTCGCTCCTCTCGGGCCTCTACGGCGTGGCGTGGTCGGACGTGCCTCAGTTTGCGCTGGCGATGTTGGGCTCGGTGATCCTCGCGGTGGTGGTCTTGATCGATCTCGGGGGGCCGGCCGCGATGCTGGCCAAAGTAGATGCCGCGGCGTGGGCACCGAAGAACGCATCGAGCCTCGCGCCCAGTACCGGTGACGCCGCTGCCATGGCAACTGCGATCGCCTTCTTTACCTTGAACTGGTGGGCGAAAGCCCCGGGCCACGGGGCGTTGGCACAGCGACTTCTCGCCACACGATCACCGCGAGACGGCGCCTTGGCGCTCGCCTGGTTTACGGTGGCCCATTACGTGCTTCGGCCTTGGCCTTGGATCATCGTGGCCCTCGCCTCGCTGGCGGTGATTCCGGAGTCCTTCGATGAACAGCTGGGGATTTGGGTCCCCGCGGTGGCGGATAAGGATGCCTTTCCATGGATGATTCGGTCTCATCTCGGGGCCGGCGCCCGGGGGCTCTTGGTGGTGTCGATGCTCGGCGCTTTCATGAGCACCGTCGACACGCATGTCAACCTTTCGTCTGCGTACCTCTTGAACGACGTTCTTCGTCCTGCGGGCCGTCTGCTGCGTCGACGTCCCGAACCGGCGGCTGGCGCAGAGGCTGGTGGCGGCCCCGCCGAGGTCTGGAAGGGGAGGCTGCTTGCGTTGCCGGTCTTCGCACTGGTCCTCCTCATCGCGGGCGGTTTCGATGACATCGTGGCGCTTTACAAGTATTTAGGGGTGATCGCCGCGGGAACCGCTCCGGTGTTGATCCTCCGTTGGTATTGGTGGCGAACCACGGCGTGGACAGAGATCGCCGCGATGTCGACATCGCTGATTGCCGGGAACCTTTTGGTTCGATTCGGCCCATTGGCGTCGCCGGAGAGTGGGCTCGATTCGCAGTTCGGGCCCCGACTGATCGCGGTCATTCTGATTTCGGCGTTGGTCTGGATTCCGGCCACCTGGCTGAGCCAGCCAGCGAGTCAGGAGCGATTGCGGGCCTTCCGTCGGGCCATCCGCCCCGCAGGGCCTGGTTGGAGACGGATCGCGTTGGAAGCGGGCGAATCGCCCCCGGCAGCCATCGCGCCATTGATTGGATGGGCCATCCTGGGAACTTCTGCCATCTGGTCTGCGATTCTCGGAACGGGCTGGCTCGTACTCGGAAGCCCTCTCGAAGGCCTGGCCATGTTGGCGTTGGCGGCCCTTTTGGGGGTCCCGACCATCCGGGCGGCAAGCCGAGTCGCAGAGGGCCCCACTTGATCCATTCTCGATCCCTGATATCCTTCTCGATTCTGCAGGCGTCGGGTCAACGGATTCCGAGCGACCTCTTCATCAGATCATCACCTCGGTGCATCATCGAGGACAGCGGAGCAGCAACGTGTACGCAATCATCGAAGACAGCGGTACCCAGATCATGGTGCGTCCTGGCGACGTTATCGAGATCGATCCCCGCACCGATGGCAGCGAGCCGAGCGGCAACCTCGTCTTTGACCGGGTGCTCACCCTGAGCGACGAAGGTGGATCGGGCGGAACCGTCGGCACGCCGTACATCAAGGGTGCGTCAGTGACGGCGGAAATCGTCGAAAAGATCAAGGGTAAGAAAGTCGTTTCTGTCATGTACAAGCGACGAAAAGGCATGCGGCGGAAGATCGGTCATCGCCAGAATTACCTGGTCGTTCGCATCGGTGACATCACCGCTGGCTGAATCGGCTGACCATCAGGCCAAGCATCAAACGCAAGACCGCCCGCGTATCGACCGCGGGCGGTTTTCGTTTTTGTCGATCTCTTCTGAAGATTGAAGGGGTCGCGGTGACCGGATGTTTCAGACCCGTCCCAGCATTTGGCGGACGGCGTCCACTGATTCTGGCTCGCCAGTTCTCGAACTCAGGAGGACTGCTTCGCAGGTGGCGAGGAGATCGACGATCAGTTCGGGAGACCGGCTTCGTTCGCCGGATCGGGCCAGGCGGACATGGCTTTGGATCGATTCTGAGAATTCCTGATAAAAATCGTCGGGACCAGGCGTGGTGGTCGCTTCGTGTTCGATCACTTCGCCGTCCGGGCCCGTCCAATCAACGCTCCCATCGAGGCTCTGCATTCGGCCACCGGGGCCGAAGAGCGTGGTGATTCGAGCGTGTCGCCCGCCGTCAATCCCTGCCGAGATCGAAGCGGCTCTTCCATCGGGATACCTCGCCGTCGCAAAGAGCCGTTGAGGCGCGATATGCCCATGAACCCCGACGGGTCTCACCGCCGTGGCATCCACGAAAGATGGCAGCCCAAACCAAACGGAGAGAAGGTCGAATGCGTCGAAGAGTCGGCCGGTGAGCGAAGTCGCTGCGGCGGGGCCTGAAGCCTCGACCGAGGCCGCACTGGGCGACTCGAAGGATTCGGCCGCGGCGATGAATCGCCGGCCTTGGGGGAGATCTCGGAAGCAAGGAACCGGTGATGGAAGGACGGATGACGCGATCAGTTCTGCGGACTCCTCCACCGACGCCGGACGTGGCGCCATCGAGAGGAGGGGCCGGTTGGATCGGCTCGCTTCCGTGATCATGGCCGAGAGCATTTCGGTGGGCATGATTCTCGACGGATCAGCGATCAAGGTCGCATCGGCCTCAACGCCAGCGAGCATCTTGGGATCTGGCGCATGGACAGCGCCGAGTTGGTTTGCCGTGTCGCGGATCGTGGTTGAGTCACCTCCAAGTGCCATGACTTCGAGCCCAGGCGTCCGAGAGAGGCCTTTGATCAGGGGAAGCTGGGTTTCGCCGACCCAGATTGCCACGCGGTAGGGAGGGGTATCCGTCATCTTGGGGGATGCTAGCCGGAGTCAGGATGAGAGATCGATGGCGACCGCGGGCTGGCTGTTAGAATCCAAAGAGGCGAGCGGGCGGTCGCGTCGATTTTTCGGCGAGGAAAGTCCGAGCACGGTAGGACAACGGTGGTGGGTAACACCCACCGGCCCGCGGGCTGCGGGTCAGGGATAGTGCCACAGAAAATACACCGCCGATGTGACTTCGGTCGCAGGTAAGGTTGAAATGGTGCGGTAAGAGCGCACCGCCCGTTCGGTGACGAACGGGGCAGGGCAAACCCCACCGCGTGCAAGCGCAAGCAGTTCCATGCATCGAGCGGCTCCGGCCAGCTCGGTGTGCTCGCGGTCCGCGAGTCGGAACGGGTGGCGTGCTGGAGGGTGTCGGCAACGACATTCCCAGAGAAATGACCGCTACGTCGGGCCTTTTTCGGAAGATCCGACTGACGGAACTCGGCTTATAGCTCGTCTCAGCTCGAATTCGCCTCGGCCTCCGAAAGGGGGTCGAGGCGGCTTTTTGCCGTCGTTTAACCTTTTTGTCGATATTCGGAGGATGCAGGCGATCCTTGCGCGGAATCTCGCCGTATCGGCTCTCTGTGACACGGATTCGCATGCATCACACGGATGGGTGTCTTCCTCAGGATTGTTTCATCAGATCTCGTTTTTCAAAATGACGAGGAAGAGTCTTGCCTTTCGACGTCGCATTGCGACAATAGGCCCAACGGCAAAGGAATGTGAGTCGTTGACAATTGACGCAGGCTTGGAATCGTCGAGCAGGGTTTAAAGCGACGAATTCGGGCACCACATTCGAAGAGAAGTATTTTCGATCTCAAGGATCAGGCCGAGAAGTTTTCGGCCGTGGAGTTGGTTCGTGCATGACGAGCCAGAGGCTTTTGCTTTGAAGACTTTCTGGTGTGAGGAAGAAACGAAGACGGGGTTGAAAACGAAGTTGTTCCCGTGTTCATGCAGATTGAGAAGTTCGAGTAT
>CAJQQE010000042.1 GCA_905480395.1 uncultured Phycisphaerales bacterium
GGCGAACCGTGCGGCCGAGACACCCTCAATGCGGTGGGCCTCACCGCCGCCGTCTTGGCAAAGACTGATCCTGATGCGATCTTCGCCGTCCTGACGGCCGACCACGTCATTGAACCGCAGTCCGTCTTTGCTGATCGACTCGCCGCCGGCTTCGCCCTCGTCGAGGAAGACCCGAGTCGCTTCGTCACGTTCTCGGTCACCCCCACGCGACCGGCCAGCGAGTACGGCTATGTGGAACAAGGCGATGCCATCGACGGGCATGCCGGTTGTTTTCAGGCACGACGATTCGTGGAGAAGCCGGATCGCGAGACGGCCGAGGCGTATCTCGAGACCGGCCGATTTGCATGGAACAGTGGGATGTTCGTGTTTCACGCCCGGACCATCCTTGAAACAATCGGCCGGTACGAGCCGGCAACCAAACAAGGGCTCGATCGGATCGCCGATGCGTGGGGAACCTCGGAACAGTCCGTCACCCTCGCGGCGATCTACCCCGAACTGAAGAAGATCAGCGTCGACTACGGCCTTATGGAACCGGCCGCTCGGGATGATGCGATCACGATCTGCGCCGTACCCTTGGACATCTCGTGGATCGACGTTGGCAGCTGGCCGAGCCTTGGAGAGACGTTGCCCTCAGGCGATCGAGGCAACCAAGTTGCGGCCAACACCCAGCACACCGATCTTGATTCAAGCAACCTTTTGGTCTTCAGCGACGATGCCGACCACCGGATTTGCACCATTGGTTGCTCGGATCTGGTCATCGTTCATACCAAGGACGCCACATTGATCTGCCGAGCCCAAGACGCCCAGAAGGTCAAGGATCTCGCTGGCCTGGTCCCCGAGGATCTACGCTGACCTCATGCGGATCCTTGCCGTCGATCTTGGAGACGTTCGAACCGGCCTTGCCGCCGGCGAGGATGTGACGGGCACGGTCCAGCCGCTCGAAGTGATCGTGGAACGAGACGAGCAAGGCCGTCTCGAAAAAATCGCCGCGGCGATTCTCGACTTCGGGCCCGATCTGGTGCTCGTCGGTCTCCCGATCAACATGGACGATACCGAAGGCCCCCGAGCCCTTGCCGCACGAGCCTTCGGAGCCCGCCTCGGCAAACGAACCGGCGTGCCGGTCGAGTTTCACGATGAGCGGCTTTCAAGCTTCGAGGCCGACGAGTCGTTAAAAGGTTCGGGCCTCACCCACAAGGGGAAGAAGAAAGTCCAAGACGCCATCGCCGCCGCCAACATCCTGCAGGACTGGATGCGCCGCTGATCGCACTCACTCGCCGCACGAAGCGCGATCGAGATACCAGACCATCTCACCGTTCCGCGGACGGATTCCCTTGCAGGGCAGCGTTTCAAATCCTTCGGTTCCCGTCGCGATTCGTTTGATCATTTCAGCCTTTTCCGAGCCCAGCACGTAGAACGCGATCGACCGAGCATTGTTGAGCAGCGGATAAGTCATGGTGACCCGCGCCGGAGGCACCACACTCGGGCCGTCGTTGTCGACGACCCATTGATCTTCCACATTCAGTGCCGCACTATGCGGGAACAGGCTGGCGGTATGACCGTCCGGCCCCATGCCCAGCAGGACAAAGTCGAGCCTCCCACGGTCCGAATCGCCGGGGGCCCCGCCGATTGCCAGATGCTCGCGGAGCGTGGCCGCATAGAGGTCCGCCGCATCCTCTTCATCCACGGGCATCGGATGCACATTCGAACCAGGGATGTCTGCGTGTTCGACGATCAGTTCGTGAATGTGCTTGAAGTTGTTGGTGTCACTGTCAAAGGGCGCCCGCCGTTCATCGACGATCCAGAGGTGCGTGCGACTCCACGGCATCTCTCTGAATAACGGGTCGATCATCAAACGTCGATAAAAAGGCATCGGCGTGCCGCCGCCGGAGAGGGCAAGATGAAACACGCCTCGCTTCCCCACCGCTTGCTTCGCACTTCCCAAAAGGTTGCGCCCCAGTCGCTCCTGTGCATCTTCGGCGTCGGCACCGACATTGACGCCTCCGGGGAGGGAGGGAACTTCGAAACCTTCGGGCTCGATCTGATAGGCATCATTCATCAGCGGTTGTCTTTCAAGGATTGCATTTCATTCGAAGGTAAGGCTCGACCACATGAAGAGCCTGAAGAACGACGGATCGTCACGAACCGGCCGCGACGTCGTCTTCGTACCAGCGACGCCCCTTCCGAGCCAACAGCGCCTTGGCGGAATCGGGGCCCCAAGAGCCTGGCTGGTAGTTGTCGCGAATTCCCGACCGCGCTCCAGCGCTCGCCTCGCCGAGGAACGGCATCACCGCATCCCAGGCACTTTCCACTTCGGTCCGACTCTTAAACAGCGTCTGATCGCCGCGCATGGCGTCGATCATCAAAGGGCCGTACGCCTCGACGACCGGCGCATCGAAACTGGCGCCCACATCCGCCATCATCTCGAGGGGATCGATATTGATCCCGAGACCCGGACGCTTGGTCTCGAACCGGAGGCTCAGCCGCTCGTGGGGCGCCACCGTGAAGACCAGCCGATTCGGTACGAGGTGATCGCCGCCGGCGAACGCCGGGAGTTTCCGAAAGAGGTTCGCGGCCGGCGGCTTGAACTGAACCACGACCTCGGTCCGCTTCTTGGCGAGCCGCTTGCCACTGCGGAGATAAAAGGGCGTGCCGGCCCATCGCCAGTTCTGGAACTGAAATTCGAGCGCGGCAAATGTTTCGGTCGTACTCCCCGGAGCGACGCCCTCGCTAGAGGCGAAACCAAGATCATCCTTCCCGTCCGGTCCGTACTGCCCGAGGGCACAGAATTCTGCCACCCGATCAGCCGGGGTCGGCACCAGCGCGTCGATGACCTTCACCTTTTCGTTGCGAATATGCTCGGGCGTGTAGTCCGTGGGCGGTTCCATCGCCGCGAATGCGAGGATCTGGAAGAGGTGCGACTGGATCATGTCGCGGATCGCCCCGGTCTGATCGTAGAACGCCGTTCGCTGCCCAACGCCCACCGTCTCGGCGGCGCTGATTTGAACATGGTCGATGTACTGCTGGTTCCAGACCGGCTCCCAGAGGATATTGGCGAACCGGAAGACCAAGAGGCTCTGCACGATCTCCTTCGCGAGGTAGTGATCGATTCGATAAATCGACTCCTCCTCGAACGCCCGACCGAGCGTTCGATTGAGACTCTTGGCCGTGACATCATCGTTCCCGAACGGTTTTTCGATGATGATCCGCTGCCAACTCGCCTGGGCCGGATTGATGCTGCACCATCGCTTGCCTTCGACCACCAGACCCGCTTCGTCGATTTTTTCAACAATCGGCTCGTAGAGCGAGCTCGCCACACTCAAGAAGAAGAGCACATTCCCGGCGGCCTTCGATTCGGCATCCAGAGCGGCGATTCGTTTTCCGACCGCGGCCATACCTTCGGAAGTGGTGGCGTCCGCCGGTAGGTAGTGGATTCGCTGCGCGATCGCTCGCCACACCGAGGTATCCATGTCCGGATTGTGCTTCTGCACCCAAGGTTCGAGTTCTTCGCGCCATTCGTCGTCGGTCTTCGAACGACGAGCCACCCCGAGAATTCGAGTCTCGGCCGGGAGCAAACCCATCTTCGACATTTCATACATCGCTGGAATCAACTTGCGGGCGGTGAGATCTCCGGAGGCACCGAAGATCACCAGCGTGCAAGGGTCAACCGCGAGATTCGAAGCGAGCTGAGGATCGGACATTCGAGGGGTCCTTAAAACGTTCGCCGGCAATCTGGGGCGCCGGACTTCATGGAAGAACACTGATGAGCACTCGCTCGGGAATCACGATCGATCAACCGGAGGTCCCAACCTCACCGTCGAGGCCCGCCAACAACGCCGAGAGCGCCGCCCCGGGGTCTTCTTCCCGCATCAGGTGCTCCCCGACGAGGGCGATATTGATGCCGTGATCTCGAAGCCGCCGGAGATCGTCCGACGTCCGAATCCCGGACTCGCTCACCAGCACTCGCGGGTCTTCGATGAGGTCCAACATCCGAAAAGTATGGGTGAGATCCGTGGTCATCGTCGCGAGATCACGATTGTTGACGCCGAGTAAGGAATACCCGGAGTGCGGAAAACCCACGTGATTCAAGACCCGATAGAGATTGTCGATCGAATGAACTTCCACCAACGACGTCATACCGAGCTCGGTGGCGAGGATCTGATAGTCGATGATCTGGGCTTCGCTCAACACGTCCGCAATCAGCAAGATCGCATCGGCGCCAGCAGCTCGGGATTCCCAGACCTGGTACTCGTCCACGATGAAGTCTTTCCGCAGGACGGGCAGCGGCATTCGATCCTTGATCGGAAGGATGTACCCCAGGTCACCACCGAAGTAATAGTGGTCGGTGAGGCAGGAAATCGCAGCGGCACCACCGGAGTGGTAGCGTGAAGCAATGTCTACCGGATCGAAATCCTCGCGAATGACCCCGGCGGAGGGACTCTGGCGCTTCACCTCCGCGATGATGCGAAAATTTCTCGGCTTTCGATCGGCGACGACCGCCCGGAAGAAATTCCGGGGGCGGCCAAGTTCTGCGATCCGGCCCTTGATGGACTCGATCGGCGTGAGCAGCCGGGCCTTCTCGACCTCGACCCTTTTGCGAGCAATGATTTCCTCAAGCACACTATCCATCGCGGAGTCGGGTTCTCGGAATTCAAGCGACGAGCACGGCTCCCACGGCCGGCTCCCGATGAGGTCGATGCTCGCGGTGGCGATCATCACCCTGCTCGGTTCGAGTGGCATTCTACTCGCAGCATCCATCGAGCCGAGCCCGATGGATTCGGCCGCCACCGACGCATCCGGTGCCGAGTGGATTTCGGTGATGTCGCTGATTCTGGCGCCGGTATCGATCTTCGTCCTCTGGCGAACCGGATGCTGGCGACTGCGGGCACCAGACGGACCACTGGGCTCACCGTGGCGGATTCCCGCAGTCGCGAGCCTGGGCCTGTTTGGGCTTGGAATGCTCGGCGGCGGACTGGCCATATCACTCATTCCGTCATCTTGGATTCCCCCCTCGACCGCCCCGCTCCGATCCATGGCCCTCATCGGCTGGGCCGCGACCATCGGCAGCCTCCTCTTCTGTGTTCCCGCCCTTCTCCTCGCGAGATCGCTGCCCCTGCCGGAGGGGGCCACCCCTCCCACCACCGCCCGCCGCGGGATCTGGATGGGCGTCGCCGGCTTCCTGATCGCGATCCCTTTGATTCAAACCGGCGCGATGCTTGGCCAACTGGTCCAGCAGTGGCTCTCCGACGCGACGCCCAATCTCATCGCCCACGAGACACTCAGCGCGCTGGTCTCGGTGACGCCCGACATCTGGTGGTGGATGGTGGCGGCCAATGCCGTGATCGGGGCGCCGGTCATCGAGGAAATCCTCTATCGAGGCTTCCTTCAACAGGCATTCCGACGGGCCGGTGCTGGCGCCTGGCCCGCCATCCTGCTGACGGGCAGCATCTTTGCCCTGATGCACTACACCGTTCTCCCGCCGGACACCGCGATCTCTGCCCTCACGGCCCTGCTCCTGCTCGCGATCGCCCTCGGCATGATCCGCGAACGCACCGGCCTCATCGCCCCGTGCATCATCGCTCACGCCATATTCAACGCCCTCAATCTCGGCCTCGCGGTTTGGCTCGCCTGAGTTTGGTGGATCACGCCCTCCGAGCCTCCGGTTCCGCCACCCGTATACTTCGAGTTCCATGACCGACCCCAAACCGACTGAACGTGCCCGCATCTTGACCGGCGATACCCCCACCGGGAAACTCCACCTGGGCCATTGGGTCGGCTCGGTGAAACGCCGCGTCGAATTGCAGAACACGCACGACTGCTACTTCATTCTTGCGAACATCCACGCCTTCACTACTCGCGCCGCGGAGCCGGATGCGATCCGCGAGGACACCCTGGAGATCGTCCGCGACCTCCTCGCGATGGGCATCGATCCTGAACGTTCATCGATCTTCATCCAGAGTGAAGTTCCGGCCATCGCGGAACTCACCTTTCTCTTTGCGATGCTCCTTCCCTTCAACCGAGTGATGCGGAATCCAACGCTCAAGGAAGAGATCAAGGTCAAGAACCTCGGTGACACCTACAGTTTCGGATTCCCGCTCTACGCGGTCGGACAGACCGCAGACATTCTCGCCTTCCGACCCGTGGGCGTTCCGGTCGGCGAGGACCAGGTGGCGCACCTCGAACTGACTCGCGAAGTCGCCCGCCGGTTCAACCAGATGTACTGCGGCGTGAATGACAAGGCAGAAGACGACGACCACGTCGCCGAGGGCGGCGTCTTCCCGATCCCGCGTGCCGACGTCGGCAAAGTCGGCCGCCTCGTCGGCACCGACGGCAAGAACAAGATGAGCAAATCGCTCAACAACGCGGTCCACATCTCCGATACCGCCAAGCAGGTTCAGAAGAAGATCAACAAGATTTTCACCGGCCGCCAGAGCGCCACCGAACCCGGCGATCCGAACAACGTTCTCATGCAGTACTGCGACATCTTCATCCCCGACACCGATCGAGTCGCCGAGTTGAGAGACCTCTACTCGCGCGGGGCGGACATCGGCGACGGCCACATCAAGCAAGAACTCGGGGCGGCGATCAACGAGATGCTCGAACCCATGCGGGAACGACGGGCGAAGTACGAAGGCGATGACGCCTACGTCATCGACGTGCTCAAGTCTGGCACGTCACGAGCCAACGCCCTGACCGAAGAGACCCTCGCCATGGCCAAGGAAGCCTGCGGCCTCGGGTTCTTCCAGCGAAGTCTCGACCTCCGATGACCGCGCTCCGATTTCTCGCCGCGGCCGTCGCCACCGCCGTCGTCTCCCCGTGCCTCGGATTCGGCATCTACGGACTCCTCGCGTCGCAGGAACCAGGGGCCGGAATCGGCTGGACGATCGGCTACCTCGTCTTCGATACCATTTTGGTTGCTTTGATCATCGCGATCTGGTGGCTTGCCTTCCGACGCACTCGCGGCCCGACTGACTGCCTGGGATGTGGCTACGACCTCCGGGGCGTCCGCGACGGAGCCTGCCCCGAATGCGGCGCCACCGTGAACTGACGCGGACCATTCGCCGACGCTCACTCCGCGACGAACATCATGATCTCGACCTCGGGAGGCCCGCGGTGGATGATCTGCTCACAGAGCCGTTGCAGCGTCTTGAACTGGCCTTCAGGCCTGAAGACCGGGAACGCGCGACGAATGTTTTCCAGCCAGTAGCCCGCTGACGTTTCCCACGGAATCTCCAAAGCTTCTTCGTGTTTCAGGCGAAAACCGCCTTCCTTGATCTGCTCCCGAATCTCGACGCGGGAAGGGAATCGCATGTTCCAGTCGGGGTTCGTGAATCCGACCTCGCCGCGCGCCACATGATCTCGAATCAGCAAACGACCGACGTGCGGCCGCAAGCCTCGCAAGACGAGATCCGGCCGGGGCATGTGGGTGAGTGATTCCAACATGATCGCCACATCGGCGGTATCACGGTTCGGATCAAGAGCGAGCTTCTGTGCGTCCGCCACTGACCCTCGGGCTTCCGGAACTCGGGATGCAAACTCTTGCGCTTGCACCTCAGAGATCGTGATTCCGTGCACCGAGCACTTCCGCTCGTCGACCAGCATCCGAGCCGGTCCTCCCCAGCCACAACCCACGTCGATCACCTTTGATCGAATCGGAATCCAAGGGTAAAGCTGCCGAATTGCGAATGAGAAGTGTGCTTCTGCATCATCGATTGATTTGGCCGGATCAATGGTGCCAAAGTGATCGTGCATTCCGGGCCCGAGTACTTCTCGCCAACCCGCGGTTTCACCGGAATAGAAACTGGCGACCTCACCAGAATTCCACGCCACGCTTTCAGAATGCAGCTTCTGTTACATCCGCGGAGCATATCGCAAGCAACGCCGAACAACGCGATGAATGCCGTCAGAACGCGAACAAGAAATCGAGCACTTCTGCGATGAACCCCCGCTGCGTCGATCGCTCTACCGCACCGGAGTGCGTCTTGTCGACCGCGAGGTCGTAGAGCTGGTTTGAAGCGATGGTCCCGCTCGCGGTGATCCAGTCGGGCCGAGTGATCCCCGTCAATCGAATCTCCGTCTTGTCGCCGCTCCAATTGCGAACCACTCGAGCCTCCAGCACCAGATTGCCATTCGGCTTAACCTCGACGATGCGAGCGGTGATCCGATCGGTCATTTCATCTTGACGCTGATACTTACCTTCACCGTCGAACTCCTTCTCGGCACCGATCTCCACGCCCGGCAACGAAGAGGTGGCCGGGCTGAAGTTGAACGCTCCAAAGTCGAAGTTCGAAAACTCCGCAACTTCGGCACTCACGCCGCCATCCGTCTCGAGCTCACGTTTCTGATCAATCTTTGAGCGACTCTTCTCGATCACGATGATCTGGACCAGATCCTGCTCTTGCCACTCCCTTGCTTCTGGCATTTGAGAGGCGACGCCGAATCGCGGATCGCCCGCCTGAATCGGTCCATAGAGAAACCAATCGGACGCCGACACCGCATTCGCCGCGACCGATTGTTCACCGGGGAGGACGACCGGCGCGGCTTCGTTTGCGGCGGTGGCAATCGACGCCGAAGCCAGCACAATCGCGAGGCCGATGCCAGATCGGACGCGAGAAAAATTCGGACGGATCCGAGCGAGGGAAGAGATGTTCTGCATGACTTTGGACTCCGAAAACGAAGCGACTGGTCGCCGTTGACTCACTGTTTGATCATTTATCGATCGGGAAGCCGGACGCGGCCAGGCCCGATCACCACCGCGGAGAATCGAGCGTTGCGGTCGCGTTCGCCGGCGTTGCGGAGGCGGCACTCGATGGTGTCGCCGATCCGCCCCTTTTCCATCGCGATACCGGGCACCTCGACGCGAACGCCGGCGCCGGTGGCGAGGATGAGCACCTCACCCTGCCGCTCCACGACAAACTCGGCCTTGAGAAGACCCGCGGTCAACGCGCTTCCTTCGGCGAGTGGCCGCACCAGTCGGCGATCTTCGAGCGCGTCGATCTCGAGCACGACCTCGGAGGGACGGATGGCCCGTTCCGCGAGATCGAAATCCGAGGAATCGAGTTCTCGGCCAGCCGCGAGATTCCGCGATGCGATCGGCACCGTTCGGACGATGCGAATATCCACTCTCGCGAGCGTCGCGCGAGCAGGCCGGCCATCCTGACGTTGCTGGGTAATCTTCACGTTGCATCGGTCACCCCGCGGATCGCCAAGCAACTCGACGCGAAAAGCGGCGGCATCAACGATGAGCGCCTCGGCGGCAGTGGCGTCAATGGCCAGTCTGAGGCGAGCGGCTTCCGGACCCCACGCCACAATCATTGATTTCGCGATCTGGCGAGCCACGTTCCCACCGGTTTCCAAGAGATCCGAAGCCGCCACGAATGGCGTCGCCTCCAGCGTTCCAGTTACCAACGAGGGGGTGACCCGCTCGGAAGCCGTCACCGCAGACGCCTGAACATCTGGTTTCCGATCACGCATTCGACCTGCCGATGCGGGCGGCCGGACCAGTGTCACCCCGCCCTCCAGATCCAACGTACCCCAGTAGACGTTTGCCGCCTGCAATACGTCGCGGACTTCCGTGACCCGAATTCGGATGACACCGGTGTCCTCACAGGCCTCGGCTGGAAGAATGATGGTCTTCGATAACGCGACGGCCTGAGGCCCTTCGAGAATCGAGATGTCGCCAAGCCGAATCGGCTGATCAATGGCGGCTCGCCGAACCGAATGACGAAGCCGAATGACATCCGCGCTCAGGACGCCCGGAAAGAGGACGGTGACCACGAGCACCGTGGGAATCAAGATGTTACGAAGCAAAGAGATCATGGCTCGGTCTCCGACACGAGGGTGATCGGTGAGGATCAGTTGGCGATGTTCACCACGGTGCGGAGCGTTTCGTCCGCGGCCTGGAGGGCTTGGCTGTTCATTTCAAAGGTCCGCTGCGTCCGGATCAGGTCGACGAGTTCCGTGACCGGATTGACGTTGGAGCCCTCGAGGTAACCAGCCTGAAGCGTGCCGATTCCGTCGGTTCCCGCATCGGAGGTCTCCGGTGTGCCGGAGGCGTAGGTCTCGAGATACAGATTCTGGCCAATCGTCTCAAGTCCGGCGTTGTTCTGGAAGAGCGCTAACTCGAGCGTTCCAGCCTGCACCATGTCGATCGCGTTGGGATCTTTGTAGTAGACGCTTCCGTCGCTACCGATCGTGACTGCTGTCGCCTCGGTGGGAATCACGATGCTGGGTTCGATGCGGTAGCCGGTGTTGTTTGCCAGCACGAGATTTCCGTCCCGGTCGAGGGCCAAAGACCCATCGCGGGTGTAGGCAATCCCCTCACCCAACTCGCCGACGTCGACTTGAAGAAAACCATCGCCCTGGATCATGACATCGAGCGGACGATTGGTGGCGATGGCGGGGCCCTGCTCGAAATCGAGCTGCGTACCCGCGACTTCCACGCCGAGGCCGACGAAGAGGCCGATTGGACTCGTCGCATCGGCAATCTGGCTCTCGACCCCAGGCTGCTTCTTCTCAATGTAATAGAGGTCTTGAAAGTTGGTTCGGCTGGATTTGAACGCCGTGGTATTCGCATTCGCAAGATTATTCGCGATCACGTCCAACTGGGTGTTCAGCGCGGACATGCCGCTGGCGGAGGTGTTGAGGGCGAGTGTACTCATGGGAATGATTCCTGAAAGTGGCGAAATGCCGGAACGGGGTTCGGGATCAGCCGACCGTGCCGAGACGGTTGATGGCGAGTTCCATCATGCGATCGTGAAGGTCAATGAATCGAGCCGAAGCCTGGACGGCCCGGCTCGACGCGACGAGGTCGGTCATGCTCTTAATCGGGTCGACGCCGGAATCCTCGATCCAACCCTGCTTGAGTTGAACGTCGGCGGATGCATCAGCGACCTTCCCGGTCCCGGCGTATCGAAAGATGTTTCCACCCGACTTCCGGAGGAGGCTCGGATCCGGCGCGGCAATACGGATTCTTCCCGATTCCTCGCCATCCACGGTGACGGTGCCATCCCCGCCGATCGCGATCAAGCCGGTTTCCGGGAGACGGATGGGGCGATTTCTGGTCGAGAGAACCGGCCGGCCTTCGGAGTCAACGAGTTCACCGTTGCCACCACGAGTGAATCCGCCATCGCGAGTAAAGCCATCGCCGTCACCATCTCGGACGACGAAGAATCCAGCCCCGGAAATCGCCACATCAAGATCGCCGCCGCGAGTCAGACCACCTTGCTGGAAGTTGGTCCAGGTCGGCTCGGCCAGAACACCGCCGCCAAGCCGCTCCAACAGAATCTGGGACGGTGTGTCCATGCCCAATTCCTCCCGAGCAACCGGGCGTTCGCGGGTGAAGGTGTAGTCCGCCTTGAATCCCGGCGTCTGAGCGTTGGCGAGGTTGTTCGAAATGACGTCCTGCCGATGCATCTCGGTGGATAATCCCGCGGCCGACATCCAGAGTCCGTAGTTCATCGAGGCGTCTCCTGATCATCAAGGCCAGAGAATCCAGCCCCGATCGGGAGTTCAGTTGCAATCACCGCGCCACTCGTGCCGAAGCTGACCATTCCCCGATGCATGGCGGCCGCAAGGCCCGCGACGCGGAGTACCTCGCCACCGATCGCCGAGGCAGGCGCATCCGATGCCAGTTGATCGCGCAAGATCCGCAGTAACTGCGCATCTAAAGCCGACGGGTGATCCTCTGCGAGGCCCGGGGTCGGCGGTGCTGCAGCGTCACATCCATGCGACATGCAGCCAGATTGGTGACGGGTGGGACGGAGATCCTCTCCGACCGCCCGAGGTCGTTCGATCCGCATGGGCACTCCTTGCCAAAAAGCGGTGCGAGCCAAGGGAATAGCAACCGCCGTGCCCACCTTGCAAAAACAAGGCGAACACGGCGGGAGAGTCATTTATTGGTTCTTTCAACCCACTGGCATCAACGCCAAAGAGCAAACTCCAACTTCTGGCGCGGGCGCGGAGCGCAGGATCTGCACGATCCATCAGCCTGCGGCATCGGCTCCCAATTGCAGTACCGATTCGACGTAGCGACGGAGATCAGCTTCTTTCTCCGCGGTCAAACTGGTCTCTTCAATCATCTCCGGAAGGATGTGACCCCAATCTTGAACGGAATACGTCAAGATCGGCTCGGGGACATGACACTTGCTGCAGTCGACGAGATACACCATTCGCCCCCGCTCCAACGCCGCCTTCCGCTCGGAATCATCGACGGCATCCCCCAACACCAACATCTCAACTGGCGGTGCGACTCGATCCCACGAGGTCGCGGCGCATCCGAGCGAGAGATTGACGGCCAAGAGACCCATGACCGCCCGACGCTCCAAGATCCAGCGGCATTGCAAAATCAGATCGACCATCAGAAGTCGATTCCGAAGATCGTTCGCAACTGGAATCGCTCGACGCCCGGAACTCGATTGAGGCCGACCTCGAAAGTCGTCGTGATGTGCCAGCCACGTCCTCGATAGGACAATGCCGGCCCGGCATAAAACCTGGTGGTGTCGGTACCTGCCCAGTCGGGGATCGGCGTGATGGCCAGGATTTCCGCACCGACCGAGAAACTGGGGACCACCTGATAGGCGATGCCGAGGTAGTTGGCGATCTTGCCCTTGGAATTCACATACCGGGCCCCGTTGGCCCCGTTGTCCTCCCACTCCGCTTCGAGCACGAAGTTGTAGCCAAAGTTCCAGCGATCGATGGTCTTCTGGAAGAGCGCCTTGCCTTCGAGCGCGAATTTCTCGCTTCCGATCTTGAATTCGCCATACCCGGCAAAGCCAATCGGGTCGGTCACCGGATCGGAGAACTTGTATTTGAACTCCAGCGCACTGGTCCGAAACTCCGTGATGGTGCCGCTGGAGTCTGAGTGCTTGACCCGCCAGTCCGCGAGGTAGACCGCCATCTGGAAGTTGTCGGTGATGCCAAACTCAAATTCGTGCCGGAAGTCGAATCGGTACTTGCCGTCGTCGTCGTCGTCGTAGTCCCATTTCGCCGTCACATATTGCTCGTATTCCATTTCGCCGGGCGCATGGACGTTGACGGTCTTGAGGTAAGTCCACATCCCCTGGTCAGCGAGCCCCGTTCGGGACACGGTGAAGACAGCCAAGATCACCAGAAGGCGAATGAAGAGAGGAAGTGACAAGAGCGATTCCTTATGTTGCGATTGAGTCTCAACCACAGACTGTTCCATGGCGGCGGAGATAATACTGCAATTGAGACTCAGTTGCAACACTACGGAAAGGCACCGAAAAATGCCTTTCTTGATGTGTTCGCCGGGTTGAATGGCTTGTCATCCTTCCGGCCGAGCAGCCCACGCCAACCAGTCCTGCCACCTGCCACGCTCCCCGGCCCCATCAGAAGTTGATACCTAGGCCCCGAATATGGCGGGAATTCAAGGGTTCATCCGATGTTGCCTCGCAGTCAAGAACAGGTTCGACGCCCAGATCGCGTCGTTCCGGCTCGCTGTCCGAAGCCCGCGACGTCAAAAGCTTCAGACAGAGATGCGATCGCTCACCCCCCGGCTCGGAGAGCCGATCGGCGAAGGACCGCCGCATGCCCCAGATGCTTTTGAACCAGGCCCCCTTGAAACTCGAGCCAGCGTTGCATCGACCGCGACCACACCGGTCGGGGCCGGCCGCAAGCCCTCCGATCGATCAGGATGACGCTCGAGACGTCGTCTCTGAATCTTGCCGATTCATCGGGCGGAATGACAAGAGATGCGCCGACCGATTCTCGCTCGGTCACCTGGACCAGATGCTCGACATCTGCCTGGGCACCGGTTCCTCAGGTTGTTTGATGTACCACCGACTTCGAATGGAGGAGGAGCAGGGCATCGTCGTCTCCAACTCCCCCATTCCCCATCTTGTGACGCTCACCCATGATGGTGAATCGCTCCGGCTTCGACCAACCGGTTCGTGAATTTCTGACCTACGTCCGCATCGAGGCTGGCCTCGCGCCCGCGACGCTCGAAGCGTACGGTCGGGACCTTGGCGATCTCGTCGCGACCCTGGTCTCCAATGGCATCGAGTCTATGGATGCGGTCGAGCCGAACGACGTCGCCGATCATCTTCGAGGATTGAGCCGGGACCGCGGACTCGAGCCAACCTCGATCATCAGGCACCTGGCAACTGCCCGAGTGTTTTTTCGCTGGCTTTGTTCAAATGGGAAGATCCGGCGAGACCCTGCCCGACTGCTCGAGCGACCCACAAAG
Source organism: uncultured Phycisphaerales bacterium (assembly GCA_905480395.1). Lineage (GTDB taxonomy): Bacteria > Planctomycetota > Phycisphaerae > Phycisphaerales > SM1A02 > UBA12014. The sequence continues at coordinate 14,204 of CAJQQE010000042.1, forward strand.
TGGAAGCGAATGCCCGGCGTGATGAGCCCCATGAAAATGCGGAAACTCGTCGAAGCCCCGGAGCCTGATCACGGCCGACTCTGGGTACGCGATCGCGCCATGCTTGAGCTGATGTACGCGGCGGGCCTTCGGGCCAGCGAGGTGACAGCGCTTCGGGTCGACGAATTCCACGAGCAAATGGCGAGCCTTACCGTCACGGGGAAAGGAACCAAACAGCGCGTCGTACCGATCGGGGACCCCGCGGTGAAATGGACCCTGAAATATCTTGAAGAGACCCGCCCGAATCTCCTTCGATTTGATGACGGTCGAGACCGCAGCCACCTGATGCTCTCCTTCAGCGGCCGCCCCCTTGAGCGGGTCGCGGTGTGGCAGATCGTCCGCAAGTACGCGGCAATTGCCGGCCTTCGAGACGTTCATCCCCACAAACTTCGCCACAGTTTCGCGACTCATCTTCTCATGGGCGGCGCCGACCTTCGGGTCGTTCAGGACCTCTTGGGCCACGCGGATATCAGCACGACCCAGATCTATACCCATGTCGACCGAACGCAACTTCGAGAAGTGGTCAAGAGCCATCACCCTCGTCCCTGAGCAACATGATCACGCCCGAGTTCGGGCCACTTGAATCAAAGCAAGCGAAGGTGGTCCGCGATTTGCACCGCGTTCAGAGCGGCACCTTTCCGCAGTTGGTCCCCGCAGACAAACATCGCGATGCCGCCGTCGTTCGGCACTCCGCCGTCTCGACGAATCCGACCGACTAGGACCTCATCCCGACCCGACGCGTCAATCGGCTCGGGAAACTTGTTGCCATCGTGGCCGTCTACTACCACCACACCATTCGTCGCCTCAAGCTCTGATCGCACCTCTTGAGGATCGACGGCCCGGTCAAATTCAAGATGTAACGCTTCCGCATGCGCCCGCAAGACCGGCACTCGGACACAGGTTGCGGACACGCGAAGCTCGGCGTCGCCGAGAATCCGCCGTGATTCTTGCTCCAGTTTTCGTTCTTCCTGGTTCACACCATCGGCGTCGGCCGGCGAGTCGTGACTGAAGACGTTGAAGATCATCTGGCGACCGGTTCGCTCCATCGGCAACGGATCACCGACGGCCCAGGCCCGCGCCTGCGCTTCCAGTTCCTCCATCGCCGCCGCACCCGCGCCGGAGATTGCCTGATACGTGCTCGCAGAGATCCGCAGAATGCGGCCGAACTTTCGCAACGGAGAGATCGCTGCCAGCGCGATGATCGTCGAACAATTTGGATTCGCCACGATGCCTGGCGACCGAAAGTCGTCCAGATCGTCTTCATTCACCCCGACCACGACGAGCGGGCAAGAAAGATCCGATCGAAAGGCACTTGAGTTGTCGATGACCACGCCACCGCATTCGACCGCCATCGGCGCGAGCCGACGGCTCACCTCGGCGCCCGCTGCGAAGAACACCACGGCCGATTCCGCAAACGCAGCGCGACACGCTGCATCGTCCGCCGCGGCGACGGAAACTGAACCCTCGCCATATTCAATCGAACGGCCGACGCTACTCGGAGAGGCGAGCACCCGGCATCGCGTAGGAGCGATCCCGCGATCCGCAAGAATCCCAAGCAACTCCAGACCGACGGCACCAGTGCCACCCACGATGGTGATTCCATCCATGAATGGAGGGTAGCAGGATGCGGTTGAGAAATGACCGCCCCGAGCAACCGCAGCGCGGACAACGCGAACGGTCCCGATCGATGAACGGAACCGGCCAATCTAGAGGGAGCCGAGAAGCACCACGCCCGCGGCAATCCACGCAGACTCTGCGGCTGCAGCCCGCGCCTCATCGACGAGAATCCAGTCGGTATCGAACGTCGAGATCGCCAGCACCGGCACCCCGGCATCCCGAAGTGGCTCGATGATCCCGACCAAGACGCCCACCAACTCGAAGTCGAGGGTGCCCGGTATCGACCACGTCCGGAACGGTCCGGCCCGTCGCGAGTCTTCTGTGGATCCCACCAGTGGATCCGACCAACTTCGGATCACGCTCGTCTCATCAGGCGTGCGAACGATGGCGTCCAACCCTGAGAAGCCCGCAGCCGGGGGCGGAACATCAGCGCCGACCGGGAGTCGGAGCACCGCGAACGCGCCAGGACGGCGTTGCAGTGAGCGAGGTGAAGAAGGACTGGCGAGCGCGGACATCAGTGGCATCATCCACGATCACCTCGAACGAGGCATGATTTTGAAAATTGAAGGAAGACCGATCTGAGGGCTTTGGTCAGCAACAGCGATTGATCTCGTGCGATCAGTTGGGCAGGTTGCGATGGCATCCGAAGCCTAACGGAGCCTCTGCCACCAAAAAACGCGGTTGACCCCCACCGGTACGGGTGTAGAATCTCCTTCCGGTGGTGCCTCGCACCGCCGATATTGGGGATTAGTGTAACGGTAGCACGACTGATTCTGATTCAGTTAGTCCAAGTTCGAATCTCGGATCCCCAGTTGCCACAGACGAAACCGACCCGGCCATTCGCCGGGTCGGTTTTATTGACGACAGACCAGGCATGGCCGAGGGTGACGTATCTGCAGGGTCGGTTTAATACAACCGGAACGGAACCCGCTGGATCGAGGAGTAGATGATGCCATCCCCGAACTGCGTCGGGAGGAACTGCACGACAAGATCGGCGCTGTTGAGTTCTAGGCTATTGAGCCCGACCGCCCCGAGGTCGAGTGACAACTGATATCCGGGGCCGATCAGGTTGTTGACTCTCGCCTCAGCCATCATTTCCGGACCGAACGTCCAACTCACCACCGGGTCATTCGCCAAAGGGTTCAATTGATCGAAACTGCCGGGCGAAAAGAGGCTGCAGACCAACGTGCCATCCGCGAAGCGTGGGATTGGATAGGGGCGAGCAAAAAGATACACACCGACCCCGAGCAGATTGGGAAACCCGTTGCCCGTGGTGTCCATGGGCTGCTGGGACTTCAGCACCGAGATTGCGTTGATCGAGGACGATTCCGACGCTGGGGCCACCTTGCGAGGCTTCGGCGGAAGCGGACGCCCAGTAGTTGATTCGACCCCGTCGGTCACGCAACCCGAAGTCGCCCCGGCAAGCAGCAAGACGAGTGCCGTTCGAACGAAGTTCTGAGGTTTCTTGATACGGGAATTCATGTCGAACAAATCACATTTCAAGATCGGATCCCAACGGCGCCGGCGCTTCGACGGCGTCGGACTGGAGTTCCGGTGTCGCGCCCTTCTTCTGACTGGCCTTCGGTTCCTGCTTCGGATCCTGCTTTGGATCCTGCTTTGGATTATCGATGGGTTCGAATGCCTCACCGAGTGGCCCGTCGTTGCCCTTGAGTCGACCATCGCGAATCTGCTCGCGGATCAACTCGGGAAGCGGAAGCTCACCGATCATAGAATCGGTCCAGGATTCGAGGGTGCCGTCGTCGGGTGACCTGATGACTCGCGGGGTCAGCACGATGATCAGTTCCGTCCGTCGTCGGGTCTCCCTCTCCGACCGGAAGAGACCACCAATGAAGGGGATGTCACCGAGGAATGGGATCTTCATATCCCGTCGCTCGCTGTTCTCCTCGATCAACCCCCCGATCACCACCGTCTCGCCGTCTTTGACGGTGACCGTGGTGTCTGCCGTTCGCTTGATGATGATCGGACTGCTAAACGTCTCACTGATATCCGTGGTCTGCTCGCTCAACCGGGAGATCGTCGGGCGGATGTCCATGCGAACGAACCCGTCTGGATTGATCGTGGGTCGAACCTCTAAAATGATCCCGATTTCCTGAGCCGTCACGGTCGTGCTCTGCGTGCCGGTATCAAACGTCGCGATTGAATCCGGCAGCCGGATCTCACTTCCCACCTGAATACGACCGTCTTCATTGTTCGCGACGGTGATCGAAGGGTTGGAAAGCAGTTGCAGACGCCCCTGAGCTTGCATGGCGCTGAGTACGAGACTGAGATCCGTGAAGCCCACCGAAAACGACCCGGTGAGTGGCTGATTGAAGATATCAGGCGAACCGTATCGACCGGTCGTCTTGAGGGGAATCACCCCGACCTTCTCGTTGAGCGTGACGCCGAAATCGGAGTCGTCATCAAGGGTGATCTCGGCCAGCATCACCTGGATAAGAACCTGCGGCGGATCGACATCCAGCTCCTTGATGATCGACTGCACTTGCTCCATGTACCGGGGTGATGCGTTCACCAGAACAGCATTGCTCTTGAGGTCCCCAACGATCGTGACTTCCCGTTCCAGGAGCCGAGCGGCGGAAGGCAACTGGTCCGAGTTCAGCGTCTGCACGAGCTTTCGCTGGTCCTCACTGACGAATTCGCTCACCACCCGGGCCACCTCGTCGGCCTGAGCATTCCGAAGTGTGTAGACGAGCGTCTCGCGTTCGTTAGCTTTTTCGGCGTCCAATTCTGTGACCACCTCGCCCACCAGTTCAAGGTACTTCGGCGTGCCGGAGACGATCAGGGAATTGGTCCGGCTGTCGACCGTGATCGACAACGCTTGTCGCTCGTCAGGAACCATCGTCAAATCAGTGTCGAACATGTCAACACCGTCCGAGGCGCCTGCTCCGCCGATTCCCGATGGCTCGCTCACCGCGGCCCCGGCAATATCTTCGCGGGGCTTTAGGACATATAGGCTGCCTTGCTGACGAAGTTGAAACAACTCGGTCAGGATCTCCGCCATCGCATCTGCATCGGCGTTCTGCAACTTGAAGACCTCAATCCGCTTGGATCCCGTCGAGCTGGTATCGAGATCACTGATCATTCGCTCGATCAACGCCATCGATTCTCGCGGCGCGCTCACAATGACGGTGTTGGTCCGGACGTCCGGCGTCAGCGAGATCGAATCACGGATGGCACTCGAGACTTCGACGTCCATTCTCGACGGATCATCTCCCGGCGTGACTCCATCCATTTGCTGCAAATATCGCATCACGGTGCCAAGCTGGCCGGCGCGACCGCGGCGGCCGCCACCGTTGAGCACGCTCTCGATCAACGCGACTGTTTCGAGCACGTTCGCCGAAGCGAGCGGGAGGTATTTCACTTCAACGACGGCGCCCGGCCGTTCCGAGTCGAGCCGTGACACCAGATTTCGAATGGCCTCGATATCCGCGGGCGCTCCCGAGGCGAGAATGGCATTCAGCCGATCGTCCGCGGTGACCCGAACCACTTCTTCGCCACGCCGCCGATTTTCGGTACTCACATAGAGCTCGTCAACCAAATCAACCAGATCTGACGCCCGATTTCGGGCGACGGTAATAATCTCCACCGACTGCCCGCCGATGCGATCGTTCTGTGCCTTCATCAACAGGTCGACAAGCTCTCGAACCACGACCTGGTTCTCGCGGCTGGCCGCAATCACCAACGCGTTGCTTCCTTCGAGGGGTTCGATGGAGACCCGATCGCTCGGAGCCTCTGACTCGCCGAGACTCTGCATGCGATCCCGCATGAGCGATTCGATTCTCGGTGCGATCTCACGGGCCGATCCGGTCTCCAGCGTGAGCACCTCGATCTCGACCGCGGAGTTCATCGGCGTGTCGGCGAGTCGCTCCACCAGATCTTCGATTGAACGCAAATCCTCGGTACTCGCGGCAATCAAGAGCGAGTTGGTTCGGGGGTCGGTGATGACCAGCGGCTTCTGACGCCGCGCGACGTCTGCGGGAAGATCCGCATACCGACGATCCATGACCCGAGTGACCGCATCCGCGATTCGATCGAGTCCACCCCGCACGATCGGGACCACCCGGATATCCGCCACGCTTCCAATCGACTCCACATCGAGATCACCGGCCAGCCGTTCGATGACTTCGAAGGTGTCATTGCCGGCCGCGATCACCAACGCGTTCGCTCGATCGTCAGAAATAATCACTGCCTTTTCGAGATCCGCTGTTTCGGGTTGAACCTTCCGCATCCGTTCAAGGCGGGCGTCCATGAGCCGCTGCACCATCGGCGCTAATCTCGCAGCACTGGAGTTGGCAAGCTTGATGATCCTGATCTCTCGGAAATCGACTGGAATCTCGGTATCCAGACGTGCCAGAAGGTCTTCAAAGAGCTCGAAGCTCCGACCGCTGGTTGAGACCACGATCGAGTTCGTTCGCGGATCCGGAATCGCCTTGATTCGATCTTCGGCGCGAATCACATCCGCTTGAAACTGCTGCTCAAAGAGTTGGCGAATCACGGTGGTGATTCGCTCTGCGGAACCATGCTGGACCGCATAGACCCGAACCGCCGCACCCGGTGCGGCCGCCTCGATGTCTAACATCGCGACCAGCTCCTCGACCAGTGCAAGATTCGGCGGGCTCGCCACCACCACCAAGGCGTTCAGCTGGGCATCTGCCTTGACCATCAGTCGCGCGAGCGGCACGAAGACGTCACTTTCAACCGCTCGAGTTCCGCCTGCCCGCATCGCTCGCAAGCGGGCTACCTGATTCTGCATCGGGGTCGCGCCGGGTAGATCCGACTGCCCATCGATCACCGCGGCCTCGATGAATTCTGCAAGGTCCGCCGCGTCCGCATATTTCAGATGAATCAACTTGGGTTCGACCCAACCGGTGCCGATCTCCGAATCGAGTTTCCCCATCATCACTTCAACAAACGCGACCGCTGATTCCTTGCCCGCCGCAATCACGGTATTGGTTCGCTCATCGACGGTCAGGACGACCCGTTCAGTCAGAGAGGCACCCAATGCACCCATCGGCATCGCGGGGATATCGAGACCCGGCAGCACCGCCAGATCGCGGCCCTGCTCGAAGAGCTCCTCGACAATCGCGACGAAACGATCCGCCGCCATGTTCTCGAGGGGGAAAATTTGAACCGTGAGCGCATCGGTACTCGGAAGCCGATCGAAGAGCGAGACCACTTCGACCAAGGCCTTGACGTTACTTGGCGTCGAACTAATCAGAATCGCATTTCCGTTTTCATCCGCGGTCACCCGAATCGGCTTGGTGAGATCGAGCGAGATGGGTTCGCCACTGCTTCCCACAATATTGAGCCGTCGAATCTGCTCCTTGACGGCCGCGGCGATGGCATTGCCATCCGGGCCACCAGCCGGATCGATCACTTGATCGATCAGGTTCATAACCGCGGTGGCACTCGCTCGCTGCAAGGCCACCACCCGAAGCTCAGATGTCCCAAGTTCTGCACCGGGTTCCGCGTCGATCGCTTTGAGAATCCCGAGGATCGTTTCCTTATCGATCGGATTCGCAACCACCAGCACCGCGTTGCGACCGCTAAGGGTCGAAATCTTGATCGGCTCGACCACCAAACGCGACGTTGAACCGGCCGGCTGCGGCTTGTCGAGCCCGATCTGCTTGACCGCTCGTTCGGCCACGGTGGCCGGGACATTCTGCAGGTCGATCAGGAAGATGCTTTGCCCGGCCGCCGGTGCCAGCCGATCCATTTCCCGCACCGTCTCCGCGATCTCCTCAAAGAACGGGGCGGTTGAAGCGACCACCAACGCGTTGCCAATGGGATCGACTTGAATCGAGAAAGGAACCTGAGCCTGCTTGGCCTTCGCGGCGAAGGCACCGCGAACCGATTCTGCGACCCGCGCAGCCGGCGCCGCATCGAGCCGGAGCACTCGTACTGAAAGCCCCTTCGAATCGGCTTCCTGTTGCAGTGCATTCGCAAGGGCCAGGATCTGCGTGAATTCTTCGTCGTCGGCCCGAACAATGACGGCGTTCGCCGGACGATCGCCCACGATGCGGAGCGTACCCCCCCGGTTCTCTCCCTCGGGCAAGTAGATCGTTCGGAGCGCTTCCGCGAGCGATTCCGGATCACCAGCACCGACCGGAATGAGCCGTGGCGCCGGCAGGCGGATGAAATCAGCCACGTCGAGCTGCTGAACAATGTGCTGAATCTTGGCGAGATTCTGGCGGTTCGCAGAAACCACCAGCGAATTCGTCTGAGTCTCTGCGCTGGCGCTCACCCATTCCTCACTCTGCATCAGCACCGGCGGCGCCGCTTCACTTCGATCTCGGCTGGGGCGGTCGGTCTCCGGCTGACGATCTTGGTTCCGATTGCTATTTTGAGTCCGCCGTGACGCCTCGACTTGCGGACGAAACGCGTCGTTGATCGCCCGCGAAACGCTCCGCGCATCCGCATAGACCAGTGGAATCACCGCGAGCTGCAGTGATGCGTCGTACTCCTCGCTGTCCAACTGTTCAACCAGCGCGAGGATGCCCTTCCATTCTGGTTCGGCCGCGGTCACCACCAGGCTATTCGTAGCCTCATCGGCAATGATCCGAACGTTCTGCTTGCCTGGAGTGTCGGCCTCGATCGCAAACGGACCGTAGAAGTTGCCGAGTGCATCCTTGAGTTTGGTCGCATCCGCGAATTGCAACGCCACAAAATCAGTCCGCCGAGTACGGGTTCCCGGCGTATCGAGCTCCGAGAGAATGGACTCGATGACTTCGAATTGGTCCGGCGTGGCACCCACGATCAACTGGTTTTCAAATCGGTTGTAATCGACTGCAACGTCCTGCCACTCAAAGCCACGAGCCAGCAGTAGGAGATCAAGGGTGTAAGACACATCCACGGCCGGCGCGTAATCAAGCGTGATGATTCGATATTCAATCGGGCTTCGAGCGGGCGCCTCTTCGAGCTTCGCGAGAATGGATTCGATCACCGGAAGACTGGCCTTGGTGGCCGTCACCACGATCGAATTCGATCGACGATCGGCGACGATGGTGGCCTGAACTTCGATGGGCGCTGATCCCGGTTCGGCGCCTTCCATCTCGATCGAGATCCCGGTCGTCCGACCGTCTTCGTCGAGCCGCAACGTTTCCTGGAGGATTCGAGTCGCCTCGGAGGCGTCAGCGACGGAGAGGTTGTAGGTTCGGATCACGCTTTCGGTGGTGTCATCGGGAGCGTCCAGCCGACTGATTAGTGCCGCGATCTGAGGAAAGAGCTGCGTCGAAGCGTTGACCAGAATTGAGTTTGTCCGAGCGTCCGGCGTGATGATCACGCCTTCGCCACCTCGACGCGCGAACTGAGCCCCGACCAACGACGCCATTTCGACTGCATCACCCCGCTTGATCGTCACAATCTCGATCGAGCGGGCTCCCGAGAGATCAGGGGCATCGATCTGACCGACCAGATCCTTGACCATCTTCACTTCATCAGCCGTACCGGCCACCAGCATGGCACCGGAATTCGGTATCTCGGTCACGACCACGGTCGCCTTCTGGCCCGTGGCCCGGGACCGATTTCGCAGGAATCGATCCACGGCATTGGCGACGTCTCGCGCATCGGCAAACTCGGTTCGCACGACCTCGACGCTCGATTCGCCGCCCGTCATCATCTCCTCAAGCTCGTTGATGATTGACTTCACACTCGCCTGTTGCGCTTCGCTTCCAACCACAAAGAGCGTGCCGGAACGCTGGTCCGCAAAGATCTTTGTCTCCGACTCCTCAGGCTCGCCCATCCACCACCGCCGCTCTGATGATTTTTCAACTCCCAACGCATCTTGCAGCACGCCTTCCATGAGTTCGACGTCGGTGCCGGCCAACTGGTAGTAGCGAAGGATCCGCTTTTCGTCATCCGGCGTGGGGACGTCAAGGGAGCTGATCAACTCCTCAACCAGTTCGAAGCGATCACCGCGGCCGCTGACCACCAAGGCGTTCAATCGCTCGTCGACCTGAATCGCGATCGTGCCGAGACTGTCACGAGACTGGTCACCTCGGCGTGATCTCCAAGAACTGAACATGCTGCCACCGCTCACCGCCAGGTTCTGTACGAGTGCCTCGACGGTCTGTGATGCATCGGCGGCGCGAGCGTGCTTCAACGCATAGATTCGATACTCGTATCCGGCGGCGGCGTCTTTCTCATCAAAGGTACTGGCGAGGTCGCTGACCTCCTCGAAAGTCGGGTCGTCGCATGCCACCAAGAGGGTTGCCCCGCCGGTTCGGCCGGTGATCGCCACCGTCGCGGATTGAGCTCGACGGCCTCGCCCGGAAGAGAAGAGCTGCGCTCGGTCATCGTAAAACTGCTGGATCGCTTCGGCCACTTCGCCCGCATCCGCTCGCTGAAGTTCCAACGTTCGAACCGGGAATCGGCTGGTTGCCTCTCGATCAATTCGCTTTAGAACATCGTTCATCTCGGAAAGCGTGGGGCCATCCGCTCGCACCAAGAGAATCCCCGATGCGTCGTCAGGGAGGACCAGCGTCGTGGATCGCACTCGCTCATCGTTACCAATCACTGCCTGATCAAGAATCCTTGCCACGGTGCTCGGCTGCGCCGACACGAGCTCGATGACCGTCAGCGGATTCCGCTCGCTTCCATCCTCGACGTCAAGCTGCCTGAGGAGATTCTCAACCTCCGCGAGTTCTTCCGTACTGGCGGTGACAATCAACTGGTTGCTTCGCGCATCCACCGCAAAGTCGGGCTCTGCCGCTTTGGATAACCCGCTCCGTCGAATGTTACGGAACCGAGTTTGAAAGATTTGTCGAAGCGTCCGCTGAAGTTCGACGGCTCGGGCGTATCGAAGTTCAAAGAGCCGAAGGGTTGCCCGGTCACCCTTCGGAGACTGAGTGGCAAGCTCGATGTACCGGTCCACGAATGGAATCGCAGCCTCTGGCGCCATAACCACTAAGGCGTTCGCGTCTGAATCGGCCACGGCCTTGACCAATGAGGGGTCGAACTGGGCTTCTACCGAGCGGCCATCTGCATCCAGCGTAATCGCGAGCTCGTTGAACCGACCCTTGCCTGGGCTGAGCAACAGCGTATTCAAGCCGCTGGCCGCCCGATCCGCGCTCATGTCGGCCAACCGATAGATCCGGACCACGACCTTGGCCGCTTCGGCGGGCCGGGCGATCGACGCGATGAGATCCGCGATCAATGAGAAGTCACCGTCGCGGCAGGCGATGACCAGGGAGTTCGACGTCAGATCCGGTACCACGGCGGTTCGCCGACTTAAGTCTCCGGGCTTACCACCCGCCGGAACGAGTTGGCGAAGGGTGGCCGTCACGACATTTGCGACGTTCCGCACATCCACGTTCGAAGGGAGCGGCACGGTTCTGATGACACTTCCTGCATCGGGGAGTGAATCCTCGACCTCATCGGCGAGCCCCTCAACTTGATCCAACTCGCGAGGAGAACCGAGAATGATCAGGGAGTTTGTCGCAGGATCGATCGCGATAATGACTTCTGCCTCGTCAACGGCTTGGGCGTCTTCAACCGCGACCGCGGTTGGCCCCGACTCCTGAGCCGCGGCGGGAATGGCCGAAAGAGAAACCGCGAGAACCGCCGTCCGGGCGAAGCCCAGCACGCCCCCAAGCCCCGGCGACACGGCGCGGGACACTTTGCCGGCGGCTTCTCCCTTTGCCTTCGATCGCTTCAGAAGTTCGTCGATCGGCACGATCCGCACTCGATCGTCATCTTCGCGGTCAAGCATTCGTTCAATCATTCGAGCAATGTCCTCCGCCGAACCCCGACTGGGGTCGATCGGGATGGTCCTTAACTCTCGTGCGACATTCAATGAGGCGTCATCGATGCTGTTCACGATCGACTCGATTTCTGTGAACTGCCCCGGGGTCGCCCGGACCAGAAGGGTGTTGCTTGAGGCATTGACTCGGATCGCCGGCGCGGCTTGGCCGTCATCGTCTTCGGCAAAGAGCTCGTCGAGCGTCGTGGCGAGCTCGCGTGCATCAGCGTTCCTGATCTCGAGTACCCGGATCGACCGCCCCCCATGACTGCCCGCGGGGACGTCGAGTTGCGAGACCAGCTGCTCGGCGGCGTTCAAGACGGCGCTCGGGCCGGTCACCACCACCGCGTTGAGGCGGTCGTCTGCCAGTACCCGGATCGGCGCCTCGTCCGGAACTTGCCCGCGAACTTTCGCGATCATGAGTTCTGCCCGCATCCATCCGGGGAGATCCTTGGGATCGATGATCGACTGTTCCGCAAGCATCCGCTCCACGAGCGGGGCGATCCGGGACGCCGACGCGTGCGTGAGAAACACGGTTCGCACCTGAATCCCACTGCCTGAGGTCTCCATGACCGACAATTGCGTGGCCACAATTTCTTGCAATCTGGGCGATGCGGTCACCACGATCGCATCGGACCGTCCGGCGGACGCGACCACTGGCTTGGGCTCTCCCGGCCTGGTCATGGCCGCCGCATCGAGGGCCGTCTGCAGTGCCGTCGCCATCCCTTCGGCGCCTGCCGCGGGGACTGGATACACCCGGACTTCAACCACGCCGCCAGTGGAATTCTGATCGAGCTGCTTGGCGAGGGTGGTGGCAATTGATTGCAAGGCCGCCGGCGCGGACACCAGAATTCGGTTCCCCGAAACGTCGGCCGTCACGCTTGGCTCGGCCATGAGTGCCCCAGTCCGCATGGCGTCGCGAAGTGACTCCGGCCATCGACTGCGATCGCGAAGGATCGGCCCAATGGTCGCGGCGACCGCGGCGGCCTCCGCATTCACCAGCGTGATCACACCAAAGTCGATGGCGGGCAGCGTCGGCACGTTCAAGTCCCACTGCTTGAGCAAAACCATCGCCCGATCTGTTTCCTCGCGGGTCCCCACCACCAGGATGGCGCCGCTTTCGGGCTCAAGCATCAGTTCAAGACTTGATCGCGTTCCACCGGGGCGGGTCTGATCAAGGACATCTTGTGCCGTACCGATCATCCGCGCCGCAATGGCGTTTCGCGGCGTGAACGTGGCATACACCCGTTCGGCGTCGACATTTGGTCGATCAAGTTTCTCGATCAGGGTTCCCGCGAGGCTGACCGCCTGCTGCGGACCGCTGACGATCAAGCTGTTGGTGCGTTCATCCGCTTCGACTCGTACCGTCGGCGAAAGATCAACCATGCCCCGGCTCCGACGAATCCGTTCCATGAGAATCCGAGGGTCGCTTCCCTGTTGATCGTCGAGAAGTTTCTGCACGATGGGCGCGATCTGGGTTGCCTCGGCGTGCGCCAGCTCGAAAGTCCGAGCATCCATGGCGTCGGTCGCAGGGCGTGAATCAAGCGGCTCGATGAGCATTTCCACTTCTTCGATTTCTTCCGGAATTCCCACCAGAAGCAAGGCATTCGATCCCGGGGCAGGCACGATCTTGACCGCCATGACATCTCCCGTGACCGGGCTGGTCATGCTGGGAATCGCTTGCTGCAGCGCGGTCGCAACGACCGCGGCGTCCGCAAACATTAAGGATCGCACCCGAACCGTCGGATCACCCATGACCGAGGAAGAGGCATCGAGGGTTCGAATGAGTTCTTCCGCGACCGGCATGACTGAGTCTGGAGCCGAGATGATGATCGTGTTGGTCTTCCGATCCGCCGTGACGGTGAGCAGCCGCTCGATCTCGCGATCCCCCCCGGGGGCGTACTCGATCAATCTCGCGACCAGAATCTCGCGAAGCATGGGGGCGAGTGATTCCGCGCTCGCTTGCGTGAGCCGGAACGTCCGCAGGCTGGTGGTTGGAACCACCGGCCCGGACTCCAGCGATTCGATCACCGTTGAAACCCTGGCGAAGATCTCGGTCGGACCTGAAACCAGCAGCGTGTCGCTGACGGAATCCACGGTGATGGAGATCGAACTCGCGATGCCTTGCTCCCCTCCACCAAGATGGCCCTCGTCAGCAAGTTCCCGGAGCGTCTTCGCCGCAGCTTCCAACTCGAGGCTGGGGAGTTTCCACGTGCGGATCTCCGTTTCCGCGATGAGTTGCGTCTGGTCGAGTTGCTGGACCAGTTGCTCGAATCCGGCCATTCGTTGAATGGGGGCATCGACGATCAACGCATTCATCTGCGGGTTTGCCCGAACCACAACTTCGCGAGGTTGCTGGAGATCTGGCCGAGGTCGGCCTCGACTATCCCGCGGCATCGGTGGCTCGGGGTACATCTGGTCGATCGTCTTCGCCAGATCTTCTGCCCGCGCGACCCGCAATGGGAAGATCCGGATCTCCCGACCTTCGGCATCGAGCCGGTCCGCATCATTGAGATCAGACACGATGGTTCGAATCTCTTCGAGTAGGTCGGGGTGGGCCGCCACGATCAGCGCGTTGGTCGCCGAGTCAGCGCTAATCCGCACTGGCTTCGCCGCCTTCTCCTCATTTGATCGACGGTCGTAGGTTTGGCCGAGGGCCAGGGCGAGGTTCCCCGCGTCTGCGGTGCGAACTTGAAGAATTCGAATGGGCGGAAGCGCTTCGTCCGCGGTGTCGATGGTGTCCACAATCTGGCGGATGATCTCATGCTCGCGAGGTTCGGCGGCGACCAGGATGGCATTCACCTGCGGGAGCGCCTCGATCACCGGAGGCGGACCTCCGAGCGTTGCAATGGCGAGTTCATTCCCAAGCAATTCAGTGAGCATCTCGACCACTTCGGTCGAATCAGAATGCTGGAGAGAAACCAGACGGACGTCGGGCGGCCTCACTTGAGTTGACTCAAGCTGCGCGACGACCTGACTGAATCGATTCAATGATTCGTCCTCACCGACGGCAAGGATCGTCCCGTTAACCGCATCTACTTCGACCTCGACCGGCGTGAAGTCTGGATTTCCAGCGGTCTGCTCGTCGAAGAGTCGGATGGCCCGAGCGGAAATCTCGGCCGCATCCCCGGCGGAGATCTCGATGACCCGCAAAGCTCGACGCACCGGAACGGCTTCCAGATCAGCAAGGATCTCTTCGATCTTTCCGAAGGTGAAGTCGTCACCGGCCACAATTAGAGTACGGCTGCGCGGCTCAAACTGAACCGTCACTTCGACCGCTTTTTCGCCATTCTCACCGGGCCGACTGAGCACGCCCTGTCCGGCAAGCATCTGGAGCGTGCTCGCAATCTGCGATCCTTCGCCGCGGACAACGCTCCAGGTCTTCAGCGACGCCTGCGGGGGAAGCTCGATGCGGTCAAGTTGCTTCACCAACTCCTCGAAACTGACTTTGCGACCGCTCGGTGCCTCGATGATCAAAGTGTTGGTGCCGGCATCGGCGCTCACGAAGACCTCACGGGGTTGTCGAAGATGCGGAAGCGGGCGGCCTCGGGTGTCGAGGGGCATGGGCGGCTCGGGATAGAGCGTGCCGAGCGCTTTGGCCAGATCCACCGCTCGGGCAAGCCGCAACGGGAAGATCATGGTCTCTCGTTCCGCTTCGGTCTCGGTGTTTCGATTCAACGACTCGACGAATTCTCTCATCTCCCCGAAGACCGCCTCGTGCGCTGTGACCACAAGCGTATTGGTTGCGGCGTCCGCTTCGACCCGGACCGGCTGTTCACGACGCAGGTCATTGGACCGGGCGTCGTACCGCGAGGTCAGCAACCGGGCAATCTGCGTGGCGTCGCTGGCCGCAAGTTGCAGCATCCGGAGAGGCGGCATGTCAGTCGGCTCAAAGACGTCGAGTTCGCGAACGAACGCTTCGATCGATTTGACCTGGGCGGCGTCACCTCGGACCCACAGACTATTGGTTGGTGTGATGACTTCAATGGTAGGCGGCGCGATCATTCGACCGTCACCGACCTCAACCGTCGTTTCGATCATGGTCCGAAGTGGTGCCAGAATCTCAGAAGCCTTGGCCTGCCGAATCGTGATCATCCGACTCACCGGGGTTGGCGGAAGCAGTCGCCTTGCTTCAGACAGGGAACGTTCGAAAGCTTGCACCGATTTCGTCGATCCCATCACCTCGAAGACGCCCGCGGCGGCATCGACAGAGACTTCGGGCTTTGGCAGGTCGCCCGCGGCGAGAAGGCTCGCTTGTCGATCAAACGCCGCCATCGTCCGTTCCAACAAAACGGTGGCGTCACTGGTACCGAGGGGAATCACGCGATACGTCACATCTCCAGGCTGCGGACGATCTAAAGTCGTCAACAGGGTGTCGATGGTCGCGAACTGATCGGGCGACGCGGTGACGACAAGGAGACCCAGTGCATCGATCGCCTCAAAAGTAGGCGGCGTGAATGGGCTTCCGTCACGGGGTTTCAGCATGGACCGCGAGAGTGTCGACATCGAATTCACCAAACGGCTCGGCGCGGTTGATGCCACGGTGAACTGACGCACCATCGTCTTGGCTTCGACTGTCGCTTCCGCAGAGGCGAGCGATTGCTCGAAGACATCGAGGGCCTGCTTCGAGCCTTCGATCACCAGCCGACGAGAAGGCGAATCAAAATCCGATTCCACGTTCATCGAAGGCTGACCAGCGGTGGCCGCCTCGAACATCCGCGTCGCCCGAGCCACCGCGATGGCGGGGTCGGACGCATTGACCATGAGGTAACGAACCTGCCGATCGACGCGACCGGGCTGATCGATGAGCGCGATGGTCTTTCGAACGGAATCGAGGTCCCCCGCCGGGCCTGCTGCGACCAGGCTTTGGCCATCGGGGCCAGGCACCAACTTGACCACCGCCGTCTGCCGGGGTGTAAAGACTGCCTGACAGGCCTGAATCGCCGATTCTGGCGATGCGTGATTGAGCGAAAGCAAGACGACGGTCGCCGCGCCGGGATCATTCGCCGCCCCACCCCGCTCAAGGTCAGCAAGGAATCTGGCCGCCTGCTCGACCAATACCGCATCTGCAGAAATAGTCAGGCGATTGGTTTCTTGAAGTTCGACGTAGGTCGGCTGCTGTTCCTTGGGGAGGCCCCCAAAGAGCGCATCGAGTTTGGACCGAGCGTCGCGGGCGGTGATGCGATCGAGTTGAATAGTCCGCATCGACATCATCGAACTGATCTTCTCGGAGTCAAGAAGGTCGATGGCGCCACGAAGCCGTTCAAGCCGTCGCGGCGTACCTCTCGCGATGATCGAATTAGTTCGATCGTCGGCGGTAATCCGAAAGCCGACGGGCATCACGTCTTCTTCGACCTGGACCTTCGTTTTCCCCCGAGTCACGGTCTTGATCACTCGCTCGCTCATGAGTTTCAGGAGCGTCGGGAGTAGCTCGGTGGCGTTCGCATACTTGAGCGAGATCTGCTCGACCACGTTCTCCATGTCTTCACGATCAAGTTCGTCGATGATGAGCTGAATGCGACGAACGTTTGCAGCCGTCTCGACGAGGAGTAGCGAGTTCTGCTCGGGCAGCGCCACGACCATTCCGTATTCGGCCACCATCTCTTTCAACTGCTCGGAAACATTCGCGGCCGTGGCATTGACCAGCGGTACGATCAGGGTCACCAGCGTGTCAGCCGTGAGGTCGTCCGGAAGGTTACCGACGAAAGTCGGAATGTTTTCTTTCTTGATCTGCGAGAGTTCTTCCAGAACCAGTCGGCCATCTTCGTCACGAAGTACGAGACCGCGGGTCTGCAGAAGCAGGTTCAACGTCTCAAGCGCTTTCGGAAGCGGATACGGCGCCGGGTTGATGTAGTCGACCGTTCCATCCGGCACGTCCGCATCTCGAACGATGGGTAGGCCGGTGACCCGGGAGAAGTAATCAAGTACCTGGTCCCATGTCTGGTTCTTAAAATTGAACCTGACCTGAGGCACACCTTGCTCATCAAGAACCGGGCGGGGCGGTTCGCCGTCCTCCTGCGAGTACGCCGATGGCGTACTTGCAAAGAGGCCGATCGAGGCCGTTACCAACATGGTCCACCGAGCACACATTCGGATCGTCTTCATATTCTGGCTCCAGCGGATCTGGACCCCGGTCTCCGACCGGTTGACGAGCATCCATATCCGTCGTTCCGTACCGCCGAAGCGGTCATCCACCCCAACCCAAGACCTGGGACTCCTTCCCAGGCGATCGAGGCGTCACAACAAGAAATCACTGTCTACCCAAGATATAGCGGTCATGGTACCCACCGACCACCATCCATCGTGGTTCTAACCTCAAAAATCGTCCGTTCTTGAATCAGGAATCCTGTTTTCAGGGAAGCGGACGATCCAGAGTCGAACCGACCAGCACTCTGAAGGTTTCGTCCCCAACTCGAAAGCTGGCGATGTCGCCGGTCGCGGATTCCAGTTGCAGGACGATCTTCCTGCCGATTCGTCTCTCTTCAGCTAACCGCAATTCAATGGTCTCTCCGCTCTTGATTTGCCGAAGCCAGGCTTCGGTGCCGTCCGGCCCTTCCATAATGCCGGTGAGTAACCAGCCCGACCGAGGATCGACGGTGATGACGGGCACCACCGGAATGACCGCAGCGGGTTCGGGGGGGATCACTGGCACCTCCGGAAGCGAGAAAGGATTGGCGGCCACGAGGGCCCCGTACCGCGATTGTGGCCGACGCGCTGAAGGCGGACGTTGATCCAGTTCGCCGTCACCGGCGAGGCCAGGTATGAAGAGCGTCGCGACTCTCACGGCGATCGCGATCGATCGCCCTTCTCGATCAGGATCGAGTCTCACCTGCTCGATCCGCTTCAACCATGGCGCGGCATCGAGTTCATGCAGGAATCGAACCACGGCTTCAATCGAGCCGACCCCGTTGACGTTCGCCCGCACCAGTACAAAATCTGGCTCGTCGCGAAAGGCTCGCTCGTTTCCAGATCTTGAAAACTCGCGAGCCGCCGGGGTCGCAACCACCGCGGCCCCGACCGTAGACACACTGGCTCCGCGGACGCCAACTGATTCGGCGAGCATCGCTAAGCGTCGTCGCAGATCACTGTCGACGGATTCCAACTGTGAACCAAGTGAACGATCGATCACCATCGCAAGCCGCTGGTCTAACGCCGGCCGCTCCTTCCGTTCGCCTCGAACGGTCAAGAGAACATTTCGATAGAGATCGATCTTTCGAACCACCTCGTCGCGATCCCCGTCGAGCCTGCCGGAACCGACTCCCCAGCCAAGAATGCCGCCGCCTGCCAGCACCCCGATCACCGTCGAGATGAACACCAATTTTCGCTGCCGCCGATTCACGCGCCACCTCCCGACTCGACGTCGGACTCAGCATCAGACATCGGTTCGGATTCGGACTCAACAGGACCAGGATCAACCACCTTCGTCCGCATCGAGAACCCGAAGGGATAGGGCAGTCGCCGTCCGCCCTCGGCGTCCGCACCGGTTGTCCGTAACACATACCGATCGTCTGCCACCAACACACCCCGGACCTCGGCAGCGGCATCGCGGCTCTGAGACTCGCCCTCGACAATGATCCGGACGTTCGGATCCACCACGAACTTCTTCTCTGAGGTGAACGCCACGCGCTCGTCTTCTAGGAACCCTCCGAATTCATCAAGAACCGTCCCGCCCCTTTCAATACCCGGTGCGGCGACGACCAACAGATGCTCCAGCCACGCGGGCCGAACCGATGCCCAAGCGTCGAGATGATCAGCGCGAAGGACATCCCGCTTGAATCGGAGATGCTCGTCCTTCCCAACCCTTGCCTTGCTCAGAAGGTCGGCCGACTCCGAGCGAATCGCGTCGAGCTGCGACTGGCCGATGGTCCAACCGATGCCCGCCACCACCAGCGCCAGCCCCGCAATTCCCAGCGTCTTCTGGCGAAACTTCGCAGCGCGATCCGGCGTCCGCCGCGGAGCCGCGAGGTCGACCTGGCGATCGGTCGCCGTTGGAAGCAGAAGTCCGACCAGCGGCCACACCCCACGCATGTCCACATTGGTCTGCACTCGCCGGTCGCCGATGAACCGCTGCGTCGTGAGCCCGGTGGCCTCGGAAATTCGCCCGATGGAATCTGCGATCTGCTCACCACCAAGAACCAAGAGCATCGGGGATTCGATGTCGCCCGCAGAAACGCGATAACTCAACCAGCTTCGTCGGATCTCTGGGACCAGTTCGTCCGCGGTAGGCGGCCCACCACCGACCGCGTCCAAGGCAACGCCTCGGGACCACTTGAGAATTCCATGCTCGACCAAACCGAGTTCGAGACCTTCCCCGGTCACATCGAGAAACAAGGTCGGGTCTACCGGATCGGCCAGGCGCATCGCACCATGGCAACGAGGGGCGATGCGGGCGACCTTCAGGCCCGCGGCATCGGCAATCGCGTGGATTCGTTCTATTTCCCGCCGCGGCACCGCGACCGCCTCGACCACGAAGCCATCGGCGGTCCGCTCAATGATCGAGAAATCGATCACCGCATCTTCTGCGTCGATCGGCAATTCCCGTTCGACCGCGATTTGGACCATTTCCGGAAGTTCGTCCGGATCATCCGTGGGAAGTTCAAGCCGCTTGAAACTCGTCATCGATCGGTCGAGCGCGAAGACCGCCGGACCGACTCCCAATCCAGCGCGTCCCATGGCCGCACCGAGCGCGGCGCCAATCGCCGCGGCGTCATCGGACGCCACGGAATCGGGAATCGCTTCGAAGACCGTGGCGGCCAACGAGGTTCGACGCCCGGGACGAATCTTCGCCGCGCGGAGGGCGCGGTGTCCGACATCGACGGCGAGTTGAATCTTCCGAGCCATGCGTCACGCCTTTCTTGGCCCGCCCCAGCGACGGAAACCTGAACCGATCCTACCGACCTTCGGTGGCCGGCCGCCATCGTCCACCCGGACCGCGGTCTCTGGAGACTCCGCCGGATCCAACCGGCTCCGCATCACCAGCGTTGGGGGCGAAGAGTGATTTCTCGGCGTCGAAGAGATTCGAATCCTCAAACGGCGACGCGACCTCGCCGAAGAGGGACCCTTCCTCAAACAACGAGGGCTCCTCATCGAAGAGCGATGGTGATTCATCGAATAGCGACGACGACTCAAAAAGGTCGCCTTCCTCGCTGATTCCCGGACTCCCATCACCGGGGGAAGACCCATTCAGATCGCCCGCGGGCTGGCCGTCCGAATCGTCGGACCCGGCCGCCATGAGCTTCGCCACAAGCTCCAGCATCGTGACATCCCGTAACTCAACCACCCGAGGGGGGACCGATCCACAATCGAAGACCACTTCCCAGACGGTGGGGTGCTCCAGCGATTCGCCCACGTCGCCGTCTCGAACGAGCCCAACTGCAAGGGTCACTCGCCAGAGCAGAGACCGGGTGGTGATCCGAGGCGCGATTTCATCCCATTCTGTGGCGTCAACCAGCCCCTCGACGACCGGCCAGACTCGATCGAAGCGGCGATTCGCCGGGACCGATTCCCGTCTCGCCACGATCGCGGCGGCCAATTCAGGCCCGATGCCGCGAATCCCCAAGAGCGCGGGCGTGCTGGCGGTATTGATATCAAGCAGTCCGTTCCGCCAACCGCTCGAGGAATCAGTGACTGAGTCATACGCCACACCGAGATCACCGAGCCCCAATGACTGGACCGATCGAAGTCGCGACAGTAATCCATCGCCCTCTGAGTCGGCGGTCGGCGGCCCGGCCTCGCGCTCTGCACCGTCAGAATCAATCGGGACTTCGTTGATGATGCCTTCGGAATTCTCCGGGGCATCTCCGTCGGGCGGCGACTCTGATTGGAGAAACTTCTCCAGCAGCGCCGCCGTATCTCGGCCTTCGATTGCCAGCGACTCGACGTCTTCGGAAGTCGCAGCCCCGTCCACCAGCCGCGGCGAACCATCGCGGCGAACGTCCGGCTCGAATGCATTCACGGTGAGAAGATCGGCCAGCCCACGGACCTCGGCCCCCAGATCGGCATCGAGCCTGGTCAGTATGCGATCGCCGGATGTCCCCTCGTCAGAATCGACTTGCGAGAGAATTGAAATCTCATCCAGTGGGCCATGCATTCGACTCGGGCTGAACGAAACGTCTCCAACCAATGAGAGGAGATCGTGCACGGAATCAAATCGGCCGCCGGGCCTCGCGGTCCGCGCCGCAATCACCGTTCTTGCTTCTTCGATATTCAGGTACCCAGTATCCGCCAGCGATTCCGCGTCGACAAGATTAAGGTCGAGCCGCCCTGCCTCCGCCACCAAGATTGTCCCACCCGGCCCCGTCGGAAGTATGCGAGCGATGGCAACGCCCGACCCTATTCCGTCGTCCAATTCGAAGAGTTCAATGGTCTCGGGTAATCGAGGGGTCTCACCGCGCAACATCAAAGCCCGCGCTCGGGACAGCTCTACGGCCACCGCCCGGATGGCGCTCCGACCAAGTAATCGTGACTGTTCGAGATCCGCCGCCGCGCCGAGTACCGCGACCTCCGAACGCACCAAGTGAATCACACCGAGGGCCAGCAGCATGATCCCCATGCCGACCAGCAAGACGGCGGCGAGGGCCACGCCTCGGGGGCTTCGGTCCTTCGGTGGTGATTGGAATTTTCGAATCATCGTTGAACCTCGCCATCGCCACGAAGATTCCCGGCCGGGACGGCATCGATAATCGCCACCATTCGAACATGATCCGGGCGGGGCATCGGGGCTTCCGCGGTGAGAAAGGTCATCGCTCCGGAGAAGGGATCACTCGCGTCACTGCCGAATTCTCCCTCGAAGGCATCGGTTGGCGCCGCCCCCTCCATCGCAAGACCGAATTCACCCTCGAGCTCCCGATCCGCCTCTGGAATCCACTCCGGCCATAAACCTGCCGGCCAGGGAGTTGTCCAGATCGCGCATTCGATCGCGACCGGAAGCCCCGCGGCACCGCTGTTCCAGGAGTCTGTCCAGTTGTTGCCATCGTGATACCGAAAGCGAATGGCAAAGACGTCCGGCAACAGACGGGACCAATCCCCGCCGTCGCCATCTCTCACCGCGAAGCCGCCATCTTGAAAAGCGAAGTCCAGGGCGTGCTTGTCGAAGAGCGGCGAAACGATGCCTTCTCTACGATTCAATCTGCTCGTTGCCACGCCGCTTCGCGTGATCTGGAGCGACGTGGCATCACCAACCACCCCGGCCTCACCAGCGCCGTCGGTCGCCACCACCGTATCCGCCGCGCGGGCGAGAAGTTCCAGAGCCGATGTGGCACCCTCCACGACCGATGAGTCCTGCTCGATTCGACGGCGTGCATCGACCAGATCGTCGAAGACCCGCGTCATC
Source organism: uncultured Phycisphaerales bacterium (assembly GCA_905480395.1). Lineage (GTDB taxonomy): Bacteria > Planctomycetota > Phycisphaerae > Phycisphaerales > SM1A02 > UBA12014. The sequence continues at coordinate 36,949 of CAJQQE010000042.1, forward strand.
ACAAAGAGCAAAGTCACCACCATCGAGAGCGCCAGGAGCATCTCAAGTAGCGTGAAGGCCGAGGCGCTTCGTGTTTGGACATTCACTGGACGACGAAAGGTCATGGAGAATCCTCCGTCTCTTGCGGCGTTCCCGAAGGCGACTCAGACCCGACACCAGAAGTCCCATCCGGAACCAGGGCTACCAGCCGGGCGAGTTGACGTTCATCGAGCGCCGACGACGACGAGGTTGCGTCGATCTCAAAGACCGAGACCACGACGCGAACCAGACCAGCGAAACCCGAAGCCTCTGCTTCCATCTCGATACGGAATGGAGATGGGAGTTCATCGAACTCTTCGGCTTCAATACCCGAGTCGTCGTCCGAGCCATAGGGCGAGATGAGCCCCGCTTCGACCGCCGCAATGCGACTTGACGCCAGGTCGACGGCCGCGATTCGAAGCTTGGCTCGCTCCGAAGCCAAGATGCCGTCGCGAACCGCACCCAAAGCGAAGGTCGCGACTCCGACGAAAATCGCGATCGCGATCAACGTCTCAAGCAGCAGGCCACCACGACGCCGGGATCGTAAAGTCGCCGCGTTCCAGCTCACGACGAATCCTCCGGCGATTCGGACCCGCCGTCCAAGCCAAATTCCTCTTCAAAATCCTCGTCGGCGCCGACGTTCTCATCTTCTAAGGACGTTTCGGATGATGAAGGGGCGAATGGCAAGAAGACCGACCGGCCAGTCCACGGATCAATTTCCCACGATCGCAGTCGCCCGGGCGATGCGAGTACCGCCGGCGTCATCGTGACCACCGATCCGTCCGGAAACACCACGGCAAACCGAGAAAGACCCGGCCAGGGTTGTTCGATTCCGAGATCCAATGAGGTTGATGAGGCCGGCGATTCCGAGGCGTTGGAGGAATCCGCAAACTGAAACGAGTCACGGTCAAGCTCGGCTTCCGGCGGTGGTCTCAAGGATGCCATATCTGGCAGGGATCGTCGCGCCCATCGCGACGTCAATCGCCGGTCCGGGTCCGCGTCGTCGGGTCCGACCTCAACTTCCGAGGCGAAATCGGCGTCGCGGCCTTCGGCAACACCGAGCAGCCCAGACCCCGAGGAGGCCGCATCGAGCCGGCGGACTTCCACCTCACGGCCTTCGGCGTTGATCATGACTTCGACGGGCGTCCCAGTTCGCCGGGCCTCAACCCGAGCAAACTGGATGAGCATTCCAAGTTGATCTTCGGCCAGGACGACTTCTCGCCGCTCGATTTCCGCGAGCGTGAGTGGAATCAGGATGCCACCGACCGCGACCAGAATTCCGAGCGCGATCAGCAGTTCAAGAATGGTGAACCCGCGAGATACTGGAATGACGACTGGTTCAGGAGCCACTCGGCGAGAAGTCGCTGAAGTCATCCATCGACTCGCCATCCGCACCGACGCGGCCGTCATTGCTGGAAATGTCGTCATCGGTACCTTCCTCCTTGTCAGGCCCGATCGAGACGATGTCATACGCAACACCTTCGACCTCGGAAGGATTCCGGTAGATCCACTCGCTTCCCCAGACATCGTTGGGGTTTCCTTCCTTGAGGTAGGGACCATCCCACTTCGAGGAATCGTCGTCGTCCTCCAGTTCCTCACGGTTCCAGAGAACAACCAAGCCTTCCTCTTCGGAAGGATAGCGCTTCATCTCGACTTTGAATTGCTCAAGGGCGCGGTTGAAGGCTTGAATCTGCGCGAGCGAGAGCGACTTGTCCGCCTTCTCGCTGGCCCCAACCACGTTCACCAGCACCAAGCCGCCGATGGCGAGGATGATTCCGATGACAATGAGTAGCTCGATGATCGTGAAGCCACCACGGCGAGCGGGGCGAAGACGACGAGTTTGATGAAGCATGCGTGAATCCTTTCTTCTGTCGGATCGAGGCCAAGACCGCCACCGACGCTGAACGACTTCTTCGTGTGAACGGTTCCTTCCGCTCACCGGGCCCATCCAGAAAAAGGCCGCCGGCAAGTCTACCGCCCTTGCCCGAAAGAGTTTCGACCCCTTCGAGGATCTTCTCTACGAATCCCCATTCCTCCGCCTCGGAGGCACCGCGGCGACGCCAATTCAGTCGATCTGGGAACTCAGGGACATCATCGGCACCACCAAGGCCATGAAAATGAACATCACGGCTCCGGCCAGGAGCAGGAGCATTGCTGGTTCCATCAACTTCAGCATGGTGTCGAGGAGGCGATCGGTCTTCCGTTCCGCATTTCTCGCGATCCCGACCAGAACCACCGCCAGATTATTCGCGCTCTCCCCCACCGAGATCATCTCGACGACTTCTTCGCCAAAGAGCCCGCTCTGTTCCAAGGGCTTGGCGAGCGATTCTCCACCACCGACCGCGTCCGCGGCGGCATCGATCGCTTCGACCAAGAGCGGATTGCCCGCCGCCTCACGGCTGATCCTCATCGACGCCAGCACCGGTATTCCGTTGGCCAGCAACGTGCCGAGCATTCTTGTAAATCGCGCCACCGCCATGGTGCGGGTCAACTCACCAACGATCGGGACTTTGAGCTGCCAGATCGCAACGCGTCGACGAACCCCCGGCCGGTCGCGAACCACGATCCAGCCGACGACGGCACCGACGACCATGACCAGCATCAACGGCCACCATCCAGTGATCAAATCGGACATGCCAAGCAGTAATCGCGTCGCGACGGGGAGTTCCATGTCGTCAAAGAAGTCTTGGAACTTCGGGACAAAGAACACCAAAGCCGACACCACCACGCCCATCCCCACCAGAAGCAGGATCACCGGGTAGATCAGATTTCCAATGACCGTCGCTCTTCGTTCCGACTGATGCTCCAGAAAAACCGAGAGCTCCGCGAGGACTTCCTCAAGAAAACCGCCTCGTTCCCCAGCCTGCACCATCGCAATGTGGATCTCGGGGAAACCGCCCACCGCCCGCATGGAGTCGGCCAAACGCTCGCCCTCGGCGACGCGCTCTGCAATCCCATTGACGGCCGCCGATTGCCGGGGATCACTCTTGCTTCGACCAACCAACGCGAGCGAGCGAAGAAGCGGCACGCCTGCTTTGAGAAGATCCGCGAGCTGCCCGTAGGCCGCGGCAAGACGCCGATCCGAGAGTCGCTTCCGACGCTGGCGCCCAGAGACCACGCTCTCACGCACCGAAATGGGCGAGAGGCCTCTCGATTGCAGTTCGGACACGATCGCCGCACGGCTCGCGCCTTCCTGTCGGCCGTCGATCCGACGCCCCGTTTCATCTCGTGCCTGATATGCGAACACCGCCATGACCACTACTCTACCGAGCGGTCATGACGGGTCGTCGGGAAGGTCGAAAAAATGGGCGATTCATCGTCGCCGACGGCGGACCAGCCCTGCGGCGGCAGCCAGGACGGAGAGCATCGCCGGGCCAGGAACAACCGTGGAGCCGGCCATTTCGTAGCCGATTGAGATGCTGACCCACTCTGGAGTTGGCGCGACTTCATTGATTCGAAGCTGGAATCCGGACAGATCGTAAGACGGCAGGGTGATACCTCCGCCATCGATGGGCGTCGGGTCCATCTTGATCCCCGTCAGAACGGACCACGTCGGACCACCATTGTCAGTCGGATCGCCGCCGTCGCCGGGATCGCCACCGTCACCGGGATCGCCGCCGTCCCCGGGATCGCCGCCGTCACCGGGATCGCCGCCGTCGCCGGGATCGCCGCCGTCACCAGGATCGCCGCCGTCGCCGGGCGCCCATCCATCAAGTCGCATGGTGACCGAGCCACTCTCGCCAAGCGAGATCCACCACGGCGCGGCATCGCCTCCGCCGTAATCCATGTCGACGGTCGCGACCTCGGCGGCGATCTCCTCGCTGGTCGAAGAGGCGTATCGGGAGTTTGGGCCGTCGTACTCGTAGGTGGTCACGATGTCGGATGGCTGACCCGCGATCGAAAAGAGATCGATGTCAGCCCCAGGATCGCTGTTCGGGTTGTAGTAGTTGTCGCCCATATCCGAGATCCGAATCCAAGAGATCGCGCTCATGTCAAAGGCGTTGAAGAGGGATCCGAGATCGACGGTCGCGACCGTCCGGACGTATGGGTCGCCCTCGTAATCTGTGCCCATCACTTTGCCATACGCCCCTTCGTAGACGTAGTCTTCAACGCCACCGTTGAATTTGAATCGGCCGAGATCCATTTCGATGACGTCGGCAGACGCCATGGATGCGACGGAGACTGGAACCAAACAAAGCAGCACGCGGAGTCGGATCTTCATTTTTCATTCCTTGAACACGCCTCTCAGCCCTCCGCTTCCTGCGACGGAAACACGGAACTCTTCGAAGGCATTGCGTCAAGGATGCCCCGTGCAAATCACGTTGCAAGTGACCAGAACGCGGATTTCGCCGCGGGGTTGCACCTTTGTCGGCTGTATGGATTTCGCCGCTCAACGCGGTCGTGATAATCCGGGTGAGTTGGTCTGTAGGGCTTCACCCTTCTCCACCGATGGCGAGCGAACCAACCAGAGACCAGATTGAGACCCGCCAAACGTCAGTCATTCGGATAAGAACAGACCTGGAGGCAAATTCTGTTTCCACCACCGAAGCATCGACTTCCGCAGATGGAGGCTGGTCCCAGCGCCCTCATAGATGCCGTGACTCCGGTTCGGATAGGCCAACTGATCGAACTGCTTCCCCTGCTTGACGAGTTCGTTCACCATCGCTTCGAAGTTCTGATAGTGACAGTTGTCGTCCCCAGTTCCGTAGACCAAGAGGACTGGATCTTCCAGACCGGCGGCGTGATGAATCGGCGAGCCCGCTCGATAGCCTTCGGGATTGGCCTGCGGCGTGTTCATGAACCGTTCCTGATAGATCGTGTCGTAGTAACGCTGGTCAGCGACAAACGCGACCGCGATACCCGCTGAATAAATCTCCGGATACCGAAAGAGCGCGTTCAAGGTCATTGAACCGCCACCCGACCAACCCCAGATGCCGACTCGTTCGGAATCGATCCAAGGGTGCCTCTCGATCAACCCCAGCACGGCGTGCGCTTGATCTGCAGAAGCCAGGACTCCAATCTCGCCATAGACGCTCTTTCGCCATGCCCGCCCCTTCGGCGCCGGGGTCCCTCGATTATCGATGCTCGCGACGACATACCCCTCCTGCGCGAGAAGACGATGCCACAACTGACTTGCCGATCCCCATCGGTCGTTGACCGTGGTTCCGGCAGGTTCGCCATAGACGTGCATGAGCAAGGGCCACGTCCCTGCGTCTGGGTCAAAGTCCGGCGGGAACATCATCCACCCGTCGACGACCGCGCCATCGGGAAGCTCGAGTTGAAAGAACTCCTCTCGTACCGGCGAAAGTTCGCCGATCCGCGCGGCGAGCGATTCGTTCCGCACCGTTGGGAATCGATCAACCGGCTCGTGGCTTGGAAGTCGAACCAACTCAACCTGCGGCACCTGCGATCTCGACGACCAGCGATGAATGGCGAATTGCCCGTCATCGGAAATTTGGTAGTCATGCGAGCCGGCCTCATCAAGCGGCGTGACTCGAACTGGCGATCCACCGGAGAGCGACTGTCGATAGAGGTATCGCTGCGTCGCATTCACGGGCGATGCCAAGAACCAAAGCGCGTCGTTCTTTGGATCGATCTTCAGGACCGAGATGACATCTTGCGGATTGGTGGTCAGGCAGCGTGGATCAGCACCGGCGCGATCGATAATCCAAACCTGCCGCCAACCTCCCCGCTCACTCACCCAGGTGAATGCGCTCCCATCGTCGTCGAGCCAAACGACATCGTCGCAGACGTCCGCCCACGCCGGGTCATGATCGCGGAAGACGATGGAAGGTTTCCATTCCGTTGGTTCCACGTCGAGAACGCTCACGGTGTCCTGACGACGGTTCACCTGCTGGATCAGGAGGTGCCCGTCCGGCGTCCACTCCATGCGGGCCACATAGTCGTCGCGAAGATCGCCGGGAAGATTCAGCCAACGCCTCGACGCACTTCCGATGATCGTCCCCGGGGAGTTGTCATCTCCGACCGCCGGCTGTCTCGCCAGCGAGATCACCCCAACCCGACACTTCGGATTGGTGGTGCCTGCCTTGGGATAGTGAATCCACTTCAGTTCCGGATAGAGGTTCGAGGTGAGATCGACGAGCGGGAACTGTTCGACGCCTTCGTCATCGATCTGCCAAAACGCGATTCGAGTGCCATCGGGGCTCCAGCGGAATCCGTCCCGGAGCGACCACTCTTCTTCGTACACCCAATCGAAGGTTCCATTGATGACGGTGGCCGAACCATCGGTGGTCAACGCGACCGGCTCACCCTCCGGAAGATTCTGAAAATAAAGATTGTTCTGATGGACGAATGCGACTGCATCGCCGCTCGGAGAGAACTTCGCGAACTGGAACCACGTTTCTTCGAGATCACCGCCCATCTTCCGCAGGGTGCCGGCCGAGAGATCCAGCACCCAGTAGTCGCCCCGGCTGTGGTGGCGCCACACCCGACGGGTATTTGTCGAAACCAAGAGCTTGCGACCGTCGGCCGACCACTGGTAATCGGCCACCGAGATGGCTCGATCCGATTCGGCAGGCGTCAGCATCGCCGCGGGAACCAGTACGGTTCGTTCGCCGGTCGCCGGCTCATACCTTGCCAGGATCGGCTGACCGTCGTCATCTCGTTCGAGCGCTGTGTAACCGCCGTCTTCGAGCCAGCGGACGGGACCGAATCCCCTCGCCGAGAAGTCACCGGTGGAATAGATCCGATCGATGGTGAGGGGAGCATCCCCAACCGGCATCATGGCCAATGCGTGGAATGCCGGAAGCATCGCCGCCAGAACCATGCCGAGCGTCAGAATTCGAGCGTCACGTGGCGAGTGGGTCTTCATCATGCAGACCAGCCTACTGACTATCGATACCACGTTGCGCCTGCGACCTCGCACCCACCGAACGCCGCTCATGGCGGTCGAAGGTTCATTCTTCGACGAGTTCGGCGTCCACGATCTCGGGCTCCGGGTCGGCCGCCGGCCGCCGGTTGAAGAGATACTGCTCGCCGCTGCTTGAAACGAGGATCGTGTCGCCATCTTCAAGCTGGCCGGACAAGATTCTCGTCGCAATCGGATTCTCAATCCGCTGCTGGATGACCCGCTTGAGAGGCCGCGCGCCAAATTGAGGATCGTAACCCTCCGCCGCCAACGCCTTGAGCGCTTCGTCCGTGACCTCGAGATACAGATTCCGATCCGCAAGCCGTTCGCGGACCAGATCAATCTGAATCCCCACGATTCCTTCGAGCTGATCCCGCCCAAGCTGATGGAAGATCACGGTGTCGTCGATTCGATTGATCAATTCAGGACGAAGGTGCTGCTTCAACGCGTCTTTGACGTGCGCCTCGATTTCCTCGTGCACGGCGCCGGCCTTGGACATTTCCAGAATCTCGTGGCTTCCAATATTGCTGGTCATCACCACGATGGTGTTCGAGAAATCGACGGTACGTCCCTGCCCATCTGTGAGACGCCCATCATCAAGCACCTGCAGCAGCACATTGCTGACATCCGGATGGGCCTTCTCCATCTCATCAAAGAGGACGACTGAATACGGACGCCGCCGAACGGATTCGGTCAATCGCCCGCCTTCTTCATATCCGACGTATCCCGGAGGCGCCCCGATCAACCTCGCCACCGCGTGCTGCTCCATGTACTCGCTCATGTCGATCCGAACCATCGCGTCTTCGGTATCGAACAGGAACGATGCCAACGCTTTGCAGAGCTCGGTCTTGCCCACACCAGTGGGACCGAGGAACAGAAAAGACCCGATCGGCCGACTTGCTTCGCCAAGCCCAGCACGGCTGCGCCGAACTGCTTCGCTCACCGCGCGAACCGCCAAATCCTGGCCGACCACCCGATCCTCAAGCACCGATTCCATCCGAAGTAGCTTCTCGCGCTCTCCTTCGACCAACCGGTCAACCGGAATTCCCGTCCATCGCGCGACGACTGCCGCGATCTGTTCGCTATCCACTTCTTCCTTGACCAGGGAATCGCCCAGAGCCTGCCGTTCGTGCAAGGCTTCCTCCGCCGCCAGCAAACTCGCTCCGAGATGACGCAGATCACCGTACTGAATCCGGCTCGCGGCCTCGAAGTCACTGAGCCGCTTCGCCTGCTCAAGCTCCGTCTGTTTCTGATCAATCTCTGCCTTGACCTGCTTGATCAGATCGAGATCTCCCTTCTCAATCTCCCACTTGGCCGTCAAGCCTTGATTTTGCTCTTCCAATGACGCGAGTTCCTCGACAATGACATCGAGCCGCTTGCGAGCGCCCTGGTCTTTGACGCTCTCTAACTTCAAGGCCTCGCGTTCGATCTCCAGCTGCATGATCCGTCGCCTCAATTCGTCGAGTTCGGTTGGCATCGAATCGTTTTCGATCCGCAGTTTCGAGCTCGCCTCGTCGAGGAGATCGATCGCCTTGTCGGGCAGGAACCGATCGCTGATGTACCGATCACTCAACCGAGCCGCGTTGACCAACGCGCCGTCTTGGATCCGAATTCCGTGATGGGCCTCGTAGCGGGGTTTCAGCCCCCGAAGAATCGCAATGGTTTCCTCGACGCTGGGCTCTCCGACCAAGACCGACTGGAAGCGCCGGGCAAACGCCGCATCCTTCTCGATGTGCTTCCGGTACTCATCCAGCGTGGTGGCGCCGATGCATCGCAGTTCCCCACGGGCAAGTGCCGGCTTCAAGAGATTGCCCGCGCTCATGGCCCCGTCACCCTGTCCGGCACCGACGATGGTGTGGAGCTCGTCGATGAAGAGAATGATCGAACCCTCCGCCGCGGCAACCTCCCGGAGAACGGCTTTCAAACGCTCTTCAAACTCACCCCGGAATTTAGCGCCAGCCAGCAACTGACCCACGTCGAGCGCCATGACTCTGGCGTTTCTCATACCTTCGGGGCAATCGTGGTCCACGATGCGGATGGCCAGACCTTCGGCAATGGCGGTCTTGCCCACCCCTGGCTCGCCGATGAGCACGGGGTTGTTCTTAGTGCGCCTCGACAGCACCTGCATGCACCTGCGAATCTCTTCATCTCGGCCAATGACCGGATCGATCTTCCCGGCCGCCGCCCGCTCGTTGAGATCGATCGCGTACTTCTTGAGCGCCTCGAAGTTGTTCTCGGCGTCGGCATCGTTGACCTGGGTGACCCCAGACGCCTTCCGAATGGCGTCGATGGCCGCATCAAGGTTCTTCCGGTCCGCCCCACAACTTCCGAGCACCTCCTTGGCGGCGCTCGGAACTTCCATCAAGGCCAACAGCAGATGCTCGGTGGATACGTATGAGTCATTCCGTGTCTTCGCTTCGCGTTCCGCACGCTGTAGAACCTGCATGGTCGCGTTCGCGGTTCTCGGTTGCGTTCCGCTCGCCTGTGGCTGCCGGTTGAGCTCGGCGTCTGCGACGTCGCGAACCCGCTCCGACTGAATTCCGGCCTTGGCGAGAATCGAGGATGCGACGCCATTTCGATCCTCAAACATCGAAGCCAGAATGTGAAGCGGCGTGAGTTCGGCGTGACTGCTTCCCGTCGAACGCGACTGGGCGTTCGAAAGAACCTCTTGCGCGAGGGTTGTGAATCGTTCCATCTGCATATCGTTGACTCCATTCCCGGCATCACGATGGAGGATCGCGGGATGCCGATTCATCCTGAGAAATCGCAACTCCCGTGCCGATTCAACACGGTTTGATGACGTCTTTAATAGGCCGAAAATGCGGTTATTGCCGTGGCGAGCGCGGTCCATCCTGCCGAAGGGGCAGCCTGAACGATCTCGCCCGTCAACGCGACGTGGCGACGGATTCAACTGGAAAATCAGGCGGAAGGACCTCGGGGCGATCATTGAGCCAACTGACTAACCAGCGAAACGCGTCCACCAACCGAGGTCCGGGGCGATTGAACATGGCGTTGCCATCGACCATCACGACGGCGTTCGGGTCGCCCCCGGCCACCGCCGGCAGTGCATTCCACCAGTCGGTGGCCTGCAAAGCGGGAAGGTCACGGCGAATCGCCGCGAGGTCATACCCGCACGGGCAGATGATCACCCGCTCGGGCTGCGCCGCGACGATGTCCTCCGGAGTCACCTGTCGACTCTTCGATCCCACGGTGTTGAGCGAGTGCGTTCCGCCGGCTTCCTCGATGAGGCCGGGGGTCCAGTGGCCGCCCACAAACGGCGGATCCGTCCACTCCAGAAAAAGCGTCTCCGGCCCCGGAATGTATTGATTCACAAAATCGACTGCAGACCAGTATCCGTCTCGCGCTTTGACCACCGCAACTTCGGCCTCCCGTTCGAGTCCGACCGCGCCGCCGACCTTCAAGAGATCGTCGAAAGCGTCCATGAGCGTATGTGGGTCGAGGCTCACGATCTCGGGGGGCGCGGGCATTCCCGCGGCGATCGCTCGGACCGTCGCCAGGTCAATCGAACAAACGTCGCAGAGGTCCTGAGTCAGAATGATGTCGGGCTTGAGCGAGACGAGTAGATCAGCATCGAGGTGGTACAGGCTCGCCGAAACGCTCTCTTCACCCTCGCGATCATTCAGGGCCGCCCTCACCTGAGCATCGATCTCCGCGCTGGAGGCCGCCGTGGTGCGAGCGGCGGTGAGTACCGGCCGATCGGAGACCGACTTGGGGAAGTCGCATTCGTGGCTTCGGCCGACCAGCATCGACTCGCCACCGACGGCGCAAAGAACCTCGGTGGCGGACGGGAGAAGGCTAATGACTCTGGGGTGCATGGGTGCATGGTACGACCCGAAACTGACCGGACCCAAGCCCCTCACAAAAAAGAAACGCCCGCATGGTGACTGGCCTCACCCCAGGCGGCAGAGACATGAGACAGCCTGATCGTGATGGGCTCGCCAGCGGAGCGGTTGATTGAGGAATCAGGAGGGTGGCAAGACTCAGACGCCTTCCGCGCCGGATCCCAAGCCCGCCTGGAGATTGACGGCATACCCAAGACGCAACGGCGATGCCTGCGTAATCGTCATGGCCCCAGATTCGCCGCGACCCTCGAAGGCACGCCGGCCAAAGGGATTCGCGGCCAACAGTCCGTACTGGCGGGCATGCCACCAGGTTGGGTGTTGGGGATTTTGGTCCGCGTCGACCACCTCTACCCGAACCAGACGCCCGTCGATCGGCCCCTCCGCAACCATCGATTTCGATCGCCGACCCCAGCAATCCCCATCGATGAGCCCCTCCGCATTCTCAAGGCGGCCGAGGGCCTGGGGCCCTTGAACCCGGAGCGTCGGGGCCAGCCTCAATGCGAAGGCACCCTCTTTTGTATCTCCGAGCGTCAGCTCATCAGCGACGGGCGTGAGCTTGATGGCCACATCAATGCGGCGCCTCGACGGAGTCGCCGTGAATCGCATGGATCTCGACTCGACGGCCAGAAGTCGACCATCCGCCAACCAGTCCGCCGTAAAACGGATCGTATCGCCGTCGATCACGGTTTCCCGCACCTCAATGCGACAGGCTTCGTCATGCCAGAAATCATGACCATCAACGTCACCATGCGCGAACCAGAGACCGCGATGGTGCGGATGATCGATCGACTCACCGACTCGCCGCTCGAAGGGAAAAGCTCTGATCACGAGCCTGCCTCCCGGTGCGTTCAGCGGAAACACCGTCGGCGTCCGCTCGCCCGCGCCCAGTCGAACCGTCGCGACCAGCTCACCATCCGCACGCACGTCAATCATCTTCGGGGACCGACGACGGGGAACGATCTGAACCGGCGTGGTTGGCCCCGCTCGCTCGTACCTCTGATCAACACACATGGCATCGGCCATCGCAACCTGATTGGCGAGTCCGCTGACCCGATGGCGCGGCGGCGGCGTGTGCGCCTCCAGAAGCACCATGCCGGCGTACCCATCCCGCATCAAGAGCCGCAGCAGATCAGCAGACGGATAACGCGTGTCCCCCAACTCTCGCACGTGTACGGTGCCACCAAAATGAGGTCGGAGTAGATCGTAGTGACGGCGGAATCCGCGACCCCTCAAATCACGGGGGTTCGAATTCCAACAGACCACCACCGCCGGATGATCTGCGATCTCCATGATTCGCTTGATGATCGCGGGATCTGCGCACTGGCCATGTACCTCGAGCCGAAGTTCCTGCCCGAGATCCGCCGCCGCAGGAGCGAGTTCGCCAAGACTACGCCCAATCTGATCAATCGTCCGCTGGCGGTCGACCCCCACGTGAAAAGAGTCAGGCTTCACCTTGACTCCGCGCCCTCCGATTGATGCCGAAAGCTCAAGAAACTCGAGCGTCGCTTCCTTCGCCGCGGCGAGTCGCGCCGGATCGGGACTGTCAAAACGCTCGTCACTTCCGAGGCCCACGATTCGCACCGGCGAATCGGCAAGTCGACGACGAATCTCGCGTCGCGCGTCGTCGCCGAGCGTCCGCTCGACACCGTGGGCGTGGGTCGTCCGCAGTTCGACGCCATCAAGCCCCGCGTCTCGACAGGCCGTCAGAAGTTCGGGAAGCGACAGGTCCCGACCCCAGAGATAGGTCACCATTCCGAATGCCAGATCGCCAGAATCGCCCGGGCCGTGCTCCATGGAACGACGAGCGGCGGCGGCAAATGCGGCCGGCCCGGCAACCAGCATGGCGGCCGAAGCGGCTAGAAAATCGCGTCGATCAGGGCTTGGGATCTCCGACATGCATCACTCCGCCAATATGCCGACCACTTTTTTGCTCGAATTCAGAATGAATAGGGCTCGCGACAGGTCCGGAACAACATCGCGGTCGCTTCCGGGTCACCGACGATGGCGTCTCCCGACGCCCGAACTCGCAACGGCCGCCCCAGCACGACCGGTGTCGCCGACAGATCGACGGCGTTGGCCTGCAGGTGGGAATGCATACGACGCCACGCCTCGGTCGCGATCTCGTCGTCGGCCCATGCCACGTCAATCTCCGAGGGTGACGCGGCCGATCCGAGTTGATGCGAGAGAATGCCCAGATGACAGAACGCCGAAGAGAGATGCCCTTCGACGATCGGTGCGGTCAGGACGCGCTCGTCATTGGCTCGAACCGCTTCCACGAAGTTCGCGAAATGGTCGCCCCCACCCTTCCATTCTTGTTGCTTCTTTCCATCGCGATCGATGAAATCTGCCCAGGAATATGAGTTGGAGATCCGAACGATTCCGTTCTCGCCATGGACGATATTGCCGATCGACTGACCTTCATAGCGATCCATCTCCCACTTGCCGGACTGCGAGGCTTTGTCCTTGGGCAGGCCGCGAACTTCGAATACCAGCGGCGCCTCGCCGCAGTCGAAGACCGCCACTTGGGTGTTCGGCGAGTCACCCGCGTCCTTGTATCCGAGCCGTCCGCCAACGGATGCCACCGCTTTGGGCATACCACCTTGACCGAGTGCCCAGCGGGCGATGTCCATCTGGTGAATGCCCTGGTTTCCCAGATCACCGTTGCCCGTCTTCAGGTTCCAATGCCAGTCGTAGTGAAGTTGCCGTCTATCCAGCGGCTGGTACGCCACCGGCCCGAGCCAACGGTCGTAGTCGACGGTCGCTGGCACGAACCTTGGCCCATTGTTCGCACCGATCGATCGTCGAGGTTTGTAACAAAGACCACGGGAGCAATGCACTTTGCCAAGTCCGCCAGAATGCACAAACTCGATCGCAGACTGAACACTCGACGCCGATCGCCCCTGCGTGCCACTGGCACAGATTCGCCCGCTCCGCTTCGCGGCATCGACGATCCGCTGACCTTCTTCGACCACGTGGGAAACCGGCTTCTCGCAGTAGACATGCTTCCCGGCATCGAGCGCCCAGCAGGCAAGCATCGAGTGGGTGTGATTCGGCGTGGCGATGGAGATCACATCAATGTCGTCACGGTTGAGCAGCGTCCGGATGTCGCCGGTGGTCTCGACCTCGAAACCCGGCCAGTTCTCGCCACCCGCCGCGCATTGCGCCGATCGCCGAGAAAGCACTTCCGAATCAACGTCGCAGATGGCGACGACCCGCACGCCAGGAAGCCGCGCAAAGCCCATGGTGTGATTCCAACCCCGGCCTCGAAGTCCCACCACGGCGATTCGCAGATCGCCCGAGGATGCCGGAGCGACGGCAGGCTTCGATGCCGGCTTGACCGCCACATCCTGCGCCGCCGAGAGATTTCGAGTTGGAAGAATTGCCCCCGCGGCCCCCGCTGCAGAAGCGGCGAGGAATTCGCGACGGCTCGGTATGACAGGCTTCTTCATTCCCCGACGGTACCGAAACACCACCAACCCGCAAGCACCGATCCGAACATCCCGCGAATACCGATCGCGAAGAACCGCTCAAACAGGCGTGTCAGAGGGTGACTGACTGGGCGGAGTTTCATCCCCACCTGCCCCGAAGAGCCGTTCACGCGTGAATTCGACCACGATATAGATCACGGGAACCACCAAGAGGCTGAGGAACGTCGAGGCGATCATGCCGCCGAAAACGGTGGTTCCGATCGAGTGTCTCGCGTTCGCGCCCGGGCCCGTGGCGATCACCAGCGGCACCACCCCAAGGATAAAGGCGAAGGCGGTCATGAGAATCGGGCGAAGCCGAAGACGAACCGCCTCCATGGCCGCTTCCACGATTCCCCACCCATCTTCACGCAGTGTCTTGGCAAACTCCACGATCAGAATTGCATTCTTCGCCGCCAAGCCCACGAGCATCAAGACCCCGATCTGGCCGTAGACATCCAAAGGCAACCCACGGATATCCAGTGCGATCAGCGCTCCGAGCACGGCCAGCGGAACCGAGAGCAGGATGACGAACGGCATCGCCCAACTCTCATAGAGCGCCGCCAGCACGAGGAAGATGGTGATCAAGGAAAGGCCGAAGATCATCGGCGCGATGCTGCCAACCTTCATTTGCTGATACACCGTTCCGGTCCATTGGAATCCCCAGCCGTTCGGGGCCAGAACTTCCTCGGCGACCTTGGTCATGGCGATCACGGCTTCGCCGCCCGATTTACCCTTCGCGGGACCACCAATGATCTGGGCAGATTCAAAGAGGTTGTAATGCGGGATATTCATCGGACCCGCCTGCTGTTCGAGCTTCACGAACTGCGAGAGCGGAATCTGGTCACCCTGCTTGTTGGCCACACGGAGTTGCAGGATGTCATCGAAGGTCATTCGATCGGCGCCTTCGGCCTGCAGATTGACCTGATAAACCTGATTGAATTGATTCCAATTGTTGACGTAATAGCCACCGAGATGAACCTGAAGCGTCTGGAACACGTCGCCCATGGAGAGGCCGAGCCGAGTCGCTTCGACACGATCAATGTCAAGATTGACCTGCGGCACATCGGTCTTGAAATCACAAAGCAGCTTGCCGATCTCCGGCATTGCTTCGGCTTTCTCGATGAACTCCAGCGTCACCGCAAGCAATTCGTCAGACCCCTGGCCGAGTTGATCGAGAACCTCGAACTGGAAGCCCCCGGTTGAACCCAGCCCCGGGATCGCCGGCGGATTGATCGGAATGCAGGTGGCACCCTCAATCACCGCGAGGTTCTTGCGTGAGGCCTTGATGATTTCAAAGGCCCCCTCACTCGACGCGGTGCGGTCCGCGAAGGGATCGAGAATCGCGAAGACCACTCCAGCGGCCGAGTCAGAATAGGTATCCAGGAAGTTGTAGCCAGCGACCGTATTGACGTACTGAATGCCCGGGGTATCCGACAAAATAGTCGCCGCAGCCGCACACGCTTCTTCGGTGCGTTCGAGCGACGAACCACTGGGAAGTGCCACGAATACAAAGAACCATCCCTGGTCCTCCGCGGGCACGAATCCCCCTGGCGTCTCCTTGAAACGATTGAACGTCAGCATGATCAGAAGGGCGAAGGCGATCAGGACCGCCCACCACAACTTACGCCCCAGCATGCCGACGAATCGACTCAATCCACTGGAGATCGAATCAAACGAGTCATTGAAGATTCGGAACGGCTTGATCCGATCCTCGCGAGGGGTATGGCGAAGCAGCACCGCAGAGAGCGCGGGGCTCAGACTCAGCGAGTTAAACGCCGACAACCCGACGGAGAACGCGATGGTCAACGCAAACTGGTTGTACAACTGCCCGGCGATGCCCGGCATGAACGCGGTCGGCACGAAGACCGCCAGCAGAACCGCCGTGGTCGCGACAATTGGCGGGGTGACTTCTTTCATCGCCGCGACCGCGGCCTCTCGACGCCCAAGCCCCTTCTCTAACTGCCGCTCCACATTCTCTACGACAACGATGGCGTCATCGACGACCAATCCCACGGCAAGCACCAGACCGAGCAGTGTCAAGGTGTTGATCGAGAAGCCAAAGGCGGCGAGTACGGCAAAGGTGGCGACGAGCGAGACCGGAATCGCGATGATCGGAATGATCGTCGTCCGCCAGCTCTGAAGAAAGACGAAGACGACAATGACCACGAGACCAATGGCTTCGAGCAGGGTGACCACGAGCTCCGACATGCTGTCTTTGACGAAGTCGGTGCTGTCGTAGGTGATCAACGCCTTGACGCCGTCGGGAAATCTTCCCTTCTTCTCCATCTCGTCAATCAACCCTTGGATCTGGTTGCTGAGCTGGATGGCGTTGGCCCCGGAACGCTGAAAGATCCCGAGCAGGGCGGTTGGCTGGTTCTGGTACGTGGTCGACGTCGCGTATGACTCCGCACCCAGTTCGACCCGGCCGATGTCCTTGACCTGAATCACCGCACCGTCACGCACCGCAATCACGATGTCGTTGAAGTCCTCGGCCTCCTTCAACTGGCCCTGCGTCGTCAACTGATAGGTGAACGCCATTGACTCCGGAATCGGGGGCGCCCCGACCTGCCCGGCCGCGACATCGACATTCTGCGCTTTGACCGCATTGACCACGTCGTTGGGCGTGATCCCAATCGAAGCCATCTTGTCCGGGTCGAGCCAAATACGAATCGAATACTCGAGCAGTCCAAAGTTGGTGACTTGGCCGGCGCCCGGCAAGCGATTCAGCGCATCAACCATGTTGATCTGCGCCCAGTTGCCGAGGAAGGAACTGTCGTAGCCTCCCGTGGTGTCGTACAAAGTCAGCAGACAGGTGATGTCCGACTCGGCTTTGTTGATCGCGACACCGGATCGCTGGGTGACCTCCGGCAGCTGACCAATGGCGGTCTGCACCTTGTTCTGAATGTCGACCGCGGCAATGTCGACGTCGTACCCGACCTCGAACGTCACGGTGATCGAACTCGCGCCATTCGACGTCGAGTTACTGGCGATGTAGATCATGCCCTCGACGCCATTGATCTGCTGTTCGAGTGGCGTGGTGATTACCCTCGCCACAACCTCAGCGCTGGAGCCGGGGTAGCCCGCATTCACCTGGACCGTGGGCGGCACGATCGGCGGAAACAACGAGACCGGAAGGGTGAAGATCGAGACCACGCCGACCACGACCATGAGGATCGCGATCGCGCTGGCAAAGATCGGTCGGGAAATGAAGAAACGAGTCACGCGTCACTCCGGGTCTGAACGAGCGGATACAGAATCATTTGGAGCTGCCCTCATGGCCGGTCGCGGCCGTCGGCTCGATACCGTGTTTCGCGACGTGGGACTGACCGGGGTGTTTTCCGCCCTCGGTCTTCTTCCCCTTCGCCGCCTTCTGGTCCGCGACTTCCTTCTGCCAGGCCGCAAGCGACAAGGTCTTGGAACGAACCTTGGTATCAGACTTCAAGAGATAAGGATTGCCCTCGACAACGATCGGAATGCCCGGTTCAAGCCCGGTGACCACTCGAAGTTCTTTCCATTGAGGGCCGAGGGTCACGTTCGCCCGGACGAGCTTGCTGTCCTTGACCGTCCAGACGAATGACTGTTGGGGCTCACTCTGGATCGCCTCGACGGGGACTACGATCTGATCCTTCATCTTTCCAAGATCAACCTCGATCTCCGCGAATAACCCGGGGACGAGTTTCAGATCAGTATTCGGAAATGACGCCCTCGCGATAAAAGTGGAACTGTCGACGGCGGCTTCATTATCGACGAGGTCAACATCGCCTTCGAAGGTCATGGTCGACCGGAGCCCTTGCACGGTGACCTTGACCCCCACCTTCGTCGACGGCCACACCGCGAGATAGTCCGGGAGTTCGGTGCCCGCGGGCTGAAAGACGACCCGCATGGGATCGAGATCGATGAGCACGGCCAGATCTTCGTGGATGCCGGGGCCGACCAGATTGCCGACATCGACGAGCCGACGACCGATTCGACCATCGAACGGCGCTGCCACTTCCGTGTATCCAAGGTTGATTTGAGCATTGACGAGGCTGGCCTCGGCGACCTGCACTTGCGCGGCCGCGGACTCAAGATTCGACCGGTACTGGTCAAAATTCTGAGCGGAGATCGCACCGGACGCCACCAATGGCTCGTTCCGCGTGTATTCACTGCGTGCGAAGTCGAAGGCGGCCTCCGCCGAACGCAATTGGCCTTGAGCCTCCAGAACGTTCGCTTCGAACGGAGGTTGCTCGATGACGAAGAGCGTCTGGCCGGCCTTGACCGAAGTCCCTTCTTCGAAGAGTCGCTGCTCTAGAAAACCCTCGACCCGAGCCTCGAGGGTGGCCTGCTGAACCGCCTCGGTATTGCCCGGATACCGGCGAAGGTCGGGGACGTCCATCTTTTCGGAGTTGACCGAGGTCACTTGGATCTCTGGAGGCTTGGGCGCTGCTGGCGCCGTCCTGCGACCGCAACCGTTCATCAGCACCGCTGCTGAGAGACCAGCGGCGGCCGCCATTCCGAGATTCCGCGGATCGAGCATCTTCGTCATCATCCTGCATCCCCTGCTGTTCCGGCTGCTGCCGTGACGTCCAACGTGTTTTCTTCGATGTTCCAAGATCCCCCCAGCGCCTTGTAGAGGCCGACGGCATTGGAAGCGACCTGCCCGTTGACCACTGCAAGCTGCTGCTGCACCGCAAGCAGTTCGCGTTCTAGGTTCAGGAGTGATTCAAGATCTGAGACGCCTTGAGACAGTCGTTCCGTGGCCAGGGCGGTCGCCCGGTCGAAGGTCGACGCGGACTCGCCTAATCTCGATTGCTCCTGAAGGCTTGAGCCGTACGCAACCAACGCCGTCTCCACATCCGCGATCGCGTTGAGCACCGTGGATTCGTAGGACAGCAATGCCTGCAAGGCTTGCTCATTCCGGACGTCCACCACCGAACGAAGGCGACCCGCGGTGAAGAGCGGCCAGTTGATCTGCACGCCTAACAGGCCGCCGAGATTTCCTGGCGTGATCAACTCGTTGAATTCTGTACTGCTGTATCCGCCCTGCCCCGTCAATTTCAACGATGGGAATAAGGCCGCCTCGGCCACGCCAATGTTCGCCGCGGCCGCACCCAATTTTCGTTCCGCGGCGCGGATGTCGGGCCGGCGTCGGATCACATCCGCAGGAATCCCCACCGCGATTGAGATGGGTGGCTGCGGAACACCAAATTCCTCCGCAGACGCTGCGAATCGAGCACTCAACGGCCCGGCAGGCTCGGCAATCAGAACCGAGAGACGATTTATCGTGGTTGCCAGCTCATACTGCAAGGATGGAAGCTTGGCTTGTGCGGCCTGCAACTGGGCTTCCGCCTGGAGCACCGAGAAGTCCGTGACCACGCCCTGCCGATATTGCTTCCGTGCCAACGAAAGTGTTTCAGCCTGCGCTTCGATAATGCTCTGAAGCGCCTTCATCTGGCCTTGGAGCGATCTGCCCTCGACGTAACTTCGAGCGACCTCAGCTCGGACCGTGATCAATATGTCACGGGAATACTCGATCTCCGCCAGCACATTGAATTCCGCGGACTGCATCGAACGCCGGACCTTGCCCCACAGGTCGATCTCCCAGCCAAAATCCAGACCCGCACTATAAAAATTGTCCCGCTCGGTCCCAGAAGAATCGCTGCTCAGCCGGCTACCTCTGACGAAGTCTGCCTCTCCTGCGGCGGAAATCTGGGGATAAAGATCGGCTGCGGCGATGCCGTAAAGCGATCTCGCTTCGCGAATTCGGCTGGCTGCCGTTCGGAGATCAAGATTTTTCTGTTCCGCGATCGCGATCAGCTCGACCAGCATCGGATCGTCGAATCGCTTCCACCACGCTCCTGGGTCGACGCGTTCACGGGAGACGCCTTCCACCAGCTCTTCGTGCCAAGCATCCGGGCTGACCGAAGTGGGCGTGGTTGGGTCGGGCCCGACCATGCATCCAGCCGATCCGACTGCCAACCACCCAAGAAGGCATGGCAGAACTCGGTTTCGGAAGAAGCGGGTGGCGCTTTGAGACCCTGACCACCCAGAGCTGGAAAATCTCGCTGAAACGTTCATGCAACGCAAGGTACTCGCCCCAACCACCCCTTGTCACCAGTCGACAGAAAAAGCCAGACAATTCAACTGGAGGCCTGAGCAAGCCCGGCGGCCGCCCATCGGTACCATTGTGAGACCTCTTTTTCCCTTCCGGAGTGACCCGTGAACATCCGACGCACGAATGGTCTCGATTGCCACAACCAACCCGCCTCGAACCTTCGCACGCTCCCGCTCCTTGCCGGCAGTCTTGTCTTCGTCCTGGCGGGATGCGGCGATGCCACTCCCGATTCAGCCGCGACGTCTGCCTCCAGTTCTTGGCGTTCCGTCACCGGTGAGATACTCGCCGCCGATTCATCCTGCACCGCCTGCCATGCCGCGAGCCCAGATACCGTTCGCCGGCTTGGAGTGAGCCGAGCACCTCAGATCCTCGGCGACACTGGCATTGGCGCCAGACGCTCGCCAGACGCGATCCGGCGACTGATCGGAGCCCATGGCGGGGAACTCGGCCTCCGGATGCCCGACCTTCTCCACGGACTTCAACCAGCAGACAAGCAGCTGGCGGTCGAAGACCTGGTCAACTTCCTGGTGAGCCAAGGTGGTCCGATCGATCCACTGGCCGCCGCGATGGAAGTTTCTTCCGCCCAGATCTCCCAGGGCGCAACGCTCTGGCGATCCATTGGCTGCACCGCCTGTCACGGCATGGATCCGGCAACCGCCGTCGGTCTTGAGGATCTGCAAACGTCCTGGACCCACGGAAGCCTCGCGTCCTATCTCGTTGATCCATTGGCGGCCCATCCCAGCGGACGCATGCCTTCGCTCAATCTGACCACCGATGAGGCGTCTTCACTCGCCGCCTATCTGCTCACCGGCGAGGGCGTGCTCGAGACGATCGCGTCGCGGCCAGGCTTGCAACTTCATTACTTCGACGGTGACTTCGATGGCGTCGGACCGATCAATGCCGTCGGCGGCTCGGCCGATCCGATCCGAATCCCCGTCCCTGGCGTCGGACCGTACGCCGGACAGGATTCCTTCGGGCTTCGCCTCTCCGGCGAGATCGAGATTCCAACCACCGGCGTCTGGAATTTCTACCTCACTTCGGATGATGGCTCTGGACTCATGATCGACGGCAAGATGGTGGTCGACAACGGCGGCATTCACGGCGCTGTTATGAAGCGAGGATCGACCACGCTCGACGCAGGGCGACACGCGATCAACATCGGCTTCTTCGAAGCCTCCGGGGGCGAAGAGATCTCGCTCTCCTGGAGCGGTCCCGGGGTCGCGAGACAACCTGTTCCCGCCGAAGCGTTCTTCAGCGACGCCACCGTCCTCGCCCCCAACTGGGACCGCTTTGAACTTGACGACGAATCGATCCAGCGCGGAATGGTCCGCTTTGCCAAGACCGGCTGCGGCACGTGCCATGTCCCGGAGATGCCCAAACTCGGCGAACTCGCGGACATCGCACCATTGTCGTCACTGATTGCGGGCCAAGGCTGTCTCGCCGAAGTGGTCCCGGCAACCGCCCCCGACTACCAGTTCACGACGGCGGAACGAGAACTACTCGACGAACTCATCAAGAACGTGGCGGCGCTCGACGAACCGCTTCCCGCGGACCTTGCCGTCGCGCACACCATGACCCGGCTGAATTGCATCGCCTGTCACGCTCGCTCCGATGTCGGCGGCCCAACCCCCGAAGCCCGAACTCGATTCGTCGCCAATGACGACGCCGAACTCGGCGACGAAGGACGAATCCCTCCCGGCCTCGACGGCGTCGGAAACAAGTTGCAACTCAACGCACTGCGAAGCACGCTGGCAAAGGGCGAGAAGGTTCGCCCCTACATGAAGGCACGCATGCCGGTCTTCGGTTCCGACCAGACCGACGACCTCGTGGTTCACTTCGCCGCCGCCGACACCATTGCGGCTGATGGTCGGGAACCAAAGTTCGATGACGCCCGCGTCGCGGTGGGCCACGCCCTCACTGGCGTCGACGGCGTCTCGTGCGTGCAATGCCACACCGTCGCCGGCCATCCAGCCCTCGGCGTTCCTGCGGTGGACCTGACGTCGATGTACGCTCGCATCCGTCCCGGATGGTTCCGGAAGCACCTTCTCGATCCGCAGAAAACCAACCCCGGAACCCGCATGACCGCATTCTGGGGCAATGGCGGTACCGAGCGGATCTTCCCCGAGTACCTCGGCGGCGACCCGACGAAGCAAGTAGACGCCATTCGCGCCTACCTCTCCCTCGGCGAATCAATGCCACTTCCGCGCGGGGTGGTTCCTGATGCGGGTGAATACGCGCTGATCCCGATCGATGAGCCGATTCTCTTTGGAACCTTCATGCGAGATGTGAGCCCGCGAACCATCGCCGTCGGTCTCCCTGAAAATGTGCACTACGCCTGGGACGCCGAACACGCCAGACTGGCCAAGGCGTGGCGAGGCGGATTCATGGATGCGGAGGGGACGTGGCGTGGCCGGGCCGGTCAGCTGGAACGCCCGGAAGGTCGATCCACGTTGCAGATGCCTGCCGGTCCCGCGATCGCCATGCTGTCGACCCGCGACGAGCCATGGCCCGCACCGTTCGCCCGCGACGCCGCAGGCATCCGCAACGGCGATTGGCGATTTGCCGGAACCACCCGAGACCGAAACCGACGGCCCACCTTCAATAGTGAACTCGATGGGGTTCGCATCACCGAAACCCCAATTCCCCGCCTGGCCGAAGGCGGCACCCGACTGGTTCGACGTTTCACCGTCGGGAGCGACGCCGGGAGAGGCGATCTCTACATGCGGGCTGCGGTGGCCGTCTCGATCGTCCCCGCCGGCGGCGAGGGACAGGATCGCGTCTGGCTCGTCAACGGCGAGCGCGACGTGCGGATCACCGGCGCGGAGTCGTTTCTTCGAGAAATGCCCGGGGGCGGCGCAGAACTGCTTGTGAAGGTTCCCTTGAGCATGGTCGGCCGCGAGGATGCGGCCTTCGAAGGCGTATTCGATGTGGAGTTGTCGTGGTAAACCCACTCGTCCCGATCCCCTTGACGCCTCCGACCAAACGGACCAACCAGACCCGAGCGACCCGATACCGGAGCGAATCATGAATCAACCAAGTCATTCTCTAAGACACCTCCTCGCGTCACCCTCCCAAGCTTGGTCATTCTGGTGTGCCGCGATGCTGACGGTCGCCGCGGTCGCCGCCGGTGATGAATCCGATTACTGGCGGTTCATCGATGTGCCAGAGCCTGAGGGCGTCGCCCACGAAGTCGGCGGCATCCTCCCACTGGGTGGTGGCCGAGTGATGACCTCCACCCGTCGCGGCGATGTCTGGATCATCGAGAACGCCTACGACCCCGCACCCACCATCGCGGTGGTGGCCGGGAGCCCCGAAGACGACGCCACCACGAACGATCCGCACCGCGTGCGATTCATCAAGTACACCGACGGCCTCCAAGAACCCCTCGGACTCGCGGTCCATCCGATCGATGATGCGAAACGCCGCGCCGCGATCGCCGCGGGCAAGTCTTGGAACGGCCCGGTGTACGTCGCACAACGCGGCGAGGTCTCGAGAATGGTGGACGAAGACGGTGACTGGCGAGCAGACCGGATTGAAACAATCTGCGACGACTGGGCGATCAGCGGCAATTACCACGAGTACACCTTCGGCCCGGTTTTCGAAGAAAACGGTGACCTATGGATCACCCTGAACCGACCGTTCGGCAGTGAGCCCTTTGGCAAGAAAGACTGGCGAGGCTGGGCAATGCGGATCGACAGCGACGGCGTGATGCATCCAGAAGCCGCCGGACTCCGCTCGCCCTGCGGCGTGGCGATGGGCCCCGACGCTCACCTTTATTACACCGACAATCAGGGCGAATGGTGCGGCGCCAGCAAGATGTCCATTATCGAACGAGGCGACTTCCACGGTCATCCCTGGGGGATCGCAAGCACCAAGCGACCGGAATCGTTGGTCGAATTCCCCGGCGAGATTCCCGACGGAATCCCGATGCCCGAAGCTGCCACCCGAATCCCCAACTTCAAGATGCCCGTCGTCTGGTTTCCCTACGACAAGTGCGGCAAGAGTCCGGGCGAGGTCCTCTGGGACACCGAAGGAACCCTCGGGCCATTCTTCAAAGGCCAAGCGTTCATGGGCGACCAGCATCACGCGGCGGTCTATCGAATCTTCACCGAAGAAGTGAACGGGCATATTCAAGGCGCCGTCTTCCCGTTCCGAAATGGATTCGAATGCGGCATCATCCGCGTGAAAATGGGCGAGGACGGCTCGCTGATCGCCGGCATGACCAATCGCGGATGGGGTTCGAAGGGCAACCGACCCTACGGAATGCAACGACTGGAATGGACGGGCAAAACGCCATTCGAGATTCGAACCATGGAGGCCACCCCCGAGGGCTTCCGCCTCACGTTCACTCGCCCCGCCGATCCTGCGACCGCGAGCGAACCCTCGAACTACTCGATGAAGAGTTACACCTACCTGTTGCACTCGCCCTACGGCAGCCCCGAAACCGATACCGCGCCCGTGACCGTCAAACTCGCGCAAATCTCCGGCGACAACCTCACCGTCAATCTGATCTGCGAACCGCTTCGCGCCGGGTACGTGCATGAACTCCGGCTCGACGGAGTGCGGGACGAGGCGGGGGAACCATTACTCCATCCCGATGCGTACTACACGTTGATCGAGATACCCAAGGCCGGCGAGTGAGCCGCGGAGAAACCGGATGCAGGAAGATCAAAAATTCATGCGGCGCGCGATCGAGCTTGCTCGGCACAACGCCCTGGAAGTAAAAGCGGGCGGGCCATTCGGCTGCGTCATCGTTCGAGATGGCGAGATCATCGCGGAGGCCGCCAACCAGGTCCTCGCAGACCGCGACCCGACCGCTCACGCAGAAATCGTGGCGATTCGGGCGGCCTCGAAAACGCTTGATTCCCACGTGCTCGAAGGCTGCACGGTCTACACCACTGGCGAGCCATGCCCAATGTGCTACGCCGCATGCTGGTGGGCCCGGGTCAAGTCCATCCGATTCGCTTCCAATCACGATGACGCGTTGGAGTTCGGCGGCTTTGATGACCGTCACATTAACGACGCACTGGCGCTCCCCGGCGACGCTCGACCGTTGCCCTCGACCGAACTCTGCCGGGCCGACATGCTCGAGGTCTGGCGGGACTACCACGCGATGCCTGACCGCACTCACTACTGATCGGACCGCCCGTTGACTCCTCCCCCTCCGGACTCCACACGCCGGCGCCGCGGGTTTGAATTCGTAGGCTTCTTCTGGATCCTGCCAATTCTTGTGGCCGCTTTTCCGTCCGGCGCCCTTCCCCCGATCCCGGTGTTGTGGGCGGCCGCGATCGCCTGCCTGATTCTTCTTCGGCGAGACGACCGCCTTGACCGACGAACTCTTTGGGGCGGGGCGGGCGTGGCCGCGGGGATTCCTGGCGTCCTCGGGCGTTTCCTGATCTTCGCGCCGCTGCTCGCAGGATTCGCCTGGCTCATGGAGCCAGAGTGGTTCTTAAAATTCCCTCGGGATCGAACCGGCGCGTGGGCGGCGGTGATGGTGCTCTATCCACTTCTTTCGGTCGTCCCCCAAGGCATTGTCTTCCGGACGTTTGTCTGCCACCGCTACCGGTCGCTCTTTGGAAACGGTGTGACGATGTGGCTCGTCGCGGGGACCACCTTCGGTTTCGCCCATGTCGTCATGCATCGATGGGAGCCAGTCATGATCACAATCATCGGTGGGGTCATCTTCACTTCGACCCTACTTCGACGACGGAGCGGTCTGCTCGCGGACCTTGAGCACGCGATGTACGGCGATCTTGCTTTCACCCTCGGGCTCGGCGTCTGGATCTACTCCAACGCCGCCCGGCAGAGCCTCTGAAGCTTCACTTGCCGACCCCAAGCGGCGTCGCTCCTATACCGACCCCGAAGCCGCCCCCGAAGCAGACGCCGCCTTCAGCTCCGCCACGGTCGGTACGGGTCTTCCTGCGAATCCGCACAAGACCACGAACGCCGGATCGACCATTGCTTTTCGGCCGATCACCAGCAACTCATGGCCCCCGAACGTCGACAGCATCCCCTGGGCCCATGCCTTTCGCTGGCCGCCTGATTTCACCGATCGCCCCCAAGCCCGGATCATGTCGGCAAATCGCTGCGATGTTCTCTTGATCCTGGTCCGCTCCGCCGAATCAAGATAGGCGACCGACGCCGCCCGACATTCCTCGTCGAAGACCTCACCGCCAAGATCTTTCCAACATCTCGCGAGGAGCTTTGCATCCTCGCACCCCTGCCGATCAAGCGCTTCGAGAAGCCGCTCATTTTCCCGCCGCGTCGAGGGCGAAGGGAAGGCGAGAATTCTGGCATGGGCGAGTGCTCGGACCGTCCGTCGATAGAGTTTGAATTCCTTCGTCGCATGCGGCTTAAAACCAGACTCGAATGCGTCAAGCACTTCGACTGCAGTCATCGCATTTGGCGCCGCGGCGATCGCCGCATCGACCAGGGGCATGGCGAAGGGGTTCAGGCGCATCGTCGCCTTCATGAGCCGAACGCACTGACCAGCACGCGCCGCCGACTCGAGATTATCCCACGCCCGACGGAGCACCATCGCATCAATGAATGCGTCCGAATCGTCATTCACCGCCCACGCCACCGACTGATGAAACACCATGGGACGCCGGCCACCGACATCGTCATAGTTCCAGCCCGCGTGCACGGTGGTCACCTCGTCGCCACCCGTCGCGTATTGCCCTCCGCGACAACGAAAACGTCCGGTCGCCGGGTCGTGCTCCATGACCACGATGGCGCAATGTCCCGGCTGGCCCGCGGTCGATGCGGGAACTCCACAGATCCGATACGTCCGGGCACCGATGTTGCCCATCGTGCCACAGACCCCACCGTCCTTCCACATCATCTGGATGGAGCCATAGCTGAAGGGAAACGGCGCCACGCGTCGCGCGGACTGCATGTCGAATTGCTGCGCGATGCCGCCGATGTATTCGCCATACGTTCTGAATTCTCCTTGGTCGCGATATTTGGTCCAGATCTCCTCGCGTTCCCGGAGCGGCTGGTCGTCTGCGGCCAGCATCATCAGAATTGGCCACGGGGCGTCAAGCGGGAATCGTGGCCACACTCGATCGGTCCCGGCAAAATCATGGAGGTTATTGCGAATGAACCACGCCATTGACTCACTGGCGGTCGGCGCGGCGTCGCGCTCTTGCGGCATTCGGCCCTTCGCACGGTACGCATCGTGAAACAGATCATGCGCCGCCTTGATCGATGCCCGAACTTTCTTGTTTCTGACCGCTTCTTTCGATCCCTGATGGACGACACGGTCGCCACAATCAAGCGTGATCTCCGGATGTCCATGTGCGGCCATATACGCGTTGAAATCACGCTGAAGGGTCGCCGATGCAATGACGTCCGCGCCGACCAGTCCTCGCTCCATGGTCTTTGTGACCTTGACGGCCTTGCCGCGCTTCTTTGCCACACCCCGATCGTCGTACTCAAGCGGCGGAAGTTCCTTGACTTCAATTTCTACTTCGATCGAAGGATGATCTTCGAAGAAGTTGATGACGTGATCAAACACATCCAGTTCGCGCGAAAAATTCTTGGTATCCACGAGCACCCGCGGGTCACCGGGGCAATCAAGCACCAATCGAGGCCGCGGCGAGATATCAGGAAGAACCTCGCCAGGAACTCCGGTGTCTCCGTCATTCCAACCAGACGCCTTGCGACGGGGTGCTGCGTAGGAATCTGCGATCGCAAAGGCCATCGCCAGTTGAGGATAATCTCGACGAACAACCTCTTCCCCCAGATCAATCTCCAGCGATCGCAGCGCCAGTAAAACCGGCAACGGATCTGCTCGGCAACCATAAACCGAGGCTTGTCGCGCTGGGTCGCGATCGATCCAGGCGAGAAAGTCCGGCGGAAGTTCAAGGCCACGCTCGCGACAGGTGGCGAGCGTTTGCTTCCGTGCGTCCACGAGATATCTGGCGGCCATGCGATCAAAGTCGTCGGCCACCGCGAGAACGTCACGGTCTGCAAACAGGAAAATAGCGGCCACAACGGCGACCAGAAACGCGCCCAGACGTGAAGAGGAACCGGAATGGCCAGTCATGATCTACTCCGAAAAGAAGGTGGGAACCGAGCCACGCGTCCGCTTCCAATCCGCCGAATCCCATCCGAACGAGTCTGCCATAGATCCGCCAACGGTGCCAGTCTCAATCGGCGAGGCCGCCAGAATCAACGAAAGGACTCGCGAACCACGACCTCGGGCGCACGCTGGAGCATTCCCAGTAGGCCGCGGACCGCGGCGCCGCGGCCGCGGCCGATCTCCACCAGCGACTCTCGAAATGCCTCCACGATCCAATTGACGTCCTCGTTGGAGATCACCAGCGGCGGAACGATCTTGATGACCCCGCTCCCCTTGCTCGTTGACTGGGCGAGCAAGCGATGTTTCGCCAACAGACGAACCACCAGCGCTTGCGCCACGAGGGTGGGAGTCCGACCGGCAAGGCCGGGAAGTTCGATCGCGAGTGCCGATGGGTCAATCTCAACGCCGATCATCAGGCCCCGGCCGCGCACTTCGCGGATCCCGGGCACGTCGGCGGCCACCCGTCGCAACCCGCGGATCAGGGCGGCGCCGTACTCCGAAGCTCGTTCTATCAGTCGCTCCTCGCGAAGAACGTGCAGTACCGCCAAGCCATTGGTCATCGCCAAGGGATTCTCGCGAAACGTCGAACTGTGGACCACGGAACGTTCCACCGAATCGAAGACGCGGTCGAAGATTGGCGCCCGGCCGAGGATCGCCCCCAGCGGGACGGTTCCCGCCGACAGGCCCTTCGACAGACAGACCATGTCCGCTTCGACGCCATCCACCCTGCTTGCCAGCACCGCACCCGCTCGCCCCAGTCCGGTCTGTACTTCGTCGGCGACCAGAAGCGTCCCCGTATCGCGGCAGATCTCCGCGACCTCCTTGAGCACGCCAACCGGGTGTGGAATCACGCCCTTTCCCTGGATCGGCTCGAAGAAGAACGCCGCGACGGATTCGTCCTCCAACGCCCTTCGGAGGGCGTCGAGGTTTCCAAAAGGAACCTCCCGGCATCCGGGCATCAGCGGCTCAAAGCCTCGTCGCAACCAATCCGCTCCGTTGATCGAAAGCGCACCGAGCGTGAGCCCGTGGAACGCGTTGGACCAATACGCGAATCCGGGCCGCCCTGTGGCCGCGCGGGCAATCTTCATCGCGGCCTCGATCGACTCTGCGCCACTGTTCACGAAGAAGACGCGGTCGTCCGGGCGATCGACGAACTGCTTTAATGATTCGGCCAGCGCTACCGCAAGCGGCGGCGTCTCGAATTGCACCAAAGCCGGTGGTGCGATCCGAAGTGCCTGCTCGAGCGCATCACGGACCACGGGATGGTTGCGTCCCAGTGAAAGACTCGCAAAACCGCCGATCGCGTCGAGGTAACGATCGCCCTTCTCGTCGAAGAGGTACGGGCCTTCTCCACGGACGAAGCGCCTTTCGAAACCGACCAGACGGAGCAGATCGTGAAAACGAGGGTTCAGATGTTGCGCGTAGGCGGGGCCCGAATCCGAGCCGAACGAATCGAGAATCGCCTGCAGGTCGAATGACGCCATGCGTACCTTTGCTGTTTCCTCTGCTCATCGACGTTTCGCCGATGGCAGGCTTCAGCCGTCTGAGGCTCGTTTCAACGAACGCAGGACGCCCGCATGATCGGTGTCGTTGTTGTAGAAGATGAAAGCCGAAATGTCCCGACTGTCGGTGAAAGCCACGGGGCCCACGCCCTTGGCCAAAAACATGTATTTCCACGCCTCCACGGACGCCGGGCCGATGCTTCCGTTGTAGCTGATCTTGATCAACCTGGTGTCATAAGTCCCATGCGGCACTTTTACTTTCCAACCGCCCAGATCAGTCCACGTGCACTTGACCTGACCCGAATAACTGACGTCGGTCGGTGAATCGAGATCACAGATGCTGATCTTGATTTCCTTGCTGACTTCATTCTTCGCCGTCGAGGAAGTGTGAACGATTGGCTCTGGTGGTGAGAGGCGAATGATGAATGCATTCGGCTTCGAGACGTCCGTAGCCGCCACGAGACCGCTCTTTCCGTCCGGCTTGAGGTATCTGGTGGTTCCGCTGGGAAGTTCGAGGGCCCAGCCCTTGGTTCCAGCGCCTTGCTTACTCCCGGGAGCCCGATCGATCTTGGTCAAGACTTGTTTGAGCGTCTTCTTCTTGTTCACGGGATGATCAAAGAGGTACACCGTCGACTCAAGCGGAAGCCACTCGGCGGCGTCGACGATCGGCGGCACCGAGGCATCCGGGCCAAGGACCACGCCGGGGAGGCTCTTCGCGATCCGGCCTGCGTCATTCTTCGGCATGGTCTTGAGCGGGTCATCTTGCCCCGGACCGAATGTGGAGAGGAGAATTGAGAGAATGAGATTTTGGAAAATGACCATATCCCCATGGTACTGGCTTCCCTCGGATTCCTGCCGGCAAGATCGGGCGGCATGGCGAATTCGGAATCTTGAGCGTGCCCGACGTAAGATCCAGCCTTTCGGCCACTGCAGCCCGCCTCTCGAACAGACCCCTCGCCGCTGGACGTGCGGACCCCGAAGTTTCGGGGACCACGACGACGAAAGTGAACGATATGGCCTCAGGCGGAAATCCCTCGAACCCCAACCCCGTCGTCGCGGTGCTGGTGCCGACCTACAACAACTCCGCCACGCTCGACGCCGTGCTGCGTGACGCCGCGGCCCACGGCCTCCCTGTCGTGGTGATCGACGACGCCAGCACCGATGACACCGAGACGGTGCTGGCAGAACTCGACGCAGAGGGCGTCATCCATCGACGCTTTCGACTACCTCGTAACCTCGGCAAGGCTGGAGCGCTCCGCGCGGGCTTCGAGCTCTGCCGACAAGACGGCTACACCCATGCGATCACCTGCGATTCGGATGCCCAGCACGACACCGCGCTGATTCCGATCTTCGCGGAGGCGACCCGGGCCAACCCCGGCTCATACCTGTTGGGATGTCGCTTCCCCCTCCATCCCGACCAACCTCGTCGCAACCTCCTGGGCCGGATCTTGAGCAACGTCGCCATCCGAGCGCATTCCGGCGTGACGGTGGGCGACGCCGCCTGCGGATTTCGATGCTGGCCGCTAGAACTCCCCGCCATGGTGCATGGGCTCTCGGGCCGGTATGCATGGGAAGAGGAGATGATCACCAGAGCGGCCTGGTCCGGTTGGCCAATCACTTCCATCGACGTCCCCGCGATCTACCACCCACCATCGACCCGGGTGAGCCATTACCGCTTCAAACGAGACTGGTCCGAAGGCATCGGAATCTACCTGCTCCTGTTGTTGGAAGCATTACTCCCTCGGTTCCCGCGATCATCGAGTGATCGACGCCCGTTCCGCGACGGCGTCTTGCGACGGGTTGATCGACTCCTCTCACCCGGTTCACTCCGCGGTCGGCGGCCCGAAGCGGCCACCGAGCGGTGGTTTCAGATCATCGCGTTGGCGATCGGCGGACTGACCGCCATGCTCGCGCCTTCGTCGATCGTGACCCTTGCGGCGATCGCGTGGATCGGTTGGCGGTGGCATGCCGGTTTTGCCGCGATGGCGATCGCCGCCACGCCCAGCCTGCTTGAATTGGAAGCCTTCGACGGCACGATGGAATGGTTCTTCCTGCTCGCGGTCGCTTGTCTGCTCTCGGGCGTGATTCGAAAATCCACCTCGAGACGCGAGTCGGCACCCCAGCGCTAAACTCAGACGCTGGCGGATCGTCCCGCGGTCTCAATCAGCCGCCCGCGGAGCAGCTTTCCGGTCAGCGTACGCGGCAACGAATCTACGAAGTCGATGACTCTTGGCCGCTGATGCGGTGCGAGTTCACGGGTAGCCAAGGAACCGAGGGCTCGGCGTACCGAAGCTTCCAGTTCGAGATCACCTGGACGATCCACCACGACCACTGCTCGAACTCTGGTCACCGTCTCCGTCAACGGCAGGGGAATGACCGCCACTTCCCGGATCGCCGGATGACCGGCGAGCACTCCTTCGACTTCGGTGGGATTTACTTTCAACCCACCGACATCGAATTGAATCTTCGCCCTCCCCGTGATCTCGACCCGCCCATCGCCATGCACTCGGCCAAGATCGCCGGTCCGAAAATGGCCCTCTAATCGACGGCCGAGATCGACCTTCGCATCTCGCGCCGTCAAATAGCCGGCGAACATCGCATCGCTCTGCACCACAAGCTCGCCCGAGCCTTTCCTGGTCACGACGGGCGATTCCCCGGCATCTTCATCCACCACCGTGGCCACCCGTACCGAGACGCCATCGACCGCTGAATCCACGCCATCGATTCCGTAGGTGATGGTCCCGAGTTCGGTCGCGCCGTAGAGGTTGCCCGTCGGGCAACCCCACGCCTCGGCAAACGCGTGCCGGACCGTCGCGGGCAGCGGACTTCCCGCCGAGTAGGCAAGCCGAAGTCTCGACCCAAGCCGCCCCACCCGGGCGGCCGCTTCGAGGGTCACGGGAACGCCAGGAAACACCGTCACCCCATCGGCCAACGCGTCGATCCCCTCCGCCAGATCGAATCCCAGTCGAAAGCGGACTGATGCGCCAGCCCGCATCGGCGCGAGCACACCATGTTCGATGCCGTAAGCATGCTGCATGGGGAGCGTGGCGAGTACCTCGTCTTCATCCACCAACTCCAGAACTTTGAGCAAGGTGCTGGAGACCCGATCCAAACCGGCGGCGGTCCGTAATGCCACGGCCGGCCGACCAGTCGTTCCTGAACTTCGCAACAACAGAGACCCCTTCGATCCTCGATCGAGCGATCCGGCCTTGCTTCCCCCCGGCGTGCTGGCATCGTCCATCACCTGAAACTGAACCGTCGCCGGGGACGCGGTCCATCCGACGGACGAGTCTGTCTCGATGACCGCGTCGACTCGATGCGCGTCGTAGAGACTTGTTCGATCCCGCGCCGAGGTTTCGAGACCGATGGGCAGCACGCGCCGCCCAGAACCCAGAATCGCCAGTAAGCCCGCCCAGTACCCGGCACCGCTGGGGCCATGAAGCATGACCACGCCATCTTGGGGGACGGATCCGTCGAGGCGTTGGGCGGCCTGACCGGCAGCGGCGAGAATCTCGCCCCGACTGGTCGCCCGTCCCGACGTGAGATCGCAAACCGCCACCCGGTCCGGGTCGCGGTCTACCGACGCGATAAAATCTCGGATCAGCTCGGCTGCCACGAAGGTTGTCCGCGATGTCGCCTCTTAATCCCACGGAACACACCCGATTGCGACCCGGGCAACATGATGCCACCCGATTGAAGCAAGGAATGCGGGCGGATCCACTCCACGACCTTCCGGTGCCGATTCGCTTCCTTGAGCCACCGCATGATTTCCCACCGCCATCGAACTCGAAACGGAACACCTTCGAAGATCTCACCGGCGAGCATGTTGACCACCGCCGCATCAATTTCGAGCCGGCTTTGGCCACTCACCAGAAGCTCACGAAACGAATGATCATAGAAGTTTGAGATCAGCGATAGAAAGCTCGAACGCAGTCGCTTGACGCGCTTTCCGTACGCCTTCGAAGCGGCGGACGCTGACATCCGGCCCGCATCCACCTCGATGATCCGTTGCGCCGATTGCATTCCTCCGTCGATTCCGAGGCTCACGCCGGTTGACCAAACCGGATCAATAAAGGCCGCGGCATCTCCGACCAAGAACCAACCGTCACCGGCGTAGGGCTCGCAGGTGTAGGAGAAGTCGCCCGCGACTTGATTCTTCTTGGGCCCGACCGCATCTCGGAGCCGATGCTTGACCAACGGGCAGTTCTCGATGCACCAGTCCAGTCTTTGGTTCGCAGGCACCGGAATGAGTCTCGCCAGCTTGTCATCAAGGACCACACCCACGCTGGTCGTCTTCTCGTCAATGGGAATCATCCAGAACCAACCTTCGCGGCACATCGCAAGCGTGGCAAAGCCTTGCCGATCACCGCTCGGTCGATCGACGCCTTCGAAGTGCTCGAAGTACGAAACGTTTTGATATCCCTCAAGGAGCTTTCGGGTACCAAAGTGTCGACCCAAGACACAAGCCTGGCCGCTGGCATCGATCAGCCAGTTGGCTTGAATCGGTCCGGATTCGAGTTGCAAGCGGACGTCACCCCGAGCCAGATGATCGATGGAAACCACGGATTCGCCGAATCGATAGGTGGCCCCTGCCTCCATCGCAGCGTCTGCGAGCATCTGATCAAAGAGCGATCGCCGGACGTTGAAGGTCTCCTTGATGGTGTCGCCGAGCATCCGGTCAAACGGAATCGCCGCGGGATCGCGACGGCCGTCACCAAATGAGATTTCTAAACCCAACTTGACCACATGGGGAAGTTCGCGGACTCGATCCATGAGCCCGAGCCGCTCCATCACCCGATTGGTATGCGGAAGCATCGATTCGCCGATTCGGAATCGCGGGAAGGACTCCTTGTCGATGACCAGAACCTTCTTGCCTGCCCTCGCTAACTCAAGGGCGGCGATGCTCCCGGAAGGACCGGCGCCGATGATCACCACGTCCCAAGACGTTTCCGGTTTGATTTCTTCGGGCTGCGCAATCACGAGCCACCCCCCGTGCCCACCGCGAGCCCCGCGGCTTCGATCTCGACCAGCAGTTCCGGCCGACAGAGATTTTGAACTCGAAACTCGATCTCGATCTGATGACCTAGCCACCGACGTTCGACGGCCGCCAGAACTTCTTGACGCCGGGTGCCATCCGGAAGGTAGACCAACCAGTGATCGAGATGGCCCGGGGTGAATCCCGCTCGGCATGCCTCAACCACCACGGTCAGGTTGTCGAGTGTTTCTTCGAGCTGGAGATCGAAGTTCTCGGCATGCGCCGAATCTTCTCCGACCACGCTTGCGGTGCCACTCACCAGAATGAACTCGCCGGCGGGCGACTGAATCGTCGCAGCGCGAATAAATGCCGGCGGAAGGGCCCCAAATTTCTCGGAATACTCAGCCGGGAGAACTTGCCGTGGATTGTCGACCGGGCGAGGGAGCCCATCGCCGTGGAGAAGGTGCAGGATCAGATCTTCACCGGCGTGGCCGACCCCAGAGGCGACGGGAAACCACGCGGGATCTTCGTAGATGTCTTGGAAAGACTGAAACCGCCCGGCGTTGAACGCCATGTATCGGTCACGTCGGTCAGGTCGATCAGCTGACCCGTTCTCAACGTGGTCTTCCGCAGAATCATTGATGCGCGGCACAAAGTTCCACGCCCGCAGCAGATTGCCGTGGGGAATGTCCAACAACAATCGCCGGTAGGCCTGGCGGGTCGCTCGCTCGAAGCCTCTCCCGGGCATCGAGGATGCTGCAGGCACCACGACCGTTCGAATCGCCCATTCACCGCATCGCCGTTCGGTCGCACAGATGCCAGTATCGCATTCGAGATCCAGGTCGGTCGCGCCATCTCCAACAAATGCGTTCGTCCAAATCGGAAGATCGGCGACCGAGCCCTGGGCGACCCAGTGCGTCGTCGGTTCGGAATCGCGCTTCGCGTCTGAGGATAAAGACGTCGATCCCGGCGGTGTGCTCTCACGGACACTCAAACTCATGATTCAGATGATACTCCGCGGATCTTGAGGGAACCCGCACCCCCGGCCGAATCTGGCCATGCAATCACCTCAACCCGGCCCGCCCGCATCGCATCGGCGGCGGCAAGCAACGGACCGACCGACCCGTTTTCGAATGGCCGCGGCCGCGAACCACGTGTTCCGGCCCCTGAAGGTCCACGTCTCCGCATCGCCAGACCAAAGACTCGACCCGCCAGCGTCTCGGCGGGCGGCCCCACAACCGATTGTGCGGCCCCCTCTGGAATCGCCCGAACCAGTGACTCCACGCTGGCGAGCGTTCCACCCGAGGCTGGCCAGCTCACGGCCGAGTTAACCAATTCGCCTTTGGCGACCCCGCCTCGATCGCGCAGCGAAGATTCTCGCTCAAGGACGAATGCCACCGCGCCTTCCGCACTCGGCAGTTCGCTCCCGTGCCCCAGCTCGCGGAGAATCTTGCGAACCATCGGATGAGTCTCTTCCGCCGCCACCACGATGGCCCGATCGACCTGACCCGTCTGGAGGTGCCGCCGTGCCAGATGCATGGCTTCGATGCCCGCGATCACCGTCCCGCCAACCGACAACGTGAGCGCTTCGAGACCAAGGCCCAAACTCAACTGGGCGCTTCCGATGTTGGGCACGCTCTCGGCAAAATGAAGTGGATTCCCCGCGCCCAGACCGTCGCGAATCAACTCTTGATAGAAGTCGAGCGTGTACTCCGGAGCCCCGAATCGCGTCCCGACAAATCCCGCACAGGCCCTGATCGCTTGATCATCAAGCCCCGCATCTTGCACCGCGAGGATGCCGGCCGCTCTGACCAAACGCGAGAACCGAGCCAGACGGCGCACCGCCCGAGCATCATCGATTCCGTCCAACGCGTCGTCGTCAAGCCCCAGTTCCCCGACTCGAATCGGCGTCTTCCCGACTTCTGGAACCAGCACCCCGCAGCCGGATATCAGAATCATTTCTCTCTGGGTTGAGGACGTTTTTGCCGCATAACCGGGAAAGTGCGGCAGGATCGGATGCGAAACATCCGGCGCCTCCACCAGAATCGCGGCGTCCGCACCGCCAAATCCCAGTGAAACAACCGCCGCATGTTCCACGCATCCAGTTCGTGAACCTTCGTGCAGAAGATCTAAATCCGGGAAGGAATCACCATCGGTCTCGGCGTTGGCCGCCGCGGGCAACTTTGACTGCTCCATCGCGGCGAGCACGACGGCGAGTTCCACCGCACCCGCAGCGCCAAGGGTGTGCCCAATGCGACTCTTGAGCGCGGTGACGGGGACGTCTCGCAGTCGGTCACCAAAGGCCGCCGACAACGCCGAGTACTCCGCCGCATCATTCGCTGGCGTCGATGTGGCATGGGCAGCGATGAGACCGGGAAGCCGCTGCGAAGGTTCCAACGCCCGAGTGGCCTCCCGGATCGCTCGCGCGGCCCCTCGCCCATCGGGCGCGGGCTGGGTCAGATGATGTGCATCACTGGCCCCACCCCATCCGAGAATGCGGGCGAGCGGTCGCGCCCCGCGAGCTTTCGCGTCACCCTCCCGTTCGACAATGAACACGCCATAGCCTTCACCGAGCCGCATGCCGGCGCGATCCGCGGTGAACGGACGAAGCGGCCCCTCGCTCACCAGTCGAAGACAGGTAAAACCAGCAAACGCAAACTCACTGATCGGGTCGTAGGACACCGCCATCAGAAGATCTGCCTCGTCAGCCAGGATCGCCGTCGCGGCGATGGCCAGCGTGCTCACCCCAGACGCGCACGCCGCCGAGACCGTCGAGCCGCCAAGCGGGAGTCCGGTGCCAGCCAACGCGGTTCGGGTGACCGTCGCGGTGGTCGTTCTTGAAAGCGATTCGAGCCGACCGCTCCGAAGCCCCGCGCCGAGATGCCTCATCCCACCGAGCGTCGTTCCAAAGACCGTCTCGAAACGCGTTCCTGCGGATTGCATCCGTTGAATCGTCTGATGATCAAGACCCGCCTCGGCCAGCGCTTGGTGGATGGAACGGCTCAAGAGTCTCTCGGCTCGATCTGGGACCGCGCCGACCTTGGGATCAGATTCGGCAACCTGTGCGGCCCGGATCATTGGCACGGTGGCTCCCGGCGACTCCGCGAGGAAGACTCCCTCAATCGCGGGCGCCTCGTCGATCGCGGTCTGATCTTGAAGCATGGCCGCGAGAATCTCGGATCGATGCTCGCCAAGCGAACAACTGGCCGCCGCCGCCGTGAGTACGAGACCGTCATCCGCGGCGCTCACGATGCTTCATCCTTACGATCGCCCTGCAAACTCACCCCCACCGAGCCGTTGGCGACCCGAACCCCGTCGACCGATGCCTCGAAATCAAACCGATGGATCGAATCGAACTGACCGATAAAGGTCACCTCGAGGTTGATGGTCGCCGGCGGTTTGACGGGACGTCGAAACCTCGCGTCGCTCAGGACGAGCATTCCGTCGCCGTCGCCCCCCACTCGGCGGTGTGCCACCACGCCCGCGAGCTGCGCTGCCGCTTCAGTGATCAGGACTCCGGGCACGAGCGGGCGCCCAGGAAAATGACCCCGAAGAAAGTCTTCGTCGCCACGGATGACCCACGCGCCACGGGCCGCGTCGTCGCTCAATGCTTCGATCCGATCAATGAAACGGAAGGGTGGCTGGTGCGGAAGATTCCGAAGCGCCGACGCAAACTGCTCGTTGGCGGCCTCGGTCACGCGTCATTCCGGAGTGATTCGACGAACCGAACAAAGTCACCGATGGTGCTCATGGTGTCCTTACCAAGCTTCTCGTTGGGAATCTTGATCCCCAATCGCTTCTCAGTACCCGTGACCACCATGAGAAGATCCAGCGAGTCGAGGCCGAGTTCGTCGCCGACCAACGGCGTCTCTGGACCAAGTTCGACCATCCCAAGCTTCAAGTCCGTCCGGAGAACTTCGCAGACGATTTCCTGAAGATCCGCGGTTTTATTGCTCATTCCTATCTCCATGGCGGCCTGCGTGCCGCCGCC
The DNA here is from genome assembly GCA_905480395.1 of uncultured Phycisphaerales bacterium. Lineage (GTDB taxonomy): Bacteria > Planctomycetota > Phycisphaerae > Phycisphaerales > SM1A02 > UBA12014. The sequence continues at coordinate 75,813 of CAJQQE010000042.1, forward strand.
TTGACCTGCTCGACCGAGCGTGACATTTGATGGGACTCATCGACCATCGCCAACGAGCCCGGACTCACACTTTCTCCCGATTTCCGCCGACCCCTTTGGGTCGAAGGCTGAATCGGCCATTCGAATGCCGCTCAATGCCAGCGTGAAATCGCCACTCGAGCACCGACCAGACAGACCACGGTGGTCCCGAAAATCAGGGCGAGTGCCGGACTAATCCGGCCCAACATCGCCCCCAGCGTGTCATCCGACGAGGTGTACCAGAGTACCTGCTGCATGGCCTTGATGGCACGGGCATTGAAGGCCCAATCTCCGATCGCCTGCAAGCCGGGGGGCATCAGGAAGATTGGGATCATGCTCCCGCCGACCGCACTCAGGATCAGCACCGTGATGGTCCCAATGGTGGTCTGCTGTCTTCGAGTCCTCGCAATGCCGGTGATCAGCAGTCCGAGGCCCGCGGCCGCGGCGGCGACCATCGGCACGAGGATTAGGAGTGCGATGAGCTGGCGGAAAGAGAAGAAGCGGACCCCGAAGGCGACCGCCGCCCACGCCAGCATCACCGCGATCTGAACTGACCCGACCATGATGGCGAAAACAAACCGATTGAGAAGAACCGCCCAAGGACCAATTCCTGACGCTCGCATCCGATCCAGCACCCCGCGTTCCTGGTCTTCGAGCAACCAGCCGGTGGTCGACAAGGCGCTGAAGAGCATGAACATCACGCCGATCGCCGCGGTGTAATACGTCACCAAACTTGGCCCCCCCTGCCCGACGGTGACCGGGCTGCCATCGATCGGCACCTGAGTCGCATCGGCGAGGCGGGCAATCATCGGAGAGACCTTTGAATCCGAACCCGATTGAAACGATTGAAGGGAATCGGCAAGCTTCCGCTGCGGCGGCGTGAGTTCACCGGTGAGCATTTCCAGCACACGGATTTCACGACCTAACATTTGCGGCGCTAACCCCTTCCAGGTTGCCCCTGCCAGCACACCTTTCGCAAAGTCCGGCGCGATCGGGTTGGCCGGATCGAATCGAACCAGCAGCGGCGGAATCGTTGCCGTTGGATCGGCCAGCGCCTTCCCAAAGCCGGACGGAATGATCACCGCCGCCGGGAAAGCGCCACTGGCGACCTGGCGATCCGCCGCGGCGACGTCCGCGCCCTGGATGGTCTCAAGATTGACCCGGTTACTCGATTCCTTCACCGCCGCTTCCAACGCCTTGGATGCCGGGCTCTGATCGAGATCAAGCAGGGCGATGCGGACCTGGTTGTCCCCGTTTCGCCCGAATCCTTGAAAAACACTCGCAAAGATCGAGAGGAAAATGATTGGCACCAACGCGTACAGAAGGAGCCCGAGCCGATCTCGGTGCAGCGTGATCCATGCGATTCGGAGTAGCGCGAGTCGCTTCATGCGGCGCTCCGATCATCACTGGCACCCGATGGCGATGCTTCTCCGCCCCGCCAGACGGGATGTACGTTGAGCCATTGCTCCGGCATGGCGCGAATTCTCGCCTCGACGAGTTCCACCCATCGCTGCATGGCGGGGTTCGATCCCGGGTCGCGACGAAGATCCCCGTCTACCTCGATGGGTGCCTCCATTCGCATGCCGAGCCTCCCATCTGGCAACCACCAGTTGAAGACCGGAATCAGCCTGCTGCCCGTGACTTGGGCCAACTTGAAGGGACCGACCGGAATCTCCATCTGCCGGCCGAACATGGGCATGAAGGTTCCAGTCTGGCCAGGCTGAACTCGATCGCCGAGCAGGGCGACCACCTCGCCTTGATCCAGGACGTCCCGGAGCGTCATCCACGCCGCCAGCCCGTCGTCGACCGCATGACCGGTGACCCCGAGTAAGCCTCGGGCCCGAGCCCGGATCGTTTCGAGGGTCTTGATTCGATCTCGACGGTAGAGCACGTGCACCGGTGCGTGCCGGCTCATGAATGCCGCGGCGGGTTCGAATTCGCCCATGTGAATCGAAAGGAGGATCAGACCACGCCGCTTCCGGTCTTGAAAGTACTCACGAAAATCAGTCAGACCTTCCACCGTGTCGATGCGCTGCAACAGCCGCTCGGGGTTCAACTGCGAGGCAACCACCAGGCCTTCCATGTATCGCTGCATGTGTTCAAGCACCCCGAGACCATAGGCTTCCAACCGGCGATCGTCCGTCTCCGACCCAAGAATGATCCGGCCGTTCTCCTGAAGCGCCGCTCGCCAGAAGGGGGCGTGACGCCACGTCTGCCGCACCATGAGTGGTCGGATCCGATGCATAAAACCTGGAACCCGAGCGTACCCGTGGAGCAACGAGGAGACTGCCAGTCGTTCGGCTTTCGAGACGCCGGCGTCGTTCATCTCGCATGCTCCGGAGACATTTCTTCCGTCACGCCGACCTCGGATGTGGCCGGGGAAGTGGACAGCCTCTCGATCGCGACCGCGAGTCGCCTGGTGAATGCCGTCGCCGTCTCGTCGGGCGTCGCCCTCAGAGGCTCACCGGCAATCATCCGTAACGGCGCGGCCCGGGGCCACCAGACTCCGGGAGGCAGGATGTGCTCGGTCCCTTCGATACGAACCGGAATCACTGGCAGATCATTGCGTCGGGCCAGCTCCGCCGCCCCATGGCGAAAGCGGCCGGGGCGGCCATCCCGACTTCGAGTCGCTTCCGGAAAGATCACCAGACTCCATCCGGCGGCGATCATGGCATCGATGCGATCGAGCTCTGAGTACTCCCCGCCGACCCGATCGATCAGCATGACGTTCATGGCGCTTCGAATGAACCAGATCACGATCTTGCGGAAGCCTCGCTCGAACCAGGGCTGTCCCGATTCGGCCTTGAAGAAATCGAGGCCGCCGACCGTCGCCGTCCGATTTCGACGATTCGACGGAATCGACATGAACAGCAAGGGCGTATCGATGAGGCTGTGATGGTTTGAGACCACGATCGACTGGGGCATCTCTTCGACGCATTCGAATCCCGATCGTCGAATGGGAACCCTGCAGACGATCCGTCCCGCGAAGTGCAGGAACGACAACACGCTTCGAGCCACCACCCGCGAGAGGGGCGGCATCGGAATTCGGAATTCGGCGATCGACTGGGAGGCGCTCAATGAGCGACTCCGGCTCGGGCTTCATTGGACATCGCCATCCGGCCATGATCTCCACCGGGTGCCGAGACGTCGCGCTGGCTCGAAAGTTTTCGAATCTTGATGGAAGTCGTCGTCGAGGGCGGCACAAGTTCGATCGTGGCATCGCTGAACCGCGGGGGGCCAAAGAGGACGGTGAGGTTGTTGGAGAATCCGTATGGTTCGCTCGGAATACCGAACAAGCCTCGCGCGAGATCGTCATTCTCATCGACATCAATGAAGACCGAGATCGCGGTCGGCCGCAGAGGCAGATCATCGAATTCGACGATGGTCAGCGGCGGCGTCACCGAGACCGATCGGGCCGCCGTCCATCCGGTCGCCTTAAGCCAGGCATCCGGCGACTGGACGACCGCAATTTTCATCTGCTTGCCCGCGTCATTTGGGGTCGCGATCTCAAGCCGTAGGGTGGTCGTTCCGACCAGATCCGGATCGACTTCGGCGACCGGAGCGGTCTGACATCCCGCCACCAAGAACGAGGTCGCGATCGACGCCACCAGCGACGCGGCCGCCACGAAGTGAGGTCGAACCGAAGGAATCGGCGGAACGGATGGAAAATCACTCCACGGGGACTCGGGCACGAAATTCTCCAAGTAGGCCACCGACGTATCGATATTCGACATCAAGGAATCCAGAATCTTTCAGCGACTCGACCACGAGATCCGGAGACTGAAAAGAGGATATCGAGTCCCAAAAATGTCGCATGAGTTCACCCGTCGCCCGAGAGCCGCAGGCCAGCGAGAAAACTCGAGATCCCAGCCCGCAAATCAAGAACTTCAGAACTCGCCGCGGCACGGGTGATCGAGGGACCATCATCTCAAGCAGAACCAATCGCCCCCCCGGCCGAAGAACGCGACGGGCCTCGGCAAATGCCTCCGAAAGGTGCTCGACATATCGAATCGCGTACCCGCTCACCATGGCGTCCATCGAGGAATCTTCGACTGGAATGAGCGAGAACGATCCCGCGCGCACATCGCGAACGCCAGCTCTGGACGCCATTGCCCGCATCTCCGGCGAAGGGTCGACGGCGATGATCTGCGATGAATCGGGGAGGAACCGTTGCGCCGCCAGTGCCAGAACGCCCGTGCCGCTGCCCACATCCACCAGCGAAGCATCCGATGGGAGTTCGAGCGAGAGGATGGTCCGACGTCGATACCAATTGCTGGTGCCGAAGCTGATCAGGTTGTTGAGCAGGTCGTACCGACCCGCGGCACGGTCATACAAGCGTGTGACGCTCGGGTCGGCGCCCATCGGCGTCACATTCTCAGCTTTGACGGGATTCACTCCCGAAGATCCCGACCCGTCAATGCCAAGAAGACCTCTTCCAGACTCGCCTCATGGAGGCGAACGCCTTCGACCCCGCCAGGAATCGCCTCGAGGGTGGCCAGCGCCGTGTGCAACTCATCGCCAAGGCCATGGAGCGGGACGCGAATCGTCCGGCCGTCCCACGTGCCGATCGGAGGCGTAAAGTCTGGCCCCGCCGGAGCCACCGGACGGACTTCGAGCTCGAACGATGTGACCAGATGCTCCTTGGCGAGCGAGGCGGTATCGCCTCTCGCTACCAGATTGCCATGATCGATGATCGCCACGGAATCGACCAAGGTCTCCGCCTCTTCGATCAAATGCGTCGCATGCAGAATCGTCGCCCCATTCGCTCGAAGTTCCTCGATCATCCTCCAGATCGCTGCCCGCGCCTGGGGATCGACACCCTCCGTCGGCTCGTCGAGGAGCAGGAGGCGAGGACGATGCAAAATGCTGACCGCGAGGTTCAGTCGCCGTTGCATGCCGCCTGAGTAATGCCGAACTTGGTCGTCCGCCCGATCCTCGAGTTGACTGAACGACAACGCCCACTTGACTCGATCGGCGCGATCTTGACGAGCGACCCCGAGGAGATCCGAGTAATTCACGAGATGCTCACGGGCGGTCATCGTGTCATGCAGCGCGATCTGCTGCGGAACAAAACCGAGATCACCTGCGGTGGGCCTTCCGGCGCCGAAGGCCGAGATGGTTCCAGAATCTTCTCTGAGCAACCCCGCGATACATCGCATCAGGGTGGTCTTCCCCGCCCCGTTGGGGCCGAGCAAGGCGGTCCATTCTCCGGACCCGAGTTCGAGATCCACTCCCCCCAGCGCGGTCATTTTTCCGAAGGACTTACAAACCCCTTGCACCCGCAGCGCGGGCGGTGACGGCGACGGCGAATTCAAAGGAACTCCTTCCGGGATGTTCTTGACGGCTTCAGACATCAGTCGAGGGACCGCCCGTCCCACTTCACAAAGGCTTCAACCGCCTCGTACTCGGCGAAGCCGAGTTGATCGAGGCGGAGTGCCGTACCACGGTTTCGTTGTTCTGCTCGTTGCCAGAACTCTCGCTCGTCTGGCCCGGGAAAGAGCGCCTTGTCCTTTTGAGACTGGTGCTTAAAAATCGCCGTGATCTTTCGCTTGAGCTCCGCCGGAGAGACCGGCACCGCCATGTCGAACTGCTCGATCGCCCACTCCTGCCACGCGCCGCGATAAAGCCAAAGCACGCATTCCGCGGCCCACGAGTCTTCGGCGATGGCTTCCATGCCTTTGAAGACGGCGGCCAGGCAGGTCCGATGGGTGCCGTGCGGATCGGAGAGATCCCCGGCCGCGTAGACCTGATGTGGCTTCACCTCGCGGAGCAGGTCGGTGATGATTTTGACGTCGGCTTCACCCAGCGGCTTCTTGGTGACTCGCCCCGTCTCGTAGAACGGAAGATCCAGAAAATGGAGATGGTCGTCTGGCACGCCGCAACTCCGACCGGCATCCGTCGCTTCGATCCGACGAATCAAACCCTTGATCTGCTGGACTTCAGGGATATCCACTTCACCGGGGCTCTTCTGTCGCAGGACGTCGGCCACCCGCCGTTCCAGCGCTTCAGCCTCGGCCGCGCCGAATCCAAACGTCGCATTAAAATGTGCCACAAAGTCCGCGAAACGAAGCGCTTCGCTGTCGAAGACCGCGATGTTTCCAGAGGTCTGATAGGCCACGTGCACTTCGTGTCCCTGATCGACCAGTCTGATGAGCGTTCCGCCCATGGAGATCACGTCGTCATCGGGATGCGGACTGAAGATGAGGATTCGCTTCGGGAAGACCTCGTTGGTCGGCCGATCGATATCACCGGACCGCTTTCGCCCGGCAGGCTTGCCGCCGGGCCACCCCGTGATCGAGCGTTGAACCGAGCGGAAGACCTCGAGATTCAAATCGTTGACACTCCCTCGCTCGGCGAGAAGTTCCTGCAGGCCATTCTCGTTGTAATCCTCAGCCTCGAGTTTGAGAATTGCCTTGGAGACTCGGTCGGCCAGCCAGATCACCGCTTTCTTGACCAGTTGCTCCGACCAAACGACTGGCCCCACCGACCACGGCGTCGCCAGCCGAGCAAGCGATGCGGCCGCCCCCTCGTCCAGATACACGGTCGCGTCGGCGTGTTGTTGAAGGAATGAGGCCGCGATGGTCTCGGTAATCTCGCCCTCGATGGCGCCCGCCGCCACCCTTGCCTTCCCTTCCCCGAACGCCATGAGGACCACTCTTCGAGCGTCCAAAATCGAGCCCACGCCCATCGTCATCGCACGGGTGGGGACATTCTCTTCGCCGAAGAAATCGCTGGCCGCATCCTTGAGCGTGACCCGATCCAGATGAATCAGACGCGTTCGGCTGCCCGCGCCCGAACCCGGCTCGTTGAATCCGATGTGGCCGGTGCGGCCGAGTCCGAGGAGTTGTAGATCGATACCGCCGGCGTCGGCGATCGCCTGCTCATATGCCGTGCAATACGACCGGATCTCCTCGAAGGCGATGGTGCCGTCGGGGACGTGGGTATTGGCGAGATCAATGTCAATGTGGTCGAACAGATGTTCGTTCATGAACCGGCGATAACTCTGAAGCGCCTCCGGCTTCATCGGCCAGTACTCATCGAGGTTGAAGGTCACGACGTTCTCGAAGGAAAGCCCTTCCGTCCGGTGCATTCGGACCAGTTCTCCGTAGACCTGCGTCGGCGTCGAGCCGGTCGCGAGTCCGAGGACGCAGCGAGCACCGCCCGCCTGCCGAGCGCGAATGAGGGTCGCAATTTCCTTCGCGATCGCAACGCTGACGTCTGCGGCTCGACCGAACACGATGGTCTCAATCTTCTCGACTTCGAAGTGGACGGGCACGTCGCAAGCCTGGCCGTTGGACACGTACTGGCCGCCGTGATGCTCACCATGGGCGGTCGAATTCCGTCCAAGGCTCGTGGAAGCGTTCGGTTCGATGGTGGTCATGGTGGGCCTCCCGACCGCTCGAAAAAATCGAAGAATCAGTTTGGATCGCGTATTCGATCACTGACACTAGCGGAAGCGGGCGACCTTGTTCAAGAGGCCCCCGCCATGGTGGACAACTGGAGGCTAAAACGTTCAGGCCGGAGGACCGAGTCCGGTCACGGCCAACGAGTCGATTGAGCCGATCCGTTATCCTCCCAAGATGGCCAGAAATTCCGCGCAGATCATCGCTCAATTGAAACAAGCCGCGGCCCTGTTCGAGGCTGGCCGGGGCCGCGAAGCGAAGCAGATGGCGTCGGAAGTCCTCAAGAAGGAACCTCGAAACGTCCAGGCCCTCCGGATCTTCGCCCTTTCCGCGGCCAACTCGATGCATTGGCCCGACGCCATGAAGGCGGCCGAGAAGGCGCTGAAGATCGCTCCCACCGACCCCAGCGTACTCACCACCAACTCAATCGTGCTGATCGCGGGCGGCCGCTTCGAGGAAGCATTGTCAAAGGCGAGGACCGCCCGACGCCTCGCACCGAAGGACTCCGGCGCCTACGGGAACTTCGCCGAATGCCTCATCTGGACCGGCCAGTATCAAGAGTGCCTCGACATGCTCCAAGAGCGTGCCGACGCAGGACGGCTCACGCCGGGAACCGCCAGCACCTTTGTCGGCGCGTGTTTCGAACTCGGCCGCTATGACGAGGCGATCAAGGCCGCGCGGGAGTTCCTAGACGCCCATGGCGCCACGCAACCCCCGATGGTGACTCGGCCCCTGTATTCCCTCCTCGGCCGTTCACTCGAGAAGGCCGGTCTTCCGACGGAGGCGGTGATCGCCTATGAGAAGATGAATGGACTCATCGACGGCCAGTTCAGCGTCGCGGAAGCGGATGCACTGACGGATCGAATCATCGAAGCGTTTCCCGTGGAGCTTTACCAAGGCAGAGGTGAGACACCCAACGCCCAGAGCGAGCTACCAGTGTTCATTGTCGGACTTCCCCGCAGTGGTACGTCGCTCCTCGAGCGGGTGGTCGGTGCTCATTCAGAGGCCCACGGCGTCGGAGAGACGACCCTGCTCGACGATGTGCTCATGTCCCACCTCGGCGGCGGCGGACCACAACTGGCGTTCATGGCGGCCACGGCCGACGACGCGATGCTCGAGCGTATTCGCGCGGACTACCTGCGGGGCCTCCAACTGCAAGGAGGTCGAAAGCAACGGATCGCGAACAAGAGTCTCATGCTCCCCCGACAAGCGGGCATCATCGGGCTGCTCTTTCCCAAGGCGACCATCCTCATCACCGAACGTGATCTCCACGACACCGCCATCTCGATCTGGGCCAATCTCTTTGATCCAATTCGCATGGCCTGGACGAGCCGGTTGGATTGGATCGGCAGTATCGCCGCCATGCACCAGCGCATGATGACGCACTGGACCGAATCACTCCCGAACCCCATCATGACCGTCGACTACCGCGAACTGGCGAAGAACCCGGCGCAAACGGTGCCGAAGATCATCGAGGCCTGTGGCCTCCCGTGGGATGACGCCTGCCTTTCGCCCGAAACGGCCGCTACCGAGAAGAAGAGCGGCCGCTTTGCACCGACCCTCTCCGAGCAGCAACTCCGCCGCCCCATCAACACCTCCGCCATCGGACGTGCCGAAGCCTTCGCCGACAAGATGAAGGCGTTCCAGAAGGGCTTCGACTCGATCCGGAAGAAATGATCCGGCGAATCGTGCTGCTCAACGCGTCACGTTCACGCCAGATTCATTTTGAGCCGTCGCCATCTTCGCCTCCGCCCGCCGATGCGGTTGATCAAGCGGATTCGCTCGACTTCGAGCAGCACGATCGGGTCGGTTTCGATCGGAAGGAGATTCTCCGGAATCCGATCGATCGGAATCTCCAGGTCCTCCTTTGCCAGCCACTTCAGACGGCCGACCGGATCGAGCCGTGCGAAACTCGCCACCACCAACTCCAGTAAGTCATCACGATGTTGCTTGGCCTCCAATCGGGCCTCGTGACTGGTCCGACGTTCCCACACTCGACGTCGGCGGCGAGCTCGGGCCGCCCGCTCCGCCGTGGCCATTTCACGTTGATGCCGATCTCGCCGTCGTGACGCCGCCGCTGCCCGATCCCGGATCGTCGCGAGAAGATCGCCGGCGATCGTGCCCTCGAGAAACGTCTCGAGGTCCGGCTGGAAGCCCCGAGCCTCCGCGAGCATGATCTCGACACCGCAATCGCCGGCCTCCATTTGATCACCGGCCTGCAAACCCAGCAGGCCCAAGCGAAAACCACACGCGATGGCTTCCCGCCTTGCATCCCCCGTCTCATCCCCCCTCTCATTCCCTGTCGCATCCCCCGCCCAATCATCGTGATTGCCGTCGCGGCCTGCAGCTCGACCCTCGATCGCCGCACGATCCAGAAGTCGGCGCCGAAACTCCCCCGCACCGCACGTCGTGCAACCGGAGCTCATGCACAATGCTCGCATCGCTCGGCATTCTTTGAGAAACGCTGGGATCCAGTTCATCGACCACCTCCGTTTGCTGGCGATGCGACGGCGCACACATCGGCCAACATCGACGACCACAGGCAGTCCGCTTCATTGTGCTGCAACACCCGAGTCCACTTCCCTTTCGCCACTGGCGTGAGTCGCGAAAATTCGCCGCGAGTCGCAATCTGGGTCATGACATGCTTGAGCCGACTGGTCGTGCAACCTTTGCCATACGAATGACCACGCGGCGCCTCCAAGAGACTGGCGAAATCAAACAACGTGTTGCCATGGCCACCGACCCACCGGCCCGCCTGCTTTCGCCGAGCCCGGGATGCCTTCACCTTGGCGTCCACCTCGGGATGCGATTCCCGCCGCCACCGCCGTCCCAGCGGAAGAAGATTCACGAACCGCGGCCGAAGGCGGCCCGACTCGACGCCGCGATCTTGATAGACCTGAAACTCCCTCGTCGAAAATCCCGTGACCAAACGATCCTCGGCGTCCGCCCGATCGATCGTCTCCCGAAGGAAGTCATCGAGGGCCGTCACCCGAATGCCCTTCGCTCGGGCCGGCGGCACCAGACTAGGTGCCACGTCGCCGAAGACGGTGGCGGACCATTGACCGTCGACCCGAACTCCCGCAAAGACCGGCGGCCCCTTCTGGAAGCCCTCGAAATCGAGGTGCAGGGCCCGAGCGGCTTCGGTGATGGTGAGTTGTGAACGGAAACGATGGGTGCGATCGGCCATGTCGACCTCCAATTTTGGGAGGAAGAAGGCCGGCACCGTGCCGAGCCCCCTCCTCTCCCTTCCTTTCCCCTGAAGGGGGGAAGGGAGAGGAGGGGTCACGACAACTGGAGTCTCAGGTCCTGACGAAGAATCTCGAAATCACCAGCCCCTGCATCCCGAAATCAGATTCCCAGTCTCGTTCAGGGGACGGCGCTGCTACTTCTTGGTGGACGCCTTCTTCGTGGCCTTCTTCGTGGCTTTCTTCGTGGCCTTCTTGGTGGACGACTTCTTCGTGGCTTTCTTCGTCACCGTCTTCTTCTTCGGAGTGGGCCGAGTCGGCAGGTAACTCGCCAGGAACTTCTTCACCGGCAGCTTCTTGATCAGTTTCCCAACCAGCGGAAGCGGGATGTCTTCAAGCGTCTTCACTCGAACGCAGCTCTTGCCGGCATCCCATCGCTTTCCGGTCTTCCGCCATTCCGATTCGAACCAGCCGCGAAGATCCTCGTCAAGGTAGATGCAGAAGAAGTAGAGGCCGATGTGCTTCTTCTGGCTCGCGATACTGACGAATGGAACCGGCTGCGTGGGGTCGCAGTGGTACCCGTCGGGAAACACCGAATGCGGGACGAACCACGCCGGCATGCCGTATTGCATCCCTTCCTCGTAGCCCTTCGGAAGATTTCGATTGATTACCTCGCGAATCGCTTCGATCGCCTCTCGCCGATCTTCCGGCAGGTCATCGAGGTAGGCACGAACGGCGTCGGGAGGGATCGGCATGTGCTCTTTATAGAGATCCAAAACGCAAATCGCCAACGACCTTTCCTTTGACGCCGGCTTGATCAGGCCGTAAGTTTCGGGCGGTTGGCCCGCGTGGGGCCGCCGCTTCGTCGCAAACCTGAAAGACCTGGAGAAATAATGAACGCTCTTATTCGCACGATTTCGACCGCCATTCCGGCGATCCTGATCGCCGCATCCGCCTTCGCCGAGAAGCCCACCAGCGACAACTGGTGGAAAACCGTCAGCCGCTATGACGGCACTTGGACCGTCACCCTGAACGACGCTGAGGCACCGGCGCTTCTGACCACGCACGAGTGGATGGTCCCGTTCGAAAAAATGAGATGGCATTTCTCCGAAGCCCCCGGACAGCCAATGACGTTCGATACCGGCGCATGCTGGTGGAACGCGGAGACCGAGCGGATTGAATTAGCCGGCATGCGCACCTACGCCGACGGCGACATCGCCTACAAGGGATACGTCGACGATGTGGATCCCGATGCCGAGACGGTCACCGTCAAGTGGTCGTTCTCGAACATCGACGGATCGAAGCGATCCGAAGTCACCATGGTCGACACCTTCGGTGACAACGTGATCGAACGCGCCTACGATGTGACGTCGGGAACGCCGCGCTCCATCAAGACCGCGAAGTTTGAATCCGTCAACGCATTCCAAAAGGCGATGCCGCAGGCGTCACAGATGGTGGGCCGTTGGACGCGGAGCTTCACCAACGACGATGGCAAGAACGTGACCGTGATGTTCGACGTCGCGTGGGGCCCAGGTCGACACACCCTCGACGGAACCATCCACCGCAAGATCGGCGACGCGGAACCCGTTCTGCGCGGCAAGCGCACCTGGATGCTCGATCGACGAAGCGGCAACGTCTGGTGCATGAATAACTTTGGCAACGGCATGCGGATGACCGCAAGGCCGAAGTTCTCAAAGACCGACCAGGCCACGGTCATCCGCGGCGACTGGACCGGCCGAAACGCGAACGGCAACAACGTCGCATTCTCCACCGAAGAGACCCTCACCGGAGACGAGTGGACAAACCAGTGGATGGACTTCACCTTCGAGGGTGTCAAGCCTCCGAACGCCACCGGTGAGCCCAGCGAAATGACCACGCTCAATCGAGTCACCGACTGAGCCAATCACGATCGGCCCCGCATTCCGACCGCCCGCCGGCCCATGCCGGCGGGCGGTCGCCTTGGCGAGAACCGCGGAACCGATACCATCACTGACATGATCACCTTCATTCTCACGCTCGCCGCCACGATCGCCCTCGACCCCGTCACCGCCGATCCCCCGAAGCTGCCCGCCACGTCCCAGACGATGCGAATCGGCGACCAAGTCGTAAAGAAGAGCGCGGCGACGCCGCTCTTCGACGGAAAGTCGCTCGAAGACTGGCGCGGTGACGAGCGGTTCTGGTCCGTCGAAAACGGCGAGATCGTCGGCCGTTCGACCGCCGAGAACCCCTGCACCACGACCACCTATCTGCACCACCCCGGGACCTTCGCCGACTTCGAACTTGAATTCGAGATCAAGCTCGAGGGCGAGGGTGCGAACAGCGGCATGCAGTACCGGTCGATCGCCACCGGGCCCGAGGTCACCGACGGGTACGACCTCTCCGGCTATCAAGCCGACTTCGACCAGGCCCACCGCTACAGCGGCATCCTCTACGAGACTCGCGGCCGCGGGATCGCGGTGCAACGCGGCGAATCCGTTCGTTTCGACGCCGACGGCACCCGCCAGGATCTCGAACCTCGACGCGACGACAAGGAACTGCAGAAACACCTGAAGTCTGTCGAGGCCGATCCGAAAAAGGACGGCTGGCACACCTACCGGATTATCGCGGTCGGACCGCGGCTCGAACACTGGATCGACGGCACGCGGATGATGGCGACCGAGGATCGCCATCCCAACGCCGCGGCCCGGGGGAGTCTTGCCCTGCAGGTCCATCAAGGACCGCCGATGACCGTGCGGGTTCGGAACATCCGCATCTCAGAACTCCGACCGGTCGGCGACTGAACGGCGACGTGAACCCTCAAGACGCATGAAATTCTCGCTCGACCGATCCCAGCAATCATCACCCCATTTACCCAACCAACGACCGGACGCACGAAATACCCCATGGCTGAATTCACGATCCAAGGTACGACCGACCCCTTCATCTCCGCCCAACTCGCCCAGGGCGAGACGGTGATCGCCGAAGGCGGCGCGATGGCCGCCATGGAGGACACCATCGTCCTCACTGGCAAGGCCAAGGGTGGCGTCCTGAAGTCGCTGGCTCGCGCCGCGACCACCGGCGAGTCGTTCTTCATGCAGCATGCGATCGCCGAGAAGGGACCGGGCCGGATCCTCTTCGCACCGGGCCATCCGGGCGAAGTTCGGGTCGTCGAACTGAACGACGATTCCTGGTCGTTGACCGACGGCGCGTTCCTCTGCGCCGAAGACTCCCTCGAAATCGCCACCAAGCGGAACAAGAGCATCAGCGGCTCGTTCTTCGGCGGCACCGGTGGCTTCTTCATCATGAACGTCTCGGGCACGGGCAAACTCTGCGTCTCCGCCCTCGGCGCGATCCAAGAGATGTCGATTCCGCCCGGCGGCGAACTGATCGTCGACAGCGGACACGTGGTTGGCTGGCCCAGCACCGTCGAGATGAGCGCGTCGATGTCGACCGGACAGGGCGGTGGTTTTCTCGGCAAGGTCGTGGGGTCGGTGAAGACCGGCGAAGGCGTGGTGCTCCGATTCAAGGGGACCGGCAAGATCCTCGTCGCCTCGCGAGCCCAGCCGGCCTTCTTTGGTTGGATCTCGAGCCGCATGCCGAGTTCGAGCTGAGCGTCTCTAGCCCGACCGGGCGTTTCAGTCAGTCGCAAGGTCGGTTCGCGCCGGATCCACATCGAAGGCGAGCGACTGGAACCACGGAAAGAGATCCTCGCCGACTGCGATACTCCAGACCGCGACCGCATCGTCCATGGAATAGCCCTTCCGACCTGGCGCCAACACCCGCCGCTTGGCCTGAAAGTACTTCGCCATCGCGCCGGGCCCGTGCATGCGTTCGAGCTCCTCAAAGACGAAGTACGACTTTCCCCAGATGACATCGCGGTGGGCGTCTTCGGCGAGCGGGTCCATCTTGTTCAGGTCCGGGTCACGACGCCGGGCCTTGGCGATCTGCCGAGCGATCGTCTCGTCGGCCTTCTTGAATCCCATTCGCCGTCCGGTCTCGATGCCCAGCCAAGTTGCAATCGGTTCGTTCCACAATGGCTCGGCGTGCGGCAGCACCCAGGAGTGCCCGGCTTCGTGGGCGATGAGTTCGATCATCGGGTACCGCTGCTCCGGGTAATTCCCCCACCACGCCCCGATCGCGATCAGCACGCCGCTTGAAAAACCACCCCCCCCGGTCGGCAGAATGAGCATCGTCTTGATCATGCCCGGCGACGGTTCGACGCCGGTGATCTCCACCAGATGCGGGCGGACTTCTTCGTAGACCGCGTAGATTGCATCCGCAAACGGCGCCGTTCCTTCCTGGAACTGCAAGGTCAGCGGGCCGATTTCCTTTTTCAACTCGGCGCGGGTGGGCCGCATTCGCTTCGAGGGATTGATTGGCTTCGTCTCTGCACGGGAGACCAGCATCGGCGTGACCCAGTCGGCGTTGATCGGATCGCTCGCGTCGGGCTTCCGTCCGAAGAGACCGCGGGCCCCGAGAATCACGTGCCCCTTTCCCAACGCTCGCGACGCGAGCACCGGCCGTCCGTCACGATCCGTCGCGAGCGGGGTCCAGTCGGATCCGAGGTCCAGCGCGGTGCCGCCGTTGAAGACGATCTCCTCGCCGTCGAGTTCGCCGACGCCGTTGATCGGCTTGCGAGCTCGCATCGTCGTGAACCGGGCGTCGAAGACCGCCGCCACCGCCTGCCCGGGCGGCATCGGGTCGGCACCG
>CAJQQE010000043.1 GCA_905480395.1 uncultured Phycisphaerales bacterium
GTCTATGGATACGTTCGCATCATGGAACGGATCATCGCCCGTCGTCAGATTGCGGCCGGAGAGACCGGTTGGGGCCGCGACGAAACCGGCCGGCAGTCAAACTGACTTATTCCGGCTTGCGAGGCACCGGCGTGGATTCATTGGGCCTCGACGGCGCCGCGACCTTCGCCGCGGGAAGCACCATGAGTTCGACCGACTTGAATTCGACTGGATGGCTCTCACCCTGCAACGAGATCCAGCCTCGATCGAGCATCACCTCACCATTGCGTTGCTGCATCAATGCCTGGGCATCTGGATCTCGCGGATCAAGTTGCGGCCGCTGATACTTCATGACCTCGACGCCATTGATGTAATGCGTGATCGACTCGTTCCCGAGGACCTCGACTTCCGCGGTCACCCATTGGTCACCATGGAATGTTTCGCTCTTCGAGTTGGTGCAGTGCCGGGTCACGACGTCGTTCTTCATTTCGACGTTGGTTCCCGGCGTGCAGAGATTTCCAGTGGAACGCGTGCCAGCGCCCGACCCGCCCAGCAGTTGCACCTCGACCGAAACCGGAAATTCTTGATCGGTCCGCATCGACTTGGGGTCTTGGCAGTGGAGCATGATGCCGCTGTTTCGGAAGGCCCAACCGGGACCGCCGTTGACCTGCTCACCCGTGAAGCGATACACGACCCGAATGCGATACCGATCGTGCGGTACGCGATGGAAGAGGTGGCCGAAGCGGCCCTTGAACGATTCCCACGTTCCGTAGTCCATCCGGATCATTCCGTCTTCGACCTTGACCGTCGATGACGGATCGACCCCGAGCTCGGAACCGGTCTCTTTGTAGACCCAGCCCTCGAGGTCACGACCGTTGAAGATCGGTTTCCACGTGGGCGTTGCGGCGGCCTCGGTCGGTCGTTTTCCCTGCACCGCGATGGGCGAGGGCGACGCCTCATCCTGTGCCATGACCACCGAGCCGCCGGAGAGGAGGACCAGGGGGAGAAGAAACCGAAGGCCCGCATGATGCCGGGGAGCGCTTGAAGGTCGTGATGGATTCATGGTTTCATCCTATCGATCGTGAGGCCACGGTCGTCGATGATCCGTTGATCACCGGCCGAAGCGACTCAAGGGGAGGTCTTTGGCTTGAAATCGGGATTCGCCCGTGGCATTTCCGCGCCAATGCCGAGCCGCCATCCCGCCAACGCCCCCCGCAGGCGAAGGACGGTGTTCGGACGATCACCGGCAAGATCGATGGTCTCGCCCGGATCGGTCGCGAGATCGAACAACTCCACTCGATCGTCCTCGAACCACTCGATCATCTTGAGATCTCCGGACCGAATCGCCCCACTCGGGGCGCCGCCCTGATTGCCGTAGTGCGGGTAGTGCCAGTAGAGCTCGGTTCTCGGCCAGTCCACATCTTCGTTGAGCAGGATCGGTGCCAACGACTGACCATCGAGCGGGCGTTTGGTTTCTGGCGGAAGATGGCAAAGTTCCAACAACGTGGGCAGTAGGTCATGACTGGTGATCGGGATCGAACTGACCTTGGCCCCGGCATCACGGCCGGGAAGTGCGATCAGGCATGGCTCCCGGATTCCCCCCTCGTAGAGCCAGCCCTTGCCAGCCCGAAATGGGAGATTGCAGGTCGGGTGTCCTTCGCTGGTAGAGAGCCCGCCGTTGTCACTGAAGAACACCACAATGGTGTTCTCCACGAGGCCGAGCGCCTCAAGACCATCGAGCACCTTGCCGACCGCCGCGTCCATCGACTCGACCATGGCGCCGTAAACCGCATGGTCTTGAACCAGCCGAACTTTTCGATTCCGTTCCCGCCCCCACCGCGGACCATCGACATCCACCATCTTCTGACGATTTCGGTAGACCTCGACGAGCGATTCGGGAGCCAGAAGCGGAGTGTGCACGGAATAAAACGAGAGCACCGCCAGAAACGGGTGATCATCCTGATCCGCCATGAATTTCACGGTCTCTCGCGCCAGCCGATCTGGCAGATGTTCACCAGGTTGGCCATCCGTAAGCCGAGGATTTCCGTACGGCGAGAAATACTTCTTCCCCCCGTAGGGTCCGCCCCGCGTCCAACCACCTCGGTTGACTTCAAACCCCTGATCTTCCGGCCAGTATCCTTCCGGCCCGAGGTGCCACTTCCCGGCAAAGAAGGTGGCGTACCCCGCGTCCAAGAACATCTCGGCGATCGTGTGTTCCTCTCGCGGCAGCGCCGGTTCATACTCAGCGGGGAGAAGCTTCCCAGTCCGCGCCCCACCGAACCAGTCAGTGGTTCTGGTTCTCGCCGGGTGTCGGCCAGTCATGATGCTCCCGCGAGTCGGGCTACACACTGGCGCCGCCGCGTAAGCATTCGTGAACCGGACTCCACGCGCCGCGAGGCGATTGAGATTTGGTGTCCGGTAGAACGTGTCAGGATTGTTGGGCTCGATGTCGGCCCATCCCAAGTCGTCCGCCACAATCAAGATGACATTGGGACGATCGGTCACCGGTTCGCTTTGGTCGACCGGGCTCGCCTCGGACGTCCCACTCACCGACGCGAGTACGCCGAGCGTGGTCCCGATCAACGCCAGCGACCAACGCCGGGCTGCGAAGTCGCGGGCACCGAGTGGCATCAGGCGTCTGGATCGGATCGAGGCTGCCATACCCAAACCCTACCGCCCGACTCCCCCCCTGGCGATCCCGCGGCCAAAAAGGTCGAGATGGACATCGCCCCCAGTCATTTTGGAGGTGACCGGGGGCGACGTGGGAAAAGGCAGAAGTTGGAGTCCCGAAAGACGACTTCAGGTTACCTACAGACTGGGGGAATCTGGTCAAAAATACGGTGCTAAAAAACTTGTTTCCCCAAAAAGCCTCTTCCCAAGTCTCCTTGCAAGGAAAATCTTGGATTGGGAACGGTTGATTCTGAAAGAACGATCACCACATTGAACGGGCCCATCACGGTTTGGCCCCTACCATGCTCTCCCGTGAGCCTCCGTGAACGCATCCTCGTCCCCGAACGCATGGATGCTCCGGACCTTCCCGAACGTGAGCACGAGCTGGCGCTGCGCGGACTCGCACGGCTCAATCGGCTCTCTCAGGCTGATTTCATGCTCTGGAGATTTCTCGCACCAAAGCTCGCGACGGTCCCGAAGGGCGGCGTCCTTCGAATCCTCGATGTCGCCACGGGAAGCGGAGACCTACCGATTCAGTTGTCACAACGGGCCAGACATCGATTTCCGAATATCACGATTCAGTGGGCGGCCTGTGATGTCAGCGAGCATGCGCTGGAGACCGCCACCCAGCGTGCCCACGCCACGGGCCTGAAACTCCAAACCCATCGACTCGACGTCACGGCAGATCCACTTCCGGACAACGACGTGACCATCTGCAGTCTCTTTCTCCACCACCTTGAATCCTCGCAAGTCGTCGGACTTCTCGCCCGCATGGCGACCTCGGCCACCACGGGAATCGTCATCTCCGATCTTCGACGGACTCGAACCGGCCTCCTCCTGGCGCATCTTGCGGGCCGCTGCTTCAGCCGATCACCGATCGTGCACTTTGATGCCCCGGCGTCGGTTCGGGGAGCGTTCACGCATTTAGAGCTCGCCGATCTTGCCCACCGCGCCGGTCTTGAAGGATCGCTCATGACGCGGGTCTTTCCAGAACGGATGATTCTCGATTGGTCGGCCGCGGGAGTCACTCGATGAACAGCACCGAAGCATCAGAAGTCGTCATCATCGGTGCGGGGCCGGCCGGCTCGACGATGGCATGCCTCTTGGCCCGCCAGAATCGACGCGTGCTACTCGTCGATCGAAGTTCATTCCCCAGAACCAAAGTCTGTGGGTGTTGCCTCGCGCCAACCGGGCAGCGGGTACTGCGAGACCTCGGGCTCGACGCGATCGCCGATCAAGGCGTTCCATTGAGGACCGCGGTCATCCAGAGCGGTACCCGTCGGTCCCGACTCGATTTTTCTGGATCCATCGTGCTCTCGCGAACCGTCCTCGATATGGGTTTGATCGAGGCTGCGAAGGACGCCGGGGTCGAGTTTCGACCCCGCACGCGAGCGAGGGTCACGCCCCACGACGGCGTCATCCTTGAGAATCTCGATCAGCCGGAGGCCAAACCCAGGACGATCGAGGGCGCTGCCGTCGTGGTCGCGGATGGCGTCGGAGGCCGGTCTCTGGATTCTAGAGATGAGTTCGTTTGGAAGATCCGACGACGAAATCGGTTCGGCGTCGGGGCGGTGGTTGATTCACCGTGCGACGCGCCCCCGCCAGGCGAGTTACTCATGATCGCCAACCGCACCGGGTACCTCGGCGTGGTGAGGCTCGAGGACGGCCAGTTAGATCTGGCCGCCGCACTGCATCCCGGTCGAACCAAAGCAATCGGCGGTCCAGCCCACGCGTGCGCCGCCCTGCTTGAGCAGGCAAGCCGCCCGGCGATGGCGACGGCCGCCCGCCAGGCGCGTTGGCAAGGGACCCCAAGCCTGACCCGATCCCG
>CAJQQE010000044.1 GCA_905480395.1 uncultured Phycisphaerales bacterium
AATCGTCCTCGGTGCCGTCCTTGCGGCACTCGGGGTGTCGTTGTTACTCAGCCGCCGGCAAGGAGCCCTTGGTTCCGAACTTTCCGCCAGTGAAGCGCGAGCAGACGCGGCTGATGCCCGGGTCGTCGAGATCGAGAACCGGCTCGCGGAATCCAAGGCGGATGTCGACACGGCCATCGAGGCTCGTGACACCGCGGCGAAAGCCGCCGAGGAAGCTCGAATTGCGACTACTCGGATGGAAGGGAACCTGAAGGCCGCCAACGAGAAGCACGACGAGCATGCCCGTGGCCTCGAAGAAGCACGCAAGCGTTTCGAAGAGTCCTTCAAGGCGCTTGGAGTCGAGGCGCTGAAGTCGAGCAGCGACCAGTTCGTAAAACTGGCCAAGGCCCACTTCGACACTGCCAAGGAGAAGATCGACGGCGACCTCACCAAGCGACACGAGCAGCTCGAATTGATGCTGAAGCCGATGAAGGAGACGATGACCAAACAGCAGGAGTCTCTGCAGGCACTCGAAGTGAAGCGCGAGAAGGCGTACTCCGGTATCGAGAAGCAGATGGAACTCATCTCTGAGGGGCATAAGTCGCTTCGCGACGAGACCGGCAAGCTGGTGAGCGCCCTTCGGCGTCCAGAACAGCGGGGCCGATGGGGCGAGATGGCGTTGCGGAACATCGTCGAACTCGCCGGCATGTCCAAACACTGCGACTTCCAGGAACAGGTCACCGTGAAGGTCTCCGGAAGCGACGCGAAACTCCGGCCCGACATGATCGTGAAACTTCCCGGAGGCGGCGAGATCGTGGTCGACTCAAAGGTCGCCCTCGACGCCTACCTCGACATGCTCGAGAGCAGCTCGACGGAGCAGCGAGAGGGGCAGCTGCAACGACACGCCGCCGCCGTCGAGAAACATGTGAAAGATCTCGCCGACAAGAAGTACTGGAAACAGTTCGAACGCACGCCGAAAATCGTAGTGATGTTCATGCCGATCGAGAGCGCACTCGTCGCGGCCTTGGAGCGAAAGCCCAATCTCCAGCATCAATCGATACAGGAACGAGTGCTGATCTGCACCCCGACGCTTCTCGTCGGGCTTCTGCAGGCCGTCGCCTTCGGGTGGCACGAAGAAGAGGTTGCCGCGAACGCCCGCGAAATCTCGAACGTCGGCGCAGAGCTCTACGACCGGATCGCGACGTTCACCAAGCACCTGAGTGAGGTCGGCACGAAACTCCGTCAAAGCTCCGAAAGCTACAACAAGGCGATTGGTTCGCTCGAGAGCCGGGTACTCCCCGCGACGAAGCAGCTCCGCGAGCTCCATGCGTCGCACGAGCCCGAGATCAACTCCCCCGAGGTCGTCGAACTCGAAGTGCGTCGCGTGAGCCGGGATGAGCTTCTTCTTCCCCCTGGCGAAGAAACCGAGACGACCTCATGAAGAGCATGAAGAGTACGAAGAGCATGAACATGATGAACATGAAGAGACGACTGTCTATCCCCGGGGTCCTTGCACACGGCCTCGCCATTTCCCTGCTCTCTTCGAGCATGACCGCGTCCGCTTCGACTCCGACACCTGATCCTCCCGCCGCCAACGGGGCGTTCGCCGTCGAACTAAGTCCTGATGGCGACGGCGTGTTGGCGACTTGGATCGAACCCGATGATCAGGGAAAGAATGCCATTCGCTTTAGTCGATTTGGACCGGGGATCGATGATGATGGCGAGGCTGGCCTGACCTGGTCGGACCCCCGCACGATTCACGACGGGGGCGGTCTCTTCGCCAACTGGGCCGACCGACCGGCAATCCGCCGCGCTCCGGATGGTTCCTTGTTGACCCATCGCCTCCAGAAAATTGATGGTGGCACCTATGCCTACGGCGTGATGCTCTCCCGCTCGACCGATGAGGGTGCGACTTGGCGCGACGAGGGGTGGCTCCATGATGACGAACGCCCGGTCGAGCATGGATTCGTCTCCGCACTCCCGACTCCCGATGGCGTCCTTTTTACGTGGCTCGACGGACGCCAAATGACGCCCCAATCCGATGACGGCCACGGTGACCACGGCGACAGCGGGGGCGGTGCGATGGCCCTTCGGACGACGCTGGTGCCAACCAATCGAGATGATGTCGCCGCCGCGAGCCGTCCACCTGTTTCGATCGGTCTCGACGGCCGGGTCTGTGAGTGTTGCGACACCGACATGGCCATGACGTCCAACGGACCGGTGGTGGTGTACCGCGATCGGGGACCAAACGAAGAACGCGACATTTTCATCGTGCGTCGGACCGCCGACGGATGGACCGCGCCGATGCCGGTCTCCCGCGACCGATGGGAATTCCCCGCCTGCCCCGTGAACGGTCCCAGCGTCGATGCGATTCGCGACGAGATGGTCGTGGCGTGGTTCACCGCCGCGGGCGAAGCGGGGCCTCGAGTACTCGCATCGCGGAGCGGCGACGGTGGTACCACCTTTGCCCCGCCACAGACGGTCGCCCGACAGACCATCGGCCGCACCGATGTCGTCATGCTTCCCAATGGTGATGCGATCGTTCTCTGGATTGACCGTCGGGAGCCAGGGTCGACGACCTTCGCACCGGCCTCCGACTCGGATGACGAACTCGGTTCGATCGCAATGCGCCGGCTGAGTCGTGATGGCTCGCTCGGCCGCGTCCACTACGTCGATGTCATGAATCTCGGCCGCCGCGCCGGGTTTCCTCGATCGGTGCTCGTCCCCGGTGACGAGACCTCCGGTCGTCCCCCGAGCATGGTCGTCGTCTGGCGTGATGAAACGGTTGGTTCACTGCGGTCGAAGAACATCTCGCTCGACTCGATCGACTGAAGTTCTTGCTTGGTGCGCCGATGGATGACTGCGCGTTTTGACCCCCGGACGTCTCAGGTGGGAGTTCCCACCGACTTGCGGCGGCGGCCACCAATGATGAGTAACCCGGCGGCCACGGCCGACGCCATCGCGCCGACCAGGATCGGATACTGCGGCGCCAGTCCGGCCAGGATGCCACCACCGAAACAAAGCAATGCCGACCCAAACA
>CAJQQE010000045.1 GCA_905480395.1 uncultured Phycisphaerales bacterium
CTACGTACCCAACACCGGCCGCGACGGGCAGAGCGACCTGGTCCGTCAGTATCACGGGCAGGCACACCTTCCCGCGATGGTGATTGATGAACGATGGAACGGTGGCGGCCAAATCCCCGATCGATTCATCGAACTCCTGAACCGACCGGTCACCAACTACTGGGCGACCCGCGACTCGAAGGACTGGCGCTGGCCGATGGGCGTGCACGCCGGACCGAAGGCGATGCTGATCAACGGGCTTGCCGGTTCCGGCGGTGACATGTTCCCGTGGCTCTTCCGGCACAACGACCTCGGACCGCTCATCGGCACCCGGACCTGGGGCGGACTGGTTGGCATCTCGGGCAACCCCGGACTGATCGACGGTGGGTACACCGCCGTCCCGACCTTTGGTTTCTACGAGACCGACGGAACGTGGGGCATCGAAGGCCACGGCGTCGATCCTGACATTGAAGTGGTGGACGATCCCGGTCTGATGCTTGACGGTGGCGATCCGCAGCTCGAGACCGCCATCAGGGTCATGCTCGAAGCGATCGAAAACGGCGAAGGGCTGCAGCCAACCACGCGACCAGCCTCCCCTGATCGGAGCGGCATGGGCATCACGGAAGAAGACAAGTAGTCACTTCACAGCACGAGACCCACCCACCAGAAGCAGAACCGCGGCGTGACGATTGAATCGTCACGCCGCGGTCTGGTTGTGGGTTCCAGTTCGTTCGCCGGCGTTCAGCCGCCCATCGCGGCCGCAATGCGCGACTGCAGTTGATTCATGCTCGTCACGCGACCAGCGAGCACATCTTCGCGAATCGCATTGACTCGAATCACCAAAATCTCGATCGCGTCCGCCGATGTCGCCGGATCGTAGGGCGGATCCGGAAACTGAACGATCCGCCATCCGGTGGGTTGTCGTCTCAGCCGGTACACCTCGGTGCCGATCCGAAGAATCGCCACATCGCCACCGTTTGAGTAGACCGAAGCCATCGCGATCTCCTCGAACTGCTCCACATACGCCGAGCGGAGCATGATCGTCCCAGCCTGCGACCCTTCCGCGCCGAACCGGTCCGCCATCGCCTCTCGAAGCTCAACCATCTCGGTGGCCGCCGCGTTTCGGGCGTCGAGTAGCCGGCACACGTCCGGCAGTCGCTCACAATCGGTGACTGATTTCAGCGCGGTGAGATATCGGTTGAAGGACTGCTCCGCCGCGTTCTTCAGGGAGAAGAGCAATGACTCGGGAGAGATCTGGTTCACCACTACCGGCTGGGGTGGACCACTGGTGGCGCATCCCGACGCGACGTTCAACGCTGCGGCGGCGAACACCCCCACCGTTCCGGCAAGGACCCATCGGCCGAGGGTGGCGCGATATTGATTCTTGGAAGCAAGCATCATGAGTTTCCGTCACTTCGTTTTTTTGAGTTTGTTCGAGCAGTAGATCAGTTGAAGCCACCATAGTCGTTCGCGGCATCCGCGCCGCTACCCAACTGCAGAGCGATCAGCACCGCCGTGCCGACGATCGCTGCCACCAGCACCAAGCGAAGCGCGAGCCCACCCCATGCGGGAAGCTTTCCAAACCACGGATGTTCCAGCGGAAGCAGGATCAGGGGCGCGGCCGCGGCCATTCCCCACGTCCACCACGGGAATTCGCCATAGGTTTGACGATATCCCGCGGCCGGAAGAAAGACCAAGAGGACAATGGCAGCCAGAAGTCCGCCTCGGCCGATCGAGGGTGATCCACCGAAGCGTGCGGCGATGGCCGCGATCAGACTGATGCCCGCGGCCACGGCGAACAGAAAGGTCAGCGTGATCCAACTCGCCGCGTCTGCGATCGGTGCCAAGCCCGCAAATGTGATGAACAACACCAGTGGAAGCGTCACACCCTGGCGTGATTCCGCAATGCGGTCGAGGGCGAGAAACCCCACGGTCACCGCCAGCCCCATCGCGATCTGATCCGCCGGACCAGCACCCGAGAAGTACGGTCGAAGTTCTCCGCCTGCCCATTGCACCAAGAACGGAAGGCACGCGACCACCGCGCCGGCCAGGACCGCAAAGAACTCCGTCGACGGCCACGATCGTTCTTTGCCCGGCTGCCCGGTCGCCGAGCCGAAGATTGCAAAGATCGCCGCGAGCACTGCGGAGAGCCCCAGCCACTGCATACGCTCGGTCGGCGGAAATTCCGGAATGCCGTTCTCTGCGGCGAAGGATGCAAAGCCCCCCACCGCGAGGCCGAGCCCGTAGGTCACGCCGGAGAGCCATTTCCATTTCCGAAGCGGCGGCAGGAGCCAGCAAAGCGCCACCAGGCCACCGCCCGCAAGAATCGGAAGGAACATCGAGAGGATGACGGTCTTAATCACAGCTTGTGGTTTCCGAGGTTGAGTAGATCAGCGGGGCGACGACAACTCATCTGACCCAATCACCTTCGAGTCCGACGACCATTCGCACGTCATCGCCGAGGGCTTTATTCTTGACACCCCACTCCATGCCGAAGTTCGAACGTTTGACGGTGAACGTGGCTTCGAATCCGACCTTCTTCTGAACCGGATTCCCGGCCACCCCGGTGCATTCGACCATGGCGGTGATCGGCTTCGTCACTCCGTGCATGGTCAGGTCACCGGTCATCTCCCAAGTCTTCTCACCGATCGACTTCCCGCCGGTGGAGACGAATCGGATCGATTCGAATTCCTTGGCATTGAAGAATTGCGGGCCGGCGATGGTTCGGTTCAGCTTCTCGGTGCCGGTATGCACGCTTTCGACTTTGACCGTGACATCGAAGGTGGGCGCGGTGCTGCCGTCTTCGGGGTAGACCACGGTACCGCTCACATCATCGAACATCCCCCAGAATTGGCCGGCGCCGACGTGGTGAATCCGAAAAAGAGCCATGCAGTGAACCGGGTCGAGTTTGAAGTTCAAGGGGGCGACGGCGGACGCGGCGGCGGCGGTCGCGTTCTCTTTCGGACCCGGCGCGGAGAGCCCGGCGGCAAGACCGACGGAGCCGAGTAGCGAGACGGCCAAGAGACCACGGACGATTCGGGAACGACGCTGGAGACGCTGGAACATGTCTGAACTCCGGAGGGTTGAAACTGACGGATCCTGCCACCGTACGGCGCCGAAAAGTCACGGAGCCGAAATTCGATCGCCGTGCATGATAGTGGGCCACGATCGGCCTCCGGAGCCCGATCCCCGGGAACGCGCTGGCCGCGTGAACGGATTGGACGCCCCATTCCAGTTATCCGGCCCCGCCCCCTCATCCGAACCAAGATCCGCCTCAGAAGACTGAGGGGACTTGTCGCCCCGAAGGACCGTTGTATACTCCTCATCCCGGTTGGGAAACCAGCTGGGAGACAATCCAAGCGATTGCCTAAATCGCGGGTGTAGCTCAGTGGTAGAGCGTCACGTTGCCAACGTGAATGTCGGGCGTTCGAATCGCCTCACCCGCTTT
>CAJQQE010000046.1 GCA_905480395.1 uncultured Phycisphaerales bacterium
GCCACTTGAATTCAGGTGCTTTTGCGGCGGGAAATCCGCAAAGGCTGGCTGCTGCAGACGAGCATGAGCCACTGACAAATGTAACGGACTGAGAAGTAGGTTCAACAAAGAAGGTCCGATTTTCTTGAGTCTTTTCTGGCGGCCGGCCCAAAACGACCATCTTGACCTTGAATTGATCGGATGAATGTACTTATCGGACATGGATTCGGCCACGGCTGTTCACCGACCTCGAGAATGCGATCTTGGTGATCGTGTGCCCTCAAAATCGGGGAACGGGGTACCGAGAACCTCCAATAGAGGCGATCCAGTGGCCACAGGCCTGTTTGCGGCCCGTGGCACTTCGAGCGTTTTCTGTTTACGGGTGGAATCCGTGAGGCTTCTAATAGAGCGGAATTGGCGTTTGTGCGATTCGTCATGGATCCCCTCAGCAGTTTCATTCGTGATCGATGGGTTGGGGCGTCAGTCTGATGAGTTGTCACGGCCAACGTCGTGTTCTTCCACTTAAAGACCATCCTTGAATCCGGAGCGCGTTTCGGTAGTTTTCACTTCGATGGAACTTGGATCGAAAATGCTCATCGATAGACTAAACATGTGAAGTATTCCTTCCATGTTCGTTCCGTTGCCTACGTGATCGCCAATGTTGCGGCCCTCGCGTTTGGGCATTCGGTGAACGACCGTGCGGCGATGGCGCAGGTCAGCCAAGTCGAAAGTCGGCTCGACTTCCAAACCGAGATCCGACCGCTTCTCTCGCAGACTTGTTTCAAGTGTCATGGCCCGGATGAGGGAAGTCGCCGCGGGGGCTTACGGCTCGATCTTCGCACCGGCCTCTTGGGTCTCGAAGGTGAGCGCGGCGTGGTCGTCCCTGGCGACCCGGAAGGCAGTGAATTGCTGCAGCGGATCACCGCAGACGATCCCGACGATCTGATGCCGCCGCCGGAATCGGGCCACGTCTTGTCTCCCGAGCAGATTGAAGCGATTCGAGCGTGGATCCTTGCCGGTGCGGTGTGGGAGGAACATTGGGCGTTCCTGAGCCCATCGCCGTTGGGCGATGGTCCAAGGCAACAAGGCCAAAGCTTCGATCCGTCGATCGATCTGATTGACCGGTTGGTTCTGGCGAGTGGGCGGATCAAAGGTCTGAAACCATCACCGCAGGCTGACCGTGAAACACTTCTTCGGCGGGTCACTTTCGATCTCACCGGCCTTCCGCCATCGCTGCCGGAGATGGACGCCTTTATCTCTGACGAATCGTCAGAGGCCTACGAGTCCGTGGTCGACCGGCTTCTGGGGTCATCTGCCTTTGGTGAGCGAATGGCGACTGCATGGCTCGATCTCGCTCGCTTCGCCGACACCCATGGCTACCAGAGCGACGTCGACCGCCCGATGTGGGCGTATCGCGACTGGGTCATCAAGGCGTTCAATGAGAATCTCCCTTACGACGACTTCGTCACCTGGCAACTGGCAGGGGATCTACTCCCCAAACCCACCTCGGATCAACGACTGGCGACCGCCTTCAATCGACTGCACCGCCAGACGAACGAAGGAGGGAGCGTCGAAGAGGAGTTTCGGGTCGAGTATGTGGCCGACCGGGTGCATACCTTTGGAACCGCCTTTCTCGGGCTGACCACGGAGTGTGCTCGGTGCCATAGCCACAAGTTCGATCCGATCAGTCATGAGGAGTACTACGAGCTCTTCGCCTTCTTCGATGACATCGACGAGAGCGGGCTCTATTCCCATTTCACCGGGGCAGTACCGACGCCCACGCTTCTGCTCACGACGGCCGAGACCGACCAGCGGATCGATGGTTTACGGGGTCGGATCTCCGACGCCGAGGCAGCACTGGCGAGCCTCGAGTCCACGCCGTCGCCAGCGTTCGATGCGTGGATCGACGAGGCCCCTTGGACTCGACCGGAAGCCACTCTGGTTCCGGGGCTTCAGGGCGATTATCCCCTCGATGGTGTGGTCGACGGGCAACTCGAGAATCGCGCGGTCCCCACGAAGCCCGGCGGTGTTTCTGGCAACCCGGTTCCGATACCGGGCGCCGAGTTGACGGGCCTTCGCCTCGATGGCGAGAACAACCTTCGTTTTCCGGGCGTCGGCGAGTTCACCCGGGTCGATCCATTCACGATCGCGCTGTGGGTCAAAATCGAGGCCATCACGGATCGAGCCGTGGTTCTTCATCGCTCGAGGGCCTGGACCGACGCCGGCAGCCAGGGCTATCAGTTCCTTTTAGAGGATGGCCGCGTCAGTTGGTCCTTGATCCACTTCTGGCCCGGCGATGCCATCGGCATTCGGGCCATCGACCCGCTACCGGTCGGCGAATGGGTCGAGGTGGTGCTCTCGTATGACGGTTCCAGCCGGGCGTCGGGATTGGCCATCCACATCGATGGTGGTCCGATCGGCGCCGAAGTTGTTCGTGATCACCTGACCAAGGCCATCACGGGTGGCGGGCCAGGTGCCATGACCATTGGTCAGCGCTTTCGGGACCGCGGTTTCAAGGCCGGCGAGGTGGATCATCTTCGCGTCTTCAATCGTCGATTGACGCCGATCGAGATTCGGCACCTCTATGACAACGCCTCGCTGGTTGATCCCACGCCAGCCGCCAACGAACTTCGGGCGTACTTCAACGGGACGGTGGATCCAACCCAGCAGGCGGCTCGCTTGGAACTTCAGGCCCTGAGACGTGAGTTGGCGGGGGTCATCGACGGGACCAGCGAGATCATGGTCATGGCCGAACTCGCCACGCCGCGGGAGAGCAGAGTCCTCGAACGTGGCCGGTACGACCGTCCCATGCAGGTCGTGCAACCGGGGACGCCGGAACGCATTTACGCGTTTCCGGTGGATCTGCCTCCGAACCGGCTTGGACTGGCGGCGTGGGTCACCGATCCCGAGCACCCCTTGACCGCCCGGGTGGCGGTCAATCGACTCTGGTCGATCGTCTTTGGACGAGGCATCGTCGCGACGTCGGAAGATTTTGGATCGCAAGGCATGCGGCCGACGCACCCGGAACTGCTCGATCAACTCGCGCTCGACTTCATCCAGTCGGATTGGGACGTGAAGGCGATGCTTCGGCGATTCGTGCTTTCCTCGACGTATCGACAGGCTTCCGCCGGCACGCCGGAGTCTCGGGTCATCGATCCAGAAAACAGCCTGCTCTCTCGCGGCCCCAGCGATCGACTCACCGCGGAGATGGTTCGCGATCAAGCCTTGGCCGCCAGTGGACTGCTTGTCGGCGCCATCGGCGGACCCAGCGTCTACCCGTATCAACCGGGAGGGCTCTGGCAGGAGAAGAGCGGGCGGGTCTATCCTCAGGGAACCGGCGATGCCTTGCATCGTCGGAGTATGTACACCTTCTGGAAGCGAACCTCGCCACCGCCATCGATGATGCTCTTCGACGCCGCAAAGCGAGACGTCTGCGTGACCCGCCGGTCCTCGACCAGTACGCCGCTTCAAGCATTGGTGCTCTTGAACGACATTCAATTCGTCGAAGCGGCGCGGGTCCTCGCAGAGCGGGTGATCGAGCAATCGCCACCGGATCATGCCGGTCAGATCGAACTCGCTTTTCGTCTCCTGACCGGGCGGCGGCCGACGAGCGTCGAACGCGAGATTCTCGAGCGGCTGTACGCCGAAGAACTCAAGGTTTTTCAAGTCGATCTCGACGCCGCGATGGCGGTGGCATCCACCGGCGAACCACCGCGCCGTGACGCCATCGATCCCGCTCGGGCCGCCGCGATGACCGTGATCTGTTCGACCATCATGAATACTGATGCCGCGGTGATGAAGCGATGAATCACTGGCGACTGGAAACGGCGGTCACATGGACCCGATGAACCTCGATGCGCTCGACGTCACTCGGCGTCATTTCCTCTCACGGGCTTCCGCGGGGGTGGGGGCGATGGCCCTTGCTTCCCTGGGGCATGGCCGGGTCGGTCCGCCGCCGGGGGCGTCCGAGGCCGTGGCACGAGTTGCCGCCCACCACGCCCCGAAGGCGAAGCGGATCATCTATCTCTTTCAGAGTGGTGGCCCCTCGCAATTGGATCTCTTCGATCACAAGCCAGAACTCCAACGACTGAACGGCGAAGAATTACCCGATTCGGTTCGTCAGGGGCAGCGGTTGACCGGCATGTCCGGCAATCAGTCGACCCTTCCGCTCGCCGGGAGTCAGTTCAAATTCGCCCGGCACGGCCGGAGCGGGATCTGGGTGAGCGATCTCATGCCTCGAACGGCGGCGATCGTCGACGACCTTTGTTTCATTCGATCGATGCAGACCGAAGCGATCAATCACGATCCTGCCGTCACCTTCCTTCAAACCGGCTCGGAGATCGCGGGCCGGCCCTCGATCGGTTCTTGGGTCACCTACGGCTTGGGCAGTGAGAATCAGAATCTTCCGGCCTTCATCGTGCTGGTCACCAAGAACAAGGGTGGCCAACCGCTTTACTCAAGGCTCTGGGGAAGTGGTTTCCTGGAGAGCCGGTTCCAGGGCGTCCAGATGCGGGCCGGGAAAGATCCGGTGCTCTACCTTGCCAATCCCGAGGGCATTTCGCCCAAGACGCGTCGCCGAATGCTCGATCGAATCGCCTCACTCGACAACGTCCAGATGGAACGTGAAGGGGACACTTCGATTCGTTCCCGCATCGCCCAATACGAACTCGCGTACCGCATGCAGATGTCGGTCCCGGAGGCCACGGACCTCTCCGACGAGCCGGAGTCGATCTTCGAACTCTATGGCGAGGATGCGCGGGTTCCCGGGACGTATGCCGCCAACTGCCTGCTCGCGCGGCGTCTTGCCGAGCGCGACGTCCGTTTCATCCAGCTCTATCACCAAGGCTGGGATCAGCACGGCAGTCTGCCCGCGGCGATCCGGGTGCAGGCGAGAGAGACCGATCAAGCCTCCGCCGCGCTGGTGCAGGATCTCAAGCGACGCGGCATGCTGGAAGACACGCTCGTGGTCTGGGGCGGCGAGTTCGGTCGAACCAACTATTCTCAAGGCACCCTGACCGCCACCGACTACGGCCGCGATCACCATCCGAGATGTTTCACGATGTGGATGGCAGGTGGTGGCGTGAAGCCAGGGATCGTGCACGGTCGAACCGACGACCTCGGCTACAACGTGGTTGAAAATCCGGTCCACGTCCACGATCTTCAAGCAACGCTGCTTCATCAGCTGGGGCTCGACCATGAGCGTCTCACGCACCACCATCAGGGGCGGGATTTCCGGCTGACCGACGTACATGGTCGGGTGGTCGGCGATCTACTCGCTTGATCCTCAGAGCGGTTGTTTCAGCCTGAATTCCAATTGCCCCGTTACCTTGAACGGCATGAACTTCATCAGCGTCCTCGTTCTCGCGTTCGCCTCGTCGCTCTTTCTCGGGACGGCCGAACCCGTTCAGTCTGCTGACACCGCGGAATCGGTCGAGCATGCCGGACCGATACTCGGTGACCTGACGGTCGACTCGGTGCGGATCTGGCTCCGAACGGCGGTACCACGATCCTCGGTGATCGAAATCAAGGACGCCGGCGGCGAAATCGTCCGTCGCTGCCCCCTTCAGACCACCGCAGAAAGTGATCACACCGGCATTCTCAAAATCTTGGATCTCACGCCGGGAACCCGCTTCACTTTTTCGATCGACGGAAAGACCAATTCTGACTGGTGGTTCCGAACTCGCCCGGCGTCCGACGACGCCTGTCGCATCGCCTTCGGTTCTTGTGCTGACGAAGGCGACGGTTCCGCATCGGTGTGGCGGCGGATGGAAAGCGATGAAGTGACGGCCCTGGTCCTGCTCGGTGACACGCCGTACATCGACACCACCGACCTTGCTCGGCAGCGAGCGCGGTATCGAGAATTCTCGCAACCGGTGGACTTTGCTCGATTGGTGTCACACGTCCCCGTCTACTCCACCTGGGACGACCACGACTTTGGCCGAAACGACACGGACGGCAACCTCCCGGGCAAAGAGAACAGTCGTCAGGCGGTCACCGAATACCGACCGAATCCGAGCTTCGGAGAGAACGGCCAAGGCATCTATACGAGTTTTCGGCAGGGGCCAGTGGAGGTTTTCTTGCTTGATGCCCGGTGGTTCGCACGAACCGAAGGTGGCGCGAACGATCCCACCTTGCTCGGCGCACAACAATGGGCTTGGCTTGAACGATCACTCGCCGCCTCGACCGCCCCATTCAAGATCCTTGCCTGCGGCATGGTCTTTAACGGGTCCGTTCGTCCGTTTAAGACCGACTGCTGGGGAGTCTATCTGGCGGAATACGAGCGGCTCATCGAACTGATCGCCCGCGTGAAGGCGGAAGGCGTTGTTCTGGTGAGTGGAGACGTTCACTGGTCGCGGGTGATTCGTCACGATACGAAGGGCCGTCTTGGATACGACTTGATGGAATTCGTGACCAGCCCGATCCATGAGCGGTTGATTCCCGCGGCGAACCCACCGCATCCCGGACTGATTTTTAGCGTCGGTGAGATCAACAGTTTTCTACTGGTCGATGCCACGACGGCGGGCGCGTCCAGCACCTTGGTCGCGCGGATTCGAAATGCGGCGGGGCAAGACCTGCACGTCGAGAAGATCACCGTGCCATCTGGCAAGGCGGTATCGCCGCGGTGACGGTCTCAGGTCGCTCGAGCCGACGCCATCCTGCGACGTTGGGCGATTGGCAGGGGTTTCGGGCGGGTGAACACCAGGGTGTCGTCGGTGCTGTCGTCCGAGAGCGTGTAACCCTCGGCATTGAATTTCCGAAGGGCCGTGATCGTCTTCGGTCGATGATCCGCCATCCATCTGGCCATGAGCCCACGCGACTGCTTGGCATAGAAGGCCATGAACTTCGCTTTACCCCCATCGATCTGCAGGAACTTGGTGTTGATGATGGGGATCTCGAGATCGCGAAGTTTCGCGGCTTTGGAGTATTCGTCGCTGGCGAGGTTGACCAGAGTCTCGGAACCCGAGTCTGCCATGTCCTTCCGAAGCGCCGTGGCGATGCGGTCCTGCCAGAAACCGTAGAGGTCCTTGGCGGTTCCGACCTTGAGGCTCGTGCCCATCTCGAGTCGGTACGGTTGGATCAGATCGAGCGGTCTAAGCAGGCCGTAGAGTCCGCTGAGAATCCGCACGTGATCCTGTGCCCAGTCAAGCGACTTCTTCTTCATGGTCCAGGCTTCGAGTCCCTGGTATACATCTCCGCGAAAACACATCGCGGCGGGGCCCCGGGGATTGCTTCGAGTCCCGAACGATGCCCAGCGTGCGTGGTTGAGCTGGGCAAGGGGATCGGAGATCGACATCAACTTGCCGAGTCGGGGCGCGGAGAATTTCGAGAGCGCCTCGGCGATCTCCCGCGTCTGAGCGGTGAATCGCGGCTTGCTCGCCACCAGACCTTCGGGGAGGTCACCGGCGTCCATTTCGAGGCTCTTGGCGGGGGAGAGGATGGCTGCAAATGATGGCATGGCGACAGCGTAGCGCGTTCCGGTCGAATCCGCCGTCTCTCGAAGGGAAATCCACTCCGATCTCGAAGGCGAGGAATCGGAGAAGGGGTCAGCCGGCGGAATCGATCACGGCAACTCCGAGAACGTCCATTCGAGGCTCGACGCCGAGCCCTGGTTCGGTCGGTGCGGACATTCTTCCGTTTTGCCGCTGCGGAGCACCGTCCGCGGTCGAGACGTTGACGTAGGAATTGAAGTCGGTGGCGGTGAAGAGCAGGTCGGTCGGGGTGCTGTGGGCGAGGTGGGCGATCGCTGCGGTCACGATGTCACTGCCCCACGCATCTTCGATGGTCATCGCGATGCCCCGAGCGACGCACAGGTCGCGGGCTTGGCGAGCCTTGGTCAATCCGCCGAACTTGCCGATCTTGATGTTCACGATGTCCATGGCGTCGTCACGAAGGGCTCGAACCAGGCTATCCAGGTCTTCGATCGACTCGTCCATGACAAAGGGGTGGCTGGTGCGTCGGCGGATCGAGAGGCATTCTTCGTAGGTTCGGCACGGCTGCTCGATGTAGACATCGCGATCAGCAACCGCCCGAACGATTCGAGCCGCCTCGTGCGGCAGCCAGCCGGTGTTGGCGTCGGCGATCAGGATGTCACCGGGTTCGACGACGTCGGCACAGGCGTGGATGCGGGCGATGTCGGTCTCGACGTCGCTCCCCACCTTCAACTGGAATCGTCGGTAGCCCTCGTCGCGATATCCCTTGAGGTTCGCGGCCATTGCTTCCGGGTCACGCTTGGAGATTGCTCGGTAAAGCACGAAATCCTCGCCGTTGCGGCCGCCGAGCAGGGTGACCAAGGGAAGTCCGCTCGACTTGCCGAGGATGTCCCAGCATGCCATATCGATCGCACTCTTCACGTAGGGGTGTCCCTTCAACCGGGCGTCCATCGCGCGGCCCAAGACGTCAAGGTCGCGCGGGTCGAGGCCGATTAGTGCTGGCGCCAACTCTGCGATGCCCGCTCGCGCCCCCGAGGCATAAGACGGTAGGTAGACCGGGCCGAGCGGCGTGATTTCGCCGAATCCAATCACGCCTTCGTCGGTTTCAACCCGAACTACGGTGCTGTCAAAGACCTCGACCGACTTCCCGCCGGACCAGCTGTAGTTTCCTTCTTTGAGTGGAAGGTCGACCTGATAGACCTGGATTCGAGTGATCTTCATGTCGGGCGGATCTCCGGTTGGGCGAAGGTTGCCCAAGTTCGAGCGTCAAGTTCAGGGCGTGGGTTGTAGCGTACCGTGGGGACGAGCCTATTCGTTTAAATCCCATCGCAACTCACTATTGATGGCTCAGCCGGTGCTGGCATCCTTTGGAGGCAGATGAGACTGGTCACGACGGACCACATCGCCTTGTCACAGCGTCAGGAATTCGGTGGTCAGCGCATCGGCGATGACTGGATCATCCCACGCCATACGAACTGACGAAAGAATCCGCGCCCTCAGATCTCGTGAGACGGGGTTTCGCCGAATGGACGCTGCGGAGAATTGATGGGCGATGGCCGGCCGGATTAAGGCCGGGGGGTGTTCGCTTTCGGCTGGAATGACCTTCTCCGGCCGATGACGTGCGTGGCTTGAGGACGATCAATCACACGATGCGGTTCGACCGTCTGAAAACCCTCGAGCGTCGTTTCAAGGAGCAAGCGGTCGACCGACTGCTGAACGTCAAGGAGTTGATCATGCAGCGCGCAAGGAGTGCCCGAGCCACAGATACCGCCACCGTAAGGGCATGCGTGGGTGATCTGCTGATGTTCGAAGAGACGGTAGACGTCGATGAGGGAGATTTCGCGGGGTGGCTTGGTCAGGGTGAATCCACCGCCGGGTCCCGGCGTGCCAACGACCAAATTCGCTTGCGACAAGGTGGTGAGAATCTTCGCGAGAAAGGGCCGTTGCAGTCCGCGAGAGTTGGCGATCTCGGTGACCGAGAGTTGTGTCTTCCCACCGTCATAACTTTCGGCTAAACGTGACAAAGCCGCGATCGCAGTCTCGGTCTGTTTGCTGTACATCAATTGGTCCAAGTCTTGAAGTGCCGTGGCTTCTGTGGCGGCGGGGAGATCTATAGGGCCACCTTCGCCGATACATGACGAAGTCACCCTTCAACGATTGTTGAACGATCGCTTCTGGGATTTCGTTTGATCGAATATCTGGATTCGGAGAAATGAGAGAGAACGAAATCTCTTCAGGGACCATCCATCCGGCCGTCTGACTTGGGTTTTGGCATTGGAAACAGCGAATTTGGCGCCATGGAGACACGTCGGCGTTCGCGGTCGCTCATTCCTGGCGTTCCCCGCAATCTTCTTATCCGCAAGTTCGGGCGCGGCCCGGACCTTCGAGCTTTAAGACTCCATCATTTAAATTCGACGTCGATGGCCTCTCGCGATGACTGATCTGCCTTGAAGTAGACGAATTCTTCCCCGCGGAATCCCGTCATACCGGCCACGATGCTGCTCGGAAAGGTCTGAATCGCCTCCATGAACCCGCGAACGTTCGAGTTGTAAAAGCGGCGGGCTCGAGCGATCCGAGTCTCGGTTTCCGAGAGCTCCGTTTGGAGTTTCAGAAAGTTCGAATCGGCCTTGAGGTCTGGGTAGGCTTCTGCGGTCGCGATCAATTGCTTGGTCGCGGCCCCGAGTCCATCTTCGACCGTAGCGCGGGTTGCCGGATCGTCGGACTTCTCGGAAACCGCCTGATTCCGAAGGCGGGTGACTTCCTCCATCACTTTGGATTCATGGGCGGCATATCCCTTCACGGACGAGACCAGGTTCGGGATGAGATCATGTCGCCGTTGCAGTTCGGTGTCGGTATCCGACCAAGATTCCTTGCAGTATTGACGGAGCCTGACCAGGCGGTTGTACATGCTGACGACCGCGATCAAGGCCACGAGGATGGTGACCCCGACCACGATGGCGACAACTTCGCCCGACGAGAGACCAAGGACGATCGTGGTCGTCATTTTTTGGTCTCCGCGGGGCCGTCATCGGCGTGTTGGAGATCCTCGGGGATGTGGTCGAGGAACTTCGTCGCGAAATCGAGTTGCTGGTTGATTCGATCGGGAGTGAGTGTGAACCAGGTCGAGATCATGCTCCCGCCGGCCGCCAGCTCGATGGTGTGGCCCTGGTTTTCCATCAACCAGTCGATCATCTCTTGGTCGATGATGTCGAAGGTCCATTTTCGGTCTTGTCCGCGCACTCGATACGCCTTGTTGAAGGCTTCGAGCTCGAACTTGACGGTGCTCATCGAGAAGGTGCCGCGACCCTCTTCGATTCCAAACGAGGACAGTCGTTTGAAGAGCTTGTTGGGGGCAATGAGGGTTCGATGAATCGGCGTGTCGGTGAGGACGAGGATGGAGGTGTACATACCCTCGGTCCAGTCATCGTTTCTCAGGTCGAGGTCATAGAGCACCGTGTCCCAAACGATCACCGTCTTTCCCCCGACTTCACCCCAGCAGATATTTTTGTCAGTCTGCCAGTCGCCTCGAAATCGGTTCGCCGCAAACTGCGGATAGCTGGCCTGTATCTTCGACATGCCGAACATCCGCGAGAAGATTTTCTGGGCTCGGTCACTGTGCTTCGCGAAGTGCGATGCATCTTCGTGGCCATGCCGGTTCTCCGGAGGGCTGAACGTCTTCGCGTCGGGCGCAAACTGCAAGCCTTTAGATGCGGCCCAATTCGAGATCATCTTTCGTCTGCTTCGGTTCTTGAACCAAAAGTAGACGAGTTGGAGTGGGCCGATGATGGGGAGGTTTGCCATGGTTGATCTCGCGGGTGAGTAGGCGAACGAGGAAAGTAAACCGGTTTGACCGTCTTCACTGGTTCAAGTCAGAAGAATAACAGGGGGACAAGGCCACGATGGCTGGTTTGATAGAGTGAACGTATGGCGATTCATCCGGACACTCAAGCCTTGCGAATCTGCCTCTTGACGACGCAGAAACTCGATGCTGTTCCATTCCCCGAAGATGATTGGCCATGTGACCCTCGGCCATTCCTCCCCGAGGCTGAGTGGCACGTGGCCACCTTGAAAGGCAAGAAGGGATCAGTCCGTCAGGTCGAACGGTTGATCAAGAAGGGATTTGATCTCTTCTTCAATCTCTGTGACGGTGCCGCGGATCAGAACATTCCGGGAATCGAGGTCATTCAGACGCTCGAGAAACATGGCGTTCCATTCGCCGGGGCGACATCGGAGTGTTACGAGCCGACGCGGGTCGAAATGAAGGAAGCTTGTGCGGCCCTCGGGATCGCCACCCCGGCCTATGTCGTCGCGTCCACGCCAGAGGATGTGGAGCGAGCCGCGGAGACGCTTCAGTTTCCCCTCTTTGTCAAGCATTACAGCAGCTACGCGAGCGTGGACCTCAGCCGTCGCTCGCGGGTCCGCACGCCCGCAGGGCTCCGGATTCAGGCAAAGAAAATCATGTCACGCCACGGTGCCGCATTGATCGAGGAGTACATCGACGGAATCGAATGCACGGTGCTCGTCGCGGAGAACCCCGACGATCCGCAGCGGCCGATCACCTACACGCCCGCCCAGTACGAGTTTCCGAAGGGCGAGGAGTTCAAGCACTCGGACGTCAAGTGGGTGATCTACGAAGGGCTCAAGTCTTTCCCAGTCGAAGACCCGGTTCTTTCGGATCGACTTCGTGACGAGTGCGCCCGCTTCTTTGTGCAGTTGAAGGCGGCCAGTTTCGGTCGATGCGACCTTCGCGTCGCCAAGGACGGCACGCCCTACATGCTGGAGATCAACGCCAACTGCGGTATCTATTACCCGCCGGCCGACTACGGGGCTGCCGACATCTGCCTCTCGCTCGACCCCGCCGGTCACGAGGGCTTCACCCGGCAGCTCGTTGCGGCCGCGTTTGCGAGGCACGCCCGGGCGCACGCCGCGGCATTCTCATCGGCCGCCGTTGACCTCTCAGCCGCTGCTGCTGAATCGGCGTCGCCTGCGACCGATCCCTGACCGCGGTCCGTCGGCCGGCGTGGTTGCGATACCATCCCTATCGCCATGAAAGACTTCCAACGAGATTTCATTGATTTCATGCTCGACGTCGGGGTCCTCACCTTCGGGGACTTCACCACCAAGAGCGGTCGCAAGACGCCTTACTTTGTGAATACCGGTCTCTATCGATCGGGGTCGCAGATGGCGACGCTTGGACGAGCGTACGCCGACGCGATCGAAGCGTCGTTTCCCGACGGTTTCGATGTGCTCTTTGGACCGGCATACAAAGGCATTCCTCTGGTGGTGGCGGTTTCGATGGCCTTCGCGGAACGCGGTCGAGAAGTTGAGTTCTGCTTCAACCGCAAGGAAGCGAAGGACCACGGCGAAGGCGGCGTGATCGTCGGCCGGAAACTACGCGACGGCGACCGAGTGTTGATTGTCGAGGATGTCACCACCGCGGGTACCTCGATCCGCGAGACGGTCCCGGTGCTTCGCGCTGCCGCTGACGTGAAGGTCGCGGGCCTCATCGTCTCGGTGAATCGCATGGAAAGAGGAACGACCGATCGGACCGCCCTCGACGAATTGGCCGGTGAATTCTCGATGCCGACCAGATCGATCGTCGACCTTGACGAGATCCTCGAACATCTCGGTGATCGGCTCGGCACCGAGGACCGGGCGCGGATCGCGGCGTATCGGGATGAATACGGCGCGGTTTCGGTTTGATCCTTCTTGATCCCTCTTGATCGTGCCTTCGGATGTCACGGGGCTCGCCGCGTGGGGGGAGTGCCCCTGAATCAGGGCAGGATTTCGCGGAGCACTACCATCTGCGTCTTGCGTGGCGCCGTCATGAAGGACTTGAACCCCTTGTAGAACACCTCGACGTTCTCGATGTCGAGCCAGGTCGCGAGGGCTTGTTCCCAACCCAGATCGGTGATCATCGGGTGGAACTCGTCGCGGAACGCGGCGACGCTCTGCGTCGGCGATTGGTGGATCAAGAACGCGACCGCCCACGCACCAGAGTCGTAGGCGAGCTCGCGGTAGTACTTCCGAACGTTGGCCGGGGCGGTGTCGATGTCTTCCATGTCGGCGATGGAGAGATCCGGATCGTCGATCGTCAGCGCTCGGTCCATGAGCCGGTCCATCCGCGTCGCCATGAAATCGTAATCGCATCGGCCGGCGATCCAAGGCAGCCAGCCTTCGGAGAAGACCGCCCCGCCCTCCATCATCCAGGTCGGCATCGTCGCGAAGCCCTTCTGAAAGACGTGGGTGTATTCGTGGATTCCGCGAAGCACCGGGTCGGGGATCTCGTCCTCGTCGTAGTACCACTGGTGGACATTGATGAAGACGAGTTCGGCCTCGGGTTGCTCAAACTCCTCGACCCACGAGAGATAGGCTTCTGATTCGCCACGCTCCGCAATGTCGATGAACCGCTCGGTCGCGTGCGGCCGGCATTCGGCCGTGGTCCGTCCCGTGCCTCGGGTCCGCCATCGGCAGTAGTCTTCGAGGAACGCCTCGCGCGACGCCTCCGGAATCTTTTCGCCGTCCTCGGCTCCGACCACGAAGACGTGCGCGGGTCCGTAACTTCCCCAGAACGATCGAGCCATCTCGACGCCGTCGCGAATCTGATCCCGCCATTTCGGGTCGTATCCCTCGAGCAGGTGATACGTCGGCTCGTCGACAACGGGAATAAAGGTTCGGGTGTCCTTCTTCGGCGGCGGCTCGAGGTCGAGCATCGCTTGGCCGAGGGCTTCGCCGACCAGAAGGTAGGTCTCGGCGTTGTGGTTGTAGTGATGGCCCTGGCGAGTGGGGGACACGGCGGGATCCCGCCAGTGGTCGCGGACTTCGACGGTCTTCACGTTGCCCTGGTGTTTGGGATGACGTCCCGATTCACCGTCCACCGCGAGCTGGGCGTCGGCCACGGTCTGGCCGGCCCCGGCAAGTTTCCAGCCATCGAAGGCGATGGTCGCGAGCACGAAGGGTGCCTTCGGCGCGTCGAACTCCTGCCGCAACGACGCGATCAGTCGAACGAGATTCGCCTCGTACCGACTCGCGTGCGCCGAGTTTTGATCCTTGTGCCCCTGCCACCAGACGAAACCCGCGATCTCCCAGGGATGATCGTCGGAGGCGGGGGTGTGGTCGGAGAGGTTGTCGAGGACCTTCCGGATGTCGGTCACGAAGGCGTCGTACTGCTTGCCCGCATACCAGTCGACCGGCTTGCCGGGATCATCTTCGGTCCAGGAGGAAGGGTTGTCCTTGTAGCCCGCGTAGATTCGCCCGCCGTGCTCGAAGCGTTCGCTTCCCGGGGGAAGGATGTCCCAGCCCAGGCTTCGGTTTCCCTGGGAGGCCTTGATGAGAAGGACCGGCTCGTGGTAACGATCGCCGACCGTGATGCCGAAGCCCAGTTCGGGACCGATCAGGTTGGCGCGGGCGCCGAATCCGGGTTCCAGCCAGCCGCGACGATTTCCCGCGGTGACCTGGACGCACCAGACGTCGTCGCGCACCCGCCAGTCACCCGCGTCGTCGATCAGATGCTGTTTTTCGCCCTTCGTCTTGACGAGGTGTTCGAGGGTGCCTTCTGCTTCCGCCGGACCGATGCGACCGAAGCCCACCATGTTCGACTGGCCCATCAGGATGTAAACGCGGATGGGCGGGGACGATGGATCGTGATGCGGATCGCTGGCCTGCCCCGACGCGCCCACGGTCAGACCCGACCACGCGAGCACGAAGGCCGCGGCGAGGCTTCCGCGGTTCCAGAGACGTGGACTCGACACGCGGGCATCGCACGGTTGTCGGTGAAGGTTGATGGCGGTGAAGTTCATCGTGGACTCCGCTGAAAAGGGCGCCGTCGCGTTCGCAGCCTCGTTCACGAGGTTGTACCGAGCGTAGCGGGATCCCCACCGCGGCGCGTGCTCGATCAGTCGCGCCGCGAGCCGATCGAGGCGTAGCGATGCAGTTGCCAGAAGAGCAGGCAGACGCCGACGGGAAACAGGATCGTCCACAGGGCAGTCCATCCGAGCAGCACCGGCCAGGAGTCGTCGGTCTCCTCGTACTGATACCAGAAGCCGCCAATCGGCGCGGTCAGTATGCAGGCCCAGAAGATGACCTCCGTGCGATCGAGTCCCATCAGAAAGTCGATGATGGAGTCCAGCTGACTCATCGGTCGGCTCCGTGCGGCGAAAGCGTCACCGGGTCGCCTCCCAGAAGCCGAGCGAAAGCGGATCGTGCGTCGTCCAGGAGATCCGCGGCATTCGGTTCTCGAACTGGTCCCAGGTCCGATCGGGATGTTCGAGTCGCTCGATGATCGATCGGACCGTTTCCCGACACTGGCGATCATCGTCGTCGGCGTACGGACGAAGCGCCTCGATGACCGGAGGGCCGAACCTGAACAAGGTCACCGCCGCGGCCCGCGCGTTGCCCGGACCGTCGCGAAGTTCCGCGACGAGGAACGGAACGACCTGGTCGATGACCGTCGAGTCGCGGGCGAACCCGCAGATGATCATCGCGAGCCAGCGTTGCTGGGGATCCTCGGAGTCGAGCGCGGCCCGGATCAGGTCGGAAGCGTGTCGATAGTGGTCGATGAGATAGCGGGCCGCCTTTCGATTGTTGTATGAGAGGAGGAAACGCGCCCCGACGTCCCAGTCTTCGGCCAGATCGTCGACGCAGGTGATCTGAAGGGATCGTGAGGGG
This sequence comes from uncultured Phycisphaerales bacterium, assembly GCA_905480395.1. Classification (GTDB taxonomy): domain Bacteria; phylum Planctomycetota; class Phycisphaerae; order Phycisphaerales; family SM1A02; genus UBA12014. The sequence goes on from CAJQQE010000046.1 coordinate 16,077, forward strand.
GCGGCGTTTTTGTCACGAAGGATCTGCGCGGCGATCTTCCTAGATTGGCGATCGCCCTCGGTCAGTTCGCGTTCCAAAGCGGCCTGCGATTCGGGCCACATCGTCCTCAATTTCTCGTCGGCGGTACTCGCGTTCCACTTCCGTCCATCGGTACGAAGATCACGGACCAGCGCGTCAGCGAGGCGACGCGCGTCGAATCCGGCGACCGTCCCCGCATCGACTCGCTGTTCGATCTCATTGCGAATCACCGTTCGATGTGCTCCAATCGAGGTGTTCGAGAGCAGCACGAGGGCGGTGGTCGGAATGGACTTCAAGGGTCGGCCGGAATGAGCCGCGACCCCGATCTGCGAACCGAGCCCGAGCATGGCGAGGACGACGCCGATGAAGCCCAGCCGGATTCGTCGTCCGTCACGAAGGACGCGGCCGATCGGTGTGGATCGCCCGCACTCCGGACACCGGATCTCGTCGGTCGATGTGACCGGCACCCCGGTGAGGTCCTGCCAGCAATCGCTTCTGCGGATCCAGCGGGCAGGATTCCAGAGGCCCTTCCAGCCACGGCTGCCGGGGCATCGGCGGCGTTCGCCTCTCGGCCAAGTGTAGATCGCCAGGAGCAGGAGGAGCGTGGCGATGAGGCTCGCGATCGCCATCGTCCATGTCGTGATCAGTTCCTGCATGCGTCGCCCTTCGTATCTCTCCCTGTCGTCGGCGAGCGAGGTGTCATCGGATCAGATTTCTGCGCCGGCCTCAGGATTCACGCCGCCTGGTTCGCACCCGCATTCTCGGCGATTGGTCTTCACGCCTCACCGGTCGTACCCGGATCGAGGGCAATCCCCGGGGCCCGGCGGCCCATTCGGAACTTGAGCGACCGCAGGATGATTCCCGCGACGCCGAGAGACATCGACATGAGCCGGAACTTCACGCCTCCAACGCGATTCTCCGCGAGACTCGTGTCCGCGAGGATGAACACCCGGAGACCGAATCCCGCGAGGGGCAGACCGACGCCCACCAGCGGCACTCCCTTGAGCACCAAAAGAAGTCGCACCAGGATGCGAGAACGCGTTCGGACGTCACGACGGTAGGCGAGCTGAGCCCGTTCAACTCGACGGCATGGCGGCAACGACATAGGGCACGATTCGCGCCACGGTCTCCGGGTTCTATCTGATCGCCATCGGGCTCTGTTTCACCCGCTGGGCGTACACGCCGCTGATTCCCTCGATGATCGACGCGGGCTGGGTCGACAAGCCTGAGGCTTAGAGACGTGGTGACATCGATGCCACCGGGCCGATGGCATGCACGTCGCGCCTCGTCGGGAAGTTTGAGATTGTTCTTCGAGTCGAAATCCTGGCGCGTCGTCCCAGCTCGTCGACCGTGGCCGGACGATCACCAGATCAAGGCGGACGCTCGACGGTAATTCAGTGCCTCTTCGAAGTGAAATGCCGTGACCCTTCACTGGGCGCGCGGTGACGGCCATGATCTCTGAGTGGCGATCTGCCCGTGACACCATCCAGACCGGTTACGGGCATGTCCCCCAGGCCCCGATCAGGAGGCCAAGATCAGCGCCGTTGATCTGTTGGTCCCCATTGATATCCGAACCTGGAGTGTCTTCGCCATCGGTATTCCAAGCGCCCGAAAGAATGCCGATGTCGGCGCCATCGACGACGCCGTCCGCGTTGAGATCGCCAGGGCAGGAGCAAATGCCTTGGATGGTGCAGACGTAGGAACTCGAGCATTCACTGCTTTGACATTCAGGACCCAACGCCGCGAAGTAGAGGAACGGGGTATTTGTGACCAACCGATCGATTTTTTCAGTGAAGCCGCAGGTCTTGCTGATCTGGAGAAGCCATGATCCTTCGCCGGGAGAATAGATCAGATCGTTGAACAGAAGGCATGGGGCGTTGGTTTCGCAATTGCTCTGAATGAGTCCTTCTGAGGTCACGTTGAGCCCATAGCTTGAGAGCGGAATATTCCCGGGGACGTTGCCGATGGAATTGGTCAAGTTCGCGATACACGTGGTGGTGGTGAGCTGTTCTTCGGTTTGCTCTTGGCTCGGAGGAGTTGGTCCGATCAGGCATGCATATTCTTCGGGCGTCAGAATAAAGCTCTCGACCCCTTTATTGAAGAACCCCAGGGCGGCCGCCATCTCATTTGCCCGTTGCTGGCCAAGCGGTTGATTGACTTCATCGGCCGTCACGAATGAACTCGGGAGGAGGCCATTGGCTTCTTGGTCGATCTGGCAGTACGAAGGCCACTGGGTCGCGCACGCGCTCGGAAGGGGATTGTCGAAATACTGGGAATAGTCGGCCCAGGGGCACCCTTCGCTCGGTGGGTCTTCGAGGCACGCCAGAACTTCGGCCGGAATCGGAGCTTTGTAGGCAGGCATCATGGCGGCGAGTTCTGGGTCGGCGAAATACAAGAACAAGAAATTCAGGAGGTAGATGCTCGGGGTCAGTGCGACGCCGTACCGATCAACGTCGGCGGCTCCGCAGTCATCCCCGGCCCCCATGCGAGAGAATCGGCGGTCGTCCTGAGTGGGGCGTGGGACGTCGGCGATTGTCAGCGTCGGGGCGTCAGGCCCCCGTTTGGTCATGCGAGCGAGATCATCGGCCCGTGAATTGACGACGCCGACGGGAAGGACCAGTAGGGTTGCGACGACGGTCGCGTTCAAGAAAGTGGTTGGAATCATGCGGTCGCTTTCCAGATGGGGAGTTTCAAGAGGTGGTCTCACCTCGCTCAGTGCCCTGAGTGGTTCGCATGGCACCGTATTGATCCTAAACTATCGTTTGGAAAGCTCAAACTGAAAATGAATTCATCTGACGTGTGCTGCAGAAACGGACCTCTTCAGGAGCGCACGGCGGCGTTCAAGTTGAATATCGGAGCATCGGGGCCGCTGGGCGGTCGAATAACATGGTGGTGACCCGATTGCGTTTTCAGTCGCTGACAGGGTCTGGCGATTGGCGGCATGGCACGCGGTTCGAGTGGGCCGTGCTTCGAGACGTTGGTCTCTGGAGCGTGCGAAAAAAAGCCTGACCGGTGAGCCGCATCTTTGGCGTTGGCTTGTGAGTTGCGGTGGGGCCTCGTCCTTCAAGTCTCACGCGGCAGACGATCGGCCTTCTTCGTCAATACCCACCATCCAACACGGGCCACCTCTTGAGGCCACCTCTTGAGATCACTTCTGCCGCGACTGTTCAGAGAGGGCCGAAAATTCTCAATCTCGGGGTGTTCCGACGTGGTCTTCGTGCTCCTTCGAGTTTCACCAAAAATATAAGAAGGAAATTCACTATCTTGAGTTGATGATTTCTCTCCACAGCATTCTTCCGATCGCCATTCTGACGACGAGCGGGGGAGACACTTCGGCTCCTGCGATTGATGCCATCAATCCCCGGTCGGGCGCCGTCGGAAGTGAGCTCGTCATTTCTGGGTCGGGTTTTGACGTCAACCCACGCGAAAATCGGGTTTCCTTCGGAGGGGTCGACGCCACGGTTACTTCGGCCTCCGATACTCAGATTGTGGTCACCGTACCGACCGCGGCGCGATTTTCGCGGATCACCGTGATGTCAAACGGATTAATGGCCCGATCGTCGGATCGATTCAATATCACCTTCGACGCGACTGAACCTCTCGACGGCTCGCATCTCGACGACGTCGTGGTAAGCCCATACTTTGGGAGTGGCGTGATCACCCTCGCCGTCGGCGATCTAGACGATGATGGAAAGCCAGAGATCGTCACTGTTCAAGGCTACGGTGACGTCCACGTTCACACCGTTTCCTTCGACGACCTGGGGCGGATTTCATTCGTCCGGAGTGCGACCTTCAACCTTGGTATCGGCCTCTGGTCGGAGCCGCACAAAGTCGTGCTGGGCGATCTGAATGGGGACGGTCGACTGGACATCGTCGCGTCTGAATACGGCGACTCCACGGATGATTTTGATTCGCACACCTGCATCTTTATCAATCGCGGTTCGACCGGTGAGTTTGATTTCGAGCCACCCATCATCATTTCCGGTGACGGGTACGAAGGCTATGCCCAACTGGAGGACATTAATGGTGACGGTCGGCTCGATATCGTCACCTCACGAAGCAGTTGGAACCAGATGGGTGTCTACCTGAACAGCACGCAAGGCGATGACGTGTCCTTCGCCCCCAAAGTGATTCTCGATGCGTTGGTCGATATCCGCCCCGACTTCGCCGATCTCAACGGCGACGGTCTCGTGGACGTGGTGTCTTCGGGTGACAACCGCGACGTTCATGTTTATCTGAATACCAGCACGGGGAATGATCTAAGCCTCGAACTGGCGTTGAGCCTCCTTGCCGGTGGCGTCGAGGATCCGCAATACACGTATGACTGGGCGACTGGAACGCCGCGGCTGGCGGACATCGATGGCGATGGGTTGCTCGACATCATCACTCGTGGCGGTACCTACGCTGGCTCACCCAACGGACTCTCGGTGATGCTGAACACCAGTACGGCGTCCGAACTGAGTTTCGAATACGAGTTCGAAGACTACTTCGAGTACAAACAGAACGCGGTCGCGCCCATCCACGTCGAGATCTCCGACCTCGACGGCGATGGAAAACCCGACATCGTCACGAGCGATTGGCGGGCGGGTTTGTCGATCTGGATAAATGACAGCGAGCCGGGAACGATCGCGCTGCAGGATCAGTTGATCGTTGCTGCCGGAAACTTTCCGCATCCCCTCGTTCTCTGCGACCTCAACGAGGATGTGACGCCGGAGTTGATCGTCGGCAACTATCACGCCGAAGGCATGCGGATCATTCAGAATTTCATTCCGGTCGACGACTGTCAACTTGCCGCCGACTTCGACGAGAACGACGCGGTGGACGGTGCGGACCTCGGCGCCCTGCTCGGCGGCTGGGGGCCGGTGACCACCAAGGCTGGGAACGCGCTTTACGATCTGAATGTGGATGGAATGGTTGGTGGCGCAGACATCGGCCTGCTTCTCGCCGACTGGGGTGGCTGTTCGTAGGGCGTTCGACGTTCAATCGATCGATTTGCGTGGGCCTTCGGCGATTTCGGCGACCACGATCTAGGGTTCAATACGGTCAGAGAGGTGCTGTTCGCCGCGGGCTTTGGCCAGATCGACCTGCTTCTGTCGCTCTGCGAAGCGTGCCTTCTGCTCATCGGTGGTGCGACCGTGGCATCGAGGACAGCTCACGCCCTCGCGATAGAGATCCGATTCACGGTCGGCGGCCCGGATCGGATGCCGACACGCGCGGCAGAGGGCGTACTCGCCGACCTTCAGCCCGTGGCCGACAGACACTCGCTCATCAAACACAAAGCATTGGCCGCTCCACAGGCTCTCGTCCTCGGGAACCCGTTCGAGATACTTGAGGATGCCACCTTCAAGGTGATAGACCTCCTTCACCCCGGACTGCTTGAGCAGCGCCGTCGATTTCTCGCAACGAATGCCACCGGTGCAGAACATCGCGACCCGCGGTTGTCGGGCAGGGTCAATTCGATCGTCGAGCCATTCCGGGAGTTGGCCGAATGATTCGATCTCGGGATCGATGGCGTTCTGGAACGAGCCGATCTCGACCTCGTAGTCGTTTCGAGTATCGATCACGATGACCTCCGGATCGCTGATCAACGCGTTCCAGTCCTCGGGTTTGACGTAGGTGCCGGTTAGGTGCGCCGGGTCGATTCCCTCGACGCCCATGGTGACGATCTCGCGCTTGAGCCGGACCCGCATCTTTCGGAACGGTTGGCGGTCCGCCTGAGATTCTTTCCAGGTCAGGTCCGCGAGGCGAGGGTTTTCCTTGAGATGATCGATGACCGCCATCACGCCATCCCGGGTGCCCGAGATGGTGGCATTGATGCCTTCCGGAGCGAGAAGGATGATCCCTCGGACATCATGCGCCGTGCAGCACGCTTCGATCGGCCCTTGCAACGAGGCGTGATCCTCAAACGTGGTGAATCGATAGAAGGTGGCGACAAGCATGCTGGTAGATTTCGGAACGAACGACGCGTGCCCTACGCGACGCCAGTGACTTTGGACGGTCCCGCCAGCATCTCGAAGTCGGTTGCGGTGATGTTCGCGAATGCCGGGTTGCTGCCAAGCGAGTTGTAAAGTTCGCTCTGCTGGTAGTCAAGCATGGCCTGCTTGTCCTTCCAGAGGTAGACGCCGCCGTAGGTGTTCGTCTCCTCGTTGGCGAGCCACTTCTTGGAGACCAGGCCGGGAACCGCGGCGAAGTCCGCGGCGACTTCGCCACAGACGCCTTCGTACTGGGCGCGGGTGATGTCGTTCAGATTGAAGTTGATGATGAGAATGTGCATGGCTCGATGGTACATCGTTTCGCGAGCCCGGATGGCCCTGACGCCCTCACCCGGAGGGATCGTGCATCGGTCGCTCGACGACGATCCCCGGCTGGCGAATCCCGAGCAGGTCTCGATCTGGTGAAATCTTGCGGTACCGCGTGGGTTTCAGAGGGACGACGGAAGGTCGGCAGCATGATTCAACGGCATCTTCGGAACGATCAGGTCTGCATCGGTCAGTGTTGTCCCCGGTCGCTCGGAGCGGTGATTCCCGTGTCGGCGCGGCGACAGGCCCGCGCGGTGATCAGCGGTTGGTCCGGGTATTGACCGACCGAGTTGCGTTCGCTCGAAACCATCGCCGACGAGCTGGGACTGGGCGGTGTCTTCTACAAGGACGAACAGTCGCGGTTCGAGCTCTCGAGTTTCAAGGCGCTCGGTGGCGCGTACGCGGTGCAACTGGTCTTGCGTGACGCCATGGCTCGTTTGATCGGTCGAGAGATCGCGATGAAGGCGATCGAGGACGGCCATCACCTCGAAGTCGCCTCCGCGATCACGGTCGTCACGGCGACCGATGGAAACCATGGTCGATCGGTGATCTGGGGGGCGGAACGATTCGGATGCAAGTGCGTCATCTACATGCACGAGGACGTCAGTCGGGGTCGGGTGGAAGCGGTCGAGGCATTCGGGGCCACGGTTCGAAGGGGGGAGGGGAACTACGACGACTCCGTTCGTGCGGCCGCCGCCGTGGCGGACGAGCAGGGTTGGCTCGTGGTCTCAGACACCTCGTGGCCCGGTTATCTCGAGATTCCGCGCCACGTGATGGCGGGGTACACCGTGATGTCCGGAGAAGCGATGGAGCAGTGGCCTCTTGACGCACCGCCGACCCACGTCTTTCTCCAGGCCGGGTGCGGACTCATGGCGGCAGCGGCCGATTCGGACGTCGCCCGGCGATTGGGACTGTCCGCGGAGAGCCGCGTCCTTCTGTTCGGAACCGAAGGCGCGACCGACCCCGAGGTGTATCGACGTCTCGTCGACTGATCGCCGCCGTCATCGCATGGTCCAGTCTGCGAGCAGTCGTGCGAGATCGCCACCGTCCACGAGGCCCGATCCGTCGAGGTCGGCCTCGGCCAACGCCGTGTTCCACGCCGCGAGCAGGATTGCGAGGTCGCCGCCGTCGACGCGTCCGTCGAGGTTGATGTCCGCGGAGACG
>CAJQQE010000047.1 GCA_905480395.1 uncultured Phycisphaerales bacterium
CAAGGGGATCTGGTGGCTGCCGCTGATGGTGCTCATGCCGCTGATGCGCAAGTCCGCCAGTGAAGCGACGCGAAAGGAGCTCGAACAACTCCGCGCCTATTGCGAGTCGGGCACGCCGGCCACGCCGGGCGGGCCGCCGGCCTCGGCCGAAGGATGAACGTCGCGGACGCAATCCCGAATGCCGGAATCGCCGCGCCCGATTCCAGCAGCGCCTCGGGCCGCTGAACACGACGCGACTCGTTCCCGGCGCCGCCGCCCGAGGGTCAACGTGGTTCCATGACGTGACAGAGACCGGATCGCCAGACCGGCAGTTCCATCTCGCATCGGAAGCCCACGAAGTCGTCGGCATTCCACCCTTGATCCTCGAACATGTAGGCGGCAAGTTCCTGGTATCGCTCATAGACCACCGTTTCGGAACCAGCCGTGCCCGCGCCCAGTTCACGGAACTGGATCTGGTCGGCGAAGCGGGTCATCCAGAGATCCTCCGGTGGTGCCAGCAGTGATGTCCCCCACAGGTGGCAGTCGCCATGGACGACCAGCCCCTCCTGCATGCTGCGATGGAGATACATGTCGAAGATGCAGTGTCGGGTCGGGTAGTCGACGTACAGCCAGATGGCTTTGTGCGGTCCCGGTTCGCCGACGTTCCACCGGTTGTGCTGGATCGCGAAGCAGTCGAATGGTTCGCCGGGCGAAATGTGCTTGGGATCGATGATGTGCGCGAGGTGCTCGGACTTGATGACTCGCGAATCGATCGAGGGCAGAGGTCGGGTGCAGAACCGTTCGATCAGTTTCTGGGGTTTTCGAGCCGCCTCGTCATCGGTGACGTTGCGGAAGTCGGAGAACGCCATGTTGATCGGCAGGCGAATGGGCATGGCCGAACCACTGGCCCGCATGCCCGCATACCCGCGCACCGCGATCTGCTCGAAGTTGAATCCGTCCTGCTCGCTCGGCCGGATCGCCATCATGCTGGTCGTGAGGTCCGCAGCCTGGCCCGTGATCGCCGAGGTGGCCTCGAAGAGCTTCACCCGACGGTCACGCAGTCGATCCGGATCGGTGGTCGCGTGAAAAAGTCTCAGGGCGGAATCGAACCCCGTCTGGCTCAATCCGATCTCACGAAGGTAGCGCTCGAACGTGTTGACCGCGGCGAAGGCGTCGGCCAGTGACGACCGCGGCACCCCCGCCCGAATCACTGCTTCCAGGAACTCCCGGAGACCACCGACGCCCGGCAGTTCGGCGAGCAGTTCCGGCCCCGGATCGGCGGAGGTCTTCGCGAGCTTCATGATCCGCTGGCAGGTCATCCGCCCGACGCCCAGTTCGCTGGACAGGGTCGCCGCTCGATGCCCTTGGACGGGCGGGCTCTGGAGCACTGATGTCAGGGACGCGTGCAGGTGGCGAGCCACCGCTTCGGCCTCACGGATCGATTGTGCGGTCAGGATGATCGTCATGGGAATTGGGAATATGAGGCGAATCGGAGATCTTGGCTTGTAATCATAGGTCAAAGATGCATAATAAAAAAGCACTGAGTGCATTTTTAGGTGACGCTTCCCGGCCACGCTCGGTCGCCGAGGATCACCACCAATCGCGAAGAGGAGAAGACATTGAAGAACTCAGCCTGTTTTCTTTCCACGACCATTCTGGTTGGGTTGTCCTTCCACGTCACCGCCCATCAGACGGTGATCGCGGAAAATCAGGACCATCGCCTCGCTTCCGATCCCAATCCCGGTCCCGACCGCGATCCCCGTCCCGTCCACGGCGGGCTTCGTGGCATCGTGTCCCCATCCGATAACGATGCCGGCGGGCAGTTGACCGACCGCGACCGGGCGCGGATGCGTCGCGGAATCGAGTCGTACGTCGCCGAGTTCGGGCCGCTTTCCCGATCCGATGATCACTCGGGCTTCGCGGGTGCTTCGCAGGCCCTTCTGACGTTCTTCCCGTTTGGTGGTCGAACGGGCGTGGACTTCAACCTGCAGAACTTCTTCGACCACGATGCCGCTACTGGCGGCATCTCCGACTGGAACTGCGGGACCTACGCGTTGGACGGAGGCCTGGCCACCGTCGGACTGGTGCCGACCTTCGATCGCCAGTTGATCGGCATTCCGGTCTTCGCCGCCCTCGACGGCGTCGTCGTCGCGACCCATGACGACGAAGATGATCAGAACATCGAGGCGCTCGGGCAGGACACCAACTTCGTGACGCTCGATCACGGTGGTGGGCTCGAGACGGCCAGCGTCAGCCTGCGAAAGGACAGTGTGCTGGTGTCGCCGGGCGAGGAGGTTCGAGCAGGACAGCAGATCGGAGAGGCCGCCGCGAGTGGCAGCACCGACTGGCCGGCACTGGCGTTCATGACCTCGGAGGACGGTGAAGTCTTCGATCCGTTCGTCGGCTCGTGCAACCCCGGCGAGAGTCTCTGGGCCGATCAGCCGGAGATTGCGAACATCAACGACGTCACCTTCACCGATTTCGGGGTGACGCTGGAGAACCTCGACGCCTTCTTCGCGTTTCCTGAAAACCACCGATGGCAGCCCCCGGCCGAAGGATATGTTCCGCTCGATCACGACGGCATCTGGATGTGGGTTCGCGGGTTGAACCTGCCGGCCAACAGCACCTGCACCTTCCGCTTCTACGACCCTGCAGGCGATCTCCACTACGACAGCGGATGGTTCTGGCTCAACTTCGGAATCACGTCCTATCGATTTTGGAACTGGTGGTTCTACTGGGACATCCCCGGGATGCAGCAGACCCCGGGCACCTGGCGGGTCAACGTGTTCGTCAACGGGCAGCTCCAGTTGACCTTCCCGCTGGACATCGTCGCGGACGGTGATCCGACGCCCAACCGGCCGCCGACGACCATCAGTTCCGCCGTGATCCGACCGAACGACCCGACCCTGGAGGACGTCCTGGTCTGCGAGGTGAATTCGGCCGGACCGTTGGATGATCTGGACTGGGACATCGTGCGGTATCGATACACCTGGTCGGTCGGCGGTCGCATTCTGCGGGACACGGTCTCTGCCGGACTCGCCGACTTCCTGCCGGCCTCGCTGGCGTGCGAGGGTGCCGTGGTGGAATGCCGCGTCACGCCGTCCGACGGCCTCGTGGACGGAACGACGATCACCGCGATGGTCGAGATGGACGGGCCGTTTTCCGGTGACGCCGACTGCGATGGGATCCTCGACTGTCCCGGCGACTTCAACCACGACGGCCATCGCAATGGCGGCGACCTCGGGTCTCTTCTGGCCTGGTGGGGAACTCCGGGTGGCGACATCAATGGCGACGGCACGACCAACGGCGCCGACCTCGGCCTGTTCCTCGGGTACTGGGGCGATTGCTGAGGAACCAGCTCGCCGTGTGATTCAGGACTTGATTCGTTCTCTGTTGAGATTTCCTTTGAGAAAGATGAGGCACCATGCATTCCATTTCACTTTTCATCGTGTCCACCATGTCCCTTGCCCTGGTACCTGCCGCAACCGCTGAAACGCACACCGTGGTGGCCTACGGTGGATTCTTCGCGCCAGAAGAAGTCGTTGTGCGGTCAGGTGACACCATCGATTGGCAACACGCCGCCGGCAACCATACGGTCACGTCTGGCGATCCCTGCACGGCAGATGGCCTGTTCGACAGCCCGCTGAACGGAGGCAACCCCACCTTCACGTGGACTGTACCCGCCAATGCATCTGGCACCATTGCGTACTTCTGCGATCCCCATTGCAGCACGGGCATGGTTGGCACCATCAGGGTGATCGACGAAGCTGCGGTGCTCGACGTGCCGGGGGACTACCCCACCATCGCCGACGCAATCGACGCGGCCAATGTAGACGACATCATCTACATTGCGGCGGGTACGTATTACGAAACCAATCTCACGCTCGGCGCCGCCGACATCACGCTCCGCGGCGAAGCCAACCCAGATGGCACACCTGCCGTCACGATTGACGCCCAGCAGCAAGGCCGCGTCTTTGAAATGGTCGGGGGTGGACCACCTCCGGGCATAGCAGGGCTGGTCGTCTTTGACACCCTGGTCATTACCGGCGGCGCTGTCAACGGTAACGGCGGCGGCGTCTCGATCACGAACTGCAGCCCCACCTTCCTCAACTGCACGATCACGCAGAACAGCTGCACGGGCAACGGCGGCGGCGTGTATGTCAGGCACAACGCAGAGGGAGCCCCGTGGATCAGAACATCCCCTTTGCTCATCGGTTGCACGATCATCGGCAACGACGCCCAGGACGGAAGCGGGATGTTCAGCTCCAGCAATGGGTTCGGTGTTGGAGCCCAGCCGTCATTGGTCGGCTGCATCGTCACCGAAAACACGGCCAGCAACGGCAACGGCGGCATTCGTCATGCGACTTCGCCCGGCCAGACGACGGTGATCAACTCGATCATCTGCGGCAATGTACCCAGCCAGATTGCAGGGTCGGTCGTACTGGATGCCAACTCGTGCGCAGCGCTCACTTGCGTGGATGATGACGGCGATGGCCTTCCCGACAGTTGCCAAGGCGACGAAGACGGCATCCTCCACGTGCCAGATGAATACGCGACCATTCTAATTGCGCTCCAGAATGCGAGTGATGGCAACACCATCGCCATTGCTGCGGGGACGTACTTGCTCGAAGGTAACGGGCTTGTGTTCACAATCGGAATGTCACTTTCCATCATCGGCGAAACCAACGTTGATGGCACTCCCGCAGTGATTCTAGATGGGCAACTTAGCGGTGCATACGGCATCTCTGTGAGCAACCCTACGGGACAGACCGTCATTGAGAATATACATATCGTTGGTTGCCAGGATCCACTTCGCGTGGTGAACTGCAGCGTGTTAGTAACGAATTGCATCATCGAAAACAGTTCCGGTTACTACGGCGGGGTGGTGTTGTCTCGCTGCGTTGCCACACTCAATGCGTGTAGTGTGATTGGCAATAATGGGAAATTTGGCGGCGGTATAACGGTCATCGATCAAATGGGCAATGGCCCGAGTTCCGAAGTGTCCCTCATTGACTGCGTCATCGAAGACAACTACGGCAGCTATCCATTTTATGCCGTTGGCGGCATTGGCCTTCACAACGGTCACACGACGATCACGAATTGCACCGTTAAAAACAACATTGGTGGCGGAATCGGCGGCGTGGGCATTCTTGCTGATGCAACCGCGACCATGGCTGACACCACAGTGTGCGGTAATGTTGGTTACAAGGGCAACACTACGCAGATCAGCGGCGACTACACCGACCATGGCGGCAACACCATCGAAGACCAGTGCTCCGAGGATTGTCCCGGCGATCTCAACGATGACGGCGCCGTCAATGGCGGCGACCTCGGACTCCTGCTGGCCGCGTGGGGCGGAGCGGGCGGCGACCTCAACGGCGACGGCGTCACCGACGGTGGCGACCTCGGCCTGCTCCTGAGTTACTGGGGCGACTGCTAGAAGAACCGGGGTCACCCGGCCGTCCCGGGCGATTCGTGACGGCCGCCCCTTCGCCCAGCTGGCATCGTGCGTCCCACTGACTGAGTCGCGACGACATCCGCGATTCAGTCCCCCCACCAGTACAGGAACCGATCCGGCCCGAGTTCCATGAGTCCGAGCCCGAGGGCCCAGGCGAGCGCGAGCATGCCGAGGTAATGAACACCGGCGTGCCATCGGCGCACGACGGCGAAGACCGCGACCGCGATCGGCCATGTGACGAAGAGGATGAGGAAGAGACCCCCGAAGCAGCACTGCGCGATCTCTGCGTGGAACTTCAGAGCCGATGAGAATCCCGAATCGCCGATGAGTGTCGGCCAGCCACCGAGACTCAGGTACATGTGGATCGCCAGCGTGTAGAACGCCCCGACCAGGACGATGGCGGGGATCATCGAACAGGCCACCAGCCTCGGGGACAGCGGGCGACGCAGCAGTGGTATGCCGCCGAAGAAGGCGAGCAGGCCCGGAACGCCGGCGACTACGATCAGCAGCAGTGCGAGATCCGAATACGTCGCGATGCACATCCAGACGCTCACGCTAAGCAACACGGCGAGCTCCACGCCGAAGCCCACTTGGCCGCCGCCCGGGGAGTCCTGAAACAACTGCAGGCCGACGCCGGAGACGACACCGAGTACTTCAACGATGACGAGGCGACGGACGCCTGAATCGTCGGATCCAGAACCACAACTTGAGAGCCAACCCA